>DAHVRV010000100.1:0-638 GCA_027322285.1 Actinomycetota bacterium
CAGCTATCGAACACAGCCTTCGACTTGTCGGCGACAACAGAAGCTGGTCCACGATAAATGAGACGCTTTCTACCCACATGCGCTCTACTTTGATATTCACAGACGACAAAGACCAGATACATCACCTACGGGTATCTTCAGTACCTGAACCAGAGCACAAAGAGATCTACGACGCCTTAGGGGTCAAGGACAAGCTTCCAAGGCACCACAGAGTCGTTGGTAGGTTGTAGTGTCCAAAAACAGACCATGCACACCCCTCACCAGGAGTGTTTCTCCTAAGAGCCGAAAGTTGGGTCGGGAGCATGAGACCGGTTTTCGCTGGACGGACGTTGAACGGTCTCGCTCGGTCCTGGTGGGCTCAAAGATCGAGGATGAACCGCAGTGCCCGATCGATGGCACGCAGCTCATCGGGCGCGATGTCGCCTCGCCGCAGGCGGATGCGCTCGGTGGACACGACTCGGATTTGATCACATCTCGCGTACGACGGGTGCTCCGGGCCGCTGACGCCTGTTGCGATCTCGATATGGCTGCGCAAACCGTAGTCGGTGGAGGTGACGGGCACGACCACGACGAGTTCGCCGGGACCGTTGTTCACAATGTCGTTGGAGACCACGATCGCCGGGCGGAGGGAGGCCGGT
>DAHVRV010000101.1:0-637 GCA_027322285.1 Actinomycetota bacterium
CGCCGAGACTGCCTTCCGGAGGCGAGAAATGCGGAGAGCGCGCGACGCAGTTCGAAGTTTGCAAACCGTGGATGCAGATGCGATTGGCGGGCTTGATCCGCAGAGCCAAAAAATACTCCTAGAAAAGGCGCTGGAGGCGCTCAGCAAGGGCGGCAATGCAAAGCTCAGCCAGGCAGCAGTCGACCTTTGGGAAAGAATTAAAAATGACGCCGGATGAGACGCTGCGGGAATTGAATTTTTGTTTTAACGACTGGCCAGGGCTCCTCACGAACAGAAATACAATTTTGCGTAGAAACATTGTTGCTTGGCCGCACTATGTTCCGAATATTGAGCCTCTTGCAAAAATCAGAGCACAGCGTGATTTATGAGGCGGGGATGGCCGACTTTAGAGCCTGTTCACGATCTTTTCAGGTTGGATACGCTTGAGGCATCAAGTCCGCTATATGCAGCAGGTCCTTCGGGGCGATAGTTCTGGAGCATGGAGCGCAGAAAGCACTATCCGAGCGATGTGAGCCGGGAGCAGTTCGAGAGGGTGCGTCCGTTGTTGGAACAGGTGCGAAAGCGAACCAAGCCGCGGACAGTGGATTTATATGAAGTCTTCAATGCGGTGTTGTACCTGCTCAAGAGCGGCTGCCAG
>DAHVRV010000102.1:0-631 GCA_027322285.1 Actinomycetota bacterium
TCACAATTGCTAGCTAGCTAGTTTGTTTGCGCCTTTACCGGTCCAAGGTGAAGGCTCAAACTGTTTTTACTGTCACTTTTGAGCATGCCGGATCAGGTAGCGACAGAAGAGATAGTTGTCGACTTCGAAATATGACCCGAGCGACATATCTATCGAATCAGTTTTACCTATGGATGCAATCCCAGACGGTTCTCCGCTGCCAATGCGGGGAGAAATAGTGAGACAGAGCTCATCTATCAAATCCCTGTCCAGTAGTTGTGAAAATATGGTCGGACCCCCCTCGCATAAAACGAGTCTGATTCCCTTTGCATGTAGGTAAGCGAGAAGCTCGACGAAGTCCACCGACTCTTTTCCAAAGGCTTTGACCGTCGCCTTGTGCGAGACTCTGCTAATTGTTGAATTGTGTTTTGATATGGAGAGCTCGGTGGTGGCGATAAAAGGCGGCGACTCCTCGTCTAGAAACTTGGAAGACTCTGGTATATCAAGAGATCTGCTGACAACCACCAAGAGCGGGGCTCTGATGGACGAGGCGGGAGCCTTGGGTGCGGAATAACCTTCTTTGCGCGCGGTAGATGCCCCAATCAGGACCGCGTCGCAATGTTCCCTGAGAAATTTGAACACTTCCTTGTCC
>DAHVRV010000103.1:0-628 GCA_027322285.1 Actinomycetota bacterium
TTGCGCCACAAGGTTGTGGCTGAGTTCGTATCCCAAGTGTGGGTCTTCGGCTCTGTCTTAGAAGTTGATCGTCAACCAAACGATATCGACATATTCGTTATGTACCTAGACAAGCACTCGAAGCAAATTCCTGATTGGAGAAGAAATATCCAGAGAGAGTTTCTTGAGTACTCTTCGCTTCCTCTGCATATGCTGGCACTGACCCATTCCGAATGTGTGGAGGTAAGAGCGTTTCTGGAGTCATCGTTAAAAGGGGCCCTACGTGTCCGATAGTTGGCTGCTAACTACTCATTCCACCGGACCTGCGCGAAAAGCCGCGCAGGCCGGTGAATTCAAACGTTCATGAATGACTGCAATAGTATGGTGTTTTTCACCAACGGTCAGAACTGGCATTCTTGTATGAACCTACGCAGGAATGGAATTTTCTTGAGTTGGTGGGGGCGATATTTGTTCCTGAATGTGCCGTTGATCGGGTTCGCTCCATCGTAGGTAACAAGTTCGCTGTACACCCCTCAGCATGACATGGGAAGAGCGGCGAATGTCCGCTGCGGGCACTATTTCTGACGCAGTATAGTTCATCCGTTACCGTCCGATTTGGCCGAGAGCCAGACCCTCATGTCCATCGCTG
>DAHVRV010000104.1:0-608 GCA_027322285.1 Actinomycetota bacterium
GCTTGTCCCTGATCGCAGTCTTACTGCGCTCGGCACGGGCGGCTTCTTTTTTGGCGGCGTCTACTTTCTGTTTCGTTTTGGCGCGGGTTTCCTGCTCTTTCCGCTTTGCAGCCACGGCGGCGGCCTTGGCCATCTCTGCTTGTTTCTTCAGCTTTTGCAGCTCCCCTTTTTGGACCTTTTCCTTCTTCTCCTGCTGTTTGATGATCCTATGGAAGTGACCCTCCGTGAGAGCGCTACCACAAAGCGGACATTTGTATTTCATGAGGCGTCTCCTGTTACCACTTTGAACAAGATAAGTTCTCAGGCCGCATAACGTTTGAATTCACCGGCCTGCGCGGCTTTTCGCGCAGGTCCGGTGGAATGATGGGTTGGGCCTCGCATGCGAGTTAGCTATGGCTGAGTAGCCACAGGAGCGCGCCACCAATAGCCAGCCAAGCAGCGCTCTCTTGCTTTTGCTTCTCGGTTGCCTGGGAAAGGACGTTGTCACGGAGCCATGTGAACGCAGCTTGAGGATTTTTCGGAACGTCCAGGTACTTCAAATCTGAGATGAACCCCGGCAGATGTAGATCAGGATGGAGCACCACGGGAATAATTCGTTTGCCTTCACT
>DAHVRV010000105.1:0-587 GCA_027322285.1 Actinomycetota bacterium
GGCCCAGCTCAAAGCTTCGTTGCTCATGGCGTACCCTCCTTGTGCATTTCGGCACCGGCACTATCCATTGTTGCCGATCTCATTCCCGGACTTCCCTGTTGGTTGTATTGATCGCACTATCTGCGTAGAAGTGGTGCAGCAAAATTGAAGCTGCACCTAGCGGCAGAGCGATCTGCGATTGAATGACGCTCATAATTAGTCACCTTTCTTTTCGAAAATCCACTGCTTTATATGTATGCACCAGAAACAGATCTTTTTTGGAAGGGGTTACAGCGAGCCAAAAGCAGGCAAATATCGAGATGTGATGCTCGTGCATACATATAGATAGGACATATTGTCCAACCGATTTCTAAATCGGCGAACATGGAGGAAACATCATGCTGACACGCCACTTTACGAAAGGGATGGACGGGCCTTATTCGGGCGTCGGATGGGAATACCGTGATATCTCTATCACCCGACCAGACGGGTCTGTCGTCTTCGAACAAAAGGGTGTGCATGTGCCCTCTAGCTGGTCGCTGAATGCATCAACTATTTTGGCTCAGAAGTACTTCAGGGGAGCATTAGGTGCGCCCGAACGGGAATCT
>DAHVRV010000106.1:0-585 GCA_027322285.1 Actinomycetota bacterium
CACAACCTTGTCCACCCCGGTGGCAGCGATACCCTCCGTGTAGAACAGTTCGGTGGCAGTGTCAAGCAGGCGTGAGTGAGTAATACTGGGAAGACTCATATAACCATACTGACAGGTCAGTAAAGTCCTGTCAAATCGTCCAGATCAATTTGTATCGCGACTGGTTTACCTAGATATGTTGGAACCGGTTCTACAGCGAAGTTGTCGACTTAAACGCGTGGAATGAAGTTCACCCAACACCCACATAATTAACGCAGAGGTTCCCTCCAGTTGGAAGGACCCTTACCTGCATTTCTCTAGTGGCGGGGATAGGATTTGAACCTATGACCTTCGGGTTATGAGTTCTATCTGGACTATCTAAGAGGTCCAATACAGTCCTCCATCGTCGCCCTGATTTGGTGTGCTACCTGGGCATTTATTCGATTTACCGGGACCATGCAGGATCAATGTTTTGGGAGATCATCACGCAATAGTAGGGATAGATTAGGGATGGACCCGTTTTTGTTGCGATTGCCATGGCTGTAGTCGCTGCTCCCCGTCGACCAATGGAATTTGCACAATTTCCAGCACATAACCGTCGATCAT
>DAHVRV010000107.1:0-581 GCA_027322285.1 Actinomycetota bacterium
ACCATTCTGAGCAGGTGCTGGCGAAATCTTTGCTGCAGCCCGGTCCGCCCCAGAGGCCCTCCTATCCAAATAAGTCAAAACGTCTGACCTGGTTATTCTTCCTCCCGCACCGGTACCAGTGATATCGGAAGGATTGATTCCGTTGTCGTGGATCAGCTTCCGGACCACTGGCGACAAAAGAAGCGATCCGTTGCTCTCCGTCGGTACCGCATCACGTTGCGGTACCGACGCCGAAGCCGGTTCTGCGGCTGGCACTTCAGCCGGCGCGGCCTGTGGTGCTTGCGCGGCTTGTGGTGCTGGCGCGGCCTGTGGTGCTGGCGCTGGTTGCGCGGCGTACGCTGGGGCCGGAGCCGCTTGAGGAGCCGCTTGCGGAGCTGGCGCTGGGACCGGAGCCGGCTCAGGAGCTGCCGCTTCAGCCGGTACGGCTCGTGGTGCTGGCGCTGGCGCCTCACCGCTGGCAGAAACAATCGCCAATACCGTGCCAACATCAACCGTCTCGCCCTCTTCGACGAGAATTTGAGTCAAGACACCGGACGCTGACGATGGTACTTCCGAATCAACCTTGTCGGTCGAAACTTCAA
>DAHVRV010000108.1:0-566 GCA_027322285.1 Actinomycetota bacterium
CCATTCCCTTTCCCACATGCCTCCCGCAACCGGTGTAGTAGGAACCAAGCGGTCTTCTGGGTCATGCCTATTTCCTTCGCCAACTGCAACGACGAAACACCCTTCCTGGACGTGGTGAGCAGGTACATCGCGTAAAGCCATTTGTTCAACGGCACGTGAGAACGCTCCATGATGGTTCCAGTGCGAACGGTGAAATCCGACTTACAGGTGAGGCAGCGGTAGTACCCTTCGAGGTAACGTAGTTGGATCCGATCCGCAGTCTCGCAGTAAGGACACACTGGCCTTCCGTTCCAACGGCGCAATTCCATGTGTCCCCGAGCGGCTGATTCATTGGGGAACCGCTTGAAAAAGGCGTAAGCACTGATCGTCGATCTGCTCATGTGCTCATTCTAGATAGGCTAGCTCAGGGAGTAAAGTATATAATTCCCATAAAAAATCAATGGTTTACAGCGCAGCTACCCCAAACAATTCGCTATCTGCGACTGTAGAATTAAGCAGCTGCGCTGCTTCTGCCAGAAGGCACCTCTCTGGACTTATCATTCAAACAATCTCTCCTCATACAATGT
>DAHVRV010000109.1:0-564 GCA_027322285.1 Actinomycetota bacterium
TTCAACCTCTGCAGCGTCCTCCTGGCGTACGCCGCCGCAGCAGTGGTGGACGCGACCGGCAACCTCCGACTGATCTGGCTGTTCCCGGCGGCCACCGGCATCGCCCAGGCAGCGCTCAATACCCGGCTCGTCCTCCCGCCCCTGCGGTCCCGACGCCACGACCCGGTGGCGCGTCTCTGGGCGTGGGCCGTGGACCAGACCGAGCGCGTGGCCGATGACGGGGTGGTGCGCGGGCTCCTGGCGGCGCCGCTTCTCGGCCAGGTGACGAGCGAGGACGCCGACAGCGCCGTGGTGGTCGACCTGGCTCGCCAGATCCTCGGGAACCCCTACGAGGACGAGGACGAGGACGAGGACGAGGACGAGGACGAGGACGAGGACGAGGACGTCCCGGACGCCCCCGGCCGCGACGAGGGAGCGCCCGCCGGGCCCGCAGACGCCGGGCCCGCAGACGCCGGGCCCGCAGACGCCGGGCCAGACGGCGGTGACCCGGCGTCAGCGAGGGGGAGCGACGGGACGGGCGACGGGGCGGGGCCGGAGGGACGGCCCGGAGCAGGTCGCCAAGGC
>DAHVRV010000010.1:0-75155 GCA_027322285.1 Actinomycetota bacterium
AGAGTTCCGTAGATCTGATGGCTGTTGGTGGAACCTTTCTTACTTTCTCTGGACCGAGCACGAAACTTCCCGTTGCTCTGCAATCCATCAAAGGAATGCAGATCTCGCTTCAGACCGAGGTACACACTTTCTGGGGTATATTCCTTTTGGTGGCCTCAATGGTGATATTTCTCAGAACGCATTTGGACACGGTCGCTTACCTAAAGAGGCTATGGCATGACCCGTTAGGTGTAGCTGGAAAGGCGCTATTGAAATGACGATTGAAAATTCAAGAGGCTCCGGCGAGTCTTTAGAACGGATTTCGGACATTGTTCATCAAAAAAACAGGCTAAGCATCCTGGCAGCCCTAAACGCATCTGGGACTTCTGATTTCAAGTCGCTCAAGCAGATCACTGCGTTGACAGACGGCAACCTTTCTCGACACCTCGAAGTGCTCGAAAATGCCGGCCTGGTGACAATTAGCAAAGCTTTTGTTGGAAGACGGCCAAAAACATCCGTGACGATTACCGACCAAGGACTCCGGGCCTTCCTGGATGAAGTCGCCATCATGCAAAGGCTTGTAGAAGATGTACGGGAGGCAACCCGACAGACGACACGCAAGACCCGGAGCCAAGCTGTGCTGCCGGACAAGCCCCTCAATGCATCCGGCTGAGCATAACACTCCATGGTTCCCGAGCCGCCCCTGTTCTCATTCGGGACAATCAACAGCTCATTCGAGGTACTCCTGTTCCAGGGTCACTCTTCCGAGCAAAAGCCCAGATAATTTGAGAACCCCCATGATGAAGCAGTGTCAGCTAGTCGCCTTGGCTCTCGGGTTCGCAATCCCCAAGAACCGCCTCAAGACCACCTTTCATAACGGAGAACGTACTGCTCACGGGTGGCTGACGAGCAGAATTGATCACGCGCTTGATCTAAATGATTCGAACAGGACTGCCATCTAGAACCTCAGTTCCAGGAATGCGATCACCGGCCGCTCTCATTGTCCTGCCAGCACCAAGATGCTAATATTGATCCTGCCGAGTGCAAATCAGGGCGTCAAAAATGTGAGGCCGCCTCAACCTTTTGCTGGACGTTCAGGGTAATTCCGTTAGCAGTTGTCAATTATCATATTTGGGCCATAACTAATCAGAGACTGAAATCCCCAACTTGCGTGCATTGGTCTTGTCGTAGCAAAATGCGATCTATTCTCGCAATCAAAATCTTGACGGGCAATCTCAATTCTTGTAATCTCCCATTTCTGTTCTGCCGTCCTGGATCTTAAGACTGTTCCATGGTCGGAATGATAACGCCCAGATGTGACTGAGATCGATTAGATCGACTCACTCTGCTTGCGGCGCTTAGGCCCCTACTCCACTATCGTCACCCCACCTCCCGCAAATGGCCCACTTGGTTCGACCTGCCATGAAAACTTCGCCAGGCCGGTTTCGGACGGGACCTGGATGACCATCTGGTAGATGACCTTCTGATGTGGCTTGATCGAGTGAACAGTTGAGCAGTTGAGTTGGAGGACCTGAGAGTTCGTCTTTCCCTTCGCTCCATTTACAACGTAGATCAATTCTTTGTATACGGGACATGGATTGAGGTCGACGGTCTCTTTTGATTGGTTTTCGAGAACTACTCGGTAATCAAGAGTGGTTCCTGCTTTGACCGTCCTTGGGATTTCGAGCTTTGCATTTAGCGACGCCACTGTTCCAGGAGCGGGAGGTGCTGACCCAGACTGTTGAAATCCCGAGAAGACCTTGTCGCTACATAGCCTAAGGACTAACTTCGATAGATCCAGAATCCCAGCCGGAAGAGTCATCTCCACCGAGCTGTAATGCCTGAACGGTTGGACCAGCCCTACGGCGTCACAAAAGGCAGCAGAAAGGATTCCATAGATTTTGGCTATACCCGGTTTCAAGATGATCGGAGGGGCAGGCCCTACAAGTGGGCCATTTGAAAGCGTTACCCGATTTCCGCTTGTGCCTATTGCCGTGATCTTTGAAACGTGATTCGGTAACAAACAAGGTTGCGTGCCCGTATTTGTAATCGGGACTCTCCAGCCTTCTTGGGCGGTCGCAAAGCCGAAAGTTACGATTCCAACCTTCAGTTCCGCTGGCAAGCATTTTGGCGGTGAAGGAGCAGGTACGACTGTCGTCGCAGGGATAGTCGCTAGTGTGTCGATCCACGGAACGCTGGCGGTTACGACGGGGTTTGCAGTCGAAGTAACCTGCACCTTTGTTGTAGATTGCAGCGAGGTGCTGGCTGAACCACAAGATGACAAGATTGCTGCCGATACCAGAAAGGCGAGTGGCCACGCTGTCGGTTTCTTGCCCATGTCCGTAGAAGTATAGACTTACAACCCTGGTTTGTTGGGTTGAGAACGAGACGCATAGCGAGATTGGCCTTGATTTAGCGCTTGACTAGTGTGAGCGTAATCATTTCTGAAAGGGGAACCGTGCCACTATGAGGTCTTTCAGGAAACCACTGGCCGTCGTTGCAGTGACGCTTCCAATGGTGCTCGCAAGCTGTTCGTCGAATGCAGCAAGCGCGTCCCCTATAACAACCACGTCGGTGACTACAACTACAATTACTCCAGCTAAGACCACCGCGACATCTATTCCCCTGCCGAGTCCGTCAATTGACAAGTTGTGTGGACGTGACTTTTTCATACCGCAACAATTCTCCGAGTTGGAAAGACAATTTGGATCTATCTCATGCTTTGGGGTAGCTGATCAATGGTTTATCGTTGGAAATGGTCAGCAAATCAATCCGACGACTTTGCCTCCTCCGCCAAGCGTCGGAGGTTCAATGATTGCTGGCGAGTCCTGCAACTCAAGCAACACCACTTGTTTGAACCCAGATCTGCCTCATAATTTCTCGAGCTTTACCGTGTCGTATCCTCCGGACCCATCCACTGGATCATTTGAGGTGCCAGTGATATTAAATTCACATCTCGTCAACGCTATTGATGGCTCATGCGGCTCGTTCACATTTGATAGCGCCACACGCAAATGGTACGCGACTACACCGCAGTCGGTTGCCGAGCTATCTTCCGGGAAGAACATTCCCGCCGCGGTGGCCGCGCCAGCATCAGTGTCTGGTACCGTGGCATTATCAAGTCCCGCACCTCATGGCGATATGAGTTCGTGTTTCAAGAGGTGAGTGGCAAGTGATGAGACCGGCGATTTCAACGACCAAGAATGTAAGTTCAGCTAAAGCTCTAATTCACGGACTCGGGTCCGATGACCGGATTATGTCTGAAAAGGGCTTCGAGGAATGAGCAACGCTACGCTCGACATTTCAGGCTTGAGAAGGAAAACGCCAGTGGTACTCTTGCCACTTCTGGTGCTAATTCTGGTGACGGGGAACGGGTCTGCTGCTCCTTCGGCTTCTCAACTACTGACTGAAAGACTTTTGAAGCTGGTCCCCACCTATCCAGGAGCAACCTCTACCGGCATGAATTATGCTCATCCAAGTCTCATGCTTCCCAACGAACAGCAGGTAGTGAAAAGATCGAAGTATCTGATTCCGGCTGGAGTGTCTGAGATCGAAGTCTGGTATGCGAAATATCTGGAGTCCTTGGGCTGGAAACAGACCGGCTCTAGTTCTTCCAATACGAGTACTGGCCCAGTATCTGGTTATGGAATCGAGTTCGCCTCGAACAAGTATCCCCTCGTCTCCTACCAGGTGAGCCTCGAGCCACTGTCGCAAAACAAAACTCTTGCGGAGGTGTTCGTGGCAGATGCTGAAACTTCAAGACCTTCTTCAACCTACCTGTCTCAGAGTTTTGACCGCGCATATGTCACGATCTACACAGTTAGCTCAACTATGGTGCCAAAGAAGACAACCATGTACCCCATCCTGATCAGACAAGCTTCAAAGCACGTAGTCCGCTCGTATGTTGTCGCCAATCCAGCTGTGGTGCACAAATGGGTGAAGATGTTAAATGCTATGCCAGCTGCTCCCAAGATGGGAACTGTTGATTGTCCTTCAATAGGACCAAGCAAAAAGCTCGCACAAATCGTATTCAGCTCGATGAGTTTGACTGAAATGGCCGTAACCGTTCCCAGCGATTGTCGTGGCTTACCTGGAATAGGCTCGACAACCCTTTGGGATCCAACAGCAAAATTTTGGCGTACGATAACCAGCTACCCTCAGCCTCCGCAACCGCCACCGCCACCGCCACCGCCACCGCCACCGGGTGGTTCTAGCTGACGTCAGAGTTATGTCGGTTCCAAAGGGGAACTTGGATATGAGATCAGTTGAGAACTTGCTTGCCACAGCAGTTGTCGCGACTCTTCCAATGGTGCTGGCAAGCTGTTCATCGAATTCGACGAGCTCATCACCCACTACCGCTGCGTCAGTTGCAACAACGACTCTTAGTCCAGCTGGGACAACTACGACATCAAAGTCCGGTCTGGTGCCAGCGCTTTATGCCCCTAACCACAAGGTTACGGTTACTCCTTCGCGCAACCTAAAGAATGGTGAGAATGTTACGGTGTCAGTGACCGGATTCGGCTCGGGTGAAAAGTTCTTTATTTCTGAGTGTGCGAGTGCATCTGATGCGAACAGTGCAGGCTGCGGTCGCCAGCTAGCTGCTCAGATTTTTGGAGTAACCAATAGCGATGGAAGCGGCTCATTCCCTTTCACGGTTAATATTGCGGCAGGCCTAAAGCCCTACAACAACGCCAGAGCGCAGTGCACCGACTAGTGCGTGATCGCGGCGACCATAGGGATTGGTTATGGATTTGCATACGCTCCGATTTAGTTTGCCAACGGGTAGGAATCCTGCAAGCATTTCCTCCCCCACCCCAACGTGGCTATGATCTGTCTTGATGTCACAGTTGGACCGAGGCAAAACCCTGATACGTATCTTTCGGAAATGGCAAACAATTGCGGCGCTAGCATCGGTCGTTGCATTGGCTGGCATCGGAGCAGCCTTTTACATAAATGGATCACATCGACCGACAACCAGGGTGAAAAGTTTCAATCTGACAGGTACTCTGTTGTCGTCATACTCACGGACCACGGAGTCCACCGCCAAGATAACCTACACCCAGACGGGACCGGTGCATGTGACCGGCACAGGAGTGTACGACTTTACCGACAACGAAGGTCAGATAGATTTTGCCACTCTGGTCAATGGGCAATCCGTCAAGTCCACGTTGATCATTGACGGCAACGTGGAATATGAGTCCGTTCCTCAAATGCCTGGGAAATGGCTGCGCGTATCATCACCAAACGGCAACAACTTCTCACCGATGAGTCCCTTTGCGTTCCTAAATAGAGCGCCGGCACTGACTATTCTTAAGCGCTTCGCTAGCAATGGCGTAACGGAGCAGCGTTCTGCCTTTGCTGGAGTGGCAGCAACGGAGTACTTCGGCCATGTTGGAATGCCAGAAGTAGTGACTTCTGCTTCGCTTCCCTCAGTCACTCTTCCGGTAAACATTAAGGTGTTGGTTGACAGCGCCAGCATGACCCGCGAAATTCAGACCGAAGTCAATCTCCCCTCACACTCTTCAGCTCATGGAGTGGCACCGCAGGTATCGACACTGGAGTTTTCCGATTTCGGTACCCCTGTTAATGTGTCGGCACCGGCCCCTCGAGATGTGACGACTCAAATTCCTCACTATTTGGGACCGCCACCGAAAGTGCCGCCGTCAGTTCGCCAAGAGTCTTAGCCAAGCTGAGTGACCGAGTGTCGAGCGTGAGACTATGGACTTGATATAAGCCTCGCCTCAAGTGGCGCAATAGTGCTTGGCCCAGATGCGCAGATCGAGTTTGCGAAACTGCCTGTCAAGGAGTGGATTTGGGAAAGGCCAAGCTGATGGCCTTTTATTGAATTTCACCATATCTGTGTTCCTACGGCGACACGGCCGGACATCCAACGGAGCCTGCGCCCATATCTGCAATTCTGGGCTGTGGGTTGGTCCAATTGACTTCGACCGTTGTCAGGCCGGCCACGGTTCCCGTTGAAGTGGACGCAAACCAGCTTCCGCCTTGGGCTACTGATGTCCTAACCGAGGAGCCGTAGATCTGTTTCGCTTGAGCCAGAGGTTCGCCAATCCGAAGATTCATAGGTGCATCGACGTTGCTAATTCCAAACGGAGAACCCCATGGCCAGGTTGAAACCACACGTGGGCTAAAGCTCAACATATGGAGTTGATCTAAATAGCGACCATTGCGTTGAACACCCTCGGGAGTTACAATAATAAACCTCACGAGTTACTGGAGACACCCAAGTGAATTGCAATAATATTTCCTCAAAGAATCTGAACTAGCCAATTATGACCGCCTCCTCGCCAACTTCATCACCAGCCACCTTGGTCCTCTCAGGCCTCGATGAAGTTCGCTCCTGGGCAGCCGACTTTTATCGCGACCTCCACGCCCACCCCGAGCTCTCACACCAAGAGCAGGCGACGGCAGCGAAGGTGATACAGCGCCTCTCGAATTCCGGCATTGAGGTTCACGCTGGGATAGGAGACACCGGAGTGGTCGGTCTAGTCCGCAATGGGGAAGGACCGACGGTACTCCTTCGTGCTGATATGGACGCGCTTCCCATCGCCGAGGGGACCGGTCTCGAGTATGCCAGCATTACAACCGCTATTGACCAGACAGGCAATGAGGTTCCAGTAATGCACGCCTGCGGCCATGACATGCATGTCACCTGGCTACTTGGCGCTGCCCATCTGCTCTCCGCGGCTCGTCGCAACTGGTCAGGAACCCTAGTGGTTATCTTTCAGCCCGCCGAGGAGACGGGCGACGGAGCGCGTTCCATGGTCAAAGATGGATTGACTGGGCTGATACCCAAACCCGACGTCGCACTGGCCCAGCATTTACTGCCTTTTTCAGCTGGCCTCGTCGGCACCCGGTCAGGCCCGATCCTGTCGGGAGCAGACAGCATCCGAATTACGCTACACGGACGTGGCGCTCATGGCTCTGTTCCCCAGGCTTCGGTCGACCCTGTTGTTCTAGCTGCCATGGTGGTAGTTCGACTCCAGACAATCATGGCCCGCGAGATGCAACCCGGAGAACCGGTCGTTGTCACGGTAGGAAGATTGCAGGCTGGCACCAAAAGCAATGTCATACCGGACCACGCTACTATCGAGGTCAACGTCCGCACCTACAAGGAACAGACCCGAACCTCAGTGCTCAGAATTATCCGAAGAATCGTCGACGCCGAGTGCACCGCATCAGGCTCTCCGCAACCCGCGGACTACGAACTATTCGATCGGTTCCCGATCACAAACAACGACGACAAAAGTAATGCTGTAGTAACCGCTGCATTCACCTCATTTTTCGGTGAACGCACCCAAGCACTTTCGATGCAAACCGCAAGAGAGGACTTCAGTGACATCCCCGATGCGTTTGGTACGCCCTACTGTTATTGGGGTGTTGGCGGGATCGATCCCGATACTTATCGAAAGGCTGAGAAAGAAGACCGTGTATCGGAGGACATTCCGGTAAATCATTCAGCGCGTTTCGCCCCGGTCCTTCAGCCCACACATGATACTGGAATCGAGGCCATGGTCGTCGCCACCCTCGCATGGCTCGGCCAGCCCAATACAAGAAACCAGTAGGAATAGCTTTGAGCGCAAACCCCACTCTCCAGCTAGCACTCGATCTCTCTGGCACCTTCGTATTCGGATTAAACGGCGCACTCACAGCAATGGAGGCCGAGAACCTTGATATCGTAGGTGTCGTCGCCCTGGCGGTTATCACTGCTCTCGGTGGTGGCATAATCCGCGACGTACTCATCGGTTCTCTTCCCCCTGCTGCATTTCAAGACTGGAGATACCTAGCCGTTGGCGGAGGCGCCGGCATCGTCGCCTTCATCGCTCGACGACTCTGGGTTCGCCTGCAAAGGTATATTACCGTCTTTGACGCTGCCGGACTCGCACTCTTTTGCGTCACCGGGACCACGACAGCGTTCGCGGCCCATTTGGGCCCATTCCAGTCGGCAGTGTTGGGAACCGTCACTGGCGTGGGCGGTGGCACAATTCGCGACGTAATGATTAGGAGGGTCCCGCTGGTACTCTCGCGTGATCTATATGCCATACCTGCGGCCTGTGGTGCAACACTCACAGCGATAGCGCTATACCTCCACTTTTACAGCGGCGCACTTGCCGTCGCTGCGGCAGCAATTTGCTTCTCTATCCGCATGGTGGGCGTAAGATTCGACTTGAACGTCCCGAGCTCGCACCCTCAAATCTCGACAAAGCCCACTCGGGAAGATCCCTAACTCTAGCTCAAACAAGACATGAGTTGCCGCAAATGTCGGGCCTGGTGTCGTATTACCTATTTTAGGATGCGCCACCTACCTCCCCGACTTTGGCAGCTTATCATTAGGGTTCCGTCTAAAAATCCTTACCAAGGTCCCCCCTGCGTCAGAAAAGCTGTCGCCTATTTGGTAATCCACACTCCAGTTTTGCGACAAAAACCCAAGAAAGTAAGTGCGACCGATTGCAAAGCATAATGAACTGCAATTGAAGCACTACAAGCGCCTCTATAAAATCTGCTCCCCCATCAAAGTGCAATTCGAGGTTGAAATATCGGTTGTGTGCCGGTAGTTGTACAAATTGAGCCATGGCACTCTACATGGTCTCAAGTCTAAGCCACCGTGAAAACGAGTTCACGTTCTCTATCTTTGAGCAGCTGCTTGTTGAGATAGCGGTGTCTCCCCCGAGATCAACCGAGGGAGCTGTGAGGAAGCTCAGTCTCTGGAGAAGCAGAAGAGCGCAAACCTGCGACACCTGCTTACCAAGCTCTTACAGCTCAAGGATTTGAGGAAATAAACGACTTCACGAGACCGACGAACTCATCCATTCGCTCAAAATAGGCGTTGTGCGCCACACCCGCCGAAATCTCCAGCGTCGAGTTAGGAAGTAGTTTCTGGGCCGTTTCAGCTGCTGGAAAAAAAAAGTCTTGGTCACCGACAAAAAATAGTGTTGGAGTCAAAACCTTCTTAAATCCTTCCGCAATTGAATCGTCGTATCCTGACCAGGGAGGGTTGCTAAACGACATTTGCCGAGGAAATCGCTCGGCCTCAATCCGGGTAGCGGTGGATCTTAACCTAATGTATCGCGCCACCACATCATGATTATCTTTCACAAAGTTTGGCGTAAACGAATCCCCCACTCCCACTAAAATTTGCTCTAAATCCCCATCAACAAAGGCGCGGGGTGGACTACTCACATCTATCGGCCAACCGGCACCAGAAATAATGGCGCATCGGGCTTGATTCTGGTGACGATAGAGCCACCGGAGAATAGTCATTCCGCCCATTGACTGGCCCATAAGCACAGGCCTATCGATCCCTATCGCTTCAAGAAACTGCTCTAGTTCGTCAGCCCGGTCAGGTTCATCAATGTTGCGGGGAGAGTTTTCCGAGAAACCATGGTTGACACTGTCATAGGCGAGAACCCGGTAGTACTTGGACAATTCTTGGATATGCCATAGCCACGTGCTGGCATTGCCACCCAGGCCATGAACCATCACGATTGGATCCCCTTCACCGACATCCGTGTATCGGATATCGTATCTATTCAACTTAAGCCAACCCACCATTCATTTCTCCATTTTCTATAACTCAAAACATCTTGTGCTGACGATTCCTACAAAAGTTGCCGAAACTTATTTGACTTGTTCGGCACCCAATTCGAGCTTCCCGTGCCAGAATGAAAAAGCCTTGCAACTAGCTGTTGGCGACTTTCAATATCGCACCAAGATCTCTTGTCAGAAGATCAGCTGCAGCTTCGGCCGCAGCTGAGACGCCGCCCATTCCAAAAAACCCGTGTATCATTCCGTCGAATTCCCGAAGTGTCACGTACACCCCAGCCTTTTCCAGTGCTTTAGCGTAGGCCACTCCCTCGGTGCGAAGCATGTCAAACTCAGCTACTCCTATAACTGCAGGAGCGAGATCTTCGTGACTTATTGCACGCAAGGGCGACACCCTCGGATCAAAGGCAACCGAAGGATCTGGCAAGTATTGGTCTCGGATATACGTGTCACCTGGTTTTCCAGTCAATGTACTGTCTACCTCAGCGTCCGCCAGGTTTCCCATACCAACCAGATCAACGCCGGGGTATATAAGCAGCTGTCCCGCAAGTTTGTGAGGAGCATCCTTGAACGAAAACGCGACTGCTGCGGCCAGGTTACCTCCGGCACTGTCTCCAGCAACAGCAACCTTACTCACATCTCCGCCCAGGTCGTCGATATGCTCGAAAACCCAACGCGTTGCCGCTACGCAGTCGTCATATCCTGCCGGAAACGGGTGCTCAGGGGCAAGCCGATAATCCACATTCACGACGACAGCCCCTAAAGTGCTGCAGATCCTCCGTGCATGACCATCGTGACTATCAAGATCGCCAATAATCCAGCCACCGCCATGGAAATAGACCACGGTAGGCATTGAACCCTCGACCGCGTTAAGGGGACGATAAGTTCTAATGGGTATGTCGCGATCGGGCGTCACCGCATAGCTCTGAATGACAGAAAAGACGTCTTGAAGGACCGGAGGATAAAAATCCCTTCTTGCCCTTCGCCCTCTTTCCCGAGCCTCTTCCGGCGTGGCATTCTCATAAAGCGAAGACAGGCCCGCTCCCAACATTCCATCGATTACCTTTTGCAACTCACCATCAATAGGCAACTTTTCATCTCCTCCCAGTGGCGAATCTATTCATGGTTCACAGAGAACGTGGCAACATCTGGTTCGCTGCTGCCACGTTCTCTCAGTACCTATTCAATGGCAGCAAGCCGATCCACTACTAGGCAGGGTTAACTGTGACAGGGTTTATGTTGAGTGTTTCCCCAGGTGCAACCGCAGTCACAGACTTGGAAGTGAAGTAAACGACATCAGAATTACTAATTGGAATCCAAAATCCGTTCTTCATAATTCCCGTAAAAAGCGCCTTCCATAGAGATGGAGCTTGAGAAGGAGACGCCGCCAAGGCCTGTTGGAGCATAGCATTATCGCTTGCACTCACAACATTGAACGGATTCCAAAGCATAGGACTAAACAGTTCCAGTGATAGGAAAAACGGTGAACCGTAATTCAACTCTTGAGCTAATACTGGAAATTTCTTAGATGTAAAGTCAGTTACATACTGCCCGAAGCTCGCATCATTCTTTATTGTAACCTTGACACCGATTTGAGCCATCTGGCCCGCAAATGCCTCGGCCATTAGATTCGTCTGGCTGGTGCCTTGCTCCACCAAGGTCATAGAAAATCCGTTGGGATACCCGGCCTGTGAGAGAAGGGCCTTCGCCTTTGTTGGGTCATAGGAATAGTAGCTCTCAAACGACTGAGAATACCCGGGCAAACCGGGTCCCTGAAGCTGATCAGTTGGCGACCCGTATGAACCGTAAAGCGCCTTGGTGATGGCAGCCCGGTTCACGGCGTAATTTAACGCCTGACGTACCTTAGGATTGGCTAGCGCTGGCACTACTTGTCCATTGTGGTCAGCAATGATCATTCCGCTCCATTGGACCGGGCTAGCTAGGACATTGACACCACTAGCTGCTTTCGCCGTCGGTGCTAGCGTGGGATTGCCCAGCATAATCTGAACTTGACCTGACTCTAGTGCCTGTAAAGCCGAGTTGGAATCCGTAAACACCTTGATCACAATCTTCTTCCAGTGAATGGCACTTGCGTTCCAATAATATTTATTCGGGACGTAGGTGTAGGTTGTTCCCGGAATTGTTTGGCTAGAGTCGAGCACGTAAGGACCGGCCCCAAACGTCGCATTGCTCATGCCCTTGGGATTTGCAAGTCCGGCAGGAGCGATGATATCGCCCATTTGAAGCTCCTGATCGAAGGCATACGCAAGATCGGGATTCGGCTGAGAAAGTGTCATCCTTACGGTGTTCGGCCCAGTTGCAGTTACGCTTGCGACCTTACCCATGACAATACTGAAGCGCGCTGTCTTCAGATAATACTGAATCGTATTTACTACGTCTTGAGCGGTCATGGTAGTTCCGTCGCTGAACTTCACTCCATTACGCAGCGTGATGTCAAAAACCGTATTGTGGGATCCAGCTACAAATCCCCACGAAGTGGCCAAATCCGGCGTGAGTTTCCCATCGGGTTGAATCGTGATCAACGAGTCGTACGCGGGTTCTCCAAAAATGCCCAATCTTCCGTTGCCCATGATTGCTGGATTCATGCTTATGGGCCCAGCCGTATTTGCGTATGTCAAAGTTCCACCCACTGCAGGGACTGTGGCTTTCGTCCCGGATGGCGCAGTAGAACTTTTTGATGCGCTCGTGGACGATCCCGAACCACATGCCGCCAGTCCAAAAGACACAGCAATTGCGGAAATCGAATAAGCTATACCTCGACCCCTTGCCCTATCTCCCAATTTCACCATCAAACCTCTCCCTCCTTTTATCAATTAACTAGGTACTTATCATTTTCAAGTCGTGCAATGCATCCATGTGTCAAACCTTCGCGTGAGCCACTATGGATATCCAACTGTTCATTACCTTCATTCGGTAAACGGTTCGCCAAATATCAGAACTCCTCTGCAAATGGTCCTGCTTCATCTTGAAGAAGCCTTCCGTAATCCGTCAGGAAAATAAGATCGGCCTCATCTGACTCTGCAACTGTTTGCACCGAGGGAACACAACTGGCTAAAAGGCAGCAGGCTTTCGTTTAGAAATTCGACACCCACAAGTCTTTGCTGTGCGAAACTACAGAACACCGGATCGAAGCCCACCTAAAATTGCTCAATCTTGAAAACCACACCGTGATAGTGTAAACCGAAAATGAATAGCTCGTCCCTGTTCCTGCCACCCTCTGCTCCCGCAATGGAAACGGACCTTTCACCAGCGCCTGGTCAACCGCCCTCCTCCCATAGTTTTACCTATTATCAGTCAACCTTGCTTCCTTTCGGTCCACTAGATGGAATGAATATCCCAGCTCTTGGAAATACATTACCACCTTTTGATATGAACTGCGTCATATCACGCTAGATTGCTGGTATCATCGGTTCATTGCTCGGAATTGCTGAACCATCACTCGGCACAAAGATGGGACGACCTGAGCCAAACTGTTCCGTAAACAGTTGCGCCGCATGATAGGTAGCAGCAAGAAAATATCAGGAGCCAGATCGCCCACATGAAATACAAAGCCATTCCGGAAGGTACCGAGCCCGATTCCAACGGTGTCAGAAGTGTCAATAGAGCCTCGAGAATCTTGGCGCTTCTAAGCCGCGATCACATGATGCTAGGAGTAAACGAAACATCTATTTTGACGGGCCTGCCGAAGACAACAGTCCTTCGGCTTCTTCAGACTCTTGAACACTCCCGAGTTCTCTGGGGACACGGTAATGGCAGATACACTCCAGGACCCATGCTGCTCCAGTGGGCAAGAACCGCGAACGATGCGTGGCTCTTCCCACCAGAATTCCAAGGGATTCTCGTCGACCTCGCTCAGAGAGGAAACGAAACGGCGAATGTCTATATCAGAAATGGGCTACACAGGGTCTGTATCGCCCAGGCACCAGGACCGCAAAACCTTAGGCATGTGGTTATGGTGGGGGACGAACTTCCATTGTGGGCGGGCGCTGCTTCAAAAATACTATTGGTAGATGCACTCGAAGAGCTGGTCGAGGAGATCCTACAATTATCCCCAAACGACCCAAGATCTCAAAACGAATTTCGGCTGTCGATGATGCAAGCAGCGCAAGACGGCTATGCAGTCAGCCATGCTGAGAGAGACACCGGCGTATCGGCAGTTTCAATTCCGATTTCTGGCGACGATGGAGCGTGCATCGCGGCACTTTCACTTTCCGGACCGACTTCACGATTCTCTGAAGATCGCTTACCGGGTCTCATTTTAGAGCTCCAGCGAGCAGCGGAAATGCTTTCGAGAGCAGTAATCCCGGAACTACGGAATAATCATGTAATTTTATCGCGCCTGAAAAACAATCACAAAGAAGGGAACTCGACGCCGGCGTAAACCCTTCTAGACCATGATTCTTACAGAATCTGACCGTCCTTCATTGCGCTGAGCTTCCGGGGCTGTAGCCGCATGGCCAATATTGCGCTACCTCGCCCAAATAACGAGAAGTCTGTCAACTACTCCTCGAAGCAGCAAACTCTAATTGCGCGTCGAAAGCCACGCCACTCATCGCCAACTGATCGTGAGGTACGGTTTCCATCAAAAGGGTGCATTCCAAAGTGCTATGGTTCGGAATGATATCCCAGTTGAGACCCCACAACGCCCAAGTTAGACAACTTTGCCCGTATCTCCTCGACCCGGATGCAGGCCACCTTGTGAGTCGCCGAGATCGAATTTAGTCGAGGCAATTCCGTCATACAATCCGGAATGACGTATGAGCATCTTGGGGCGAAAGGGCAACCATCACCGTCTGGCAACGGAGTTGCTGGCGCTGCGCTCCCGGTGGTTCGACTAGGGTCTCGAACGGAAATAATGTCATTCCGCCTTTTCGCCTGGATCCCAGGATCCGGGACGGGAGAGGCAGCAATGAGCGCAAGCGAGTATGGATGGAGCGGATTATGGTAGATCTGATCCGCATCTCCCTCCTCCATTACAAGGCCTTTGTACATCACCAAGATTCTGTTCGAGACGAGTCTTACTACTGGCAGATCATGACCTATAAAAATCAAGCTCAACGAATAGGTTGCTTGGAGCTTTTCGAGAAGATTAATTATTTGAGCCTTAACCGATAAATCCAGGGCGCTCGTTACTTCGTCACAGATCACTATTTCTGGCGATCCAATGACAGCCCGTGCTATAGAAACTCGTTGCAGCTGACCACCCGACAGCTCTAGCGGATATTGAACCCTCATCTTTGGAGATAATCCGACCTGATCCAGCATCATTTCCACTCTGTCGGTTATATCGGATTTGCCAAGGCCTGGAATACCGGTTAGGCCTTCGGCAACCGATTGACCGATAGTTCTGGTCGGGTTCAACGAACTGTACGGATCTTGAAATACTCCTTGGATGTACCTAGATAATTCACGCCGCCTATTTTTCGAGACGTGCGTAATATCCTCGCCGTTTAATTCAACCGTACCCTTTTGAACCGGGATTAACCCAAGTATCGCGTTTCCCAATGTGGATTTCCCTGAGCCAGATTCACCAACAATTCCGACCGTCTCTCCTCGCTCCACATCAAATGTTGCCCTTCTAAGAGCAGGCAATACGTTCTCGCGCCCACGCGTTCTATACGATATAGACAGCTCATTGACACTGAGTAGCGGCTTGTTCATGATTCACCAACACTTGAGGCAAGGCGTTCCGAATGAATACACCTAGCCATTTGGTTCGAATCATGGCCGAAACTCACCATTGGAATGGCGCCTAGGTCACAATCCTCTGAAGATACTTTACAACGTGGACTGTAGTAACAGCCCACCGGACGCTGACCCGGTTCAGGCACTCTCCCATCAATGGTCGGCAAAGGCTTTCCTCGCTCTGCAAAATGCGGATTTGCCTTAAGAAGTTCGAAGGAATATGGGTGACGTGCGTGATTCCAAAGTTCTGAAATCTCTGCAACTTCAACAATTTGACCCGCATACAGCACAAGTGCCCTGTCGCACATGTCCGCGATCACTCCCCAATCATGTGTAACCAATATGACCGACATTGTTGTGGATTCGACGAGATTCCTAATGAGCTGAAGAACCTCGGCCTGGATGCTTACATCTAGGGCCGTGGTCGGCTCGTCCGCTATCAATACACTCGGATTTCCCGCCAAGGCCCGGGCGATCGCGACACGCTGGGCCATTCCACCGGACAGTTCGCTCGGATATTTCTTGTAAATAACCTCTGCGTCCAGACTGACTCGCCCAAGTAGCTCTAAAGTCTTTTCCCGCGCTTGCCTTCGTGAAATGCCAAAATGTTGGCGAATGACTTCATCGAGTTGATGTCCAACTCTAAAAGCAGGATCCAAGGACGGCACAGGCTGCTGAAATATCATTCCAACTTCTGTCCCTCGAAGACCTGCAAGGGATTTCGGATCAGATAACGAGTAATTCTTCCCTCTGATCCTCAGCGTCCCACTGGTGACAAATAGTCCCTTTGGCAGCAGGCCCATTATGGCCAACATGGTCAAGGTCTTACCGCAGCCCGACTCGCCAACTACCCCGACTTTTTCTCCGGGAAACAAATCAAAGTTGATCCCACTTACAACATCGACCGATACCCTTCCAGATCCACGCGCTATGGAAAGATCCCTCACTGAAAGCACCGCGCCTATGGGCATTTCAGAGTTATCCGTAGAATGTTCAGATGCTTGTGACGTATGTTTAAGAGACAGTTTGCGAGAAAAACCGCCTCCGCTCGACCATCTTTCGTGTGTCGTATCTCTTACAGCATCACCAAATAGCCCGAGAGCTAAAACAGTTAGAGCAACGATCAATCCCGAAGGCACCAGTAGCCAAGGATCTCCTAAAAGTACCTGTTGGGCTTCTTCTATAAGGCCGCCCCAGCTTGGAGCTGGTGGAGCTATTCCAAGGCCCAAAAAGCTGAGTCCTGCTTGGACCACCAAGGCAGAAGAGGAGAATATCGAAATTTGAACAATGATCGGCCCAGCCACCCGAGGGACGATGTGCCTAACGATGATCTGTCGATTAGATAACCCGGATACCTTTGCAGCTGCGACAAACTGTTCTTCGCGTGCGGCCAAAGTTCCACCTCGCACGACTCGTAACACTGCCATTGACCCCAGGAATCCATAGGTGACCATTGCTGAGAGCATGCTCTGATTGAAGATGATGATGACCGATAAAAGAATGATGATGGTAGGTAACGACATAATCAGGTCAACTATGCGGCCGACTAATCGGTCAAACCATCCTCCAAAATATCCAGCAATCAATCCAAGAGTGATTCCAATCACCGATGCGGTTAGTGATGCTTCAGCCACTCCGATGAGCGTCGCTTGACCTCCAAACAACAGTCTGCTCAATACATCACGACCGAGACTGTCTGTTCCCAGGAGGTGAGCTAGGGATGGCCCCTGTTGAAACGACGCCAGGTCTTGAGTTAGTGGATTATACGGTGCAATAAGCGATGCTAAAGCACACGCAACTATCACCACGACCAGATACGTAACCGAAATCATGCCCAGTGGCTTATGCCATACACGTTTAATAAAGCCCTGCCGCACGCTTTCCGCGTCATGAACAGAAATCACGTCGCCAAGGTTTTCAATGCCGATCACGAAACACGCACCTTCGGGTTCAGCCAACCGTAGGCAACATCCACTAGGAGATTTACCGCTACCGTTATCAAAGTGAAATAAAGGGCTATGCCTTCTATCACAGGGAGGTCATGCTGTTCGGTAGCTTGTACCGCCAAGCTTCCTAATCCAGGAAGGACGAAAGCTGCTTCGATAAAAACCGTTGCACTTAACGTCACGATCATGACGACACCGATGATGGTAACTACCGGAATTGCCGCATTTTTAAGTGCATGTTTCCAGATTATTGATCGTTCAGAGATCCCACACGCACGTAGGCTCCGGATATAGGTGCCACCGAGTGCGTCTAGCATCGCGTCTCTAGTTTGCTTTGCAATAATAGTTATCGGCGCAAGGGCCAAGGCTGCTATTGGCAGAATGATTCCTTTCAGCCATTCCATCGGGGACTGGGTGAAATAGGTGTATCCAGTTGCCGGAAGAACCTTCAACGAAATCGCGAAAATTGAGATGAACACGAGCGCTACCCAGAAATTCGGCAAGGAGAGCCCAACCATCGAAAGCGCGTCTAATGCTTTGCCGAGTCTCCCCTCATGTATCGAGCTAAGCGTTCCCAGCAACACCCCAATTGTCGTGCAGACAACGAACACTCCAGCTACGAGAACTAGCGTCACAGGCAGCCTCGAATTTAGCTCGGTCACGACTGGCTGGTTAGTGAATAACGACGTTCCTAGGCTTCCGTGAAGCAGACGTTCAATCCACAGTTCATACTGCTTCCAGAGCGGCAAATTAAGTCCCAGCTTCACTCGCAATGCTTCGTATTGAGCGGGCGGCAGTGATGTCCCGGCGATCGACCTGGCAGCATTCCCGGGGACTATCGCCTCTAGCACAAACGTGACTATTGAGACGACGAATAGTAGCGGGATCGAAGAAATCACCCTGTTTAGAATCAACTTAGCCATATCAACCGCCTTGCAGCCTACAACTGCTGGTTTGCGCTAAACGTTTCGACTGCGTTAAGCGGCTAAGCACGGTGCCAGCCACCGTGCCATAGTCGCTCCACATGGGTAGCATCTGCAACAGCTCTACCTACCTTCCTTTACTCTCCGCCATCAAGTGGACTGGAAATAAGCGACTGAACTCCGAATCACCCAGGCCCCAGTTCATTCCACACCACGGTCCAAAAACTCCGTCTATCGGAAATTGATTATAGCCGCAAATGACTTGAGTCACACTTTCCGCAGAAGTGACTCTGCGTGGGTCGGTTGACGGCTCATCCATACCTAAGAGCGTGGGGCTGCAGCAGCATACCCGTCCATAATGACCCGACGAGGCTTTAGACTGCATGAACCCGCGAACTTGGCTCGATCCTAGCTCGGCTTATAAGTGCGAAATGGTGTCGATCGTGATCTCCGGCGATCACGATCGCCGGAGTCTGTTGCTCAGGTTCAGCGGAGAAAAGTGCCGAAGGGTGAGTGCCATATAAACGGAAACGAGCCTTAGTGACCAACTCTCGGTTGTGTAGCGAATCTTGTGCAAATTCAATCTGTTGAATTTTCGGTAGGTGACCACTCTGCGTGTGAGGACAGTTGTCGCAGATTTGGTAATCCACGCTCCAGTTTGGCGACAAAAACACAGGAAACTAGGTGTGTCCAATTGCAAAGCATCATGAACTGCAATTCAAACGCTAGAAGCTCCTCCATAAAATCTGCTCCTCCATCAAAGCGCGATTCGAGGTCGAAACATCCATACACCTATACCTAGCGTAAGAATGGCAATGGAGCTTGCAAACCAAGAAGATACGAGGATTCGCCACTCTCTCGCTGGCTATCCGGCCCTAGCCAGCGGCCCGGAAATAGTGAAAGTCTTATCCTGTGATCAAACTATGAAGTTAGAGAAACGCTTGCATCTAACAAATCCGCAACCCAATCCCACCCGACTCTCCAACTACTGCAATCCATCCTTGGACGCGAATTGTCAGATTAATAGCCTCGACTGGCTAGCCCGCAAAGCGAAACCAATGAGCAAAGCGTCTCCCAGCGATATGGCTGGAATATAGGCGAACACCAAGGTTTTGCTGGGCAATTGGCCTTAGGGCCCCACGCCAGAACCACCATTTATTAGCCACACCTTTTAAATATCAAGGTCATCGTAACGCTCGGGAAAGGTCTCGGGCAGCCGGCTGAAGGGAGCCTAGCTCCTTACCCTTTCCGCTATTTCAGTGTAGATGTGCTACTTTCACGGCACGCAATTCTGGTGGCTTCAAGTCCCCCATTTGCTGCAGAAGCGGCAGGTATTTGCCGGGGCAGGTAGAAGTTGCATATCATGAATATTGCAGGTATGGCTTCCAGAGACGCGCCATTCTTTCGTACTTCGCCAGCAGCAATTTTACGATGTTTACATTTAAACCGCTGGTATACCTTTACCAGCATTCGCATGAGCAGAATCATGATATTTTCTGATCCGACCATCAAAAAATCACGGTTTCAAGCCGCACTGCCCCCGCCGCGAAAGAAGAGCGACCAACAGCTCCGGGACTTCCGCCGCCAATGCCCGAACTGGTGAGCCCAAGGTTGCTGAGCTGGCATTTCGGGCACTGGGAACGAAGCTCGATTGTCGACAACAGGCACGCTGGCTGGACACCGGCTCATACCCCGAGAATTCCACTTTACTCGCCAGCAGCAACGTGCTATGGTCCACTCCAGCGGCACACAGAGCTATGCCGGAAGTGTATTGGAGGCGGTAAATGGCAGGGAAACAAGTCCTTGTTCTAGGTGGCAACTTCGGCGGGCTTACCGCCGCACTTGCTGTTCATCACGAACTCGGCGCAGAGGTGGACGTGAAAGTGGTATCTATGTCCGACGAGTTCATCTTCAACCCCTCGTTAATTTGGCTTCCGTTTGGAAAGCGCCGCCCTTCGGACCTAACATTCCCATTAGCGCCGACCTTTGAGGCGCACGGGATTGATTTCGTGAAGGGCGAGGCATCAACAATTGATCTAAAGGGAAAGAGCGTTACCACCAACGTGGGGAATTACAACTACGACTACCTCGTAATTGCCACAGGTTACCGCAACAACTTCTCTGTAGTGCCAGGCCTTGGTCCGAATGGCAACGCATACACGATTACCACTATGGAAGATGCCATTCAGGCGGGAGAAGGATGGCGAAAGTTTCTTAAAAATCCAGGCGATATCGTTATAGGCGCATCGCAGGGTGCCGGGTGCTTTGGAGCCGCGTACGAGTATTTGTTCAACACGTCGCATCAGCTGCGCAAAGCGGGGCTCAAGAGCAAGGTGAAACTCACCTTTGTCTCGTCCGAGCCGTTTCTAGGGCATTTCGGTATCGGTGGGCTTCCACATGGCGAAAGTCTTTTGGGACTGTTTTTAAAAAAGGAGCACATCACCCCGTTAGTCAACTCGTCAATAGACCATGTCGATGAGGGCCGAATGGTTCTTGGTGACGGCAAGGCGCTAGATTTCTCCTACGCGATGATAGTTCCCCCATTTGTCGGCCAGGATTTTTTGAAGGCAATGCCAGAACTCACGGACGACAAGGGATACGTCAGGGTCCGGGACACCTATCAAAGCGAATCCTACGACGACGTGTACGCGGTTGGCATAGCAGCGCAGGTGAATGCGCCATGGCAGACGGCCGTGCCTGTCGGTATACCAAAGACCGGTTTTCCGACAGAGCGCATGGCCCACGTAGCTGCGCGAAACATTGCTGCGCAGATCAAGGGAGAGCCTCTAGTAACACACGAGGCGTTCGGGGATATGCCAGCCGTGTGCGTGATGGATGCCGGTAATAACGGAGTGATCATATTGGCCGACAAGATGCTACCGCCAAGGGGCCACGGGATTCTGATCCCCGGTCCCCAGGCTCACGCTATGAAACTTGCGTTCGAAAAGTACTTCCTTTGGAAGGCAAAGCACGGCTACATTAGGCTGCCTTGATCGTCGCGCAGCAGCAAATGCGGCTACTGGGTTCCAGCCGCTGACATTCAGATGACCTCTGGAAAAGCTTGAGGCTAGCTTGCATCTAATTGTCTGACGACGATGAAGCTGCCCGTAACCGGATATCGCAGAATTCATGGTATCGGGGATCGAAACCTCGGGAAAAACATTCTGGCTCATCGTATGGTTTAAGGCCCAAAGGTTTCCGGCAGAAAATCAGCTCCCCTGAACAATCAATTGTTGGTCGTGACGGAACCCAGGGAAGACAACAGCCTTGACACATTACCGTAAGACCTCTTTGCCCGAGTTATGAGTGGGGAATTGGAAAGGCTGCAAAACGAGACCGGGGTCTCCGGAATCTACGTTACCTATCACCAGAGCGAGGCTCTCAGTCTTCCTTCCCGTATCGCAATCATGAATGCCACGAAGCTCACACAACTGGCAGCGCCAGGCGAAAAATATGAATGCACGTCGTCTCGGCTTGTAGCCGATTTCTTTGGAGAGGCGGACTTTCAAAAAGGCGCGATTGCGGGATTGGGCGAAAATGAAACTACGGTCGGCACGGCGATCGAATTGATTGGAGCAGCGGTGAACCTATACGAAGAAAAGGGTATTCGCGTTGTTCTACGCCCAAGGCCTGAGTATTCGAAAGTGGGAACTACAGCCCGACTTTAAAGGCCAGTGAATGAATTTGAATAAAATTATCAGCTACAGCGCTGCCAGGCGATCGCGTAGACCACACCGTGAGGACAGGGAATCAGAAATTAGAATCAAAACCGAGGCTTCAGAACTTATACGCAGAGCTCACTGCGCATTCATTGCGGATGAGCCGTCCGATGTCAACGTCCTAGATAACTCATTTTCAAATTACGCTATGGAAGTTCATGCAAGGCGCCTGGCATCCTCGAATGCTGCCAGAGTTTCCAAAAAAACGCGTACTATGCTCATCTAACAGAGATCCAACTGATCTCCGTTACCAACCTGAACAGTCTTCAATTACTAAATCAGTACGGCTCAGTGTAAGTAGGAAAATGTGGCTGATTCCGCACCAATAAACCGTGAGGTACGTGATCGGCCAAGTCTGACGGCTTCATTGCGCGCCTGGCTGGTTCATACCGCAAAAAGCGGTTGGCATGCCCTCCGGCTGCTTTTCGGAGGACCTGCTCGTATGCGTGTCATTCTTCTCTTGGCGGGCGTCCTCGCCCTAAACAGTGCTGACATCGCCACAGTCGGTGCTTCTGCCACGCAGCTGCGACAAAGTCTCAACATCTCGAACACTGATATTGGATTGTTGGTAGCTGTCACGGCCGTCGTAGCCGCCATATTCAGCATTCCTTTCGGAATCCTCGTTGACCGTGCACATCGCATAGCAGTGATCTCAGTTACGGTGACGTTATGGGGCATCGTGATGTTTCTGAGCGCATTTTCAACCGACTTCGGCCAGCTAATGGTTGCCAGGCTAGCCCTAGGCGCCATCACGGCCGTATCCGGTCCTGGAGTTGCATCTCTTATCGGTGACTACTTTCCTGCAGGCGAGAGAGGGAAAATCTACGGCTATGTGCTCGCCGGCGAACTTCTTGGAGCCGGCGCCGGCTTTCTAATCACCGGAGATTTGGCCGACATATCGTGGCGGATCGCCTTCGCTATTCTGGCGGTCCCAACTATTCCCCTGGCATGGGCCCTGATTCATCTGCCCGAACCAGCCCGTGGTGGCCCCAGCCATATGGAGCCCGGTGCTCTGAGAATCATCGGAGGGCGAGAGGTGAAAATGCGTCAGCGCATGGCCGGGAACAGTATGGATTCGGACAGCTGGACAACAAACGATAACCAGCCTACCGCCAGACACGAATTCCGCGAACACTTTACAGATCAAGGACGTGCAGATGAGCAACGACGCCGGCCAGACGATGCTGACGGAGCTGGACTCCATGCAGGAGCGAGGCCTACCGACGCTCAGGAATTGGCCGACCGGCTTGGAATACAGCCAGACCCAGATTCGGTTCTTAGAAGTGACCCTCGGCAAATGAATATCATTGCGATGGTGCGTTACGTTCTGGCCATACGAACCAATGTCTTGCTCGTAATCTCCGGTGTCTGCAGCTATTTCTTCTTGACTGGGGTGGAGACTTTCGGATTGGAGTTCGTTAAAGAGCAGTACCACGTCCAACAATTATTAGGCAATTTGCTGCTCTTGTTCATAGGCGGCGGAGCCATTCTTGGGGTCCTCGTGGGCGGACGCCTCGGCGACAATCTCATCAAGCGGGGCCGGCTTGGCGGGCGAGTTCTAGTCGCCGCAGTTGCGGCGATAATTACAACTTTTCTATTTGTGCCGGCTTTTGCGACACGAAGCGCTATCACCGCTCTTCCATACGTTATCGCGGCAGGTTTCGCCCTTACCGCCCAAAATCCGCCAATCGATGCAGCACGTCTGGACATCATGCCGCCCTTACTCTGGGGGCGTGCTGAAGGCGTGCGCTCCCTTTTCCGAACCTCGGCTCAGGCGTTGGCTCCCCTCGCCTTCGGTAGCTTGTCGGATGTGATTGGCCTTCGTCCCACATTTGCCGTTATGCTGGTTCCTTTTCTCGCAAGCGGGATAATTCTCCTCTGGGCCTTGCGTACTTATCCCACCGACGTTGCTACTGCAGCCGCATCGGCGGAGTATGAATTCGGAAGTTGATCAGAAACCGTGCGAGTCTGCCGCACCTGCCATTGGCTGAATACTTCATGAGTTTTTCGAGTCCCCATATCTTCGCCCAGTAGCCTTCCTGCTCGGTTTTGTCTCCCTATGTCTGCATGCGTAGGACTCGCAGGGATGGTGGGACTAACTCAATCAACGTGTTGCATTCGACCTATCATAAAGTTCGTGGCTATACTTAGACTGTGAATTTGACACTCTCGAAGCGAGGCGATTACGTAGTACGTGCTGCGATCTGCCTTGCCTGCTCTTACGAGTCGGGTATCCCGACCAAGAGGCATCAAGTCTCGTCGGAGATGGACATTCCTCGAACGTTCGTGTCCCAAATTCTCGGCAATCTCGTCCAAGCCAAACTGGCTGTCTCCTCGTCCGGAAAGGACGGAGGTTATCGCCTTTCACGCCATCCCGCAGAAATGAGTTTGCTCGAAGTCGTCGAAGCAGGCGAAGGCCCGCTTCTCCCCGAAGCCTGCACGCTCGGGGAAGGTCCCTGCCAGTGGGACGCGGTATGTCCCCTCCATGAAACCTGGGGTCCGGCAAGTGCCGCTCTTCGTAAGGAATTGGCTTCAACAAGTCTTGCAGAAATCGCCGAACGTTCGCGGGCAATTGAAGCCGGAACATACCCCGTCCCTGCGGATGCTCATCGAGGCACGACAGTCACAATGTCCGTTGCCGACTCGGTTCAAATTGAGCTAGCGGCAGCAAGGGTAGCGGCAAAGCTTAGGTTGGGCGGATCTTGGCTAGCTCCCCACGTCGAAGCGGCATCTGCGGAGGGAGAGGCCATACGAGTGCGCGTCGGACCAGGAGGAGCATCCTGGCTCGGAAAAATCGTAGCGGTGCACCTGGGCGAGCCAGAGGGAAGCGACGAAGCCCTTGTGATCCCTTTCACCTGGCAGGCGACAGGGCCGACTGGACTATTTCCACATCTTGAGGGTAAGCTGCGCCTCTCCGCGCTGGACCCAGAACGTTCGGAACTGGCCTTCATTGGCCGCTATCGACCCCCGCTTGGTCGGGCAGGACAAGTTCTTGATGAAACACTGCTCTCGCGCATTGCGGCTGCCACGGTGCGGTCGTTCCTTCGCCGCGTTGCTAGAACCCTCGAGGAAACAGCGGCTGGATGGGTTCCCCTGCAAACCGCATCGGTCGAATCAGCTCAACATCGACCGGTGTGAAAGCCCCTTTTTCGCAACAGGTCTATCAATCTTCGAACTTGGTCGCGATGTTGGCCTGTGCCCGCCGATAATTGATTGTCGCACAGAATCAGCTTGCTTTCCCCGTGGAATTCCACTGGCAACAGACACGCGAGACAGCAGCGGAAAAAGTGAAGTCGCTATGACTGGATGCCACCCTTGATCTGTCTGCCGGCCCGAACGTCTTGCGAATAGGCGTTTATTGCGTCCAAGGTGAGCCTGGCCACATTAACATATGCGTCATCTGGCTCCTTGTCGATGGCATTTGCGCTGTACCCGATGGCGGCAGTAACCATCCGGATTCGCCCATCCAGCCATGGGCCGCCACCGAATCCGCCCAGCACTGGAATTGATACGGATTTGGCTACCGCGGCTCCAACTATCGGCCCGGAATTGGTGAAATTGAGCAAGGAGGCTCCTGCGGCTTCAAGACGCCTCGCCTCCCCGATAAATGCCTCTGTCATTTCCGGTGGAATCTGCGAATCCTTGGAAGGAGTCGAACTGTAAGTTACTCCGTATCGCAAGGCTGTCTGTGGCGTAATTCCGAACTGGGCGATTACCGGGATCCCTGCGCGATCGATCGCAGTAACGGCGTCGGGAAAGTCCGCTGCGCCATCCAGCTTCACCAAATCAGCTCCTGCCTCCTTGGCCAGCCTGATAGCGGCCTTCACTGCGTTCTTGGTTCCCTGCTGGAGCGGTCCAAACGGAAAATCACAGCTAACAAGCGCCCTTTTCACTCCCCGGCGCACAGCTTTACACACCACGAGAAGCTGATCCATCGTGATTTCAAGAGGGTGCGCTTGACCCCACAAGTTGACACCGACGGTGTCCCCCACTGAGACGAGGTCAACGCCGGCCTGATCTACAATTCGCGCTATCTGATAGTCCCAAGCGACTACGCCAACAATCTTGTGCCCGCTCCTCTTCATCTCCCGAAGCTTTGGGACAGTTACTTTAGGATCCATCTGCTAGTCCTTTCGAAATATAGACACATTCGCTTTACGACTAAGCCCGCATGGCTGTCAAAATAGCTTCAAGATCGCCATCATCTGCGGGAACAAGAAGAACCTGGGCATATGGGCGAAGTGCTGACACCGTATGCTCGGTGTCCTCGCCGTGAACGAGCCCAGCAGTCATGATTCCGCGCACCGAGCATGCCGCACCAATCGTCGCGGCAGCCTCGGAGCCAAAATCACTGGTCGCGACCATTATCGTGGAATCAACATCCTCTAGTTCGTCGTTGAGGGACTCTGCAGCCCCATCTAATCCGTGCAATACGACCTCGACCGGAGCACTGTGAATACCATGAGAATTCAAAATAGTCTCAGCGGCATAGAATCTCACCTTATTCCAGGTCGACGAGGCGGCCACCTTGCGCACAACGCTCTCTGCTCCGGAATCAAGCGCAACCACCCGCACACCGCGGGATGGCGCCAAGGGATAACTCATGCGATAGCGCAACTCCGCCGCGGACGCCGCCTGTGCTGCCTTGCCCTGGGCGGTCCATCCTGACATATCAGACCGAAGCCTGACGCACTCCGGGCTGCACCTTCAACTTATCCGACACAGATTCGATGAAGGACTCATTTCTTGGCAGCACCACAGATGCCGAACGCACTCGATGGTGAGCAGGATCAACGCCCTCGGGAGTCTTGCCCTCATCCCTGAGTGCCAACGCCGCTTTGCGCAGTTTCGCCCGTGCTTTGATAATTCCAGCGTCAGTGGTGGCGAGCCGCTCCTTGGTGCGGTCCACGATCGGTCCCATGCTCTCTTGGAGCGAAGCGTCTTGAATGGCTATACCAGCCACTCCGGAGAAGGTCTCCCCACGCTTCTGGGCTGCGCGATCCATCAGATAGTCATTGCTCTTGTTACGAACAGGCAAATAGGTGCCAGGAATGTTTTCGCTGTGCACTCCATAACCGTCTTTCATCGCCTGCCGCTCAGCTTGCGTAAGGTCCCTCACCGGTTGATAGTCGAAGGTGTAGACCCAACAATTCTCATCATCGATTGGAACCCAGAAATGTCCGTGCATGGGGTGGTCTCCCCGAGGGGGCACCATTGTGAAGCTGGGCATCAGCCACGGAGTGATACGCCAATAGTATGAATCCTCCTCGGCATTTCGACGGGCGCCGATAAATAGCCCGCCCGGTGCATCGACGACTTCAAAGTACGGCTTGTAATCTCCCAGGTTGTACTTGTTCCCTTCAGCGCCCATGAACAGCGGATCACTCTGCAAACCACTGGAGTGGAGGAAAGAGACGTGGCTGGAGTCAATACCGCCCTCAAGTGCTTGCAACCAGTTGGACTCTTGAAGCCGCTTTGAGGTAAACGTCTGCGAAGCAGGCACATGCGCGAATTCGTATTCAGGAAGCGGCGGAGCCTTCGCAGGGTCTCCCATGAAGGTCCAGAGAACGTCACCGACTTTGACAAGCGGATACGACTTGAGCTTGACATTTGCGCAAAACCGGCTATTTGACGCTTCCGACGGCACTTCGACGCACTGGCCAGTGACGTCATACTTCCACCCGTGGTATGCGCATCGCAGGCCGTTGTCCTCATTCCTTCCGAACCAAAGCGACACTCCACGGTGAGCGCAGAATTCGTCAACCAATCCATAGCGGCCTTGCGAATCGCGAAAAGCGATCAGCCTTTCCGAGAGGATCTTCACGCGGACCTGAGGACAATCATTTTCTGGAAGTTCCTCAGAAAGCAAGGTAGGAATCCAGTACTGCCTAAACAAATCGCCCATCTCTGTTCCGGGGCCTGTTTTAGTCAGAAGCTCATTAATTTCTTGTCTAAGCATTCTTACTTCCTTTCGCCAACCGACTTCTCATCCGTCACACCTCTAAAAATGATCTTGCCCGAGCCTTAAGTACCGAATCATTCTACCATTTGCTCAAAGTCAGAACCGTCAATTCATCACGCACGTTCTTGCTGCGACACCACAAAATAAATCCCGAAATTGCGAACCAAACAAGCAATCAGGCCAGGCCCGCGGCCCGAGGCATTAACTGATCTACACTCGGCCGAGCCAGGCATTTTTTAGCGTTTGCCTGCTATCTTAATACACGCTTACCCGCTCGGCAATAGGTCGGATCGAGCTCATAGGCTGCCCGGATGTCCTCGGCTACCGCCCCCGAGCCTTTAGCTGAGCATCGAGACGCGGATAAACGCGGCGCACATTCAATTCGTACACGCTCCGGGCCTCTTCCTCCGTAAGGCCCGAATTATCGACATACCTCTTTGTGTCATCCCAGAAATGACCAGTTTCGGGGTCCTTGATATTAGGAACCGCTCCTAGCATTTCCGAAGCAAACAGTATGTTGTCCACGCTGATGACCCTGGTCAAAAGATCAATGCCAGCTTGGTGATAAACGCATGTATCGAAGAACACATTGCCCATGATGTGGCCGTCGAGTTTTGGTCGCTTCAGCCTTTCGGCAAGACCCTGGTAGCGACCCCAATGGTAAGGAACGGCACCGCCGCCATGAGGAATGACAAAGCGAAGAGTTGGAAAACGCGAAAACAGGTCCCCTTCGATGAACTGCATGAAGGCTGTGGTATCTGCATTCAAATAGTGTGCGCCAAGGGCATGAAAGTTCTCGTTGCAGGAACCAGACACGTGAATCATCGCTGGCACGTCGAGCTCAACCATGGTTTCATAAAGTGGAAACCAGTACTCGTCGGTCAGAGGCTTGGATGTCCAGAATCCGCCCGAGGGGTCAGGATTGAGGTTGCAGCCAACAAATCCAAGCTCTTCGACGCAGCGGCGAAGCTCGGCAATGGGACTGTCAAGCGACCCATTTGGCGTCTGGGGCAATTGGCAGACTGAAGCGAAATTATCGGGGAACATCATCGCGACTCTATGCACGAGGTCGTTGTTCACGCGAGCCCATTCCAATGCGGTACCGGGATCGGGTACATGGTGCGCCATTGCGGATGCCTTGGGAGAAAATATCATCATGTCGCTCCCGCGCTCAAGCAATACCCTCAATTGGTTGTCCTCGACGCTTTTGCGGATTTCCTCGTCACTAATTTCGCCAGGGATTGGGTTAGTCAAACTCGGATCCGCAAGCCGGGCAAGCTGCGCATCACGAAATACCTGGAGTGAAGGCGGCGTCGTCGTGTAATGGCCATGGCAGTCAATGATCATTTGAAACCTATCTACTAGCTGCTAGCAGGCGCAACCGGAATCTCACTCGGCCGCTAGCTCATCGATATATGTCAGTCCTTCTTTCAATAGGCGATCACGCATTCCGTGGAAATCGAGGCCCAGCTCTCCTTTTTGATAGCGGGCGCGCGACACAGCTTCCTTCTCCTCGCGTGCTATAGAGGCTGCGAGCACCTGGGGGGCATTTCTTCTGGGAACTATGACCACTCCATCATCATCTGCCACAACCACGTCTCCCGGTTGCACTAATTGCCCTGCGCAAACGACAGGGACATTCACCGAGCCAAGAGTCTCTTTGACGGTGCCGGTGGCTGAGATGCACTTAGACCACACCGGAAAATCCATGGCCTCAAGTTCCGCCACGTCGCGACAACCTCCATCTATGACAAGTCCGCGCACGCCGCGCGCGCTAGCTGACGTGGCAAGAAGTTCGCCAAAGAAGCCGGCATCAGAAGGCGAGGTCGGCGCCACTACCAGAATGTCGCCATCTTGGCACCACTCGATGGCTACGTGAATCATCCAATTGTCGCAAGGCGCCACGCTGACTGTTACCGCGCTTCCTGAGATCCGCCTTCCTCTGAAAATCGGATTGATGCTGGAAGCGAGCAGACCGGTACGATCCTGTGCTTCATGGATTGTCGCTATTCCAAGGCCGCCAAAAGCATCGACAACCGAAGATTCAGCACGACGAATATTCTTATAAACCACGCCCATTATTCAGAGCCCTCCTTACCAAGCCACGGCATCAGAGAGACGTGGATGACATCGGGCTCCCCGCCTCCAACCGCCTTAATGGCGCGGTCCACCTCCGCCAGGCCAAACCGATGGGTAGTGAGCAGATTAAGGGGAAACCTGTCTGAGGCAAGCTGGGCAAGCGCTAGTTCGCAGGCCATATAGCTGTGCCCGCGAGCGCTCTTTATGGTTATCGCCTTTTCCGTCAGCTTCTTGAGAGGGAAGTCCGGGAAAGCGGCAAGCTCCCCCTGCACCAGCAGTGTTCCCTCTCGACGCTTTAGCGCGTCAATGCCAAGAAGGATGGGGGTCGTCCCTGCACCCGAGGTACAGTCAAGTACCACGTCAACCCCCTTGCCGCTGGTTATCTCCATTACGCGGGAAAGTGCGTCTTCGGTTTGCACGTCAATGACCGCATCGGCACCCAATATTTTGGCAAGTTCAAGACGAGCCTTATCCCTGGTAGTGCCGGTAACAATCACAAGGGACGCTCCCGCCTGCTTGCACGCCACCGCCTGGGAAAGTCCCTGTTGGCCTGGACCCTGTATCAACACGGTAGAGTTGTAACCCACGCCGCCGTCGATGAGAGCCCATTGGATTCCGTTAGACATCGGGGTGACAATTCCTGCCAGCTCAGCCGAAACATTGTCGGGCACCTTATGAATTACCGCATTCCATGGGAGATACATGTACTCGGCGAAGCCGCCCCAGAGGTTGTACTGGTTCTCGGCTGAGGTGTATCCATATCGGCGCGCCTCAGGATTAGTCCTCCAGTCGGTACCCTCGCAGTGACGGTATTCGCCGATATGACACCACTGGCAATTGAAGCAACCAACATAGTGCTCCACAAAGATGCGGTCGCCATTCTTGACGCCTTTTCTTTCCATGAATTCGTGAGAGGCATTGGAGACTATTCCAATATTTTCATGACCCATGATGACAGGACCTGGTATTGTCGGCTTGGAATATAGTTTTACGTCGGTGCCGCAAATCCCTGCTACTTCAACTTTCATTAAAGCGCTGCCTTCAGGGACATCAGGCATGGGAAATTCTCTTAGCTCAGTCGTACCTGGTCCGGTTCTGACTGCCGCCAAAACGTTCTTGTTCATCGCTTGTCCTTGCTCTGTACTTTATGTCGCCATTATACTTTCGTTGACGTGACAGCCTAGTGAGCTTTCAATGTGGGCCTCCCGTGCTGTATCACACTGGCAATTATCAGGCCCGTCACATTGCTAATATCCGTATTATCACATTGGTAATGTCTTCGGTATCACATTTGTAATAATCACTTCATCACTCTGTAATATCCCTCGGTAATTATTATCAACGAAGGACAGAAAGTCATGGGAAAAGTGCACCTTTCCGCCGTAAGCCGGACGCAGGGCAACAACGAAGCATTAAAAAACGGAACTGAAAAGCCGAATGGATTCGAATTGGAGTTCGAAGAAGTGCCAGTGCTGGTTCAGGCATTTCGACGAATGGTGCGCGGGCTCGAATGGGATGTATGCGAGATGGCCATTACAACCTACATTTGTGCCAAGGCCCACGGCAAGGCATTTACAGCCCTGCCAGTTTTCCTTGTTCGAGGATTCCACCACAACGCAATCGTCTATAACACAAAATCGGGAATTCGCACTCCCAAGGATATCGAAGGCCGCCGGGTAGGCGTCAACCGCGGATATACGGTAACCACAGGAGTTTGGGCGCGAGGAATCCTCCAGGATGAATTCGGTGTCGACTTGAGCAAAGTCACCTGGGTCCTTTCCGGCGACGAGCATGTAGCTGAGTACCGTCCTCCTTCCAATGTGATCCCGATGGCTCCGGGAAAGACCCTTGAGGAAATGCTGATTTCCGGTGAAATCGATGCGGTGGTGGGTGTTGAGATCGCTAACCCAGAAATAGCGCCATTGATACCCGATCCGGACAACACCGCATATCAAGCGCTGAGGACCCGAGGTCTCTATCCGATCAATCACCTCGTAGTCGTAAAAGACGACCTTCTCGGCAAGTACCCTGATCTTGCAGCCGACCTGTTCGATGCGTTTGCGAGATCAAAGCAGCTTTACGTCGAGAAGCTGCGGGCTGGAAGTATCGCGAATCCCGATTCAGCTGATCGAATGTACTCCAAAGTACTTGAGATTACAGGAGCAGATCCCCTGCCGTATGGTATTGAGCCAAATCGTGCCACTCTCGAAACCCTGCTCGACCATGCGATCAGCCAATCGATCATCGAAGAGCGGCCAACCATCGAAAGCCTTTTTGCTCCCTCGACCCTAGATCTTCGCGGATGACCATGAAGGCACCCATATCGGATAAGCTCCACGTTGCCATCGCGGCCGATCACAATGGGGTAGCCATGAAGACCCGGCTAATTGAATTTCTTGCCGGCCTTGGCCATTCGTATGTTGATCTGGGGACAAATGGGCCCGAAGTAGTCGATTACCCGCTTCTTTGCCTGGCTGTATGTCGCGAAGTCACCTCCGGCAGGGCCCAGCGCGGTATTGTCATCGGGGGAAGCGGGCTGGGAGAAACGATCGCCTGCAATAAGATCCGCGGCATCCGAGCCGGGCTGTGCCGTACGGCATTCGACGTTGAAATATCACGCGGTAACAACAATTCAAATGTCCTTGTCCTGGCCGCAAAAGTCATATCTAATGAGATTGCCGAGCAACTCACAAAAGCATGGCTTACGCATCCTTTCAACGGGGGCGTGCACCAACAGCGTCTTGATCAAATAGCACGGCTTGAAGAGGGCTTAGATCTTTTTCGATCTCCGAATTAGACGGGACTTTTTAAATGGAATCGAGAAACTGCAATATTCGTGGAGGCACAGTCTCTTCGGTCTGTTTACTCACTGGCACATCCCAATACTGCGACTTCGGCAGACATTCTTCTAAATAGCGTGCCGCAGAAGTGGCATGCGATTGATCCTGACCAGGAACTATAAGGGCAGGAATATCGAGCTGCATAAGATCCTCTGGTTCTGGGCCGGGAACTGTGTCGCAATTGAATAGGGTTCTGGCCATGCCACCCACGATGGTCAGATACCTCTGCAAATCCATCTCGGAATAGGACTCGGCGAATGAATTGTCGCGCCTTATCACAGTCACCCACGGCCCAACTCGTGGATCCTGAGAAAAACTCTTATCGTGGCTACGAACGAGCTGCACCACCTGGTCCAAGCCATTTTCAGCTACGAAGGCCATGTGCTGATAAAGACGTGCGTGCTGGTTCATGCGGTATCTGGGTCCTCCGGCGGGCGAGAACAGCACCATGCTGAGTACCCTTTCAGGATTGCTAACCGCGAGCGTTGCCGCCGACGAGCAACCCACGCATCCACCCATCAGGTGCGCGCGCGAAAAACCCAAGTGGTCCAGCAGTCCCCTTCCCTGACGTGCATAATCATCCCAACCGACTCGTTCCACCCTCCCTCCGGATGAGCCCGACTCCCGGCGATCAAAGGTGATCAATGTATAGTGTTTCGCCAGGTGATCCAACAGATTGAGACGACGATAGATCGAGAATGTGCGCCAATTGTCCAACGCCGAGTCGAAACCCCCCGGCGAAAACATAAGTATTGGCGGTCCGGAGCCGGTCACCTCGTATCTGGTACTGATTCCATCAATAGCCACCAAATCCATTGCAACATCCTCCACGCGGCGGTCCAATCCACGTCCGTTGCCGTACGGGCCAAGAATTTAGAACTCGCAATTCGCGGGCCGGCTGGTTCATTCCGGTCCTTCGCTAGGTAATTATCGTAGCCCATTCGAACACACTTGGAACACAAGGCAATGCGCGCAGCCATTTGCCTCGGATTCTGATCTTGCGCGCGTGATCGGCTTGAATCCCACCAATTCAGCTGCTCGCGAACCAGTCCGATTGCAAGCGCAGCTTGGCAATGCAAGGAAGCAGTCACCAAGAAATTCCAATCGACAGAACCTGACTAGACCCAATCGAGTCGCGCTCGCAAGTCATTGGGGCTCTTAGCGCCTTTTGGAATCCATTTATGCTGATAACACCGGTGTTTATTTTGGTTCGCTACAGGGCGGATGCGAACAATCCGTGTTACCTTAAGAGCAGATCACACCTCGGCATGTTGGCGGCGACGAATTTGAGAATACGCGCCAATGCCCACCCGAGACTGACATGCGCATCATCCGGCAAAAGAATTTACCAAAAGGAACCGTGCAACTGCGATGCAGAACAACGAACATCATTTCAGCCCTATCCGACGAATTGTGACCGGCCACGATAAGTCAGGCAGATCAATAGTAGTCTTGGACGGGGAAGCCGCCAACTATCGCCAACTAGGACCACGGCGTTCAACACTCATGTGGGCCACCAAAGACGTACCTGCCGATTTTCTAGACATCGAGGACGCGGGACAATGGACGCTTGGCACACCGCCTCCGCAAGGAGGCACGCGCTTTTGCATTATCGAAAGCGCACCAGGGGCCAGCTACGGCGCAATGCATCGGACCGACACGATCGACTATGTGATTTGCATTAAAGGCGAGATAACGATGGATCTCGACGACTCCCAAGTCGTGATGAAATCAGGTGATGTGCTTATCCAGCTTGGGACCAACCACGGCTGGCGAAATCACACTAATGAACCAGCCTCCGTTGCGTTCGTCCTAATTGACGGAAAGCCGAAATTCCCGCCAAACCTGCCTTCACCGCGTATCTAGGAATTCGATTTCAGGGACGGAGAGTCAAACAGAGCCCAGGAGGTTTATAATTCTCCTACCGTATACGGCTATTGATTTTGGGTATAAATCGCTGAATCATCGATTTATATTGATCAAAACCTTGCCAAGCGCCGAGCCTTCGACCGCTGCGTGCGCTGCTGCGGTCTGCTCAAGGCTGAAATGCAACAGCGGCAAGCCGGCTTCTTTGCCCACCTTCAGCGCTCCGCCAATCAAGGCTCTTTGAACATCAGCCACCGCCATCCTTTTGGCCTCGGGTGGAACGGTGTAAATCATGACAAACTGGTATCTCAGGTTTGAATTCATTGACGGGCGAATCGGAACGGACATCTCGTTGGCGTCGCTGGCATAAATTGCAACTACAGCGTTTTGAGCTGCAACTGCTTGGGTTAGTTCTTGATTGGCATGGGGAGCCACGTCAACGATGATATCCACATCCTTGTGCGCGACAGACCGGATCGCATCGGCGAAATCTTGCCTGCGATAGTTGACAACGTGATGGGCACCCGCCATGGTTGCAAGAAATTCCTTCTCAGGAGAACTTACGGTAGTGATTACTTCCGCGCCGCTCCAATGTGCAAGCTGGATGGCAGCATGTCCAACCGCTCCGGCACCACCGACAACCAGCACCTTCATACCAGCGAGCGATTCCGGCCCGAGACCGGCTCCGGTCCGACCATGCACCGTCAGGCATCTGTGGGCCGTCAGCGCCGGAATGCCAAGACTGGCTCCAAGATCCCAGGAGGCCATATTTGGCAACGGAACTGCCTGGTACTCAGGAAGTGCAACTACCTCCTGAGCAGTGCCATTCGCACGCTTGTAAGCAGCCTCCCAAATCCACACTCTTTGGCTGATCCGAGCCGGGTCCACTCCCTCGCCAACACCGATGATGGTTCCAGCCCCATCCTGATTGGGAACTACCTCCGGAAAAGCCAACCTGTCGCCGGATTTTTCGCCCCTCCGCGACTTCCAATCTGTTGGATTCACTCCGGAGACTGCGATTCGAACTAACACCTCGCCCGGAGCAGCTTTAGGCTCAGGTTTTTCGACAAGCCGCATCACATTTGAATCGCCGGTTTCGCGGTAAACGATAGCTCGCATGGTTCCTCCTGCCTAGCCCTTGTCATCTCCATTGTAATTCTGGATGCTGCCAAATTCTAGAGATATTGAACCTCTCAAGCACGCCACCCAACAGAGACGGCTAAAACATTAACGAATCGGCGCTCCCCGGTAAAGACAGGCAGTCAAAACTAAATTCTGCAACTGATTTCCACTGCAAGCGATACCCCAGTTAGTCAGATTTTCAATTTTTGCAAGATTCTTGGGCGGAAAATAGCATCGCTTCGTATACCCTGGGTGGTATGTGTACAGCCATTACGTGTAGTAGATGCAATCGTCCGGCATGGGTTGGGTGTGGTGCCCACGTTGAGCAGGTTCTAGGCCATGTTCCAAAAGCAGAGCGCTGCCAATGCGACACCGCCAGTCCAAGGACCAAATCAAAGGGCTGGTTCTCCAGATCCTAATCGGCGGGTCCGCAACGAAAAACTTTAGGCTTGCGGCACCTTGCCATGCCAAATTGCCCGTTGCAATGCGCCGACGGCACACCTCCTGCGCATGATCCAAACGGTCGGTTCAGCCCGTCCTGAAGGTCGCTTCTAATTTCCTGGACAGCATCCGTTAGGATTTGGCACCGACCGAACGCGGCATTTTAAAAGGGAAACTGCTTCTGGCCCATCAACATGGTTACCCAACGGGTAGTTGTAAACGCGTCGATTCCAGCCTGGCCACCAAACCTGCCATAACCCGAGTCCCCAACTCCTCCAAATGGCGCCTGCGCTTCATCGTCAACCGACTGGTCATTTACATGGACTATGCCGGTACGAAGCTTTTTGGCAATCTCGAAGCCGCGGCCAATATTCTCGGTGAGAATACCCGCAGTCAGACCGTATCGCGTGCTATTCGCAAGTTCTATTGCCTCAGCTTCACTGTCGACAACGTCGACGGTGCAAACAGGCCCGAAAATCTCTTCGTTGGCAATCCTCAGGCCGCGATCCACGCCGGTCAAAACAGTCGGGGCGTAGACGGCACCATCAGCCCGCCCCCCACCTGCTATTACATTGGATCCCGAAGACTGCGCCTCTGCCACTAGATCCGCTACGCGCTCGGCGGCCTGCCGGTTGATGAGCGGCCCAACGACGGTTTGCGAATTCCTAGGATCTCCAAACGGCAGAGACTTGGCTTTGTCGGCGAGCCGGGTAAGGAATTCGCCTGCAACGTCCTTTTGCACAATTATCCGGTCGGAGCACATGCAAATTTGCCCGGAGTTCATGTAAGTCGCAAATGCAACGGCGTTGGCCGCATAGTTCAGGTCTGCGTCCTCCAGAACGATCAACGAGTTCTTTCCGCCGAGCTCCAATACCGCTGGCTTAAGATTTTGGGCGGCTAGAACTCCGATCGTGCGTCCAATCCTGGTGGATCCGGTAAAGCTGACCTTCGATACTCTCGGATCTGAAATCAGCGTCTCAGCTATCTCCGCGGCATCTGCAGGAGCGTTCGTCACAACGTTGCAAACTCCATCAGGCAGTCCTGCCTCCCTGAAGATGTCCGCCAGCAGCAGGCCAGATGAAAGAGGCGCCTGCTCGCTTGGTTTCATCACCACGGTGTTACCCATGGCAATCGCAATGGCAATCGACCTTGTGCCGAGTATAAATGGCGCGTTCCACGGAGCAAATGCCGCAACCACGCCTGAAGGCTGCCTCAGAGACAGTGAAAGCGCATTTGGCGTATCGGTTGCGAGAACTTGGCCAAGAGCTGCCGTTGTGGCCCCGGCGGCTTCTCGCAGTATCTGCACTGCGAATCCGGCATTGAACATGCCCCAGCCAAAAGTCGCGCCGGTTTCACTGGTAAGAATCGCAGACATAGACTCTGCTTTCGATTCCATGAGGTCTGCGGCTTTCAGGAAAATCCGTCGTCGATCGGATGGAGCTGAGGTTGACCATGAGCCGAAGGCCCGCTCTGCCTCGTCCACCGCCCTTTTAACGTCGCCAGGCGTGGATGCGGCTACGGTTGCCATAACATCACCCGTAAAAGGGTCGATGTCATCCACGGTTCGTCCACCGCTTGCCGGACCTTCCTCGCTTCCAATGAGAAGTCCTCTTGTAATTGTCATGACATCCCCCTTACTTGTCCGCTTCAACCAGCGCGGAGTCTCCAACCGGTGCCTGCTTTCGAAGAAAGTATCCAACGGGAAAGAGCTTGGCGCTAGTGCGGTCGGACCAGACACCCCACACGCCACCCCGGGCCCAAATTGCAATTACCACTGCCAGAGCACCCACAATGACGAGATACCAGGCATTGAATCGCGATAACGACTGCTGTAGCACGATGAAGACCACCGAACCGATAATTGGGCCTTCGATACTTCCGATGCCTCCAATCAGCACCGCGAAAATCATGTATGCCGTCCACTGTATATTGAAAACGTTCGCGGCCTGGACATTCAGCTGGCTTATTGCAATCAGCGCTCCTGCGCCAGCACATCCGGCGGCTGAAATCAGATAGACAGTCCTTTTCGCGCGCGTCACTTTTACGCCTACGCTTCGAGCTCCAATCTCATTGTCTCTCACCGCCGTCAACGCTAGGCCTAGCCGGCTTCGCAAAAGGAGATAGACGCCCAATAGCGAAGCTAGAACCACTGCGAGCGAAGCCCAATAGGTAAAAGCGCCCAGGAGAACCGAATTCATTGAGCTAAGTCCAGGCAGTAACGCCCCTGTCCCACCACCCAAAGATGGAATACCTGTAATTATTATCCCAGCGGTTACAGCAACCACCCAAGTGGCAATCGCGAAGTATCCGCCGGTCAGGCGGAACAGGAACCAGGAGACTGGAAGCGCGAGAACAGCCCCAACCACAATCGCCACTGGAATCGCCAGAAAAGGCTCGATGCCGTGCTGAGAGAGAAGCAAAACCGTATACGCGCCGACGCCAATGAATGCCTGCTGCCCAACCGATACGAGACCACCGTAGCCTGCCAGAACGTTCCACATGTTTGCCAGAATTAGCAGGATGAACAGATTGACCAGGGTGTTCGTAAACCCTTGCGCCACGACATAAGGTAGGGCAGCCAGCAAAAGCACTGCCACAATGCCGACAACACCCAGGTAATAGCTCGAATACTGGGACCGGGTTACCAAATCCACATTTCTTTTCATGCTACGGCCTTCTTTGGAAAGAATCCGTTCGGACGCACCGCCAGAATTGCAAGAAATACAAGGTGGGGTGCAAGCGCCCCAAAGTTTGCACTTGCCAGAAGACCGACGGTTGCTGCCATCCCGAGCACTATGCCGCCCGCCATTGTCCCCCAGAGCGACCCAAGGCCCCCAATGACCACGGCTTCGAAACCGTAAATCAGATAGGTCGGACCCGCGGATGGGCTGATCTGAGAATACATTGATAGCGCAAGTCCAGCCAAGGCGACAGTTCCAAAGGCCACACCGGCTGCAATGCCGAATACGTGTTTGTAATCAGCCCCGATCAACTGGGCTGCTTCCCTGTCATCTGCAACGGCGCGTATTATCCGTCCGGTCTTGGTTCGCGAAAGTCCAAGTTGCACAGCCACTATCGTCACGACAGCTGCCGCAAGTATTGCAACAGATAGATATGAAATCGAAAGTCCAGCTGAAATGCGAAAAGCGCCTGAACCGAGTGAACCGATCGAAAGCGAATGGCTGTTGGCTGAAAACGCCTCCAGAAGCAGGTTCTCGATGATCACCGAAAGGCCAAATGTCACAAGCAGAGTAGTCAAAGATCCTGATTTGAGACTCGGCTGGAAGAGCAGCCGCTGTATCACATAACCGATCACCACAAAGACTGGTACGACAACCAGAAATATCCAAATCGCAGGAATGTGGAGAAAAGGTATCAGCACCACTGCCAAATAGCCTGCGCCCACCGCGATATCTCCGTGTGCCAGATTAATGACTTCCATGACCCCGAATAGAAGCGAAAGTCCGGCGGCAAACAATACGAACAAGCCGCCCAAAAATATGCCCTGAATAAGAGCGTTGATCCAGCTCACAAAGTCCCCAATTCTAAGTCAGGTTTAGCTATACCGAAATATGCGGCTTCAATTTCCTCTGCCGTAAAGTCTCGTGGCCCGCCAAACAAAGTAGTTTTGCCCTCTAGCAGACAGTGGATTTGCGTAGCAATGGAACGCGCCTGAGCAACGTCTTGTTCCACTAGAAGAACCGTCAAGCCCGAGTCGAGAAGAGAGCTGAACGAGCTGTAAATACTTCTCACAACGATTGGCGCAAGACCGAGCGACAACTCGTCAATCAAGAGAAGCCTGGGGTTAGATAACAGGGCCCTGGATATTGCAACTGCCTGTTGTTCGCCGCCAGATAGAAGCGACGCCTTTTGAGTTCGGCGTGATGGCATCCATGGAAACATCTCATATATCTTTCCCAGGGTCCATTCGCCCTTTCTTGCCCGGTACGTACCCGTGAGGAGATTCTCTTCAACACTCAATGATGAGAAAAGCCGCCTCCCCTCAGGAACCAGGGCAATGCCTCTTGCAACTCTTAGGTGAGCCGGCACGGAGGTTATGTCGACGCCGTCGAGAAGAATTCTTCCCCTGACCGGCTTGTGCAGCCCGGCCAATGTACGCATGAGAGTTGATTTGCCGGCTCCATTTGCGCCAATCACCGCAAAGATGCTTGACTCCTCAACAGAAAAGCTCACTCCCTCCAGAGCGGTCAGCTGGCCATAGTTCACAGTAAGATCTTCAATTCTCAGCAGCGGCTCAGTTCCCGTTGGACTCATTTGGCACCTGACCCCCCTTCCCATCATCTACATTCCCGTGGGATGAGTAGTGCTCTATATTTAGTGCAACCTCTTCTCCTGGCTCAGTGCCGAGGAACACCTCTTTGACTTCGGACATTGCCAGCACCTGCGCGGGCTTCCCGTCGCCAATTATCAGGCCGCCCGCAATGCATATAAGACGATCCATGGTCTCGACAAGAGCACGCACAGCGTGTTCGATCCAGATAACTGCAACTCCAGATTTTCTGGCATTAAGAACGATCTTGATCAGCTCATCCACCTCGGGATCGGTTAATCCGCCAGCTACTTCGTCCAACAGCAGGATCCTGGGATTGGTGGCAAGAGCCCTGGCCAGTTCGAGCCGCTTGCGATGGAGCAGTCCGAGCCGGCCGGCAGCCCGGTTCGCAACGTCGTACAAGCCGGTCTCAGAGAGAACTGACGTCGCAAGTTCGGTTGCGGCCCGACCCTTCAAACCGGCCCCTTGATGGGCCGCCACAAGCACATTTTCAAATACGGTCATTTGTTGGAAAGGACGGGGTATCTGGTGGGTTCTGCCTATCCCCATTCTGCAGCGATCCGCCGAATCACGCTTGTTCAGGAGTTCACCTCCCAGACGCACTTCTCCTGCATCTTCACGCAGTTCACCGCTGATAACACCGAAGAGGCTTGTCTTGCCAGCTCCATTAGGACCTACTATCCCGACGGCCTCACCCTCAGCGACGCTGAAGGCAAAGCCTTCAGCGACACTGACCTTGTTGAACCGCTTGACAATTCCCACCAGTTCAAGTAAAGGCGCTTTTTCCATTACGCGTACGTGGGCTCCAGTGTTCCATTGAGCGGAACATCTGAATTCAAAGTGTTGTCAACAACGTATTGCGTCCATGGGTAGCTCGTGCCTGGCTTCCATTGCACGCCCACCGGCTTGATGATCGCTACACCTGGAACCGGACCTCCCGCAAAGTTGAGAGGGCCACACATGGATTGGATGTCCATGGTCCGCAGTTGACTGGCAACTTCCTTGGCATCGTGCGGATCGCTTGCATGGGCAAACGCCTGGTAAGCCACTTCGAACAGCGCGTAGGTTGACCCAAGCGCCTGTGTCCACTGGTTGCCTGACGAGGTCTGATACCCATCGCCCAACGATTTCGAAGTCAATCCGGTCAATGACGACCTATAAGGACTGTACGGAGTCCACCATGCATCGGTCGCGATGTTGTTAACCAATGCTCCAAGCGCAACTGTGTCTGCTGGGAACAGCAACACTTTGGCGACTGTGGCAAGCTTTGGCTTGTAACCTTGCTGATTGGCCTGCTTCCAGAATGTGTTGAAATCCGGAGGTATGGGCGCGTTAGTGTAAAAGTCGGCATTCGCAGCTTTGAATTGAGAAATCATTGTCGTGTAGTCCGTCTGGCCGTCCTGATAGGCGCCGCCGTCTACAAGGCTGTATCCTGCGCCTTTGATGTATGGAGGCCAACCTGCCCTGAAAGCATTGCCATCCGCATCGTTTGGCCACATCGCCCCGACAACCTTGTGGGCGTTGGTCGATTGCTGTATTTTATTCCACATTGGAATGAAGGTCCCAGCAAATTCCTTAGTGCCAAAGAAAAACATGGTGGTGTAGGTGAAAGTCGTTCCCGCCTTTGCACCGCGGCCGAAATACCACGATTCCCACGGAACAACCGTGGCGACGCACGGGACTCCCTGCGCTTCACAAACGTCAGCGACCGGATTAGCGGTCTCAGGCGCCGAACTAGTGACAATCATGTCGACATGATTTTGAAGGATCAGATTTTTGGTCACCTGAGATGCCCTGTTTGGATCAGACTGGCTATCAGCTTCAATAATCTGGAAGTGATAGGTCTTACCGTTTTTGGTGATCCCCTTTGTGAATGGCGCAGATGCCCTGATCAGGCCCAAGATATAATTATCCGGCGTAGCAAAGCCTGCCAAACTGCCCGTTTGGGGACTCACGTATCCGATAATGATATCCTTCGTGTTTGAACTGCTTCCGGCACCTTTAAGAGACGTGCCACATGCCGCCAAAAGACCGCCGCCAGCTAGCGCAGCTGCACCGCCAACGATTCCTTTGAGTAATGTACGACGCGACATTCCTTGCCCAATTTGTTCTACTTCCACTTCTCCCCTATCCTTCGGTGGCCATTGCTTAGTTTTCAGCCGGCCACGTGAATTTGCTCAATTTGAAACCTTTGAATTGACTTTTGTTACTACTAAATACAATTCCGCCCAATCGGAATTCCTTATCCATGAACCTTCAATCGAATACAAATTTCTATATGACCCCCTAATTCACGCCAACCAAACCCGGGCTGGCCCAAAGCTCTGCATTGGGCGCCAAGGCCTTATCTTCCCGTACGAACTCTCATCACTCGCCCCCATTGCTCAAAACGGAATTGAATCAGACGACCCTTTTGAGCGAGAAGCCGTCTTGTGCGCGACGCCATGGCGTCCGATGGTAAAAGAGAAATGCCATGAACACGCCAAGGCCCCGCCAAATGGATGCCCAGGCTGATTGTGCGTCTCGACGAAATCTTTTCGCCGGAATTCTGATCGCGACAGCTGAATCAAGCTGGAACCATTTCGCGATGCCCCGGGACTCCGGCGGACGCGCTCCATGCATGTTTTACGTATGTAAAGTCTTGTCACAGGGATGCCCGCTCTACCTGTCGCGCATTTTCTTTAGCATGTGGCGCGCAGCTAATCCGCCCCTATCAATCTTGATGCTCAGCTCTCTAACGTTCTCACCCTCCGATTCGATTACCCGTTCAAGCACGTTTAGAGCATCTACATCCTGTTTAACCACCGTATCTTGCATTTCGGTCAAGAAATCTGAAACCCAGTCGTCGCCCAGTGAAAAATCGCGTGCAACCGCATAAAAGTCCCAGGTCGAATTTTCAGTCTCCGGGGTGATCCCGTACAGAATCTTCATATGGACTGCATCCGGATCATCGCCGTCAGGACCAGGAAGTACCCCCGTGGGCGCAACTCGCGAATGAAGGACGTACATGCACGGCGGATGGTACTCAATGTCCTGCCATCGATCAATCCTGCCGGAGATGCCCGAAGACTTCGAGTAGAAGGGAGGGCACTCGACGTCCTGCATGTGGCGGTTGACCCTCACAATCCCAGCTCGTTCATCGATGCTAGATTCAATCGGCGTGGCAGCCACCTCAGGGGTGCCGATAAAGCCGGCGTGGAGATAGCTTTCGTGGGAAAGGTCCAGCAAATTATCGACCAACAGTCCGCTGCGGCAGCTGATATGAGCAGTATTGCCGATCCACCTCCATTCGTCGTCCTGCAACCATGGGTGACTCGGAACTTGAACCGACGAAGCTTTTTCGGGATCGCCTATCCAGACCCATACCCACGGGCCTTGTTCGACGACCGGATAACTCTTGACCCTGGCAGTCTGCGGGATCTTTGACTGACCAGGAACTGAAACGCACGCTCCGGAACGATCGTAGGTGAAACCGTGGTAGCCGCATTCGATCGAGTCGCCTTTCACCTTCCCAAGAGAAAGTGGAAAGCACCTGTGTACGCAGCGATCTGCTAGTGCCGCGATGGCTCCTGATTCGTCTCTAAAAAAAACAATCGGATTATCGCAAATGGTTCGCGCCATGGCATCTGACGTCACTTCAGTTTCCCACGCTGCCAAATACCATGCATCCAAAACAAACGGATTCACCACTACCCCCCTGTTGATACCCCGTTTAACTTGTTAATGCGCAGGTTCAGATAACTTTACTTCGTATACGAATTATTATGATAGAAAAAGTTATCACCTATCGATTTATTAATCAAGCTCGCATAAAAGGTCGCACCATTGAGCCACAGGATGCTATAAGTTGTTCACGAAACACCAGCAGAAACCACAGCATGACACTTTGCCCGTTTCCAGGAGATAGGTAATGCAAACATTTCAACTTTCGGCGTCCCCTGGACATCTGGTGAGACGCCTACATCAATTCAGTACTTCGCTGTGGGCCAATATCGTCTCGGATCAGATCACTTCTCCGCAGTTTGGAATCCTGAACTTTCTAGCGGACCACCCAGGCTGCGATCAGACCACCCTTGGTTCCGCAGTCTTCCTTGACCGGGCATCCACCACGGAGATTGTGGGAAGGATGGCCAAACGGGGACTGATCTGCAGAGTGAAGGACCCCAATGACCTGCGCCGTTGGAAGCTGACGCTCACCGAAATTGGATACCGGACCTTCGAGGAGCTGGCTCCGCTGTCCCTCATCCAGAACAAGACCCTCGTAGAGGCCCTTAGCCGCCAGGGTCAGCTGCAATTTCTCGGCTACCTGCAGGAAATCCTTCACGTAGACCCTCAACTTCGGGTAACCTCGCAAATACGTGAAAATGCCCAAGAAGAGCCTGGGGCTCGGCAAAAGGAGGCATAACTAAAGCCTGGCTCGCAAACCTCGGTACCAGATAATTTGCAAGCTTTTATTATTTCAACTGGAGTGAACAATGACACAAGCAAAACTCGCTTTTTTGATTATTTCCGACGATGCCAACAAGGTTTTGCCAGGGCTCGTGATGGCGCGAAGACTTAAGGAAAATCGGGATGCCGATGTCCGGGTCTTGTTCTTTGGCCAAGGCGTGAAGCTCGCAGGCACTCCGGCGATCGACGAACCGGTTAAGGGCCTAACCGAGGTCGGAATCATGCCGAAAGCCTGCATAACACAAGTGGAGCAATTCGGGCTCAAAAGCGAATACTCAACACGCCCATTCGAACTTTTGCCAGCAGGCGCCGAGGTGGAGGCTTGGGCACAAGGCGGGTACACGGTTCTGAGCTTTTGAACCAAACGCCTCGCATTCACAACAGCCCGTAGCCTTGGTGCGCCGACGACGCAAATTGCCGACATCGCGCCGGAATTCGCCCGAAATGAGAGACCGCAAACAAGCCTGTCCAGCCAGCGAAACTCGACACCGGAGGCACATGTCTACCAGCCTGAAGACCTCTGGCCTCTGCCGGAATTCCTCAAAACCCGATCCTTGTGAAAAAGGCCTTCTGAAACTCCGGCAAGCCTGACAGTTCAAGGACCCGCGCCCTGCTCGCAATATTCGTCGCCTCCGCTCGCTCGGCAGCTGACAGCAATGCGAGGCGCGCACCGAGCCCGGCGGCATTCCCGACCTGGACGAATCTTTCCAGGGCAAGATTTGGGAGCATGCCAATAGTGACGGTGCTTTCCAGATCGATATAGGCACCAAACGCGCCAGCCACAATTACGCGGTCAATTTCAGACTCAGCAATCCCGCCCGAATCGAGCAGCAAATCAATTCCTGCACGAATCGCTGCCTTGGCAAGTTGCACCGACCGAACGTCTGTCTGAGTAAAGACGAGATCGGGCTCGGCCAGCATGACCGCACGGCCTCCAGCCATTTCAACCGTTGCCGGACCATCCGCTGTTATGCGGCCCCTGCGATCAATCGCGCCGGAACGAATCAAGGCGGCCACGGTGTCAATAACGCCGGACCCGCAAAGCCCAACCGGCGCCACCGCTCCGATTGTGGTCAGCGAATAACCGCCATGTCCATCCTCTCGCACGCGCTCCACGGAACCCTCGCCGGCACGCATCCCGCAGGAAATATGACCGCCCTCGAGCGCGGGTCCCGATGGAGTCGAAGTCGAAAGGATCTCATCATTTTCGCGCAAGAGCGAAATCTCAGTGTTGGTTCCTATATCCAAGATCAGAGAGACGCCACCACTGTGGTAGTGGCGGGTGGCTAGCAAAGCCGCAATATGGTCGCCTCCCACGTAGCCGCCGATCCCCGGAAGCAGATGCAGCCCGCATCCCGCAGCCACGCCGAGGTCCAGCTCTGCCGCTTGCAAGTCAAGCGCTCTGCTGGTCGCCGCGACGAACGGCGCAGCCCCTAGCGCGTTCACGGGCAGGCCCAGAAGAAGGTGATGCATGGCGGTATTTCCACAGATTACGACGTCAGCAATATTTCTAGGGTCCGCCTTGGCTGACTCGCACAGGCTTTGAGTAAGCATCGCCAAAGTCTGGTGGGCCGCCCGAACCAGGTTCGCCTTCCCAGTTTCAGAGCGGACGGCATAGGTCAGCCTGGTGACTACATCTGCACCATAGCCAGCCTGCAGATTCTCGATTCCGCGACCTGCAAGACGCCTGCCGGAAGCCAGATCAATCAAGTAACCCGCAACGTTTGTGGTGCCAAAATCTATGGCCAATCCAAGAGGCGCTGCCCCAGGCGGAGAAAAGCCGACCAGCCTGTTGGTGCGTGTAACTAGCGCCGTTCCCTTCCAGCCACAACGACGAAGCATAACTGGAAGGTCCGCGAGTACCCCGAGATCGATGGGTCCGAGTTTCACCCCGGAATCATCCAAAGCCGCTGCCAACCTTTCCACATCAGCCGTACGATCCGTTAGAGAGGGGGGCTCCATGCTCACGTCAACTGACCGGACCTGCGGGGCAAGGTCGACTGACACATCGGTGCCAGCGACGTCGGTCCGCTCGGGGGTGGAAAGCGACCGTGCCGAAAGCCCTACCGTAACCGCTGATAATGGGCGTATCTGACAAGCGCGCTGGAGAGGCGCATCTTCGCCACCAACAAATTCTCCCTCGATCACCTTTACGTAGCAGCTCCTGCATGTACCTCTGCCGCCACACGCCGCCGCGAGACGAATCCCAATGCGCCTCGCGCTCTCTAACACCGTCTCACCAGACAAGCTCTCTACAGGAATTCCTGGGGGTTCAAAGGTAACCAGGTGTCCCGCACTCCCGTGCTCATTCTCAGAGTTGCCCTGAGGCATGGCCGTTCTGACCATCTGCCAACCCCCAATCCCTGCGGGTGGCTCCTTTGAAACAACGCTTACGGCTCGGACATTTCTCGCACTGCCGTCTTGCACGCCACTTTGGAATGCCTGTGCCTATCGGCGCTACGAAGTCAACCGCACGGCCGGGTCTGACCATCCCGGCCTCAGTCACCGAAAATCCAACCTCAACTCCGCCGGCAAGGCGCACCACATCCTTTCTGTAGTCAAGGGAAAGGCCCACATCGCCTGGCGAAACCGGCCGGGCAAGGCCAAGGCCAAGGGATCGTGCTTCAAGACGCAGCGTTTCCACTAGTTGTTCGCTCAAGCGGAAAATCGCCCGATTGACAAACTCGTCAATTGCCAAAGCGATTCGATACTGCTTCAAACGAAACAATTCAGATACTCGTGTTTCGGCCGCCGATCCGATGCCGCATAAGCCAAACGATAGGTACTCCGTGCCGGAACTTGATTCACCAGAAGCTCGTAGCGGCAAACGCGTTTCATCGCATACGACAACTCCGCTGCCGTCAAAGGATTTTGCAGGCCATATTTTCCAAATGGCTACCGGATCAAGCAAATTCTCATTCCTCATTATGCGCAAGGCCTCTTGAGCTACTGCGAGCAGCGGAGTTGGGATGTTGCCGGGGCGGTTCTCCAGATCATTTACCACCCATGCTCCATCGATCTCCAGTGAGCCGCCAGCGCGCGGCTTGCAAGCGCCCCGATCCAAGCCCTCGTCCCGTGCCATTTTCATCAATTACCCGGCTGGTGCGCCAGCGGCTTGGCAGAAAGACTTTTACCGGAGATCCTTTCTCCTTCCGGTCTCAAAATGCTCCCACCCATGACCACAAACTTTACATTGCGAAGTGCTGCCGGATCATCAAAGGGCGAGAAGGCCAATGCCACAATCTCGGCGAGGGCACCTCCGACAGGACCAGCAGGAGTTTCTCCCCAGAGCCGGCGCGGAACCGAAGTTGCCGCTGCCAGGGCTTTTTCCATGCTCAGCCCTGCCCGCAAAAGGAACTCGACCTCGTCGACGAGGCTCGAGCCATGCGGTACACCGTGACTGCCAGCGTCGGAACCGCACATAATTGGAACCCCAAGTTCAGCTGCCAGCGCCAAATGCCGGGAATGGTCATCTAGTATCCTTCTGAGATTGTCAATTGTGCCAGAGCTCCAGCCGCACCACTGTGGCGACCGCCGCTGAAAGTCCACCGGTGAAAGCGTTGGAACCCAGGCAATCTGTCTTTCGGCCATGATAGCCAGCATCTCTTCATTCATAAAAAATCCGTGTTCGATGCTGTCTATGCCTGCCTCGATCGCCAAGGAGATCCCATCGAGACCGCTACAATGCGCAAAAGTTCGGCGCCCCGCTGAATGCGCCGTGTTCACGATAGCGCGGCATTCATCAAGGTCAAATTGCGGTTGCCCCTTTACGGTACCAAGATCGAAGTCGATGATTCCCGTGAGAATCACCTTTATGTCGTCCGAATCCGCGGCTAGGTCGCCCACAATCTCGGGAATCTGCGACGGATCATTTATCTCCCGTGCCATGAAGGCGCCGTATCCGCGAGACCCACGCACACCTTGGCCTGCGGAGCGTACGCGCGGAAGTGGCCTTTCCGCCAAACTGGCTTCGGCCCTAAGCGCATGATTTATTCCAAAACGGTCTCCAGCGTCTCGGATCAAGGTAATTCCGGCATCGGCTGACAGGCGAAGGTTATCCCGTCCAGTCTTGAGCATATTTTCTACCGGCGACTTTAGATAACTGCTCCGGATGCTGCCGTCAAGCTCCCCTCCGTTGAGAAAGAGGTGTGCGTGTCCTTCAACCAACCCAGGCATCAAAAAAGCAACGTGCTCAATTTCGTCGCCCGGCTCGACAAAGCAGCCGGACTGATCGCCATCAGCTACCTCGACAACATGATCACCTTCAATGACAACGGTATGAGGCATGCCGCTCAAGTACTGCTCGCCATCAAACATCGAATCCGCTACCAATATGCGACGTGGCATCATTCCTACCCCCTGTAAAGCTTTCGCACCAGACGCATCGCGTCGACACCCCGGGCGGCGATTATCTCCTGAAAAAGAGCCAATACGGGACTATCCGGAGGCAAGGGCGCATAGTCTTTCCACGGAGTCCCGAGGACGGTATCGAAACCGTAGGGCACCGCAAGGGTCAGGAATGCTCTTTCGATCTGAGACTTCAAGTCTGAGCCATCGAAGGCCTTTGCCGGAAGTTGTTGGACAATGTTGCTAAGCCCGCCGCTCAGATGAACCCCCGACATGGCCTGATCTTGACCGATTGCCTTGATCCCGTCAATAGCCATTTGCAAAAGCCCTTCAATGTCTGAAGAAAGCGCGCTTATGGAAACATCGACGAATATGTCATCGGGCAAAAGTCCGTATTCGCCAATCAACTTTTCCGTCATCCGCTTAGCCACCTGTGCCACTTCTGTACTGAATTTGTTCGGGCGTCCGACCCCATCCTCAAGGCGCTCTGAAGCCATCAAGATCACTTTGAATGGCCGGACGGACAGAAGATCGAGCATATTCCAGCGAGTCTCCGAAATAGAGTTCACAATCGGTTTGCGACCCAGGGATTTTTTAATGTCATAGGTTTCGAGACAGACAGTTTGCACTTCGACATTGGGAAAGTCAAAGCTCAAAGGAAGGTCGACCACCTCTTGGATGGCCTCGATTACTTCCTTCATGAACCCTAGGTCAGAAAGCGCTCTGGAGCCAACGTTCACATTCAGATAACCCGCTCCAGCCGACGCCTGGCGCTTTGCAAGTTCCTGAATACCCGCGAAGTCCTCCTTTTCGAAGAGTTCCTTGGTGCTCTTGAAACCGGGATTGATTCGCTCACCGATAATGGTTAGTTTCGACATGGTCATATACCCGATTCCTGTCTTTCAAAAGTTAGATTTGCCGGAGATCGCCTTTGAGATCTGGAGGTCAGTTCGTAGATTTCGAACTCCTGACTCTCGGATCACGTGGGCAATAAGTTCCTCGTTGCGATGTGCCATCATGTGGACGCCGGCCACACCCTTGACTTCGCGAATCTGCTGAATAAGCTCAACCGCGATTCGACAACCCTCGGATCGTGACTCTTTCGCCCTTTCAAGCCGCTCTATCACATGATCGGGGATATGGACACCCGGCACCGAGGAGCGCATCCAGCGGGCAGTTGCGGCCGACGGAAGTACTCCGACGCCTACCAGGATGTAGCACTTCTCGTCGAGGCCCAGCTCCTGCGCCTGAGCCATGAAGCTCTCGAGCATAGGCACATCAAAACAAAACTGGGTCTGCACGAACTGAGCGCCCGCTGCAACCTTTTTCGCGAGATGAGCCGCTCGAATCCGATAGGGCGGGGAAAACGGATTGGCTGCCGCTCCGAGAAACAGGTTCGGACGACTTGACAGCTTCCTACCTGATAGAAAGCGGCCCTCGTCACGCATAGTGCGCGCCGCATCGAGAAGAGATACACTGTCAAGATCACAAACTGCCACGGCACCCGGATGATCTCCTGATGCAATTGAATCCCCCGTGAGACACAGCAGATTCGATACGCCAAGAACTGAAGCTCCCAAAATATCGCCCTGAATGGCAATTCGATTGCGATCGCGACAAGTGAGCTGCATAACCGGCGTCAAACCATTACTGACTAACAATGCCGCAACGCCGACGCTCGAAACATGGCAGTTCGCACCGGAACCATCAGTGATATTGATCGCATCCACCACCTCGGCAAGCGTTGCGGCGTGCCTTAGCGCATCTTGCGGATCAGCCGAATCGGGTGGAGAAAGTTCAGCCGTAACGGTGAACTTGCCTGCTCTCAATACCTCGGCAAAATGATTCGGCTCTCCAGGAGCAAGGGGAGCAATCTCCACCTTGTCAGGCGCTTTCAACGCGATTGGCATGGCTGGGCTGGTGAGAGAGCGAAGCCAGGCAGAAGTACCTCGCAGCCGAAAATCAAGGGCTGGCTGAACTTTGCTGATTGCAACGGCATTGGCCATGCGTTCGCTCCCATCCCATGCTTCGACCCAGACGCATCGCATCGACGCGTTTACCTCGCATTTCCCGTCGGGCCTTACACCGCCGCATGGCCCATTGCGCATAAGCTTGGGGCAGTTCGCCGGACAGGACATGCCTGTGGCGGAAAGAATACACTCACCGCACATCTGGCAATCGAAAAGCAATCCTTTAAGATGGCGTTCCCCGAAAACAAAAAATGGCTCTAAACGCTTAATGCCCATCTTGCCCGCATGGGAATGCCCGCCTGCTAGCAGACTATGCAGGCCTTTGTAAAGACGCTCGAATATTCGGGCCCTGCGCACTACCCAGTGCCTCGTCATTTGCATCGATCAGACCCCCTCTCTTGAGAATCTTTGATCCTGTGCGGCGGCCGGGACAGCAACCGCAATAACAATGGAGACCGCTTCAAAGCGTGCTTGCAACGTAGTGTTTGGACCACCTGCATTTAGTTCAAGCCCCAAATTCATGAACTGCCTGAAACATTGCTTTCACGTTCTCTAAACGAGCCTCGTCAGGGATTCCAATTCCTCCGTCGAGAATAAAGCCGCCGTCCTTGCCAACGCCCTCAATAAGCTTGCGGCAGTAGTCACGGACATCCTCGGGAGTGCCAGTGTTCAGCATTGAAGCTGGAACGTTGCCGCGAAGGCAAACCACGTCCCCAAGCACCTTCTTGGCATGAAACAGATCTGTGCGCTCGAACCAGTAGATGGCCTTGCCAACCGGAATATCTGCGATAATCTCCAGACGAGACGTGCAGTCGCCTTCCCATAGCACAAGCGGAACCAGTCCGGCGTCGATTAGACCAATCAGGACGCGCCGAAGTTGCGGCCAAAAGAAGACCTTGAACTGATCCGGAGACATGAAGCCGTCCAGGCCCCAATGCATGGGCAAGAAAACGATCTTGCATGGATTCTGCCCGGCCATCTCGATCAATCCCTTGATAATGATCGGAATGGCACGCTCCATGGCGGCCAGCAGCTTGTCCTTGCGGCGAAAAAGATCCAGCATGATTCCCTTTGATCCCCGCATGTTGTCGGCGAAGTAGTCATAGGGCGCGGGACCAGTGGCCATCTGTCCCATCGGGAATCCGAGCTCGGCCATCTCTGTCTGAAACGTTGCCGCACTGTCAAAGGCAATCTGAGCCTCGCGGCCGGCTTTGGCAAGCTGCGAAAAGGCTGCAGCCATCTCCTCCGTGAAGAATCTCGTCAAATAGACAAGGCGTGTGTGCTGCATCGAAGCCGGTTGCGGGAGCTGCGACATTGGTGCAAATGCTTCAGCAATTCTGGGTAGGTACCGGGTGAAATAGAACCAGCCCGGATCTTCAATATAGTCATCGTACTCCTCGGGCTTCATGTACTCCCGATCAATGTACTGATACGAGTAGTTGTCGCCGACGCCATGCCCCGGCCACCGCAGTTGCTGGTATCCCATCAACTCCATGGTGGGTCCAAGAAGCGTTGCCCTGTGCGGAGCTGCCACGGCATCCGGCTGAAGCTCTAAGACTATCTTTCGGGTAATCTCGGAAACCTTTGCATAGTTGTACATGGCCTCTTTGAAAGTTATGCCAGCGTACGTAGCATGCCAGAACATTGTGTAATAAATTATCGGAACTCGATCCGGTCGGCGAAGGGCGATCGCATCATCGATCCGCTGCTGCCGCTCCTTGAAATTCTGCAGGTTCTCTGCAGCCGCTTCGGGAAGGCCTGTCTCGCTCATCTCATCCACCAATCTTTGTCATCGAAACCGAATGGAGTGTTACCCGACGGAACGGCCGCCTTGGCCAAGCTTTCCATTTCCCGGACATATCAAGCCGCTATCCATTTGCGACACAACGAAACCGCATCCATCGCATTCAAACCGAAGGCGTCAGCATTGGTATAGGTGCGCACCGCTTCGTCGACCTGGCCCCCTCCAATCATGATTTTCATGGAGTCACGAAGCCCAGCCTCGCTGAGAGCGTCAATGGTCTCTTTCATGGAATCGAAAGCCAAGGTCAAAAAGCCGCTAAGAGCCAAAACTGGCGGTTTGATTTCCCGCACCTTGTCGACAAAGTCCTCCACGGAAACGTCGATCCCAAGATCGACAACCTCATATCCATTGACTTCGAGCATGAACACGACGATATTTTTACCGATGTCGTGGAGATCACCGTGGACTGTGCCGATGAGAACTGTCCCGACCGTTTTATTCGATTCCTGTGAGCTTCCAATCAGCAGGGGCTTCACAATTGCGCTGATCTGCTCTAGCAGATCTCCTGCCAGCATTAGTTCAGGAAGAAAATATTCTCCTTCCTCGAAGCGGCGCCCAACGATATCCATAGCCTCCCGACAGGCGTCGAGCACCTGCTGAGGGTCGCCAGAGTCAGCGACGAACCTATGGACAAAATTAAGTGCAGTCTCCTCTTCCATGTCAGCGATTGCGTGAACTAGCTCCTCAAGCACGGCCAGCATGCCCCCCTCCTGAGTCAAACTCGACATCCCCCTGCCTAACAGGAAGATTTAGAATCAGGATAGTGACTTGACAGTATACTGTCAAGTTGACACCAAGTTAATGTATACACTCTGGAGTTTTTCAACAGCACCGATAGCCGATTCTTGCGCAACGACGAGTGACAACAGGCTCCCAGACCACATATATCTTCGCACACGGGAGCCTTGCAGCATCTGATCCAACAGATATCTGGCAGTACACTGTGGATTTGCTATAATAGCTTGCAACAAGTGACAGGGGTTAAAACTGTGAACGCGGATCCCACCATGCAAGGCAGCGGAAACGTGAATGAGGCTGAGCTACGGACTGACAATGAGCTTGCGGTCTATGACATGCCCGGACACCTGGTGCGCAGGCTCAATCAGATTGCGGTGTCAATTTTCCTGGAGGGAACTCGCGAGTTCGGTATAACCCCAGTGCAGTTCTCGGCTCTCAGCGCCATTCGAAGCATCCCTGGAATCGACCAAAGGCGGCTCGCAAGAGTAATAGCCTTTGACCGCTCCACAATTGGCGACGTGGTGCAGCGGCTCGAGAAACGAGGCCTTTTGCTCTCCGAGAAAGGAACTTTGGACCGCCGGACCAAGAGGCTTTTTGTCAGCGAGGAAGGACTCAGCACACTCACAGAAATGCAGGACGCTGTCTGGAAAACCAATGACGATCTGCTCAAATCACTGTCTGAGGGAGAGCGCACCATCTTCATGTTTCTTCTAAAAAAGCTCGTCAGCCTCAACAATGAGATGAGCAGAGCGCCACTAGTCCCCGACAAGAAAGGCACACCGATTTTGCTGCGCAAAGCTGGGACGGCCGAAAAGCAAAGCCACGCAAGAATTTCTGCCACCCGGGCCTGACAGGCGCCCATGCGGTAGTCCAATTGCACCTGTCCCCAACTCCCGCCATACCCAGACGAATGATTGGGCAGGTTCTGTTGGACAAGCCTGGGTCATGCATTCAGTTGCAGACAACCGGACGTGCTCCGATCTAGGCCAGGAAAAGTTTTCCTGTCGGCAATTCAGCTATTGCACGCTCCCGCCAACCCGCAAAGTTATCTCTCTGGCGGCGTCAAGCAGCGGCCCCAGAAGTGTGCTCGTCAGTCTTCTGCGCGAATATTCAGCGCTGGATACAGCTACGTTTATCGCAGCCACGACCGCGCCTCCACCCTGCCTTATCGGGGCAGCAATGGAGCTTAGTCCCGGGATAGCGGTGTCCTGTTGAATTACGTAACCGTCTCGGCGCGCTGTGCCAGAGTCGCCCCAAAACCAGTACCTGCACCTGTAACCATCACCCACTTTCCAGCAAAGCGCGGATATGCAGGCTGGGGAAAAGTAGCTGGCGCTTGTTCGTCAAAAGTTGTCATATTGTCTTTTTTCAATTTGTAGTCTCTCTGCCTGAAATATCACTCTGACTTCACCCATATTCAAACAAGTGTCCGGCTCCGTCGACATACAGAACATGTCCGGTTATAAACGACGCTTGAGCAGACGCTAGAAACAAGACCGGTCCGCTTAGCTCCTCTGGATATCCGAGTCGTCCGGCCGGAACGAGCTGTGACAGGGCTTCGCGTGGCGCTCTCGGTATCGCTGGTGATAATGGTGGTAGCTGAAATGCTGGGAGGTGGATCCGGCATCGGTTACTTCATTTCAAATGCGCAACAGTCATTCAATATCAAAGGAAGCTACGGAGGAGTGATCGTCTTGGCTGCGATGGGCTGGATTTTCGACACGCTCTTCCTGATGTTCGAAAGGCGGATATTATCGTGGCAGCGAGGAACGGTCGGAGGAATCGTCAATGCGTGATTCAAGACTGACGATCAAACATCTCATGGTATCGATCACAAGCCGGGACGGTCTTGTGAATGAAATCACCAAAGATGTCAGCCTGGATCTTGGCGAACATGAATTTGTCAGCGTGGTTGGCCCGTCCGGTTGCGGCAAGACGACCTTACTCCGCGCGGCCTCCGGACTCAGAATGCCCAGCGGGGGTGAGCTCCTCTTCGAGGGCAAGCCGGTCACAGACGTCCCTCCTGGTATCGCAATTGTATTTCAGGAGTACAATAAGAGTCTCTTCCCTTGGTTGACTATTGGCAAGAACGTCGCCATGGGAGCCCGGGCCTACGCTTCCGACGACCAAGCAATCCGCGTCGAAAACGCCCTCAACCAGGTGGGGCTGTCCGGATTTGCCACCCGCTACCCTTGGGAACTCTCGGGTGGCATGCAGCAGCGGGGCGCATTAGCACGGGCCATGGTCTCGAATCCTCGCGTGCTAATGATGGACGAGCCATTTGCCTCAGTGGATGCTCTGACACTCAATCACTTAGAGGACGTTGTACAGCGCCTTTGGATCGACTCTAACTTCTCAGCCCTTATGGTCACCCACGACGTAGGCGAAGCGTTCTACTTGAGCGACAGGATATTCGTGCTGTCGGCTCGCACGGCGACCATCGCTTGGGAACTTGACGAAGCCCTAAATGGAGGACGCACGCAACTTGAAACACTCGGTAACCCAATTTTGCTAGGTGGGGCGGTCCAAAGCGACCCGATCTTCGAGTCCGGGCGGTCATCAGTATTTGGGCGCGCGGCTATTCGGATAGCCAAAGCTGCTTGCGATGCCGGCAGCATGTTGAACTTTAGGTGAACCAGGTGAGCATTTGAGAGCAGGAAAGGAACTACGGTGACACTAAATGAAGGATCGCCTATCTGGACCCCTGAACCGCGACCTCCCAGGAATTCAAGACTTGACCAGTTCATCGACTATCTGAAGCAGACATGCGAGCTCGACTTTGAAACCTACTTGGATCTGTGGGGATTCTCTGTAACCCAGACCGAAGCGTTCTGGGACCTTTGCTGGCGCTATTTCGATATTGTTGGTAATCGCCCGCCAGCTCTTTCAAACGCTCCAACTCCCATTGCCAAGGAGTTCTACCCGCACGTACTTTCAAACCATGACATGCCGGGCTTTCGATTTTTCGAGAATTCCATGATCAACTTTGCCGAAAACGCTTATCGTAATTTTCAGGGTGAGGCATGCGTAGTGGCAGTTTCTGAAACAAGGCCCGGATCCAGAGTAATCCCAGCGTCGCAGCTTTGGGCAGATGTTTCGAGGGTTGCCGATGGCCTCAGAAACATTGGCGTTTCAAAAGGCGATAGAGTCGTGGGTTACCTGCCAAATATCGAAGAGGCGTTGGTGGCATTCCTCGCCTCGGCATCGATCGGGGCCATATGGTCATGCTGTGCACCGGACTTCGGACCCAGTGCGGTGATCGATAGATTCGCCCAGATCAAACCGAAGGTGCTTTTTGCCGCAGACGGCTACATTTACGCTGGCGAAGCGCAAGCAAGAAAAGAAGTAATCGAAGAGATCACTTCCAAAATACCGTCACTGGACGCCGTGGTGCTCGTCGATTACTCGGGGACCGCCGACAGCATCGATATCCCCTTGCCCCTTAGGCGAAATTGGCATGATTTTGGACGGAATGGCGAGCCGCTTATTTTTGAGCGCATGGAGTTTTCCGATCCATTGTGGATTCTGTACTCCTCCGGTACAACAGGCTTGCCCAAGCCAATAGTCCATGGTCATGGCGGAATCACCCTGGAAATGACTAAGGAGCTAGCGCTACAGCACGATCTGCAAAGCGGATCGCGCTTTTTTTGGTTCACCACCACCGGCTGGATGATGTGGAATTTTCTAATCAGCAGCCTGTTGGTGGGCTCCGACATAGTTCTCTTTGACGGCAGCCCAGCCTACCCCGATCTCAAAGTCTTGTGGAGGCTGGTCCAAGAGCTTGGAGTCACTACTTTTGGAACATCGGCTCCTTTTATCGCGAGCTGTATGAAATCAGGCATCGATATAAAAGAAGCGGACTTTCCAACATTAACAGCACTGGGTTCAACCGGAGCCCCGCTGTCGCTGGAGGGGTTCGAGTGGCTAAGCGAGCATCTCGGCCCCAAAGTCCAGATAATCTCACTGAGCGGAGGCACTGACGTATGTACCGCGTTTCTCACCTCTTCACCGATTAGCGAGACCTACGCCGGCAAGCTTTCGCAAAGGGCCCTTGGCGCTGCGGTTGAATCGTATTCACCGGAAGGAACAGCCTTGTATGGAGCCTTTGGGGAACTGGTCATCGTCCGGCCAATGCCTTCTATGCCCATCTTTCTTTGGGGAGACTCCGACGGGTCGAGGCTGCACTCGTCATATTTCGAAAAATTTCCCGGAGTTTGGAGCCACGGAGACTGGATACGAATCGACCCTGACGGATCATCAGTAATCTATGGCCGTTCAGATTCGACATTGAACCGTGGCGGCGTACGGATGGGCACTGCAGAGTTTTACCGGTTAATCGAAGGTTTCGATGAGATCACGGACTCGCTTGTCGTCGATACGTCTGCACTGGCAAATGAGGGCCAGCTGATCGCATTCGTCGTCTTAGGCAAAGGCTTGGAGCTTGATGCCGAGCTAATTGGGCGTCTCAGAAATGAAATCAGAACCAAACTCTCCCCCCGGCATGTTCCAAATCGCTGGATATCAGTTCCACAGATTCCCCGTACCCTGAACGGCAAAAAAGTTGAGATTCCAGTACGCAAACTCCTTCTTGGCGAACCGCTGGAGAAAGTTGTATCAGCGGGGGCCATAGCAAACCCTGAAGCGCTGGTCATGATCTCTGAATCCATAAAAGACGAATGACCGCAGCGTTGCCTACGGATAATTGCTCTCTTGCGCGCCGTTCTCGTAACGAAAGCCAACTGCAGCGACCGCCGCTGAAACCAGCATAAGCACTCCTGCAACCATCAACGCTATAGTTAATCCGCCGTGAAAGGCCTCGTCAGCTGCGCTAATCACTTTGAGCACCAACGGCCCGTAGGCCCTTTCGATTTGGCTAATTCCACCCGAACCGCCGGCTGGCATGCTCCCAGTTTCCACTGCGGAAATCACGATAGCGCGAAAGTTGGCCGGTATGCCTAGAAGTTCAAGCTTCCGGCCAAGGCCGTTTGTAAGTTCGCCATTGAGAAGGGATCCAAGAACCGAGACGCTCACAATGACGCCAAGCGCACGGGCGGTATTAGTTGTCGCGGCAGCCATTCCTGAATGCCTTGCGGGTATAACCGACAGCGCCACGAAAGTTACAGGTACGACTGTGATGCCAAATCCAAGCCCGGCAAGTGTCAACGACGACGCCAACATCAGTACGTGGATATTTCCGCTTAGGGCGATATCTGCCAAAAGAACACCAGCACCGCCCGCGATAGCGCCAAGGGTCATCGGCACCCTTGGTCCGGCTTTGGCAACCCAACGGCCAGCAAACAATGAAGCAAACACCATGCCAATGGTCATTGGCAGAAAAATCAGCGCTATTCGATAACCCGAGTACCCCTCGACCAGTTGAAGGTACAGAGCAGTGAAGAAAAAAACTGCAATTATGGTGAAATAAACAGTGAACGCAGTCGTCAGAGATACGGCAAACCTTGGTATCGCCAGATATCGCAGGTTTATGAGCGGGTCAGGTGCTCTCAGCTCTACGAGAGCAAAAGTAGCGGCGCTTGCAATTCCGAAAACAAATAACGCGATCACGACTGCCGAGGAATACCCCTGGCTTTCTCCTAGGATTATTCCCACCACTAGCAAAGCAAGTGCAGTCGCACCTGTTATCGCGCCGTTAATATCCAACCCGCTTGGATTGACATCGAAACTCTCCGGAAGCGTGTTGAAAGCCAAAACGGTAACCACCGCCCCAGCTGCGACATTGAACCAGAACATTGCCCTGAATCCGCCGATTCCAACGAGAACACCGCCGAACACCGGCCCGACTGCGATCGCCAAGCCTGCTATCGCAGCCCAGACCCCAAGAGCTCTTGCACGCTGTGATTGGTCAGGATAAAGATGGCGCAACATCGAAAGGGTCCCAGGCTCCGATGCCGCCGCACCGAGGCCCATCACGCCGCGGCCAATTATAAGCATCGTTGGATTGACCGCCAGCGCGGAGATCACAGATCCCACGACGAAAACGGCCATCCCAACTACCAGAATCCTGCGCCGGCCAAACTTGTCGCCAAGCTTGCCAAAGATCAGCATCAGTGCTGCAAATACAAGCGCATACCCTCCGACAACCCACTGCAGCTGAGCCACCCCCGCATGCAGCAGGGATTGCACACTGGCCAGGGCAACCGCGACAATCGTGGTGTCAAGGAACGTGAGGAAAAGTACAAACAACAGTACGGCCAAAGAGTGGCTGGACTTCTTGCTAGCGCTCACAGCACTGACCCGATGATATGACCCTCCAGAAATTCATGCTGCCCTTTGGAGCCCTAACCAGCCGAAGTCGAGCTGGCACTGGAGCAAGCCGACACGCTCTGACCCTCTAATGCAAGCAGGGCGCAGAAACTTGAGTCCGCGACGAGCCAATTGCCGCCAACCTTGACAGCCGTGCCAGTCTGGTTCTGCAACGCCGGCTTTCCGCCGAGATTGATTGAGTAGCTGACGGTCGCACTCGTTGGGGAGTTGATGACGACATTGCTCACTGTAGCTGAAGAGGTGTTCGAAATTGCCAAACTGGACGCTTCACCGATTATCTGCGAAAATTCCTGACCATTCTGGAGCAGCTTTACCTTGTTTGCCGCTGATGTGCTACCGGAAAAGAAACTGGTCCATGCCTGTTTTACCAGCGCGCTTTCATTGGCTGAATTGGAGGAGGAACTGCTTCCGCACGCAGAAAGCCCTAGCGTAAGTGAAAACGAGGCGCAAATGCCCATACAGGTTGCTCGCGCCGAATATTTTTTCATAAATAAACCTCCTCGTAATCTGGCGGTTCAAACATATATTTGTAATTTACAACTATTTTTTTGCCCGGATGGCATGTCTCATAGTTTTCGCAATGAACTCGTTTATCTGTCGCGATGACCATCTCGCACAGAACTGCGAATCTCCTTTCGCTCCGACTCACAAGAAGCCAGAAAAATCCTCATTATTGCGTATTTGGAGCAGACCTCAAAACTCTCCGAAATAAGTTGATCCAGCATTAATGTCTCGCCTTTAGCGTACCCAAGCTGACATGCCGCAATAGAAGGGCCGACCAATGAGTCGCGCGACAGGGATTTTCAGGCACCCGCCTTCAGAAATTGCCCGGTCGCGCTGATTCAAGATAATTAGCAGCCATGCTTATGACGTGGTATGTTAGGTCCGCCGTTATTCTCTGACGTGGCAAGTTGGACGAAAGAGCATCCCCGGGTTCGACCGACCGCATTTGACTGAACGCTTAGACTCGCCCGCTGGATTGATAAAATTCCACTTGGCACTGGACTGCATGATGTCACGAGAGCCTTTCATGGCTGCAAAGATCGCGATTATTGAGGAACGAACTATTGAAGACGACGGAGCCTGATACCGCCAATCCGCAACCAGAGCCGAATCTGAGGGCTGCCTGGCGCGTGGTATCCGTTCGGGCAATTCGTAGCTTCACGCAGGCCTTCCTGAATGTCGTTACTCCGCTTTATCTGTTAAGCAGAGGGGTATCTGCTGCCGAGCTTGGCTTATTTTTCACGCTCTCGTTCCTTATTGGCGCACTGATGTCTGTGCCCGTCGGAATATTTGCTGACCGCTGGGGGCGCAAGCCATTCCTGATTTCATTTACTATTTTGATGCTGATCTGGGGCATCACCTTTACCTTCACCACCAGCCTGCCGATCATGATCCTTGTCAGCGTGATATCAGGCATTGGGCGAGGCGGCGGAGGGATGGGTGGCGGCCAAGCCGGGCCATTCGCACCAGCCGAATCCGCCTTGCTGGCTGACCTGGCTCCAGAATCCCAACGACGGAAGGTGTTCTCTTGGAACGGCGTGGCTTCTTCCCTCACGGCCGCCGCAGGGGCCGCCCTTGCAGGTCTGCCGGTACTGCTCAAGAAGTACCACCTAGCGCTGCTTAGTTCGAACGAAGGCCTGTTCGTTCTCACTATCGTTCTCGCCGCAGTTTCCCTTTTCATCCTGACCACAGTTCGCGAGCCTCCCAGGAAACCTCGAAACAAGAAAAGCAAAAAAATTCTCAGCCGCAAATCAACGAAAACTGTTATCCAACTCTCGATCATGGGTGCTTCAAACGCATTCGGCATAAGCTTTGTAAACTCGCTTTTCGTTGTTTGGCTTCATCTCCGCTTTGGCGTCGGCCAAGGGTATATCGGCCCTGTCTTCACCGCGAGCTACCTGCTCTCTGCCGCGAGCGTTTGGTTGGCGTCAATAATGGCCAACCGAATCGGATCGGTCCGGACCATCGTATCCACAAGGATCCTCGCTGCCTTGTTCATGATTGCAACTGCGGTGTCGCCGACCTTTTTGATCGCGATAATATTTCAAATTTTGCGCACAGCTTCCACCATGATGGCGGCACCAGTCCGCCAATCATTCACAATGGGCCTTTTCCCGTCGGAGGAAAGGGGTTCGGCCTCGGGCTTGACGGGAGTGGTTCGACGGCTATCCGCATCCGCTAGTCCGCCCATTGCCGGAGGCCTGTTCGAGCTTGGGTACCTCGATGTTCCGTTCTTCATAGGCGCTGGCTTCCAGGTACTGAGCGCCATACTCTACCGGCAATTCTTCGGACATACCGACATGGAAACTGCCAAGTCGCAATCGCTGAATAACGAAGCGCTTGAACTAGCGGAACCGTTCGGAGATGATGAAGCCCCCTGAGCTGAGACATCTCGTGAATTTAACGAACTACTCTCGCTTGGCAATGACCTGATGCATGCAAATTCAAAGGACCTCCTGAGAATCCAACTTGCCCAGGTGATGAATCCAAAGTTCGGGCACCCAAGCGCCAGCAGCACGCATACTCGGCTGGTGGCCGTGTGTCCAATGCCGCTAGGCGCAGATCAGGCAAGGCGAAATCTCAAGGTTTACAATAGCCTCAACTAGGGCGGGATCGAAATCGAATGGAGGGTGCGCTCACCTCCGCATCCCTTGGAACAGGACCCAATTTGCTCGTCAGACATGGCAACATGGGATATCGGGAATGCAGCAGATAGGTCTCGCTGCAAATTACGTTCAGCAAAATGTCCTGCTTGTGGAATACCGGGCCGTCCAAATCGAGCACCATGGCGGTTGGTAGTTGACTTATCCTATAACCAGCGGCTGAGCCAATCAAGCGTGCGCTGCCAAGCATCGATGGAGGCGTCCTTGTGATATCGGTCCGGATTGGTGTCATTGTGGAAAGCATGCTGAGCACCTGGGTAAACAATCTCTTCAAATACTTTGTTATGCTCAGCCATGGCAGCTTTTATATCGTCTATTCCTGCATTGATCCTATCGTCCAAGCTCCCGTAGATTCCAAGAACGCTGGCCTGGATAGCCGGAACGTCTTCAAGCGGAGGATTTGGGCCATAGAACGGCACGGCTGCTTTGATCCTGGCATCTTTAGTGATCAGCCTCCACGCCATGCCTCCACCAAAACAAAATCCAACGACGCCTATGCGCTGGGCCGAGACAGATTCATCGCGAGCAAGAAAACTCACAGCAGATATTAGGTCTTCGACAAGTTCATCGCGTCCAATCGTGCCAAGAGCGGTCGTCGCGTCCGCAGAGTCCGAGAATGACCCGGTCCCTCCGCGCCGGGAAAGCAGATCGGGCGCCACGGCAACATAGCCTTCACGTGCAAAGCGTCTTGCAACATCTTCCACATACGGCACAAGACCCTTGTTCTCGTGGATCACAATCACACCTGGAAGAGATTCGCCTACCCTGGGCTTGGCGGCATAGACCAGGACGTCTGACTCACTGCCCGCAGCACGATCTCGCCAGGCGATGATATTGCCTTCCAATTCTTCCACTTGCGATTCATTTGGCGAAGCCGGCGCGCCAAGCGCCGCGCTGCCGGACTGTACAGCCTGAGCATTATCCAGCGCATCGTCAAAAACCGCAAGCCGCCGGTCTCTTTCGTCCAAAGTGATATAGCCCAGCTCAGCTTCCTCGAAAATTTCGCCTCGAAGATACTCCTTCAGTTCCATTATTGCATCACCCCGTTATTTCCCTAGCTAGCTACTCTTGGTTATCCTTGCTCCACGCTATCGGCGCGCTGCACCTCCGTGCGGCCTCATTGGCAGGCAAGGTGGAGTCCCAATCCTTTGCTATGAACCGTTTGGCGGTGACACCATCAGACTCCCTGGACGCCAGCCAAACCACAGGAGGGCCCATCACCTCAGGCGGTACCAACTTAGATCTGTCTATACCTTTGTCTTCGGGTACAAAACTGGTATTTGCCGCTCCACCCGGGACAAGAACGTTTACCGTAACGCCGGTTCCTCGCAAATCACCCGCCATAGCAGAGGCAATCGCCTCATTACCTGCCTTTGACGGGCCATATGGAAACATGCCGCTGCGAATCATAGTCGAAAGACTCGTCGTGACACTTACGATTCTCCCCCATCCTTGTTCAATCATCAAGGGGGTCACAAGCCTAGCCAAAATAAAAAATCCAACCGTATTCACATCGAGAAACTGCCTCAGCGTTTCCGGTTCAACCTCCCAAAACCTGATCGGATCGCTGTGATAGGTTTTCCTGATTGAGAGCAATCCCATTCCGGCATTAGAAACCGCAATATCCACGCGTCCAAACCGGGCAAGGCACAGATTGACAACTCCCTCCACATCCGCCTGAATCGCTATGTCTGCAACTGCGGGTATGATCTGACCCCCCATCTTGCTGGCAAGGTCATCGACCACCTCTTTGTCGCGGTCTACCGCAATGACCGAGGCTCCAGCGTTTGCGAGAGCACTCGACATCGCCCGGCCCAAGCCACGTCCTGCGCCGGTGACAATAGCGATCCTTGCCGTCAAAGGCGAGGCGTCTGGTGTCATTTATTCAGTATCTCAGTCATTACGAATCCCCTGTGAAATGTCCGCTTTCAGAGCAACGAAGCCTTCTCGCGAAAGAATGCGGCGAAAACGCATCCCAGCCAGGTCAATTGCACCGCTGATATGACACTATCAATACTGCCATATCAGAAACTTGTCCGTTAGAACTTCTGGATCCAACTCAGCAGCATGCAAAATGGAGACGGAGGCAATTCTGCACCTCAGCGCTCCAAGACTTCTACCCATTTTCCGGCCGCACGGCCCAAACGATCACATCAACCAACGGAAGACCTATGTCGCCGGCCGCGCGCTCTTTGCGCTCCAAATGTATCAGTTCGAGCCCCGGAAATGCGTCCTTCAGCGAATCTTCCGTATAAAGGCGCTCAGGCTGGGGCGGTCCGCCCTTGCCAAGCGACTCCAAGTGATGGCCCACAAGAAGCAGATGCCCGCTGGCCGCTACAGCCGCGGCGGCAGCAGCCAGCAACTTCGCACGCTCTTCGGGCATCCATTGAATATACGCCAGAACTACGAGGTCAAATTGCTCGCCCCCGTTGAGAAACTCCACAATGTCGCCGACAACAGTCTTGACGGAGATATTCTCTTCAGCTGCAGCGGAGTCCAATCGCCCGAGAGCAACATCAGATAAATCAACCGCAGTTACCTGCCAATTCCTTCTTGCGAGCCACAGGCTGTTGCGCCCTTCTCCCGCACCCAGGTCAACAGCCCTTCCAGGCGGCAGATTTTGCACGAGCTCGACAAGCGACTCGTCCGGCTCCACGTTGAAAAGTCTGCTTGCACTGGCATAGCGATCATTCCAGTGACCTTGGTCGTGTCCATGATGATGATGGTCAGTCATGTTTGTTCTCCTTTTCATGCATCGCCGACCGAGATAGTCCCGCTAGCCCGCGGATTCTTCCGAGGAATCAAGGGCAGCCGTGCTAAAGCCGCGAGACCGACGCACTCGGGTGTTAGGCAACCCGATGAGCATCCGCCAACGTCCATACCCCGAGGTTAGCGTCATACCCGCGCCTATAAAGCAACACTCGCACGAGTGCTTCGCATCCAGCCTCGTCTCGAGCAGAGAAAGCTCTGGTTCAAAGAGAGCACCGCCAAGGCTGTGTGGTCCACCAAGCCTAGAGAATCGGCCGAAAGGCGCAGCGCCCTTCCGTGGCTCGAAGGAATCACAGCCTCGGGTTTTTTAGATGCCCCTGCCGCTGAACGTTACAGCCAATGGCGCCGCAAGCTTACCGAATGGACAGGATTGGCCGGACCCGCTTTTGACCAGCGGTAGCGCCCGTCTTCCAGAAATGACTGTCATGCTCCTCGCAGGACCGTTTCATTAGATTTATCGGGTGTAGGACCGAGCCCAAATCTTAGAGCAATTTGCCTTCGGGACCACCTGTCGCGGAGCCGCGAGACATTGAAGGCTCACGACGGAAAGTCCGCTGCCGATCCAGTTTTTGACATACCCTCGACATACTGGAATTATTAACTCGAGGATTTACTAGTCGCGACACATTTAGTAGAAATACGGGGACTTTGCAGAGGAGATTTTTAGTATAAACCCGCAGAATGTAAAATAAAAAAGGTAGGTTTGAGTTAGAACCGTTATCTTGAATCACCTTGTCGGCAAATGGCTCATTTAGAGAGAACAGATAGCCCGGGACTGCCATTACTCATTGGAACGCCAATGGTTAGTGTCAGCTAGCCGATCTATCTTTGGAGGCAGTTGGGCGTGAAACCAACCGAAATCAATAATCCGAATTTTTTCCACAGAGTGGTTGATTGCCAGTGGGCTTGTCCCGCTCACACCAACGTACCTGAATACATACGACTTATCGCGCAAGGCCGATATGACGATGCCTACATGGTCAATCGCACCTCAAACGTATTCCCAGGCATTCTTGGTCGTACATGCGATCGGCCGTGCGAGCCAGCTTGCCGTCGGGCGCGTGTCGATGGCACGCCAGTGGCGATATGTAGGCTGAAGCGCGTAGCCGCAGATCTGAAGGGCGACATAACAGAGCACCTGCCCAAAGGCGCACAGACCCCCAACGGCAAAAGGGTCGCATGCGTTGGTGCGGGTCCTGCATCGCTGACAGTTGCCAATGATCTGCTGCCGCTTGGCTACGAAGTAACAATATTCGAAAGCTCCTTAAAGCCGGGTGGCTTGATGCGCACAAACATTCCGTCCTTCCGTCTGCCAGAGGAGGTTCTAGACTCCGAAATCGAAGCCATAGTCTCCATGGGTGCCCAAATGCGTTATGGCACTGAAATTACCAGCATGACACAGCTGTTAGACGATGGTTTCGATTCGATATTTGTCGGAAGCGGCGCCCCTAGAGGAAAGGACCTGGAGCTTGAGGGCCGTCGGGACGGAAGCGGGAAAGGCATCCACATCGGAATCGACTGGCTCCAGTCGGTCGCCTTCGGCCATATAACCGAGATCGGTAAGCGCGTTCTGGTCATAGGCGTTGGAAACACCGCAATGGACTGTTGCCGAACTGCTAGGCGTCTCGGCGGCAAAGATGTGAAGATTATGGCAAGGCGTCCTCGCGAATATTTCAAGGCATCACCGTGGGAATTGGAAGATGCCGAAGAAGAAGGCATCGAGATTATCGTCAATTACGCCCCGAAACGCTTCATTATTGAAGATGGCCAACTCGAAGGGATGGAATTCGACATCGTCAAATGGAACGAAGGCGCCACGCACTCCGAAGTGCTCGACACCGTGATTATCCCCTGCGATGATGTCATCCTTGCCATTGGCCAGGAAAATGCATTTAGCTGGATCGAGCGCGATATCGGTATCGAGTTCGGCAAGTGGGATATGCCAGTTGTAGACGAAGTGACCATGCAGTCAACCCACCCTAAAGTTTATTTTGGAGGTGACGCAGCGTTTGGACCCAAAAACATCATCTGGGCGGTGGCTCACGGCCATGAGGCGGCTATCTCTATCAACAACCAATGCCAAGAGACGGCGGTGAACGATCGTCCTCCAATTGGGATGAACCTGATAAACCAGAAGATGGGCTTGACCGAGTGGAGCTATCACAACGACTTCAACCCATCACCACGGCAGCAGATGACCCACGTGGATCTCATCAAGCGATTTGAAAATCTCAGCCTGGAAGTCGAGCTTGGATTCAATCCTGAGCAGACAGCCCGAGAGGTCGAGCGCTGCCTGAATTGTGATGTCGAACCGGTATTTCGGGCGAAGCTGTGCATTGAATGCGACGCGTGTATTGACGTTTGCCCCGTCCAATGCTTGACAATTACCGAAAATCGTGAGGAAGAACTGGACCTGCGAAGTCACCTCACTGCCCCTGCTGAAGCTTTGGATCAGCTTCTTTACGTTTCTTCAACGCTGGCTCAAACTGGAAGAATCATGGTTAAGGACGAAAATATCTGCGTTCATTGCGGCCTCTGCGCCGAACGCTGCCCAACGGCGGCATGGAACATGGAAAAGTTTGTCCTCCAGCTCAGCTATGCCGGAACTTCTAACAATAAAGGCAAGTAATGACTCAACAAATCGATCAAATTGGGCTGGACAATCCAGATCCGACGAATTCCACCAATGGCTCCCACAAGCTTTCCATGAAGGTTAACGACTTCGCAATACGCTTTGCCACCGTAAATGGGACCGGCTCGGCAAGCGCCAACAACCTTTTGCTAAAGGCAATCTTCCGCATGGGCGTTCCGGTATCAGGTAAAAACCTTTTCCCGTCGAACATCCAGGGTCTGCCGACCTGGTATGAAATCAGAGTCAATGGCTCCGGATTTACCTCGCGCGCGACATCCTTCGATCTTGTCGTGGCCATGAACACTCAGACTTATGAGGCCGATATCGCCTCAGTGCGACCAGGTGGATACCTCATTTATGACTCCAGTTGGTTTATCCCCACCAAATTGCTTAGGAACGACATCACCTTCCTTGGGATACCGTTTTCGACCCTGTTTGCCGAGGAGTTTTCCGAGTCGCGTGAGCGGATCTTGATGCGAAACATCGGTTATGCGGGTGCTGTGGCGGCCGCGATATCACTTGATACCACCGTGCTGTCGGAGCTCCTTGATGAGACCTACTCCAGCAACGAGAAGTTGCGAAATTCAAATCACCGCGCGCTGGAGCTAGGTTACAACTATGCAATGGAAAACTTTCACTGCCCGCTACCTATACGCCTTGAGCACATCGATTCGAATAAAGACAAAATTCTGATCGACGGCAATACTTCAACGGCGCTTGGGTGCATATATGCGGGTGCCACCGTGGCAGCTTGGTATCCGATTACGCCTGCGACTTCAGTCGCGGAGAACTTCACCAAGCTCTGTTCGCGCTATCGCAGTGAAACTATCACCTTGGAAGACGGAACCACCGAGGTGAAAAACAACTACATAGTTCTCCAGGCAGAAGATGAACTCGCCGCTCTCGCAATGGTTGTCGGGGCTTCTTGGGCTGGCGCAAGAGCATTTACGTCAACCTCTGGACCTGGAATCTCCTTGATGAACGAAATTTTGGGCCTTGCCTACTACACCGAAATTCCAGCTGTGATCATTGACGTGCAACGTACCGGACCCTCCACCGGCATGCCAACCAGGGTACAACAGGCAGACATAATGGAATGTGCATATGCGTCGCATGGAGACACTAAGCACATACTGCTGTTCCCGGCTGACCCTGAAGAGTGCTTCCGTTTCACGGCCAAGGCATTCGACCTTGCCGAACATTTTCAAACGCCGGTGATGGTTCTATCGGACCTTGACATCGGGATGAACGACTGGGTGGTGTCCAAGCTTGACTGGGACGACAATTACAACTGGGATCGCGGAAGGGTCCTGAGTGCCGAAGACCTTGAATCAATCCCGAAGTTTTACCGCTACTCGGACGAGGACGCTGACTTCGTGACTCCACGCACACTTCCCGGTATTTCTACTAAAGGCGCCTATTTTAACCGCGGTTCCGGGCACGACCGCTTTGGAGGCTATACCGAGAGCTCGGATTCCTATATTCAGGTTGTAGACAGGCTGGTTAAAAAGCACCAAGCCTCCGCCAAATACATCCCGGCGCCCATAGTTGAGACTAAACCAGGAGCCAGATTTGGCGTTATAACACTTGGAAGTTGCGAAATGGCTGTCAAAGAAGCCCTTTACAATCTGGACCAGGACGGGCTGGCGCTGGACTACATGCGAATCTGTGGATTCCCATTCTCCGACGATGTGAAGGCTTTTATCGACTCTCATGAGATTACAGTCGTCGTAGAGCAAAACAGAGATGCTCAACTCCGCTCGCTTCTGATTTTAGAAACCGGATCATCTCCAGACCAACTTCGTTCGGTACTGTCTTACGGGGGATTCCCGATAAGTGCTGACCTCGTCGTTGACGGACTTCTGAACCAGTTAAAGGACTGACAATGCCATCGATACGCAAACCACTGATCCCACTCGCTCCGCGTGCCACCAACTCTTTAGGCCTGACTGTTCGAGACTACGAGGGTTCGATGTCCACACTTTGTGCTGGATGTGGACATGATTCAATCACGGCGGCGATTGTCCAGACCTTTTTCGAACTGGGCACCCCTCCGGAGTTGATTGCAAAACTGAGCGGCATCGGATGCTCTTCCAAAACTCCCACATATTTTGTGGCTGGCGCCCACGGCTTCAATTCCGTCCATGGCCGTATGCCACCAATAGTTACAGGCGCCAACGCGGCTAACAGGGCTAACATCCACATCGGCATCTCCGGCGACGGAGACTCGCTATCGATCGGCACCGGACATCTCGTTCATGCAATACGCAAGAATGTCAACATGGTCTACATCATCGAAAATAACGGCGTATACGGGCTCACAAAAGGCCAGTTTTCACCTACCGCCGATGTAGGTTCGACCACCAAGCGGGGAATACCGAATGATGTCCCTCCGATCGATCCGGTTGAACTCGCGCTGAGTCTTGGGGCATCGTTTGTCGCCCGAAGCTTTTCCGGCGACAAGAAGCAGCTCATTCCAATTCTCAAAGCGGCAGTAGAGCACCATGGATTTGCCCTGATAGATGTGATCTCTCCTTGCATCCAGTTCAACAATCACCAGGGATCCACCAAGAGCTACAAATACATGCGGGAACACGAGCTTAACGAGATCGACTCAGCATTCCTCCAGCCTTCCGAGGTCATTACGGCTGAATTGCCAAGAGACAGCAGCGTCAGCATCACCATGCATGATGGATCCAAGATTCTCTTTAGAACCTTGCCTGATAATTACGATCCGCGTGACCGCAATGCTGCGGTCAACTATGTCAGCCGCGCCAAAGCAAATGGCGAAGTACCTACGGGTCTATTGTTCATCGATCAGGAATCGTCCGACATCCATGATTTGAACCGTACAACCGAGGAGCCGCTGATAACGCTTCCGTTCAAGAAGCTCTGTCCGGGCAAAAGCGAACTCATGAAGTTCCAGGAAAGTTTTGTCTGATCTGAAAAATCGGCTATATGAATGCGGCTGTGATTTTGGCTGACCTAGGCTTCTGCCGGCCGCATTCAAATAGTTGGCCTACACAGATAGCAGCTTAGGGCCAAACGGGCCTCTGCACCTGTGGCCATTCAATGGTGCCGAGATCACCGGTTTGTTTGCTCCTGATGTCATCGGGCGGCTCCTCCAACAAATTCATAGGATAACAAAGGGCATTCATGGTGTTGAGCAGGGTGTCCAATATATGGACACGGACAACTTTTGCAGTCGTCTTTTTGTCATCGTTGAAATGCTGGTGCCAGGAATAGTGATCTACGACGATAAGGTCGCCCTTTGCCCACTCGTAATTTTCTCCCTCGCTGGCCGTACTACCGATGAACGAATGACCATGGCCCTCGACAACGTAGAGCCACGCCTCCCCGGAATGACGGTGCATGGACTGCGCCCGGCCAGGTCCGATTTCAAACATTGCCATGGTCAGTCCCGAGGTTCTGTACCCCACCGCGCGATCTAAAAGAAAGGTAGTTCTGGTACCTCTTGGAGACTGAAGGAATTCGAGCTCATCCCAACTCGTGTGAATGCGGCCGCGGCGATTCTCATCTTGGCCTGCCGCAAGGCGCCGAATCCTTCTGGCATACACGTCGTTTCCGGGGCTAGACGCAGCGAAAGCAGGATACCCGGCAAGTTGCGAAATAGAGGAATGTGACCCTTCTTCTATAATGGCGAAGCCGAGGATATCCATGAACGGCTCGCTCGAGAAACTCATGAACCTGGCCCGAGACTCTCCCTCATTGCCATGACGGTGCCATGACCATGCAGGCAAATGAATACCGTCGCCTGGCCCCCAGTTGATTCTGGTCTGGTCGACCTCAGTCCATCCATTTCCCCCGACACAAAGCATCACTGCATCCCAGGAGTGCCGGTGAACTGTTGTAACCGCACCGGGCTCGATCTCGTGCGCAGCCGCGTCCACAGTTCTAACGGGCCGGCCTCCCTCTTTGCCCAAATAGACGCCAGTGGTAAGACCCCGAGGTGTTTTGTGCATTTCAACATCTCGAAGATGAATCACAGTTCTGTAATTATCGCGCCAATCTTCGATGAACTTAGCTCGGCGCTTCTTTTGAACCTCATAGTGGCTCATTGCCGTCCTAGTTACGTTGATCAAGGTGTCATTCCCGAAAAATAAAAGTGCATCCATACCTACGGAGCCTTATCAGCTTTTAACGCCAAGTGCTCCGAAAGCACATATCTGTCGCACGTGCAAAGTCCCGACAATAAAACCTGCCAGGTCAGCTCCGATCTATCATAGTGTTTGGCAATCCACCCGTCGCGGTACCGCCCAAAAAGCACTTCGATACGCGCAATGAGTCGGCTGAATCTCATCCATAACTAATCGACAACAGATACGATCCCCTATTGTCTACGCCACTCATGCCAGCAGGAAGGCACCAACTTTGGACAATCAGATCATTGAGCGCATTCAAATCCGCGAGCTCGTAGAAAACTGGGCGGTCTGGCGAGATTCAGGTGACTGGGAACGCTTCCGAACACTCTGGGCCGACGATGGAGCAATGATGGCCACATGGAAGCAGAGCACTGCCAAAGAATTCGTCCAAGCAAGCATCGACGGGTGGACTAAAGGAGTGTGGATCCTCCACTTTCTTGGCGGTAGCTCAATTGATTTGTCAGGAGATCGGGCTATTTCGCAGACAAAAATGACAATCACTCAGAGGGCCGAAGTCGAGGGCGTGCTTTGCAACGTAATCTGTACTGGAAGATTTTATGATTTCCTGCGCAGAAAGCACGGCGAGTGGAAACATGTGCTGCGCCAACCGATTTACGAAATGGACCGGCTGAGTTCTGTAATACCCGGAAAGTTTCCCGATCTTGACAGCGAACTCCTGAACAAGTACCCGATCAGCTATAGGCACCTTGCATATCTGCAAACTCGCATCGGATATAAAGTCAAAACGGATATGCCGGGAATCGATGGCCCTGAAGTGCAAGCCCTGTATCTCCGGGGTCGCAGGTGGCTCGACCTGGAATCCATCCAGCCATAGGTCAATCGATCTTGACCATCGCCCCAAAAGTGCCGGAAGGCCCAGAGCCGCGCTTGCCACGGGAAACAAGACGCTGCCCCGCCAATCCGTAAAGCCACCTTCACCAAAGACTTTGGACGTCGACAAAGCCAATTGCGACGAAAGAATCCGTCTGCGACCGCAGATCCGCATCCTGGACAGATTAGATATGGCCTAGTTTTCGAAAGCTGCAGTCCTGGCAAAGTGGGTCGACAGGGGTATTAAGAGAACAGCTACACGAATTTCGGCTCGACAATCTTGCAACGAACATCTTGGTTTTCGTCGACATGGTAGCTTGCGCAAATCCTATGATATCCGTCCGCTACCGTCAGACTTAACAGCTTCGCCGTATTGCCTCTCACAAGAAGAACAGGTGACAGGGGAACCCCATTAGAGATTTTCTTTAGATCCAGGGCGACATGATAGTCACTCTTTGGCAACAGCGGAAGACTGCTCGCACGCAGAAGATCCTTCGCCTTTCGCCGTTCCACTGGCGCTTCCTTCAGCAAATTAACAAGAGCGTCTGCCGCCTTCTCGCTACAGATCAGCGATAGATAGCTAAATGCAGCTGGAAAATCATGCTCCTCCGGCGAATCTTTCCAAAGCTCTTTTCTTACGACCTTTTTCTTTGCCATGCGTGACCTTTCTCTTGACTCTCAAGCATCTCTTCCAAGATAGAAATCATCACTGGAGGCGCCCTTGTGCCGCAATGCGCGCCTCTGGGTCATGTCCCCCCGGTCCTCGCAATACAATTGCAACAACCACTGCCAGCACCGCTCCAACAAGTGGTCCCGCAAGATATACCCAGAAGTGTGCGTAATCACCGAGTGCCACTGCCGGTCCCAATGACCTGACTGGATTCATAGAGGCGCCACTTATCGGACTAGCCCACAGACCTGCCAGAACAATGTACGAACCCACACCCACCGCCGACATCGTGCCAACGTTCTGCGCCTTGGATGCAGTTCCCAAGATTGTGCTTACCAAACCGAGCGTCAGAACTACTTCCATCAAGAAAGCCTCGAGATCAGTCACCCCCTTCCCCGGTAAGGTCGCGCCGAGCATTCCGACTTTCCCAAACATGGCGTAAAGAAACCAACCTGCAAGCACGCCGCCAAGTGCCTGCACTGCGATATAGCCCGGCACCCGCTTCCAGGGAAAATCCTTTCTCATTGCAAACGCAATGCTCACCACTGGATTGAGATGGGCTCCCGACACGGTTCCCATGAACAAAATAATCGCAAGCACCATCAGCCCAGGCGCAGCCACCGCCGCCGATCGGCCGATCGAACCGGCTCCCGCTGCAGCAACAGTTGGAGCCCCGGCAGCCACCAAAACCAAAAAAAATGTCCCAAAAAGTTCGCTGAAAAGCCTTCTAAGCTCCCGCGACGGATCCCTGAACTGACTTTCCCATGGGATTTCTAAACGTGTTTGCAACACACCTGATTGGTTCAGCTCGTGGTCTGACCCCGACTCAGATCCCAAGCTGCTTGATGAGACACCCTCGTCTCCGGTCATGACTTTCTCCATCGTATGATTGATATCAGCCTTTTGCCTGCCCAGATATTTCTAGAGAGCAATCATCACCAATAGTACCGCAATCAAAGGCACATTTTCGCACTTCTAATGCATAGGAGTAATAGGAGCGATTAGGTGGCAGCAAAAACTGCCTTGGCCGCAGACGCACTTGCCTTGCAAATCAAGATCAAGTGGTCATCCAATCACAACAACGTCCGGTGGACAAGAGGTTGGAGACTGCAATCCGCTGGCGGCGCAGTCTCCCGAGAAGCGTTAGCTACCTCCGTCATCCTTTTACGTGGACAACCCTCTTTGCCTTCATTTCTTCGCGGGGCAAGAAGCCGGCGGGCACCAATTGGCAATCGATTCGCACTCCAAACGAGTGACGAAGATCGAGCACCACCCGTTCTACGATGTCGTCAGCACCGTCCCTAGTCTCGATCAGGAGGGCAACCTCGTCCATCTGGCGAACCTTCTGATGCCTTATCTGGAAATTCACAATCTCCGAATAACGCATCAACACCTC
>DAHVRV010000110.1:0-549 GCA_027322285.1 Actinomycetota bacterium
GTCTTCTTTGGTTTTGACGTCTGAGATCATCTCGTTCAGAAGATCATCCGCATCTTTCTTGCCGCCATGAAAGACTTTGGAGCGATATCTCTCTTTCCCAGTGGCTGGATCCTTACCCAAATAGACACGCAAACGCCATACATCGGTCTGATTGCGGTGTGAAGTGATGCTTCCTCGCATGGACATTCGATACCATCTTGCAGTGACATTCCATGTCACTGGCCATGTCACGAATATTTAGCTCCATGTCACCATGTGCTCTGAGCTGGCGCGCTCGGAGGGACTCGAACCCCCAACCCTCTGATCCGAAGCTAGATCGAGTTCGCCCCAATGAGCTTCCTCTAGTATCAAGATGTTGCATAATGGCTGCTAACAAATGATTTGGCAAATATTCTTACAACCATGTGAAACTCGATGGTGCAGGATGAAACCACTTTGTTGGGTTCTTGTTGGGTTTTTCCGAGATCCATTAGGGAAGTCTCCAGAGCTTTTATGGTGAAAACCGTTGCAGCTAGGCCCAAGAATCTCTCGTGGTGTCTGGCCAACCTG
>DAHVRV010000111.1:0-546 GCA_027322285.1 Actinomycetota bacterium
TTGATGTAGTTATAGCGACCATAGCGCAGGTCTGAAGTCAGGCGCCAGCTGCCTCACAATTATGTAGGTAAGCGTTGACCTTTTACTCCGCTAGATTCTTGAGTTTGCACTGGGTAGCCGTCAAATACCAACTCTACAAACTTCTCGAATGGATCCGGCAAAACCCAACAAGAAACCCAACAAAGTGGTTTCATAGCGCACCATCTTGTTTCATCGAGTTGCAGTAGTTTTTGAAATACCGCATTTTAACAGCCAATATGCAACCCTTTGATACTAGTAGAAGCGCCGTGGAGCGAACTCGATCTATCTTCGGATCAGAGGGTTGGGGGTTCGAGTCCCTCCGAGCGCGCCGCATAAGGGCATTTCAATGGCTATTTAGAATGCTGTCAAGGAGACTCAGAATCCGGATTGGTGGCCATGAAACGCTTTGTCAGATTGTCGGGGCGAATGTGGGACCCCTGAGAATTAGTGAAGATTAGTTCTGGTGCCAATCTGCCGCCAGCCTTGGCGGATTCAACCTGTCTGGCCCTGTGAGCCTCTAGATCT
>DAHVRV010000112.1:0-542 GCA_027322285.1 Actinomycetota bacterium
TCGGTCTCCCTCAACATGTCGGCCACCTGGGTGAAGTCCTCGGCCGGGCCAGGAGGGCCACCTTCGATCTTGCGCGACGAGATCTCGGCCGCGAGGGCAGAGGGATTGGTGGGCAGATTGGAGAGGTTGGTCGGACCATCGACCAACCCACCGGGACCGAAGGACATATCGGTCGGAGCATGCTGGATGGGTGGACGGCCGGCGGCTTCCCAGTTGGCGCGGTCCTGTGCCGAAAGAAAGACCGGGTTCCCGAAGGTTTCGAGAATCCGCCCCGAGCCGTTCGCGGCGATCCAGATCTGGCGGTTCTCCGGAAGCAGCACGGTGTAGCCAGCACCACCGCTAGGGCTGGTTCCAGCAGTATCGGTGTATGCCTCCACGGAGTCCACGTAAAGGTATTGGCCAGGACCCGGCACAATCGGCGCCGGCTGGTCAGCGGCAACGTGGGCCAACTTCTTCAGGACAGCCGCGGCAGCCGTGCCGGGTCCGGCCGGGGTACCGGGTTCCAAGAGCACCCCAGCACCACTGCCAGCAGCAGCCAACAC
>DAHVRV010000113.1:0-540 GCA_027322285.1 Actinomycetota bacterium
TCCAGTCACAACCAGCTAATTATGCGTCTTGGCTGCTCGCTCCCCTGCCAACAAGTGGGTCAGTGCGATAGACTGCTGCTTCCTGAGCAGTCTTTTTGGTGCGGCGTAAAATCTTCCGGCCGATCCACGCGACTGGATCGTAAGACGAGTCGACTACCCGCTCCTTAAGGGGGATAATCGCGTTGTCGGTGATCTTGATGTGCTCCGGACAAACTTCAGTGCAGCACTTGGTTATGTTGCAGTAGCCGAGGCCCATCTCTTGGCGCAAAAGCTCGCGCCTGTCGTTTGTATCGAGCGGATGTGATTCCAACTCCATATACCTTATGAACAACCTCGGGCCCGCATAGTTCTCTTTATTCTCCTCGTGATCCCTGATCACATGGCAAATATCTTGGCACATGAAGCATTCGATGCACTTACGGAATTCCTGACCGCGTTCCACATCGATCTGCTGCATGCGATAGGTACCGTCAGGCTCAGGATCCTTTGGTGAGAACGGGGGAAGCCTACGCGCCATCTCATAGTTGAAAGAGACGTCTG
>DAHVRV010000114.1:0-527 GCA_027322285.1 Actinomycetota bacterium
CAAAGTATGGGCATACCGGGTTATTGCGCTACGGACGCTATGTCTGGATCAAGCCGGAAATGGTGGACAAGGTGCATCATTTTCTTCCATCGCTTTGGCGCCCCGGTGGTTGCCGTCGGACGGTTTATCGTACCGCTGCGTCAGTTGCAGGGTTATATTGCGGGAAGCGCTGAGATGGGTTTCCCGGCCTTCGCCATTTGGAGCGCGGTGGGTGCCGTGGCTTGGGTGAGCACATGGGGCCTTGGCGCGTGGTGGTTGGCGGGAAGCATCCCCGCATGAAAAAAACCGTAAAAGACTCACACCTGCGTTTGGTTATTCGGATCGAGGACTCGCTATGCAAAAAATCATAGCAGCACTTTTTTGGGCTATTTGCAATCTAGGGTTGGAATCGAGCAATTTTGCAGGTGAAGCGGCCTAACCCTTTCCCGGCCTCTTGGTTGGAAATTAGCAATTCAGCCTGTTCAAGTGAGCGGTGCTGTTGGTTGGAATTCATGTCCATATGGACCGGTTTTCCAAATGAAACGCCG
>DAHVRV010000115.1:0-526 GCA_027322285.1 Actinomycetota bacterium
CTGCAACTGCTGGAGTCTTTCCTCGCGAGAAGACGAGGTCAACGCGACGCTAGTAGAGAAACCTGCAGGGGCAGGGCGGATCTACCCGCAGGTTTGAGGTGGACAAATCCGAACCCTCAGCGCCCGGATTCAGGTCCTGCTCGTTAGGCGCAAGTGGTCGGCTTCCTGCGAGTGGATTGTTCTCGACAAATAAGGTGACCTCGGAACAATTCGGCGTTCCGAGGTCATCTTCTTCAGTGGAGGTGGCGGGAATTGAACCCGCGTCCGACAGTGGTAGTCCAGGGCTTCTCCGGGCGCAGACTGCTGAACGTTTTCTCAGTTCCAGCGCTCTCGCAGACTAGGCGCTGACGAACTCAGTTACCTGAGAGTCCCCACACCCCCGGCAACGAAGGATGTGAGCAGTGGCTCTCTAGATGACGCTAGACACCGAGTCGAGAGCGAGCTCGGGCTAACGGACTTCGGGCTCGTGCTACTTAGGCAGCGAGGGCGAAGTCGGTGCGGTTAGATTTGGCACCTGATTGTTTGC
>DAHVRV010000116.1:0-524 GCA_027322285.1 Actinomycetota bacterium
CGTACAAACGGCCCGAAACAATCGACTCCATAAATGCCTTCGATAATGCACTAGCGCGACTTGAAAAAGGTTTGGAGTTCTAGCTCGGGTGACAGGCCCCCAGGCTACAAATCCACCCCTAATGTGAGTTTTGCCTCCATTGTGGAAAGCGGAGGATTTGAACTGATGAAGTCGAAAAGGCACTCACCGGAGCAGGTAATCATGCTCAATGCTGGGCTTCAATACAGTAATCGGAACTCTAACAGGACTCATTGGCATGCAGTCCAACCCGTAAATATCCGAAGGGCCACATTGGTGGAGATGAGGGGACTCGAACCCCTGACCCCCTGCGTGCAAAGCAGGTGCGAACGGTTTCAGGACTACCAGATAATCACACATACGCTGGTCAACGTGCTTATGACTACCATGGACAACCAGCGATAACCAGCTTTGACAACAAAATTTATGTCCTGTTTTATGTACCGCTGATTTGCGTCTAATCCTGATCAGAAGTACCCGTAACAAATTCGTCGAGTGAGCGTTGG
>DAHVRV010000117.1:0-518 GCA_027322285.1 Actinomycetota bacterium
ACTCGCCGTAGCGGATCGGCAGATCGCGGTAGCTGTGCAGCGTCTGGTTGAACACCTGCACGTGGCCCGGGCAGTTCATGGGCTTGACCGCGTAGGTGCGCTTTTCCGACTCGGTGAAAAACATGTTCTCCTGGTAATTGTCCCAATGGCCGGACTTCTGCCACAGCGACACATCGAGAATTTGCGGGCAGCGCACCTCGCCGTAGCCGGTGTCGCGATACACCCTGCGCATGTACTGCTCGACCACCTGCCAGATCGACCAGCCCCTGGGGTGCCAGAACACCAGTCCCGGGCCCTCCTCCTGCAGATGGAACAGGTCCAGCGCCTTGCCGATCTTGCGGTGGTCGCGCTTTTCGGCCTCCTCGATCCGATGCAGGTAAGCCTTGAGGTCTTTCTCGCTGAGAAACGCCGTGCCGTAGATGCGGCTGAGCATCGGATTACTGCTGTCGCCACGCCAGTAGGCGCCGGCCACCTTGAGCAGCTTGAACGCCTTCAGCCGGCCGGTGTCCGGCACATGC
>DAHVRV010000118.1:0-515 GCA_027322285.1 Actinomycetota bacterium
CACAAAAGTGGGAACCTTTGTCGCATCCCAGACGATGAGAACGAGATTCATCTCAATTGCAGCCCGACTAGTAAATGCCTCCGGAAGACTCATTCTTCGGGGACCTAAGCATTGGCCTTGGGCAAACAAATTCCTCTCTGTACTTTCTAACCTGCGTGCACTAAAGCCCGTTACTGGGTAGGACACTACAAATCCGGGGTTCTGGCACCACCCCGACAGAGCGCTCTATGCATCCCGATGTGCCAATAACACCAACGAAATCAAGGTCATTGCCTCTTCACGCCCTTAGTTGGGTCAGAATTGGTTCGAACGGGAAATTTCTCCGCTCAACCGATTGGATACCACGGACTTGAAGCCCAGAGACGGTTCCGATGGAGTCCTTCGGTGGATTCAGGCTAAGAGGGCTCCACCCTGCGGACTGACGGATCGATACGAGTACCTCCGGGCTCCCTCCCACAGCCCCCGTGACCCAACAGGTCCCGTCCGATAGACAGCCGATGGAGGCGGGTCGGAAG
>DAHVRV010000119.1:0-506 GCA_027322285.1 Actinomycetota bacterium
TTTTTCGGAGCGTCGCGTGGCTGGACACGGTTGGAGGTTACAACGCCGCCGCTACCGCAGTTCGACAGAACTTTGGCGTTTTATGAGCGTGAGGGTTTCGCCATAAGTGGTGGCAGCAAACTGAAGGTCTCCCTGTGATCTGTGGCCCAACCCATCATTCCACCGGACCTGCGCGAAAAGCCGCGCAGGCCGGTGAATTTCGACGTTAGGCCTCAAAGACATGACCCGGTCCATTTTCGAGGAACGCTGGACGCATAGGCCTGAAGGCCAAGCTTTATGTGCACTCATTAACGGTGACAGAGGTTGGCTGATGTTTTTGCGTTCTGAGGGAGATGCGGGCATGTCATCGCGAGACCCCGCCTACAGCGGACCGCCCGACGCTGAAATGGAATTTCAACTTACCAATGGGCAGGTAGATCGCTATCCCGTAGCGTGGCCACTCCCCATCCAAGATATCGAGCGGGCTATAGAGTTCTTCAAAGCGTATGGCGAGCCCGCGCCTTTCG
>DAHVRV010000011.1:0-67407 GCA_027322285.1 Actinomycetota bacterium
GCCTTGCTCGGAGCTAGGGGCATCTCGATCCTTCCTTCTGAATGCCACTGTCACCTCGTGATAGTTGATGGATAACGATTCGTCTTGACTTAATTTAGCGCGGCCACCAGCCGATGATTAGACCAAAGGATCATAAAATGCGAGGCTCTCCACGAACACTGTCCGTGGTTATTCCAAATCAGTGGGTTCTCGTTTTTCTTTCACTAGATGGTATCACAGCCCATCAGCGCACGAAGACGAACAATAATCAAAGAACTCGGTGGAACTTTCGTGAGTTACCTCGGTATGCTGGCACAACTGTATCAGCACTGCGGTGGAGATCGGGCTCTGACTGGCAGCCCTTGCACGGGGATTGCGGTAACGCTGCGCAGATCTTGAATCACGCCCGATTGAGCGCGCCCTGAGTGCATCATGACAGAGCGTTGGTTAATTTAATCCTTTCGGTTGCAGGGTCGCGTTGGCCTGGAACCCGATGAATTCATACCTTGCTGCCGGACGTATTGGCTGGCTACAGAGTCACTAATGGCTTGCGAATATGCCGCCGTGACTTTGTGCGGACCCGGGATTAACGCCTTTACGGGCCCACCTCGGCTCTGTTAGGATATTCGGGCTGTCTGAAAGCTAAACAAGCTTCGACGGTGTGTTTGAGGAGGGACGTATGGACAAAGAAACCCGACTCGGCCTTTACAAAACCATGGTGTTGAGCCGTAGCTTCGAAGAAGCGATTTTACGAGATTATCACGCCGACAAAAAGCCAAATTGGGATATCGGAGCCGGCCTTATCCCAGGCGAAATGCATTTGTCAGCAGGCCAGGAACCTGTAGCTGCCGGTGTTTGTGCTCATTTGGGTGCTGATGACGCCGTTACTGCCACACATCGGCCTCATCACTTTGCTATTGCGCACGGAATGGATCTACACCTTTTGGCTGCAGAGATCTTTGGGCGTGAAACCGGTCTCGGCAGGGGACGCGGGGGACACATGCATTTGTTCGATCCAAGCACCCATTTTTCATGTTCCGGAATAATTGCTGAAGGCTATCCTTCCGCCCTGGGCCAGGCCTTTGCATTCAAATCCCAAGGCCGGCACAGCGTAGTCATTGCTGTCACCGGCGAGGGCGCAGCAAATCAAGGAGCTTTCCACGAATCATTAAACCTGGCAGCCCTTTGGAAGCTGCCGGTCGTCTTTGTAATTGAGGATAACGACTGGGCCATTTCAGTTCCCAGAGATGCTTCGACTTCGATCAGATCTACCGCGGTGCGCGCCACGGGTTATGGGATCAGGGGAGTCCGAGTTCAAGATAACTCCGTCGAAGGCGTTTGGGATGTTTCCAAGTCGGCCATAGATAAGGCAAGGGCAGGAGGCGGTCCTTCACTTATCGAGGTGCACACCGTTCGCCTATGGGGCCATTTCGAGGGCGACGCCCAGGCGTATCGTGATGATTTGGAATCTCTGATTGACCCGATACCAGCATATGCAAGCCAGTTGGAAACCGACGGTATTCTTACCCCCGAACTGGCACTGGACATCGCACAGGAGGCAAAGGGGCGGGTTGACGATGCAATTGAGTTCGCCAAGTCAAGCCCGCTTCCATCTCCAGCGGACGCTGAAAAGTACGTTTTTGCCTAAGGAGGAGTGATGGTACTTATCGAGACTTCGAGCGCATCGGTGGTTACGAGAAATCTCACCACGGCAAAGGCGATGGTAGAGGGAATTGCCCAGGAGATGGAACGTGATCCGTCCGTCTTTGTGATGGGCGAGGACGTCGGAGCATATGGCGGAATCTTCAGCTCCACTGCAGGTTTGCTCGAGAAATTCGGACCTGAACGGATCCTGGATACGCCTATATCAGAAACCGCGTTCATGGGACTCGCCACCGGCGCCGCTGTTGAAGGTATGCGCCCGATAGTTGAGCTTATGTTTGTAGATTTTTTCGGGGTTTGCATGGACCAGATCTATAACCACATGGCAAAGATTCATTTCGAATCGGGCGGGAATGTCAAAGTGCCGGTTGTGCTGATGACAGCCGTCGGCGGAGGCTACTCCGACGGAGCGCAGCACTCGCAGTGCCTGTGGGGCGTCTTTGCGCACCTGCCTGGTTTGAAGGTGGTAGTGCCGAGCAATCCGTATGATGCCAAAGGGTTGATGATCTCGGCGATACGAGACGACAATCCAGTCGTGTACATGTTCCACAAAGGAATTATGGGGCTTCCGTGGATGGCAAAGAACCCGCGGTCGCTCGGGCCTGTTCCCGAGCAACCATACGAGGTGCCGATCGGCAAAGCGTCGGTGGTGCGTCCCGGCAAAGACGCTAGCATCGTCACATTGTCGCTCTCGGTTGATCGTGCCCTGGACGCTGCAGAGCTGCTCGCCGAGCGTGGAGTCGATTGCGAGGTGATCGACCTTAGGAGTCTGGTTCCCCTTGACAGGGATACGATCCTGGAGTCAGCCGCCAAGACTGGGCGGGTGCTGGTTGTCGATGAAGACTACAGGTCGTTTGGACTTTCAGGCGAGATAGCCGCCGTCATCTCCGAGACTGATCCGAGGATGCTCAAAGCGCCGCTTAGGCGCCTTGCGGTGCCGGATGTGCCGATTCCTTATTCGCGCCCTCTCGAATACGCGGTCCTGCCGACTACGGATCGGATAGTAAGCGAGATAAAGCGAGTCATGGCTTGACCATGGAGGTCAAGTTTCCGATTCTGTCGCGCCAAGCGCCGGATACCGAAGGCGTGCTGGCAACGTGGTTCGTGTCCGACGGTCAACTTGTCAAGCAGGATGAACTGATAGCAGAGGTGCAGGTAGACAAGGTTTCAGCCGAAGTGAGAGCCCCGACAGCTGGCCGGATCACCTTGATGGTGAACGCACAGGATGTGGTTGGCCAGGATGAGGCTATCGCAGTCATCGATTGACCCTGATGCGGCCGGACCGAAAACCCAGATGAATTGGATTCCCCCAGTTGGAGACTAAATGCGTCTCAGTGGCGCCGATCGAGTGTCGACACAAAGTTGCTGGATGTCAGCCAGATACCATGTCAGTGTATAGGTAGCGAAACAGGTTTGAACCGCGCGAGGGCGTGCAGGTAGTTGGCGGCCGCTCACCCGAGGGCTTTGTTTGTTGTCAGAATTGTGACAAGCGCATGGCGGGCTAGTTCAACTTGTTGGATTCGATCTGGACTCGGGTCGCCGCGCCAGGCATTCTGGCTTGGTGCCTCCCGGTATCGGTGGCAGGACCATGGCAGCCGCTGCGAGCGCTCCCAAGGAGGCCGATTCCAATACCACAACCGTGGCTCCAAATGCGCAAGCTTCCAGAACCGTTGCGCGATAAGCAGTCATGTGGAGGATGTGATATCAGTGGTTGAGACTCCGTGCAAGTAGTCCTCCAGCCGCGAGCAACGCTGCTACCAGCGGAAATCCGCTAAAACTGGCCAGAGTATCGAAAGCCCAGCGTCTCACTGCAGCGGCTCTATTTCACTGGCGCTGTGCCCGCAGATTTAGCGCGAGTGGCTTTACATGAGAAATTCCTAGTGGAAGCCAGACTCGCGTTGTTCAACGTACTGATCTCCAGCCAGGACTTCAAAGCCTGGGCTGTGATCTTGCACTGGCATTTCAGGGTTGCGGCGTCGCGGAAACTTGCGATAGCTATTGGAGGTTCAGCCGAGGTTCGCGGGCTTTGAGGTGGTAGTGGGTGTGGCTTGCGATTTGAAGGCCGGCAAGTTGTTCGCAACAGACGGGGAACTAGGTTCCTTGAGGCAAAAAACCCGCCTTTGCGCGGTTGACTTATGTCACACGGCTCGATAGGATGGCGACTGTCGACACTTAGCTAAATCGGGACCTAGGGCAATGGTCAAGAGCCAAGAGGGGTAAAGCGGAATATGAAGCCATATAAGGCCGCGCTCATCCAGCAAGAAACGAAAGTTATCGTAGATCCCAAACAGAGGGATTCGATTATTGAGCAGAATTTGGATCGTATCTTTGAGCTGATTCAGTGGACTTTTAATCGTGTAGGCGAGATTCGCTTGGCTGCATTTTCTGAATATGGAATTATCGGCCAATACAGGCCAAGAACTGTTGAAGAATGGATAGGCCTGGCGGAGACCATACCCGGCCCGGTTACTGATCGTATCGCAGAGGTCGCAAAGCGGCTTGGGGTCTACATTGTGGGCAACCTCTACGAAAGAGACGATTCTTGGCCGGGCCGGTTATTGAATACCAATTTCATTATCAGCGACGAGGGAAAGATCATTCTCAAGTATCGCAAGAACAATGGTCCGAACAACTTGAACACCACCTATACCGGCCCTGGCGATGTGTACGACGAGTACACCGAGCGGTACGGCGAGCTCAGTATGTTTCCGGTTGTCGATACTCCAATCGGCGTTCTGGGCACATTGACATGCACTGACATTATCTTTCCCGAGATGGCGCGTTCGCTTGCCTTACAGGGAGCAGAGGTGCTTATCCATCCGACTGCCGAGCCGTGGTCCGATGTCGACCAGATGTGGGATGTCTTCCGCCGTGCCCGCGCCTATGAGAATCTCGCTTATTTCCTTTCAGTTTGCGCGGGAGCCTTTCATGGTTCAGATCGCCCACGGATGGGATACAGGGGACATTCGCAGATCATTGACCACAACGGGAATGTAGTTTCTATCGCGGCTGGTTCGGGAGAAGCGGTGTGCGTGGGTCAGGTCGACGTGAATGCCTTGCGCGAGGTTAGAAGCAGAAAGCCCGGAGTCAGCGGGCACGAGTGGAACCAGCTTGTCGAGCTCCGCAGCGACCTTTATGCTGAGGTTTACAAGCGGGCAAAGCGCTGGCCTAACAATGGATGGTCGGACCGCTTGATCGAGTCCACCGTCGAGACTAGGGCCAAGGGCCGCGAAATAATTGACAGCCTGCTGGAAAAGGGGCAGCTCAAGCTGCCTGATTATTCGTAGGTGAGATATGGAGGGGACTATCTTCATGCCTAGGAACGAGGACGATACGGTGGCTCTAGATTCCTCTGCGGTCAAGAGCGCACTGAGCTACGTCAACGTTGATCACGTGAGTATCGGCTATAGGAGCAGGAAAACCGGCATTTACAAAGACGCCGTGGTTGATCTCAATTTCGAGATTCGCAGAGGCGAATTTGTGGTCATTATTGGAACGAGCGGTTGCGGGAAGACCACTTTCCTCGAGGCGGTTGCTGGGCTGGTTCCGGTTTCTTCAGGTCAGATTCGGCTCGGCGGCAAGCCCATCAACGGCCCCGGGCGCGAAAGGTCGCTGGTTTTTCAGAGTCCCTCGCTGTTTCCTTGGCGCAATGTGCGCGATAACGTTCTTTTTGCACTGCAGGCGCAACACAATTTGACACCGGAAACCAGGCAAAGGGCCGAAGATCTTCTGGGACTGGTGGGGCTCAAAGACGCAATGGAGAGCTATCCTCACGAACTTTCCGGTGGAATGAAACAGAGAGTGAATCTTGCCCGTGCGCTGGTGACGCGGCCCGAGTTGCTCCTGCTTGACGAGCCCTTTGGTGCGCTGGACGCCCAAACTCGAAGCACCATGCAGGAGGAACTGGTAAATGTCTGGCAGGCGGCAGATTTGGGAGAGGCCAGAAACGCCTTGTTCATTACGCACGACGTGGAGGAAGCCGTATACCTTGCGGACCGCGTATTGGTGTTTTCGAAGGCGCCGGCATCCCTTGCCGCCGACATCAAGGTCGATATTCCCCGCCCCCGAATGCCAGATCACAAACGCAGTCGGGAATTCGTGGAGTATCAGGACCGTGTGCTGGGCGAACTCTACGCCAGCGGCGCCGGAGCATCTGGAGTAGAAACTGCTAGGGAGGCGGCCGAATGAGCATAGCAACGGCTGAGGACAGGACTGCAGCTGGCGCGTCGGAGCGCGCCATGAAAGAACCCGCCTGGCTGATATGGATCCGGCTGCATTCCAGGGCTGGTTACGGAGTTTTGGGCGTTGCCGTAGTGCTCGTGGCGTGGCAGGTCTCTTCGTCGCTTGGCCTGGTAAACGTGACCATCGCCAGCGACCCGATCCGGGTAATCAAGGCTGAGATTTCATTGTTTTCGAGCGGCCATATCTGGGGTCCGTTAGGCGTGACCGCCGAGGAGGTTGGCTGGGGGATGTTGATAACCTTGCTGATCTCTATTCCGCTCGGCCTCGTTCTCGGAAGGGTGACCGCCCTCTACGATATGACGGAGCCGATCATCAACGTCCTCAACTCGGTTCCCTATGTGCTATTCCTGCCGGTGATCATTTTCTGGTTCGGAATCGGGCAAGAGTCGAGAATCCTGCTTGTCATATGGGCGGCGACCATGCCGCTGATTATCAATACCACAGCTGGAGTTCGCAATTTGAACTCCGACTACATAAGGGTTGCCAAGATGTGCTGCGCTGGAAAGTGGACTTTCTACCGCTCTGTACTTTTTCCGGCGACTCTGCCGTACATCTTGACCGGAATTCGGCTTTCAATCGCCCGGGCGCTTGTTGGAGCAATTGTGGCCGAGTTCTTTTTATCTGGGGGTGGCTTGGGATATTTCGTGCAGACGGCGACGTCGAACTTCGATATGGATAGCGCTATGGCTGGGATCTTCATCATGGCTGTTGCGGCGGTAATTCTTACGCGTCTCATCGGGCGCATGGAACATCGTTTTACACACTGGTCTCAAGGATAGGAATCAAGGAAATAAAAATGAAAAGAATTTCAGGTTCAAGATTTGCGCGCAAAGCTCCTGTCGTGGGCGGGGTCCTCGGGGCGGCGCTATTTATTTCCGCCTGTGGCAGTTCAGCATCGTCTTCAACTGCGACTACGGCGGGAAGTGCGGGCGCTACAACCACAACTGCGTCAGCGGCGCCGATTTCAATCACCATAGGCGACACAGCCATCGGCGCGGGGTATGCCGATATCTATGTTGGAATCAAAGACGGCATATTCGCCAAGAACGGATTGAACGTGAAGCTCGTAAAGCTGAACACTAGCTCGCAGCTGGTGCCGGCGCTGGTGGGCGGCAGCGTTCAAATTGGGGTGGGCGTTGCGGACGATACGGCTGCTGCGATTCTTAAGAACATTCCCTTGAAGTTCATCGGGCTTTCAGAAGGAACTTACAACCTGGAGGTGTGGGGGGATTCAAGCATCAAGTCCGTTCAGGATCTCGTCGGGAAGAAGGTGGCTGTTTCAGCGCCGAGTTCCGAGAGCGACTTCGGCCTGACCGCACTATTGGCGAAGAACAACATTCCCGAGAGTTCGGTCCAGCGGATTTACGCCGGAAGCATTCCGGCGATGGTGGCCGCTTTGGAGAGTGGCTCGGCCAACGCGCTCCTTACCCAGCCACCTCAGGGGACGGCAACCGGAAAGAAGGGTTACGTGAAGATCGCCGATCTATCAAACCTTCCGTTTGCGGTGGGAAGCTACACCGTGACCGCTGCGTACGCCCAAGCCAACCCGGTGGTGTTGCAGAGGTGGGCAAATGCTGAAGTCCAGAACCTCGCATTCATCCACAATCACCCGAACAAGACGATTGCAGCAATCGAGTCGGACAGCGGCATCACTGATCCGGCATTGGCCAAGTATGCGTACAACTTCTTCTTGAATGTGTGGACCAAGAATCCCCAAGTCCAGACTTCTTTGATCCAGGATGCGTTCACCAGGGCCGCTGCCAAGGCTAAGAAGCCGGTTCCATCGAATATCGCTCAGTATATTGACAATACTTTTGCGCAAAAGGCGGTGAATTCGGCTGGGTGATGATGCGGACATCGCCGGAGGGTCATTGATCGAAAGGGTTAAAACAGATGAATGATGGCTGGTCAAGATTCCTTACCGCTAGCGACAGTGCGCTGCTCGGGGCGACCACTTGGGCCAAAAGGTCCGCTTTTGGCCTGGGAGATCGTCCAGCGTTGCTGGTCGTGGACGATTACTACGCAGCTCTCGGCTATCCGCGGATGGAGCTGCTGGAGGCAGTGAAGGAATGGCCGTCAGCCTGCGGCCTCAAAGGCTGGGAGGCAATTGACAGGACCGTCAGGCTCGTGCATCTGGCTCGTGAGTCTGGGATACCAATTTTCTACACCACGTCTTTTGGGCGGAGACCGACTCCTTGGAACCGCAAAGGCGCCAAGGCTCTCCGCTCGAGAGGCGCTGGTCCAGGTCCTTATGACATAGTCGAAGAGATTGCGCCCGGGCCCGGCGACACCATTATTGAAAAGTCGACTCCCAGCGCATTGCAGGGAACATCGTTGGAAATATTGCTGCGATCTCAAGGCTGTGACACGCTTCTCGTTTGCGGAGAGTCGACGAGCGGATGCGTAAGAGCTTCAGTAGTTGATGCCTGCGTGGCGGGATTCGCCGTCGGGATTGTCGGCGAGTGCTGCTTCGACAGGTTCGAAGCTTCTCATTGGATGAGCTTGTTCGACCTGAATCAGAAATATGGGGATCTTCTCGACGTCGATGATGTCGAGAAGTATTTGGGGAACATTTTTCGGAGTGCCGGGCAGTAAAAAACCCGGGCGGCCGGACCTCTAATGGTCCAAATTCGAGGTTATGAAGTTAGAAAGACGTGATTGATGACGAAGTTTGATCTACGTGAGTGGTTGGAAGCAGCTAGGGCATCGGATCAGCTGGATACGGTGAACGGAGCTGACGCCGCTTTGGAGATCGGAGCCGCGAGCCAGTTGAATTACAGGCGCAAGGTGCCAAAGGCCCTGGTTTTCGACGACATCAAGGGATATGGGCCCGGTTACCGCGTGTTGACCGGAAGTGTCTCGAACCCAAAGCTACTGGGAATGACCTTGAATCTCGGATCGGATCTCAGCGATCTGGAGCTGGTGGAGATTTTGCGGGGCAAGCCTCAGCAGTGGCTCAAAGCGTCCGCGGATTTTCCGGCGCGCGAAGTGGCGAGCGGTCCGGTTCTCGAAAACGTTGCCAAAAAGGGCGAGATAAATTTTCTGGACTTTCCCAGCCCGGTCTGGCACGAGCATGACGGCGGCCCATACATCGGCACCGGGTGCGCGGTGATCACTTCCGATCCAGACACCGGGGTATTGAACCTCGGCGCCTATCGCATGCAGGTCCAAGACAACGGAGCGGCGCTAAGCATCAATGCGGAATCGGGAAAACACGGATTTCAACATATTACAAAATGGTTCGAGAAGGAGGGGCGTGCGCCGGTTGCGGCTACTTTGGGCCAGCACCCGGTTTTTTTGGTTGTAGCCGGCACAGAGGTTCCAACGGGGGTATCGGAGCTCGACTACGCCGGAGCGATCATGGGCGAGGGAGTCCCATTTGTCCGCGGACCCGACACCGGATTGCCGATCCCGGCTGAGAGCGAGCTTGCCTTCGAGGGGTGGCTCTATCCTGAGCGCAAACGTCCGGAAGGGCCGTTCGGCGAGTGGACGGGCTACTATTCCGGGGACGTCACACCTGTTCTGACAGTCGAAGTGACGGGTTTGTTTTACCGGAATGATCCAATAGTCTTGGGCGCGCCCCCTGGAAAGCCACCGCATGACTATTCCTACATGAGATCAGTGATGAAATCAGCCATGGCGGCTGATGCTTTGACTGGCATGGGGTTAGCTGGAGTTGCCGGCGTGTGGTGTCATGAAGTGGGCGGGGGACGGTCCATCATAGCTGTGGCGATACAGCAGCGTTATGCCGGGCATAGTCGCCAAGCTGGCTATCTCCTGGCCCAGCATCCGGTCACTGCGTATATGAACCGGTTCGTGATAGTGGTTGACAGCGACATCAATCCGCGAGATCTGGGCGAAGTCATGTGGGCGGTATCGACGAGATGCGATCCTGGCCGCGATATCGAGATCATGCGCTACTCATGGGGCAGCCGGGTAGACCCGCTGGGCCTTGCCGGCCAGCCAGCCTACAATACCCGGGCATTGATTGACGCATGTCGTCCCTTCGAACGCCTGAATGATTTTCCATTGGTGGCTGAATCCAGCGCTGAAGTTCTAGACAGAGTCGCAAAGAAATGGCCGGGTCTTAAAGAATGAGGGAACTTACCGGAGTGCAGGTGCCTGGGTGGAGGGGACTCTCAGAGAAGCCGGCATCCTACGAACAGGATTCCAGGCTGGACCCGGCCGAATTTCTAATCAGCATTGTTATCCAGGGGGCACATCATGAGTGAGCTATTTGAGGGAGTTTCCAATGTCGGCTTTTCGTCGCAGGCTGAGCCGCCCCACGCCTTGCCGATGGACCCCGGGGTTCCGACTGGCAGCGAGCGGCTGGCCGCTACCTTGAGGGTGAAGCTGGAGCCTTCGATAGTTGACTACAATCGCAGGGCGCTTCTGCTGCTTAGCATCAGAGATGCCGGGGACAGGGCGCCGCTCGCTCAGGAGATTTTTGACGAAATAGCAATTGCAATCGTCGAAGGGCGGTTGCGCCCGGGCGACGTCTTGAACTCGGTGGATTTGGCCCGCAGGTTTGGCACTAGCAGGACTCCGGTTCGCGAAGCTCTTGCTGAGCTCGAGCGGCAGGGCACAGTGGTGATCCCTCCAAGGCGCCGGCCATATATCGCGCAGCTTACTTTGAAACAGATCAAGGATGTGTATGACCTGCGCGCAAGTTTGAACACCCTGGTGAGCGAATTGATCGTGGCGCGCTCACCCAAGGAGGGGATCCAAGAGCTTTGGAGGTGGTACGAAGCACTCGAGGAGGATGTGGCCGAAGACAAGGTTGACGAGTATTTCTGGCATAATGTCGGATTTCGCTTGGTCGAGGCTCGTGTCGCAGGTAACGAGGAGTTGCAGAGGATTCTTGCTTCTTTTGGGTTGCGGACACTTCAGTTTCGCCATCTGAGCTTGTCGCTGCCAGGACGCCTGCAGCGTTCGCTCGAGGATCACCGCAGGCTTCTGGTCGCCTATGACGAGTCCGATACCCAGACTGCGGTGGCAACGACGCGATCTTTGATCATGTTGGGATACCGCGCAATTGAACAATCCGGGCTTGTCCCGATCGAGCGAGCAGTAGCCGAGGAGGAGTCATGACTAATACGCAGGATGCAGCTCTATTTGGACGTGCGATAGATGTCCATGGGCATCTGGTTCCACAGCAATTGCTTGGGGAGGCCGACGAGCGTCGCCAAGCAATCGGCGTCACGGTAGAGAAATCACCAGAGGGGACGATTTTTCTACAGTGCGGTGACGACACCCTTGGGCCGATCCAGCCTGGTATTTCGATGGTTTCCAAACGGCTCGAATGGATGGACGCCCGGGGGATTAGCCTGCAGTGGGTCTCGGCATGGATGGACCTGTTTACTTGGACAAGTTTTGACGAGGTACGGGCTCGCAGGTGGTATGACCTTATCAATTCCGCGATCTTGGAGGCGGCACAGTCCTCGAACGGTAGATTGCGTCCGCTGGCCACCATCTACCTGGCTGATCCGGAGCGCGCGGCGGCGGAGCTTGAGAAAAGGTTGGACGACAATAATTTGGCGGGCCTGATGCTCAGTACTCATCCGCCAGAGTGCGACTCGCTGGCGAGTGAGTCGTTGTGGCCATTCTGGGATAAGGTCGAGAGGACCGGCGTTCCCGTGATGCTCCATCCTCCAACCAACGGTCCATCATGTCAGATCACTCCGAGACTGCTGCAGAATATAACTGGCAGACTGATCGACACCACCTCGGTAGCCACCGACATGCTTCTGAACGGATTCTTCTCGAGATTTCCCAAGATCAAGATCATTCTTGTTCATGGCGGGGGGATGCTTCCCTACCAAGTGTTCCGCATGGATGGGCTCAACCGTGCGGGCCTTGCGCCGAAGTCCATGGGCGGGAGACTCTTCATTGATGAAATAGTCAATTTTTTCTACGACACAGTTGCGCTCGATCCGGCCAGCCTGGAGCTTTTAGTGAGAAGGGTCGGTTCGGCAAAAGTGCTCTTAGGCAGTGACGCGCCATTCCCGATCGGTGACGGCGATCCCCTTGGAAGCGTCTTGGCCGCAGAGCTGAGCTCTGCCGACCAAGAAGACATATGTTGCAACAATGCAGCCCGGCTCGATGTCTCCAAGGACTGAGGCTATGGCGGAAGAGACCTTTCAAATGAATAGAGGAGCTGTCGCGACTCCTTCGGGGAGCATCTCATACTTGCGTGCTGGGAGGGGACACCCCTTGGTGCTGCTCCACTCGCTGGCGCTTTCCGCAGACATGTGGATTCCAATCGTTAGTGAATTCCTGGCTGAGTTTGACGTGCTGGCAATCGATCTGCGTGGTCACGGCAGGAGCACCTACGACGGCAAGGATTTCAGCGTCGAGGATATGGCGGGGGATGTTCGCCTTGTTCTCGACGCGCTCGATATCAAAAAGGTTCATCTTCTCGGGCTTTCAATGGGTGGATGCGTCGCCATAAATTTTGCCGCCACGAACCCAACCTATGTAGATCGGCTCGTACTGTGTGATACCACAGCCTGGTATGGGCCCGATGCCCCCAAGGCCTGGAGCGCCCGCGCCAAAACAGCGTTGGGCAGTCCGCGGCTGATGCAGGTGCCGTTCCAGGTGGACAGGTGGTTTGGCGAGAAGTTCAGGCGAACGAATCCGGAGTTGGTGTCACATGTCGTCGGAGTCTTTCTAGAGACTCGCCCGGAAGTTCACGCCAAGGCATGCACTGCCCTGGGAGCGTTTGACAATACCGGTCTCCTGGCGAAGATCACCGCCCAGACCGTGGCAATGACGGGTGCGCAAGATGGTGCGACGCCACCGGAAATGGGCCGGCGTTTAGGCGCTGAGATTCCAAACGCCAGGTTCGTTTTGGCGCCTGGACTTAGGCACTTTGCCATGATCGAGAGCCCGTTCATTCGAAGAGCGGCAGTACAACATCTTTTAGGGTTCGAAGTTGACGAGGAAGCAGTTTCCCGCGAGGTGGCTTGCTGTCCTGTGCCATCTGGTGAAGCCCCGGCACAAGCTGAAGAGGAAAAGTTATGAAGCCATCCCGATTCACCTATCACGCGCCCACTCAAATCGAGGAGGTTCTGGACCTGCTTTGGGCATATGGTGATGAAGCCAAGATTCTTGCCGGAGGCCAGAGTCTTATGCCAATGCTGAATTTTCGGCTTCTTGCGCCGGCGCATCTAATCGATATCAACAGGGTGAAAGCTCTGAATCAGTATTCGCTTAGCGACTCGGGACTTACCATTTCGGCACTGGTCCGTCATCGGGACTTGGAACTGTCTCCGGAGGTTGAGTTGGCGTATCCCATTCTGCACGAGGGATTGACCAACATTGCCCACGTTCAGATAAGAAACAGGGGAACAATATGCGGCAGTCTCGCGCACGCTGATTCCGCAGCCGAGCTGCCTTCGGTAATGATAGCGCTCGATGGGCAGATGAATGTTTGTTCCAAAAGTTCCAGGAGGACAGTGCCGGCCGGGGAGTTCTTTCGCTTTCACCTGACTAGTGATCTTGATTCCACCGAACTGTTGGAGTCGGTGTTTATCCCGGCCATGAAGCGCAATTCAGTTGGCGCGTTTGACGAAGTCACGAGGCGCAAGGGGGACTTCGCCCTAGTGGGAGCGGCAGTTGTCGGCACCTGGAGCGAACAGGGCACCATAGAAGATTGTCGGATCGTCTGTTCAGGAGTTGCACCGACGCCGCTCCGGCTTTTGGAAGCTGAGGAGCTAATTTCGGGCACAGATTTATCGGAGGAAGTGCTTGTCGCGGTGCAGCAACTGGTGATGGAATCTCTGGAGCCGACTGAGGACGTACACACCTCGGCGCAGTATCGCAAGAAGGTCACTGGGGTTGTCGTTCGTCGCGGGCTGGCCCGGCTGGCCGAGCAGAGGAGAGTGATAAATGTCTGAAGCAGCTGAATTAGATCCGGTCGAATCAAAGATGTGGATCACGGTAACCATAAACGGCTCGAAGGGCACCTATCTGGTGGATCAGCGCTTGACGCTGGCTGATTTCATTCGCAAACAGGTTGAGCTGCCAGGGACTCATTTGGGTTGCGAGCACGGCAGTTGCGGAGCCTGCACGATAATCATGGGCGACAAAGCCGTGCGATCCTGTCTCCTGCTTGCGGCCCAAGCAGACGGCGAATCGATCGAGACCGTTGAGAGCCTCGCTGAAGACGGCGTCCTATCTCCGCTTCAAGAGGCATTCCACGCAAATCACGCCCTTCAGTGCGGATACTGCACTAGTGGCTTCTTGATGTCTCTGGTTGCAAGATTGCGGGAAGGTCCCATCGAATCTGAGGCACAGGCCAGAGAGGCTTTGAGCGGCAATATCTGCCGTTGTACCGGGTACACGGGAATGGTCGCCGCGCTAATGAGCCTGCCCGCGCCGAACGGTCAAAGCGGGGGAGTACAATGACTCAGCTAAGCGAAGTCCGCAACCGTGAAAAGATTGCGAATCTTGGAACTGGGATGCTCCGAAGAGAGGACCAGCGCCTTCTTACCGGCGGAGGCCAATTTCTCGACGATCTTCCTTTTGGTGATTTCTATGAGGCAGCTATTCTGCGAAGCAGTTATGCCCATGCCAGGATACTGTCGATAAACACGGAGGCGGCGAAAAGCCTCAATGGAGTCATCGCGGTATTTACCGCAAGCGAGCTTGGACCGATTCTTAAGGATCTTCCGCCCAAGGTAACCAATCCGAAGTTGAATTACCAGGTCAGGTTGCCGATAGTCCAGGAGTACGCGAGGTATATCGGTGAGCCGGTTGCGGTGGTGGTTGCTGAAAACCGCTATATAGCTGAAGACGCACTCGAACTAATAGAAGTGGATTACGAGCCTCTCGAATCTGTTGGCTCGACGGCGCAAGCTCTTGAAGAAGGTGCTCCTGCGGTTCATATCGGTTCCGAGACAAACGTTGCGGTTCACCTGATTCAACAAGCTGGAGATCCGGAAGCTGCTCTAAAGAGTTCTCCTCATGTGCTGAGGGAGACCCTTCACGTTGCCCGGGGAGGCGGGCACTCGATCGAGGCACGTGCTGTGGCGGCGCGCTTTGATGCTCCGACCCAGCAGCTGATCGTCTGGGACAACACCCAAGCTCCCCACTATGTAAGGCAGATGCTCGCCACTATCTACGGCGTCAGCGAGGATGAAATCAGGCTGATTGCTCCAGCGGATATCGGTGGAGGATTTGGCCCCAAGGCCCAGTTCTATGGCGAGGAAGTCCTGATTCCATGGATCGCGATGGAACTGAAGCATCCCGTGAAGTGGATCGAAGACAGATGGGAAAACTTCATCAGCGCCACCATGGAGCGAACCCAGACCCATCGTGTCGAAGTCGGTTTTGATGATGACGGACGTCTCCTCGTCCTAAAGGATGTTTTTGAACACGACCAAGGCGCCTATTGCGTGGGATTGCAGGTGCCGACCATCACCATGTCCACATTGCCTGGGCCATACGTCATTCCCAATATCCATAGCGAGCTGATCTCTTGCTATACCAACATTGTTCCTACCAGCTCTCTGCGCGGCGCGGGACGGCCGCAGGCAGTTGTCGCTATGGAACGGATGATGGATCGCATTGCCGAGCATCTCGGCTTGGAGCCGGCTGAGGTGAGACGGCGCAATCTTATCCAGCCGGACCAGTTTCCTTACGCGGTCGGGTTGACATTCCGCGATGGAAGCCCGCTCACGTACGATAGCGGCAACTATCCGGCGCTTCTCGATGGTGTTCTTGAGCGCATCAACCTGGCCGAATTTCGGGCTGAACAGACTGAAGCCCGAAAGAGCGGCAAGTTTTTAGGGCTCGGGCTCGCGATGTTCGTTGAGGGAACGGGAATCGGACCATACGAAGGCGCGCGAGTCCGATTAACCAATACCGGCCGCATTATGGTTTCTCTGGCGGCCTCTCCGCAGGGCCAAGGTTACGAAACCGTTTACGCTCAGGTCGCTGCGGACGCTATTGGCTGTGATATCGACCTTGTGAGCGTGCGGCACGGAGATACGTCATTTATTCCGTATGGCCAGGGCACATTCGCCTCGCGAATCACGTCCACGGCGGGTCCGGCCGTTTGGCAGGCAAGCCTCCAGGTCAAGGAGGACATCATTGATGCCGCGGCGAGCATGCTGAAGATCGATTCAAGCGAGCTCGAGCTAAGAGGGGACAGGGTAGAGGTCCGCAACGATCCGGAGAAGGGGGTGTCGCTCGCTGAAATAGCAAGCATCGCAAATGTGGGAAGACATGGAATGTCGGTAGCGCGCAACCAGCCTGTTGCCATTGAGCGCACCTCGTATTTCAAGCCAAGTCAGGCGGCTTATTCCAGCGGTATAAGCGCCATTATCGTCAGCGTCGACGTGGAGACCGGGAAAATAGAGATTGTTCGCAGCATCTTAGGCCACGACTGTGGAACGGTGTTGAACCCTTTGCTGGTGGAGGGCCAGGTACTCGGCGGCCATGCTCACGGTATTGGGAATGCCATCTACGAGGAGGCGAAGTATTCCAAAGACGGCCAGCCCCTCACGGTTAGTTACCTTGATTATGCACTTCCAACGGCAATGGAGGTGCCTACTCCGGAGCTATTCCACGTCGTTTCACCAAGTCCGTTGAATCCGCTGGGAGTCAAGGGTTCCGGTGAAGGCGGTACCATTCCTCTTCCGGCATCTGTGGCAAACGCGGTGGAAGATGCTCTGCGACCATTTGGGGCGAGGATTCGTGAGATCCCGTTGACACCCGATCGGGTATTGGCGGCAATATATGGGTATCGAAAGGGCGAGACCTAGCGCGTCAAGCCCAAGGTCGGCCTTGATCGTGGTAGTCGTGATTTTTGAAAAAGGCGGTCAGAGTCCTGCTAGAGCGGCTCAGACCCTGGTGAGTTAGGTTTTTCTTACAAGAGTCAGACGGTGAAATGAACGAAGATTTGCGCAAGTTTGTAAATGACCTTTATGAGGAGGGCAAGAATTTTGACGCTGCCGAGCCACAGTGGGCGCGCCGCCGCCGCAATATTGACCCTCCTGTTGGAGAATTTCTTTGGATATTTCTAAAGGCGCTGAAGGCAAAGAGCGTGGTGGAAATCGGGACATCCAATGGGTACTCCACCATCTGGCTTGCCGATGCTGTCCGAGCGAACGGCGGCACTGTTGTCAGTGTGGATTATGACAGGGCATGGCTCGATCAGGCTCGAGCAAATCTGAGCGAAGCTGGCCTGCTCGACTCTGTTGACCTCAAGTGTATCGAGGGTGGCACATTTTTGGAGAGTCTGGCGGATCAGTCAGTCGATTTCATGTTTTTTGATGCGGAGCGGTCTGATTATGCCGGTTGGTGGCCCCATCCCAAGAGGGTGTTGAGGATCGGAGGCGTGATTGCGGTTGATAACAGCACCTCTCATCCCGACGAGGTTGCTGACCTGTATAGGCAAATTAACAATTACGGGGGATTCTCTTCGGTGGTGGTACCGGTGGGCAAAGGTGAGCTCATCGCTGTGAAAAATGGATCGCTCTAGTGAGCTGCATTTCGGGTGCTGTGCCAGGTGGTGCTAAAGCATCTTTTATTTATGGCTGTCAACGCGGGACATGGCTGGATTCGTCCGAGATCTGGCAGGATTTTGTTTGAATAGATGTTTTCTTGGGATTAATTGGCTGTCATAGTTCGTGGTCCAGCGTATTTCTTCACTTGGTTATAGAGCGCCGGCAGGAGGCCTGCGACGGCGGAAACTTCTCCCTCGAGGGCCTGACGCTCAAAGGTTAGGTGGTTGACAAGATGCTTAATTAGCCCGAAGTTGGAGGGTTAGGATGACCAGTCTCGTTTACAAAGGAAGGTCATGAGCAGGGGATGTGGAAATGCTAGTTTCTTCGAGACGTTTTTGTTTTAATCGTGCAGCTGTCGCAATTGGTAGTTGCGGATCGGTCTGGTCGATGTCTGATCATTTGGGAGCAGCATTGGGTCATAGGATTGGCCGGGGATCGGCTTTAGGCTAAATTTGCCATTCTAGGCTATTGGCGTATGGTGTGTGTGCTTTAATCGCGAGCTAGGACCGGTCTCAGTGATGATGCGCTATGAATGACAAATTGAGGAGGGTTCTCTCATCGAGCGGATTAGCTCAAGGAGGCCTCGCCTTCTTGGTCGCGACTGCTATGGCCAATCTCTCCAATTTTGTATTTCACGTAATTGTCAGTCGGCTTCTTGGTCCTTCTAATTACGGTGCTCTCGGTGCGCTGCTGAATACGCTACTAGTCCTCTCAGTACCACTTGGTGCACTGCAGACTGTGGTGACAAAGGCTGAAGCTGCCCACCTTCACAGTGAAGGTCATGGCATTGGTTTGCGTACCGCGCTTGCTAGGGCAGTTCTGGTTGGTGCTGTGGGAACTGGGATGCTGGTCGTTCTGTCTCCTCTAGTCGGTAGCTATCTGCACTTTCAGTCTTCGGTCCCTGTGGTCCTTCTTGCGATTTGGGTCCTGCCAGCCATTGTGGGCGCGGTGTTACAAGGTGTTCTTATGGGTCGGTTGCGATTCTCAGTTGTTGCTGTGGCGACAGTTGTTGGAGGCATCATCGGTCGTTTGGTTTTCGGGGTCTTGTTGATCGAGCTAGGTTATGGCTTGGACGGAGCTGTGGTTGCATCAGTGCTGTCGCAGGTGGTTGTGACTTGTATGCTTCTTGTGCCCCTCATGCCCGAAGTCGTACATTCAAAGGTCAAAGAGTTGGGGATCGGGCTTCGAAGCGGAATTCATTCTATTCTGGCACTGGGGGGCTATTGGGTATTAGCAACGGAAGACACAGTATTGGCACGGCATTTTCTTCCGGCCAAGGAGGCTGGTTTGTATGCCAGCGCCAGCACTGCTGGGAGGATTGCGCTGCTCTTGCCTATGGCAATAGGCATGCTCGCATTTCCGAGATTCGCTAGGGACAAGGGAGCCGGTCGCCTTACCCGATCCACGATCCGGTGGTCGTTCCCGGCGACGACAGTGTTGGGGTTTATTTCCGCAGCGATTCTGCTCATCGTGCCGTCACTCGTTATTGGGGTACTGTTTGGAAATAGCTACCAAGGGGCACAGAATGCCGTCAGAATTTTAGGAGTCGAGGCAGCAGGTTTGGGGATTCTTGCGCTTCTGACCTACCTGCACTTGGCCCGAGATTCGCTGGATTCACTGTATCCCTGGCTAGGTGCCGCCGTCGCCTTCGTTGGCATTGAGCTGTTTCATGGATCAGCAGTTTCGGTTGCATTTGTGATGCTGGTTGCCGTGGCCTTAGCAACTGGTATTTCTGTTGTTGCTGCAATTCACGCATTGCTGCGCAATCCCATAATCGAAGATGTGGATTTCGTGGAGAAGCACCTCTTTAGTTCCACTGCCGAAAACCAAAGTGATGTCGATCTGAGCATCGTCGTGCCTTACTACAATCCGGGAGCGGCTCTTAGTAAGCATGTTGCTGGATTGGTGGAAGTTCTTGAAGCAAGTGAACTGCGTTTTGAGATAATAGCGGTATCTGACGGATCAACCGATGGCAGTCCAGACACACTCACAAATCTTTTTCCGGATCTCCTCAAGAATACCAATCTTTCCGAGAATTCCGGGAAAGGTCAGGCGCTTAGAGTCGGTCTCATGCAGGGCCGAGGGAAGTATCTCGGATTTATTGATGCGGATGGCGATATTCCTGCAATCGAGTTGCTTGGAATAATCGAGGTCATACGAGCGTCAGAGCCTGACATCATTATTGGAAGTAAGAGGCATCCCAGTTCCGTTGTGCATTATCCCATAGTGCGGAGAGTGTACTCGTGGGGTTATCAACAGTTGATTAAGACGCTGTTTCATCTGTCGGTCACTGACACTCAGACTGGACTGAAAGTGTTGAGAAGAGATGTGGTCCGTGAGGTACTTCCGCTCATGGTCGAGAAGCGATTCGCTTTTGACCTGGAGTTCTTTGTTGTGGCCAGGCGCCTTGGCTTCAGAGAAATAGTTGAAGTTCCTGTGGTCATTCAGCGCAGATTTACCTCGACAATATCTATGAAAGCTGTGCGGGGAATGCTACTTGATACTCTTGGAATCTTCTATCGCTTGAGGGTTTTGCGGTATTACGATCGGACGAGCGATGTCTCAGAAGGTCGGGTCGCCGTCGCTGATTTGGAAATCAAGGGCGGCTAGCGGTTGAGAATTCTTATATTCAATTGGCGGGACCGAAAGCACGCTTGCCCGTTGGAGCAAAGGTATATACAGGTGCAGTCGCAACGGAATGGGTCGAGATCTGTCAGTCGGTGACCTTGTTTTGTGATTTAGTCGAGTCTGAACCAGGGCGAGAGCTGTAGAGAGCTGCCAAAGAGTGGTTGTCCGGTATTTCGGAGGGGTTCAAAACATACAGTTTGTATCGAGGCAAGAAGGTTCTGGAACAATGATGGCAGCGGTAGTTTTGATTTGTTGAATGACGAGGTGGGCACGAGGCTTTTTTTGCGCGAGTTTTGTGACTAATACCATCGTGGCAGTGGGAATGCATCAGGCAGCTTGAGAGATCTGGTTCTACCAATTTCCGTTGCGGTGATTGTCCGGCTCATTCTAGAGCCGGAGTGGCTTTGGAGACTGCCGAGTCGGAACATCGAGAGCTCAGCGGAAATCTTGTGTTTGGACCCGTTTGTTTCGGCCTGCTATTGAGGTCTGGTCTAGGTTATTTGGCGATCAGATGTTCCAGCTTCGCAGTCGTCGTCAAAGCTAGCAACCGGTTAAATCAGTCGAGCAGATGATAGTGAACTTGGCAAGGCATTTATGAAGCCCTAGTGTTTATCCAGGGTTCAGTTGGCAGAATTGGGTTCGCCGGGATAAGGGATTCGGTCTAGCTGGCTCATTCTTCCGCCATTGCATTCGACCCATCCCCCCCAACGTCACTCCTCTCGCGAGAGGCTTAAAGGTTGGTAAAGGCTTTGAGCACTGAGTTGCAGATGAAAGAGAAGGCTCTGGTCGAAGCTGTTGACCTATCGGTGCTCTAATGAAAGCCGATACGGATCTGGGGGAACAATGAGGAATGCTGGCCTCGTCCCGAGATCGCAAGATTGCAGTCGAACTCATCTGCGAAGCCCATCGGCCAGGCGCCAGATGCAAAGCATGTATTTAAGAGGTCGCGATATTGCCGCGGAGCTGCCAACGCTGGAGAAAAGAATGGGAAGAGACTAAAGACAAGCGGTGCAATCCGAGAGAAGCTCCCGCAAATACCCCGTCGAAAGAGGAATGCCATGGAATGCAAGATATCTGTGACCAAAATCAGAGACAAGCCTAGAGAAGCAAAGTAGTGAATTTCGCGGGGCAAATCCAAGGAATTTCGGAACGCATTACTGCCTTCTGCCATTCTGAGGATTCTGTCATAGAGAGCATTCCGCTGCTGATACAACACACGTTCGCTGCAGCACTGGCCCGCGATAGTCTTTATAATATACCCTAGTAGGTATCCGACTAGGGATTTTGTGCTGATTATGTTGTGTCTGTTTCTGGATTCACGATTGCGTGAAGGCACTCGTTGGTTCAGAGTCGCTGCACTTCATCCGGCGATACCTGATTACCGGCAAGTCATTGTGCCGGGGATGCAATAGCGGAGTGGCGTATTTTTGAATGAAGTCGAAAAGAGCTACTTCATGGGTCTAGCCGACAGATGGGATTTAGAATGAGACAGGTTGTCATAATTGGTGGCGTCGCCGGAGGGATGTCTGCGGCAACGAGACTTCGCAGACTTGACCCGGATGCTTCGATCATCGTGCTGGAGCGAAGCTCGTATGTCTCTTATGCCAACTGTGGCCTGCCTTATTACATCGGTGGAGTCATTTCAAAGAAGCAGGATCTCCTACTTCAAACCGCCGAGAGTCTTGATGCTCGATTCAATCTGGATGTGCGCACACTGAGCGAAGTCACTGGTATTGACCGCAACGCGAAGAATGTGACGGTTCGCAATCTTGTAACCAAAGAAGAATATCTGCTTGATTACGATCAGCTGATATTGAGTCCCGGCGCCCAGCCTGTAGTGCCTCCCATACCCGGGATCGAACGTGCGCTTACGCTGCGCACGGTGGAAGATGTATCGCGAATTGTCGAGGCGCTTGAGGATGGCCCCAAGAGTGCAGTAGTCATCGGTGGCGGTTTCATTGGAATTGAAACCGCTGAAAACCTGCGTCACCGCGGAATTCGCACCTCTTTGGTCGAGGCGCTCGATCAAGTGCTCAGTCCGTTAGATGCCGAGATGGCGGTTCTCGTCCAGAATGAAATGACTAGCCACAAGGTCAATCTATATTTGGGACATGCGGTAGCTGCGGTTTATGAGGATCGGGTAGTCCTGACCAGTGGCGAAGAGATTGAATCCGATCTGGTGATCATGGCCATAGGTGTCCGACCCGATACGAGGCTTGCGGAAATTGCCGGGCTACGGATCGGGGCTCGAGGTGGCATCGCAACAAATAGCTACAATCAGACCAGCGATTTGAATATCTATGCAATTGGCGATGCAGCTGAAAAAATCGATGCGCTCGATGGTGGAGCTTCCCTAGTGCCACTAGCAAATATCGCAAATCGCCAAGGGAGGGTGTCGGCAGACCACATAGTTGGCAGGGAAACACGCTGGGTGCCGACGATAGGAACAGCCATCGTCAAGGTGTTTGATATCTCCGTGGCTACGACAGGATGGAATGAAAAGAGGCTGCGTGCAGCCGGTCGTGACTACCTGGTGATCCATACTCATCCGAATTCTCACGCCGGATACTATCCGGGAGCAATGAGCATGTCGCTGAAGATTCTTATCGATCCGGATACAAACCTCATAATGGGCGCCCAAGCGGTTGGCCGCGACGGGGTTGACAAGCGAATTGATGTTATCGCGACGGCAATGCGTGCAGGTCTTCGCGCCCAGGACCTGGCCGACCTCGAATTGGCCTACGCGCCGCCGTTCGGGTCCGCGAAGGATCCCATCAATATGCTTGGCTATGTGGCGGAGAACATTGCCAGCGGCTTTAGCAAGAGTATTCAATGGGATGAAGTGCAGGCAAGGGTAGACAGCGGTGCGTTGCTTGTTGATGTCCGGACCGACGAGGAGTTTGCAAATGGCCACATTCCAAACTCTGTGAATATTCCCGTAGACGAATTGCGGGATCGCATGGAAGCGCTTTCGGGCGATGAGATCATAATCTATTGCCAGGTGGGTATCAGGGGCCATGCCGCTGCTTCGCTGCTCCGTGGCCGCGGTTACGAAGCGGCTAATCTAGATGGCGGATACCAGACGTGGATGAATTCTCCAGCTGCGATAACCGAGGACTCGCTCGTTTGACGTAAGCAAGTCCTCGGCCAATGGTCAGTGATGATCATAAGCGCGAACCGGCACGATGCAGGAGAGAATTATATCGCTTCTACCGCCGGCGCTGACCTTTGTAAGTTATCGCCGGAGGCGGAACCAACCTTTTATCAGTGCCCGCGAAGTAACTAGGCTCCTCACAAGGCAGATGTCGCAACTGGTCAATATTTCTTCCGTACACGTATGACATTGTCTACCTCGTATAATGCGTAAATCCCGGTAGGAATGTGAGGTTTTTATTTTGAAGTTCCGTGAAAAGCACTGTAGTGTTACCACTTAGAAAGTCAGATGAATTACGACGGTTTCGGTTAGTGGTAGCGACAGAGATAGGGTTCGGTATTTGACTGAACTTGGGGGCCTGCGTGGCGGTGCAGATAATCGTCACTGGCATTAGAGGAAGATCGATGCCAGGTTCAATCCATTCGACGCATGTTTTCGGTACAAGCGCACCCATGGGTTCAAAGGTATTCAAGAGTTAGGTGTAGATCCTGGCTCAGGATTTGGGAATTCGAGAGGGTACCAGGAGATAGGAACGCCAATGCAAGATTTTTACAACGCTGCAAACTGGCTTATAGATCGTCATGTCGAAGCTGGAAATGGTAGCAGGGTTGCCGTCGAATCCGGTGATGAGAAATACACCTATGCTGACCTGCAGCGGGAGATGTTTCGCGTTCAACATGCTCTCGCCATGCTTCAGGTTCGCCAAGAGGATCGGGTTGCCCTGGTAGTAAACGACGAGGCAGCGTTTCCGGCATGGTTTCTCGGAAGCATGAGATCCGGGGTGGTGCCGATTCCGCTGTCAACCATGCTCAACGGCGAGGAACTTGGCTTTGTAATCGACGACGCACGGGCTGCCGTCGTCGTGTTGTCAGTCGCGTACGCTAAGTCACTCCCTGTCATCCGCAGCCTTGCCCCAGATCTAAAAAGAGCGGTAATTGTTGGAGAGCCGGACGATGAGACCCGAAAGATAATCCACGGCGAGATGGAGATGGGGGTCTACTCCTGGTCTGACTTTGATGACACCGACGAAGCGCCGACAGCGAGAACCGGAGCAGATTCTCCTGGATTTTGGCTCTACAGTTCGGGCACAACCGGATCACCCAAAGGCGTAATGCACAGGCAGAAGGCTCTTGAGGTTACGGCGGTAAATTATGGTGCCACTGTGATTGATATTCGTCCGGAAGACCGGTGCTTGTCAGCCGCCAAGCTGTTCTTTGCCTTCGGCCTAGGCAACTCTCTTACCTTTCCGTTCTCGGCTGGTGCAACGGCGATTTTGAACCCGGCCTGGGCAACTTCCAAGTCTGTTGCGGAAGCCCTTGAGCGCTATAGGCCAACTATTTTCTTTGGCAGTCCGGGCCTGCTGGCATCGATCATGGACAATGGAGTGCCGCCCGAAGCAATGTCGTCCCTGAGACTCGTAGTTGTTTCCGGCGAGGCCCTTCCCGCCGAGCTTCACCGACGATTTACGGAATTGTACAAGGTTCCGTTGTTGGACGGAGTCGGCTCAACGGAAGCTCTGCACATGTTCATGTGCAACCGGGTGGGAGAGGAGCAGGCAGGCACTTCTGGCAGGCCCGTCGATGGGTACGATGTGAAATTGATTGATGGCGATGGTGCCGAGGTAACCGGCCCAGATTCTCCCGGTTATCTGCACATCCGAGGCGACTCAATTGCTACCGGGTATTGGTGTAGATACGAGTCTGCCAAGAAGGCGTTCATCGGTGAGTGGTTGCGCACCGGAGATGTCTATACCAGGACTCAAGATGGGTACTATCGTTTTCTGGGCCGCGATAATGACATGATCAAGATTGGTGGAATCTGGGTGTCACCGGCTGAGGTGGAGTCGGTTCTAACGGAGCATCCCGATGTTCTGGAGGCTGCAGTCGTTGGAGCGCGAACCATCACTGGTCTCGAGACGGCGGTAGCTTTCGTTGTTCCTGGTACCGGAAAGATTCTCGATGCCTCGGCGTTGGAGCAGCACTGCAGAGCCCGCATGGCCGCGTTCAAGCGGCCAAGAGAGATCTTTTTCGTCGAGGAACTGCCAAAGACGGCGACTGGAAAGGTGAAGCGGTTTCAACTTCGCCAGCAAATAGCAGAAAGGGTGACGGCAGAGTAGTTATTCGGCCATTTTGGCTTGCTCTGCCGGGGAAGAGACACCGGCGCAGTTTTTGCATCTTTTGAGTTACTTTGGGACACGGCCTGGTCTGGTGGATAAACCGATTCTCTAGCATCGGACCGAAATTTAGATTTCTTGCATGCTGATTTTGCTATTAGGTGAGTCTGTTGCTACTATTGAATGAATATTCAATCGATCCGAATGAGTATTCAAAGGCAGGGAGGGTCTAGAAATTGCTCAAGTTGGAAGTGCAGGATCGAGTTGCGACGCTGTTGCTTGACCGCCCGCCGGTAAATGCGGTGGACGACGCATTTCTAGACAGCTTCGATCTGGTCCTGGAAGAAATCAAAAGCGCAAGCCCTTTACTGGTGATCGTCAGGGGGTCTGGACGGCATTTTTCAGCCGGTGGAGACATCAAGCAGATGGTTGCTGCCCTTGAAACAAATGATTTCACCCGGCTGGACGGATTTGCCCGCAGAATTCAAAATGCATACTTTGCCTGGGAGCAGCTTCCGATGCCAACTGTGGCTGTTCTCACCGGCGCTGTTACTGGCGGGGGTCTCGAACTGGCATTGTCATGTGATCTGCGGATCGCTGCCGATTCCGCGCGCATCGGTCTCCCGGAGGTTCGGATCGGACTTCTGCCGGCTGGCGGTGGAACTCAGCGTCTTACCCGATTGGTTGGAAGAGGCCAGTCTCTACGGTTGATACTCACGGGAGAACTCATTGACGGGGTTGAGGCGCAAAGGCTGGGAATAGTTGAATGGTGCGTTGCTGAAAAGGACCTGGATGCTCAGTTGAGTCGGGTGACTTCGATGCTTTTAGAGGGCGCAGGTCCGGCGCAGCCTGCAATCAAGCGTTGCGTGAACCGGTATGGGTCGAGCGACGGATACTCAGGTGAGTTGTTTGAGCAAAAGCAGTTGCATGTCTCCAAAGAGGCTGAACAGCGGCTGCGGGCATTTGTTGGCGAAAGGTAGGCAAAATGAATATTGATCTTAGTGGACACCGGGCGGTTATCACAGGCTCTGGATCTGGCATATCACGCCAGGTGGCTGTGGTAATGGCGGAGTCCGGGGCCGAGGTTGCAGTAGTGGACATAAATCTCACTGCCGCACAGGCCACGGCGGATGCCATCAAGGAAGCGGGCGGGAAGGCCAAAGCCTTTGTAGTCGATGTGACAAGCCGCCAAAGCATCCAGAACCTTCGTCCGGAGGTCGAGGCAGGGTTGGGAGTTTGTGACATCATCGTCAATGGCGCCGGATGGAATGTCGGAGCGCCATTTTTGACAAATGAGCCCGACTTTATTGACAAGGTGATTGCTCTTAACCTGATGGGCAACATCAACATGTGCCACACCTTCTTGCCACCTCTCGTAGAGGCCGGCAAGCGTGGATGGGTGGTAAACGTGTCGAGCGACGCCGGCCGCGTTGGAAGCCTCGGTGAGACCGTGTACGCTGCGGCCAAAGGAGGCGTCATCTCCTTCTCCAAGTCGCTGGCCCGCGAGATGGCCCGATACAACATCAACGTGAACTGCGTGGCTCCAGGCCCCACCGACACCCCGCTCTTGCGCATGCAGCCAGAAAAGATCCAGGAGGCGCTGGTGCGAGCCATCCCCTTCCGTCGGCTTGGCGATCCTGCAGAGATTGCCAACGTCATTACGTTCCTTGCATCCGAGCAGGCATCGTATGTTACCGGACAGGTAATAAGCGTCAGCGGTGGCCTGACAATGGTAGGTTGAAAGGTCGGTTTAGATATGACTGCAAATTCTGGCGACAACGCCGGACCGCCAAGTAGATTGTTCTCGCTAACAGAACCCCAGCAACAGAGAATCGCCGAGGTCAGGGAAATTGCCAGGACCGAACTGATTCCCCTGGCTGAAGCTGGCGAGCCTGGCCATGTTAATCGCCAAGTATTGGAGGCTATGGGAAAGCGCGGCCTTCTAAAGAGCCTTTTCCCAACAGCTAGCTCTGGCAAGCAAAGCCGGGAAGCTCAAGCGATGGAGCTTTGCATTCTCCGGGAAGCTTTGGCGTCGGTCAATACCGAAGCTGAAACCGCACTCGCGCTGCAAGGCTTGGGTGCCTACCCGATTCTCCAGTCGGGCAGCCAGGAAATTGTCGACGAGTGGATCCCGCAGGTTGCGCAAGGAACCGCGGTAGCGGCATTTGCCTTGACTGAAACTGGAGCTGGATCCGATGCTGCCGCCCTTGAGCTGAAAGCTGTGCCGGATGGCGATGGCTGGAGACTTTTCGGCGAGAAGATTTGGATCTCGAACGCTCCCGAGGCTGACATCTACACAGTCTTTGCGCGCACCACGCCTGACGCAGGTGCCAGGGGAGTTACCGCATTCGCGGTTCCGGGCGCTCGCGAGGGTGTGGGAGGCGAACACATAGACCTAGTGGCGCCGCATCCTATCGGTACAGTTACCTTCGATGGTGTTCGAGTCGAACGAGGCGAGGTCTTGGGCGAAGTCGACAGAGGATTTCGCGTAGCGATGAAGACTCTCGATCTTTTCCGTCCAAGTGTTGGCGCATTCGCGGTTGGCATGAGCCAAGCTGCTTTGGATGCGACCGTGGAATATACATCCACCAGGGAGGCCTTTGGCGGATACCTGTCCGACCAGCAGGCAGTGGCTCACGCTCTGGCCAACATGGCGACCCAGCTCGAGGCTTCGAGGCTTCTTGTCTACGCCGCCGCTTCGGCCTACGATAGCGGCGCCTCATCGTTTGAGATCACGAACCGCTCGGCAATGGCCAAGCTGTATGCGACTGAAACGGCCCAGTTTGTCATCGATACGGCAATCCAGCTTCACGGAGCCCGAGGGCTGGTGCGCGGCCATCTTTTGGAGCACCTTTACCGGGAGGTGCGTGCCACGCGCATTTATGAAGGCGCATCGGAAATACAGCGCACAATCATCGGCAGGTCACTCTACCGATCAAATCAAGACAAGAAGTAGCAAATAACAACATCAACTGACCCAAGGAGGCGTCCCTAAATGGCTTTGTTCCGCGGAACTATTCCATTCACCGACAAGTCGGATCACTTTCGGCTTGAAATTAAAGACCAGATAGCAAACATAACTCTCAACAGACCTGACAAGCTCAATGCTCTGACGTTTCAGAGCTATGCGGACCTGAGAGACTTCCTTCATGAGATACCGCTTCGCGGCGACGTTCGCGTGATCGTCATTCGTGGCGAAGGCCGGGCGTTCTCATCAGGCGGAGATGTCAACGAGATAATCGGCGAGCTTTTGAAGATGCGCCCAGATGAGCTCTTGGACTTCACCCGCATGACTGGCAATGTGGTGAAGGCGATGAGGGAATGCCCAGTTCCGATAATCGCCCAGATCCACGGGATGGCGGCGGGAGCCGGCTCAGTGCTGGCGCTGGCATCCGACTTCAGGATCCTTTCCCGATCGGCAAGGTTTGCCTTCTTGTTCACGAAGGTTGGCCTAGCGGGGGCAGACATGGGTTCCGCCTACCTGCTTCCCAGAATTGTCGGACTCGGGCGTGCTACCCAGTTGCTCATGCTCGGAGACACGATCGACGCCGAGACGGCAGATAAGTACGGTTTGGCTTCGCAGCTTGTGGATGACGCCGATCTGGAAGAGACAGTGAACGCCCTGGCTACTCGGCTTGCCACGGGCCCAGCATTTGCCTACGCACAGACGAAGTCATTGATTTCACGGGAACTCGACATGCCGCTTTCCGGCGCTCTCGAGCTCGAAGCGATGGTACAGGCGCTGCTAATGAACAGTGAGGACTACGCGGAGTTCCACGCCGCGTTCAATGCCAAGCGCCCGGCAAACTGGAAGGGACGCTGAGCCAGGCTTAGGGCCGAGCCACGTTTGGCGTGCTGGCGGATCACTTAACCTAACTTCTTATCCAGGCGCCATGGGTCCAGCTCTTTAGTGAAGACGATCATTTGGAACAGCCTCCATCGTGATTGTCTTCTGCGGGCAAGTTGCCAATCCGCGCAAAGGAGCTGGACCTATGGTCGTGTGTCAGGTTGAAGGTGTGAGCCGTTGGAACGACATGACGTGGACATGCTGGCAGCCATTTGAGGCTGGGTGCGTCAACGCAAGAGAGCGTTTATCGCACCCGGTTATGGAAAGAAACTTTTGTGCCCCTGGATGACGGCTAGGTGGAGGTGCGTGGTTGCAGTGTTGAGCACAGCTGGCGGAAATAGGAAAGATGCCGATAAAACGACTGCGCCTTTCGATGAGGCCCAGGTTCGGTGGGCTATGGAAGCCTTCGGTTTTCAAATCGAGGATGAACTCCGCCGAAAGTCCTATGCCGCTGACTGGCTCCCTGACGTCGTAGTGATCGATGGCTTCGACCAATTATTTCGAATGTATCTAGGCGATCCTTCCAGTTCGCCCTGCCTTAGTGAAGAGGGTGCCGCAGAGGCGCTCGTATGTTTGACTCTTGGGATTCGCCTAGTGCAGATCTTGAAAGACCTTTTCTTCCTGAGCGCCATCTCCGGTGAAGTGGAATCTATTGGGACTTCGGACACGCAAGCCTACGACGTGATGGCTTTGGCAGCGCTCCAGATTGGTGCGGTGCTTTATCTCATGGCCATATGGACTTTGGCCGGGAATGTGGGGTTAGTCAGTGCTAGCCCCAAGGAGATTGCCCTTACGGTTTTAGACTCCAAACAGTCCTGCTCTTTGCGGATGAAATTGAAGTCAGCAGCGCCAAGAATCTGCAAGATCTGCGAGTCCGGCTCGGCAGGGGCGTTCACAGACGGGAGACCGCCGCAGGGGTTTGTGGGAGGTCTCGTCACGTCCGCTCCCATCCGGCCCGTATTTGATCACCAGGTTCGGTTTTCCTGCCCGGCCCGAATGCGTGATTTGGGTCATTTGAGAATTGCAGTACCAAATGAAGATGCTGCCGTCAGAAGCGGCACGAAGATTTCTGTTGCAAATGCAAAGCCGCGATACCAGGCTCATTGGGTTGTTTGTGATCCGGCGTCGGCTGGCGGCGAGAGGAGTTCTCTTAGCGAGGCGGGTCCCGCTGTGACTGTGCCGAATCCCGGAGCAAGTGCTCCCAGCACGGGGCTGGCAACATATCCGTCCGCGCTCGCCGGCGCAAATTTCTCGCGTTTCCAGCGTTTGGCTGTCCTTGGGGCGTTTGCCTGCCATGTCCTCGGCGGGACGCAGACATTAATGCTTGCCCACACTTCAGCTGACGCGCAACTTTTGGAAGATTAGGACTGAATCATGGAAAAAGATCGAGACCTGCATCAAAATGGCAATTTGGTGCCAGAATTAATCGAAGCAGAGAGGTTCGCGGCACTCATTGCCGGCTATTCCGAAAAGATGGATCGCGAAGAGAAGTTCGATCCTGAAGTTATTGGGTTGCTAAACAGGCACAAGGTCTGGAAGGCCGTGCATGGCAAAGACGGGGTGGAGTCAACATTGACGCAGCAGTGCCGATGGATCGAGGCCCTCGCAGCAAGATGCACCTCCACTGCTGTGTTGGTACAAAGCCAGCTGACTGTCGGCCACACGATTCTGCTTTCGGGCTCTCCTCTGGCTAGCCGGCTTCTCGATGAAATGCGGGAAGGAACCATTTGGGGTTGGGGTTTGACGGAGGCAGAGGCGGGTTCAGACATCTTGTCTATGACAACGACGGCACGCAGAGAGGGCAACGAATTCATCATAAATGGCAGCAAGCGGTTCATCAGCAACGCGGGCATGGCCACCAGGTACCTTGTGTTTGCCAGAACAAGCCCTGAAAGAAGCTCAAAAGCAATAACTGCTTTCGTTGTGCCTTCAGATGCCGCCGGGCTTTCCATCGCCAGGTATGAGCACAAGATGGGCCTGAGAGCTTCGCCGACTGGAGACGTGGTGCTGGACGAGGTTCGTGTTCCCATTGAATCTACTATTGGAGATCTGGGCGAGGGGATAGGCTTGGCGCTTGGCACGCTTCGTTGGAGCCGACCGCTCATTGGAGCTGTGAGCGTGGGCGTGGCGCGTGGCGCATTCGAGCAGTTGATGAAGGTCGTCGCGCGAAGCGACCGCGACCTGAGGGCTTTTACCAGTAGTCACCAGGCAAAAGGTCACAAACTTGCAGAACTGTTGATGCAGGTATTTGCCGCGCGCACGCTGCTTTACGATGTCACATCACGCTGTGATGCAAGCGGGGAGCTACCTTCGATGTGGGAGGCCTCGAGTGCCAAGGCATTTTGCAGCGAAGTTGCGATGAATGTAGCCAATGAAGCTTTGGAGGTAGCTGGAAAAGAGTCGGTTGAGGTAGATGCTCCGCTTCAGCGATGTTTTCGCGATGCCAAGATACTTCAGATTTTCGAGGGTACCAATCAGATACAGAAGAACGCAATCATGAAGGAACTGGGCCAGGTGAACTTTGCACTCATGTAGATGTTCTTGGCACAAAACCAAGTGTTGGAAACGACCTGCAGATCAGTTCGAATTCGGCCGAGCTGGATTACGCCTGGCGGAATCATCATGAATGGACTGGGAATTCTTCTTCCCTCCAGAGCCTGCCGGGCGAGTGAGGCGGTCAAGCTAGGGGTCGAGGCGGAAGAGCTCGGATATTCCGCAGTGTGGGTGCCTGAGGTCAGCACATTTGACGCGATTTCGGTTGTGGCGGCTCTGGCTGGCGCAACCGGGCGGGTGGGACTTGGGACCGCGATAGTCCCGTTGGATACGCGGTCGCCGGCAGTGCTTGCGATGAGTGCCGCGACGCTAGCCGAGTTGGCTCCCGGCCGGATTTCGCTGGGACTTGGCGTGTCCACCAGGACAATAATCGAGAGCTGGCACGGGCGCGAATTCGGGCATCCCTTGGCAAAAGTGCGCGATGCCCTTGCCATCATCGATCAGGCGCTCAGCGGACAACGGACCGATTTGCAAGGCAGCCATTTCAGCTCCTTCGGATTTAAGCTCGACGTAGTTCCGCTTGAGAAGCCGCAAATTTATCTGGCCGCTCTAGGGCCCGGCATGCGAAAGCTGGCGCTCGAGTTGGCGGACGGGATGATCTTCAATTTTCTGCCGAGATCCAAGGCGTCGGTGCTCGCGGCGCAAAAGGACGACTCCAAGCGCCTCGTTAAAAAGACAGCTTTCGTACGTGTTGCCTTGTCGGATGCACAGGGCGATTCTGAAAAGCGAGTGAGACGGGAAATGGCATCGTATCTGCGCATCGAGCAATACAGGAATTGGCTTATCTCGCTCGGGCTAGAGAGTTTCGCGTCCCTGCCAGGTGAGAGCCTTGATTCAGTCGCGGAAATGTTGCCGCCGGAGTTTGTAAATGACGTGGCAATTTTGGGAGATCCTCGGTCCTGCTTTGGCAAGCTGCGCGGGCTGATTGCTGATGGGATAGTTCCGATTGTCGTTCCCTCGACCCCAGCGGGCGATCATGACGACTACAGAAGAATAATGCGTGCGCTTGCCGATGAAAGCGCGGACGTGTTTTGAGCGGATTCATGGAGCGCGTGGAAAGGGCTCGGACATTGGAAAAGATGAGCAGCGTGGAGGCATTTCCCGGTACGGGAAGTTCGAGTGTTAGGGGATGAGCATCGACATGTCGAATTCTGACGAAGACAAACGGCTTCTGAGAGAGTCGGTCAGCCGACTTGTCGCAGACAAGATTGAGCCTTTTGCAAAGGTGATCGACGAGACAGGCGAGATGCCGGAAGAGCTTTATGAGGTCCTTACCAAAACTGGCCTAAACGCCGCGACTGTTCCTTCGCAATATGGTGGCGGGGGAGCGTCGGCCTTGGATGGGGTGATCCTCGTCGAAGAGATTGCTCGGGGAAGTGCATCGGTGTCGTCGATCCTCGCTATGAACCTTGCCGGAGTTGCGGCCCTGGCCGCGAGCTTGAATGAGAAGCTGAAAGAGGATCTGTTTCCGAAGGTTGTTCGGGGCGAAGTTATTCTCAGCTGGTCCGCGAACGCTCCAGAGGCTGAAGGAGAATTGATTGCCGCGGACGATGCCAAGGGACTCGTGCTAAACGGAAAGGTTACATGGGTTCCTTTTGTCGATGTCGGCGCCGCGATAGTGGTTCTGGCTGAGGCCAAGACCCAGTTGGGATTTCACCTTGTGGCAATTGATACTTCCAAATTGAAAGGGCATTTGGAAATCGGCCCGCTCGAGTCCGATCTCGGTCTTCGAGGAGTGCAGTTGAGATCGCTGGTATTGCGTGACGTGGTGATCACCGGTGAAGAGATAGTGGACAGCAAGGTCGGGGGTGCCTCCGTTCTGGGTGTTTTGCACGCGGTTGGACGGGCTGCAGTTGCTGCCCAGGCAAACGGCATTGCCGCTGCTGCGCTCGGCCATGCAAAGAGGTACGTCGGGGAGCGATATCAATTCGGAGTTCCGATAGCCGAATTCCAAAGCACCAGAGCAATTCTTGGGGCTATGGCCCTGAATCTCGAGGCGGCACGGCAGTTGACCTATGCGGCAGGGAACCAGTTGGATACCGGTGCCACGGGATGGGGTTCGCAGGATAGAGCTCCGGCTGATTCGGCCGCTAAGTGGTTCGCTTCCAAGGTTGCCGTCGAAGTAGCTATCGATGCAATCCAGCTTTTTGGTGGCTATGGATTTGTCAAGGACTATCCAGTGGAGCGACTGATGCGGGATGCAAAGTTGACTCAGATGATCCTCGGCACAAATCAGATCCTTGATATTGCAGATGCAATCCTGTCTCGCTGATGTCACAGGATCAGGAGGGGCAGCCGGGCTTTTGTGTCATGGGCGTTGTGAGTTTGAGGTGAGGCGCAGATGTTCAGTAAGGCTGCTAACTTTTCACCACTGCGGAGAATGAGTCTATGGTAGATGTGAGAGAAGAATTATGTGAGCTAATGGCTGCCGGATTTGCAGCGTATCTGGAGCAGTGTTTCCTATGAGTCAGTCAAATGGAGGCAATGGAAACCTCGGTGGCATGGAAGCGGTACGAGCAGCACGCATTGAATGGCGCCTTGGGCAAATACTGAGTGCCGCCGTAAAGCTTTTGTCAGAACAGGGATTCCAAAAGATGTTGATTACTGACCTGGCCAAGGAGGCCGGGGTGAGCGTTGGCACGATCTACCAGTATGTCAATACCAAAGAAGACATATTATTGCTGGTGGTCAACGATATAATCGAATCCTATCGCACCGAGGTGCCTGCCGCGATGGAAGGAATCGAAGACCCGGTCAAGCGCTTGGCAGCAGGTTTTCGCGCCTATTGCCTTGTTGTCGATTCTCATCGAACAGCTGCCCTGCTGGCCTATCAGGAAACTAAGAGTATTTCACGCGAGGGTCGTGAGCGGCTGATGCGCTTAGAGGTTGAAACCAATTCGTATTTTGCTGACTGCATCGAAGACGGCATGAAAAGTGGCAAATTTCTTCAAGTTGAGCCCGCTGCCGCATCGGCGACTCTGACGATGATGGCGCATATGTGGGCCCTCAAGTACTGGTACCTTCACTCATTTTTCGATGTGCAGTCCTATATCCAGAACCAGCTTTCATTTATCACCAGGGCTTTGGTTGCCAGAGAATACCAAAGCGGATATGCCGATTTGGATTGACGGGCAATGTGACGCTGGATCGAGAGTACAATCACAACCGAAGAGTTCGCGCGAATGGCAGCTGATCGCAGATATTTCGAGTGCCGGTAGTTCTCAGGTCAATTTGGAGGAGTTCAAATGGCTGAACCTGCCATCCGAACAGATGGTCTGTCAAAATCCTACGGTTCCGTGGTGGCACTCGAGGATTTGGACATGGAGGTTAGCGCCGGAGAGGTTTTTGGATTTCTTGGGCCTAACGGAGCAGGAAAGACAACGACGATCCGGCTGCTTCTTGGGTTGATCAGGCCTTCTGGCGGCAATGCCGAAATCTTTGGGCTTGATTGCCAATCCAGTTCGGTTCAAGCTCACAGAAGGCTGAGCTATGTTCCAGCGGAAGCCGGGTTGTGGCCGTCTCTCACCGGCGAGGAGACTCTCCACCTGCTTGGCCGGCTCAACGGTCGTGTCGACGAAGCATATCGCGATGATCTGGTGAAAAGATTCGATCTGGACACATCGAGAAAGATACGCGCCTATTCGAGGGGCAATAGGCAGAAAGTCATACTTATTGCCGCGTTGATGGCCCGGGCTGATCTCATGATCTTCGATGAGCCGACCAGCGGACTCGATCCGATCATGGAGCATGAGTTTCGCCAATGCGTTGGTGAAGCCAGGGAAAACGGTCAGACGGTATTTCTCTCGTCGCACATATTGAGCGAGGTAGAGGCCCTGTGCGATCGGATAGCAATACTCCGCAATGGCCGCCTTGTAGAGATCGGAACGCTTTCCGAGATGCGGCATTTATCGGCGCTCAATATGGAAATCACTTTTGCCAAAGAGGTGCCGGACCTTGCAGGCGTACCCGGAGTATCCGGATTGGAAAAAGATGGACGCACAGTGCGCCTGCAGCTGACCGGTCCCGTCAACCCGCTGCTTGAGGTTCTCGCAGCTTCGGAGATCGCTGAGCTCGTGAGTCGCGAACCTTCGCTCGAAGAGCTTTTCCTGTCTCTTTATGGTGAAAGCCAATTGCCTAAGGCAATCCGCAATCGTGGATAGGGTCAGCACCGCGCCAATAACGGAGACGGATCGAACCTTTCAAGGTTTTCTTGTTGCTCGCCGCACCCTAGCTGGCATATTGCCTTCGGCGGCATCGTGGGGAGTGTTATTTGGTTTATTCGTGGCTTCCTCCGCACTGAGTTATGCGGGTATCTATAAGACACAGGCGGACCGGGATAGTTTGGCGGCCGCATTTGGAGCCAATGTTTCCACAAGCGCGCTTTTTGGCCCGGCTCCTAAGCTGCAAACGGTTGCTGGATTCACGGTATACAAGGTTTGGCTGACGGTTGCCATCATCGGCGGCGTTTGGGGTCTCTTGAGTAGTACAAAAGTATTGCGCGGCGACGAGGATTCCGGCAGATGGGAGCTTTTGCTTAGCGGGGCTACGACTCGCCGGCAAGCGACATTTCAGGTTCTGGTTGGGCTGTTTGGGGGCGTAATTGTCCTTTGGGTTGCCACGGCGGTCCTGACTGTGGCAACCGGCAGTATGCCACAGTTCAATGTTGGGGCGAGGCCCGCATTATTTCTAGCTCTGACTCTCGTCACTTCGGCATTAATGTTTATGGCAGTTGGGGCACTTACCAGCCAATTCGGAGCGTCAAGGCGACAGGCTGCAGCATACGGGGGATGGATCCTAGGCATCAGCTATGCATTGAGAATGGTTGCTGACTCGGGAACAGGCCTTCACTGGCTTATCTGGGTGTCGCCGCTTGGCTGGGTGGAGATGCTTCATCCGCTCACCTCCCCGACGCCGGTATCTCTTCTCCCGATCTTCGGGTTCACGGTCCTACTTGGTTATTTGAGCATTGAATTGGCGGGAAGGCGCGACGTTGCGGCTTCGCTGATTCAGGAGCGGTTTTACTCAAGCCCGCACCTGGTGCTGCTTTCCGGACAAAGAGGACTGGCGCTCAGGATGCTTCGGCCGATCATCGCGAGCTGGGGAACAGCCATAGCAGCGGTCGGAGTGTTGTTCGGTTACGTAGCGTACGCGGCAGGCGAAACGCTTTCTAAGTCCTCGATGCAGGCCATATATTCTAGGCTTGGCGCGTCAGGGTCGGGAATCAAGTCCTTTTTAGGCGTGTCTTTTCTAATGTTGGCGGTAATGCTTAGCTTTGTGGCGGTGGGCCAGCTTACCGCTGCAAGGGCCGAAGAGGCTGGCGGACGTCTTGATCAGCTGCTTGCTCGCCCGGTTACCCGTGTCGGATGGCTGGCTGGAAGGCTGGCGATCGCGTTAGTGTTTCTTATAGCTCTGGGTATTCTTGCTGGAGTGGCGTCTTGGCTGGGCGTCGCTATAAACAGCCCTGGGTTCGCAGTAGCGGTCATGATCGTTGCCGGCCTCAATATAGTTGCACCGGCCGTTTGCGTTTTGGGACTATCCACGCTGGCTTTCGGCGTGCTTCCGCGGGCGACTTCGATTGTCGGGTACGGCATTGTGACCTGGTCGCTGCTCATGGAGTTCGTGGGCGGCATTGGGGCTTTGAACCATTGGATCTTCGACACTTCTCTATTTCATCAGATGAGCGCCGCCCCAGCCGTTGGGCCCAACGCCGTAAGCGATTTCTGGATGATCGCAATTGGAGTGGCTGCGGCTGTTGCGGGCTGTGTTGTGTTTGCCCGGCGTGATATCCAGGGCGCTTGAATCAGTCGAGTCCGGCAATGTGAATACTCGTACCTCATGGCTAATGTTTGCCTGTCCTTGGGACATTCCTATCCCGGCGATGGGTCGTACAAAAGAGCAGCTTCACGATAGGACTGAATCAAGCTACGGATGGACGGTCTGTACAAACCAATCTATAGGTATGTCGATTCCCAGGCCTTTCTCATCCGCGAGCTTCAGAGCCACAGCTCCCGCGGCAGAAAACTGGAGACCGAGGCCGTTGTTATTGACGAACAGTGTGATTTCATCGTCGCTCTGCCGGCCAATCACTGAGCCACTTACAACCTCGTTTAGCTCGGGAAGGGATTTGGCCCACACTTCCTCCGACTCGGCCGTAGCTTCTTTTTCGATCCCCTGCTCGAGCAGATCGATTGGATCTGCGCCGGAAACATAGCCAATTCCTGGAATGTAGTTATCCAGGGCGGCGAAGCGGACGTTCACAACAACCCGGTCAGCTCTAGCCCGCACTGCGTCGCCAATTTCCGAATATTTGACACAGTAGACGTGGCAACCTGGTTCCAACCAGTCTGCCTCAATCACCCGGGTCAGAGAATTGGTAGCCGTAGAAACTATCGACGCGCCCCGAACCGCCTCTCTGGGGGAATCCACGGCAATGACCGGGATGCCCAATTTTTTCTGATAAGTCTCGGCAAATTCCTGCCTGTGGCTTGCGGTGGTGCTGAAAACTTTCACTTGCTTCAAAGGCCTGACAGTGTGTATCGCCTCTATGGCTCCAGTTGCCTGCCATCCTGTCCCGATCAGACCAAGTACTTCGGAGTCTTGCCTGGCCATGTATTTGACGCTGAGCGCCCCGGTCGCTGCGACCCGCATCTTCTGGATGAACCCATCCGGAAACATTGCCTTGATTTCGCCAGTATGTATATCAAAAAGCAGGACCATCCCGTTGTATCTGTCGCCCGGCGCAGAGCGCAATTTGGACTTCTTGGTGACTCCGTTGGTAGTCGACCATTTAATTAGGTCGGAGTTGAGGCGGATTGACCCGATTCCTTTTGTTCCGAGGATTCCGTCCATGGTCTTCAAAACGTAGTAGGTGCTGTTGCCCAAGGGCATATAGGTATCCGACCGAGGTCTGGTGACGGCTTGGTTGTTCACCAAGGCCAGATATGCCTCTTCCATCGCATCGATGCAAGCCGGCATTGTCAGTACCTGCTCGATGATCTCATTGCTGAGTATTTTCGGCATAGATCTATTCCTTCCCCCGTCAGCGGCAGCTCATCTCAGGCCAGAACCTCATAGATGTGATTGTCTGCCTCGATATTACACAATTTCGCCATAGCCCTCCTGGCCGGACGATGAAAAGTTCGCAGCGCTATTCTTTGGCTGCCCTACCAAGACGTCTACCATGAATATTGTTGATCCAGGCCGGCCAACAAGTCCTCCAGAAGTATTCTCACCGTTACAAGGGAACGCCACGCTCCATCAAATGGTTGGGAGCCATCCTGCCTGCCATCTCAACCGAGTAAAGCCATATTCGGCTGGCTAGAGAATTCCTTGTCTCGGACATAGCTGTGCTGTCACGACTGAATCTATCAAGAATGGTAGCAGACGGTCACCAATTTCAAAATCCCTCCGCTCGACAGCGAGTGCAATCGCGCGATTTGCTCCTTGCCTGGGCCAAGGCTTGAAAGCCAAGCTTATGCCGGCAATTTCTGTTGGATGCAAGGCGCCGAGTCGCCTTTGTCGGGATCTAGAATCCTGGTTGCGATGTTGTATGAGCATTGTTTACGACGTGCTAAGGTACGTCGAGTGAATCTCCGAGCAAACATGCGCCGGCTCTCCTTTTTAGGCTTGCTGGCGCTGGCAGTAATTATTGGCAGTTGCGGATCCCTGGCGAACGCCACTCGCGGGGTGGGCCACGGGGCTGCCAGCCAAGTCACTGAACCGGAGGTACAGTACACTTCGTTCTCGTCAGCCCGGTGTCCGAAAAATGCCGAATCGACCGGGCCGGACCAGGAGATCGCGCAGTCTATGAATGGAGCCATCACCGGGTGCTTGAGAATTGGCGCTATGGGTCCTGGGCCTTACTCGATTGCACTTGAGGCAATTGGCTCAGTGAAAGGTACTGTGGCTGGCGGCCAGAGACTTTCCGGACCCGCCGATTCTGCTGCGGGGCCAGCAGTTCAACTAAGCCTTTCGCCGGATTCCGGACCGCCGGGTTCCATTCTCAATGTGACTGGAACGCTGGCGGCTCCAATGTCGAGGCAGGTTGGCCATGCCGACCTGTGTTGGGATGGATGTGGATCTGGACTCCAGTACCAGGGCGTATCTTTGACATGGGTGGACCCCACGAAGTTTGTTTCGTCAATTGTCGTCCCGGCCGCGCCTTGGTTCGAGTCTGGCAATAATAAAGTCGCTCCTTTAGCAAGCGGCGGTTACAAGGTCTCGATTGAATGTCTTACCCAGGTGAAAGGGTGCGGACTTGGCGGATCGGAGGGATCCGCCTACTACCATCTGAGCGTCAGCCCGAGGTCCGCCCCATGGTGTCAGAACGCAGCTGAATGTGCGCACCTGAGCGCGTCGCCCGCACTGACTTATCCGGGGGATATTGTCAAAGTGACAGGGTTTGCTCCGCTGCAATCGATAATCGGCTCAAGCCGGCCATTCGTGTTTCAGCTGAAAATTACCTCGGGCAAGGCGTCGGCAAATGAGCTGACTTTCTCGCCGACCTCCAAAGGCGTCAGCAAGATTCTGATGGGACATGCTGGCGTTACGGTCCAGCCGCCCCCAGCCTTTGCGACCCTCGGAAAAGTCAAGCCAGCAATGGTCGAGTTCAGCGGGTCATCGCAAATTTCAGAGAATCCAGCTAATCCAGGAGAGATTGCCTGGTGCGACAAAGGACAAATTGGCGTCACTGGGACCAACTCCAATGAAACCATTTCGACGCTGGCTGCTGGCGAAGAGCTAATTGGAATGGGATATGGACTTATGGGAGGCACTGTGCCCCAGTGCAATTCCGTTGCGCTGGCGGATGGGGGAGCTGCTGGGAAAATCGTACTGGCTTCATTCCTTGTTGCTCCAAATTTTCAGGCGCCGCCCTTCGTCAGCATTGCGCTTCAGACCTCTGATCTAGGCAAGCACTGGACACCGGTGCCGGTCCCGCCGGGCGCAAAAATAGATGGATTCGCGGGTTTCCGCTATCAGGAAAGCTCCTTGCAGGCTCTTTTCGCTCCAGGCACAGAGGAATCCGGCATCTATTTTCCAGATGCAGCTCGAGTGCCCCTTCTTGAAACGCTCAAAGCAGGGGATGCTACCTGGCAAACCGGAGGGACCTTAGCGTGTCCACCACGCGGGCCATGTCTGACATTCGGCTCGTATCTGCCCGGCAACTGTGCGCATATGCCTGGCTTGCAGAGCATCTTATATTCGCTCGACAATGGTGGAAACTGGCATCAGCCCACATGGCCGGCCCAAGTTCAAAACTGCAGCGCAAATGAACTTGTAGCTATTTCCAGCGAGGCGGAGCTGCTGATCTCATCAGGCTCACCATATCTGATCAGGGAGTCAAGTGATGGAGGTTCAACCTGGCGTGTGCTGGAAGCCCCCCCGGTTCCAGGTGCGACGCCTGCCTCGATTGCAAATGGAATAGGTGGCGCAGAGCTTCAGATGCTTCCCAGCGGCTCGCTTCTGGTGACGGGCCAGAGGACCAACAGTTATGAGTGGGATCTTCTGCCTACCGGCTCAAAGAACTGGTGTCCTGTCGCGGGTTTGCCGGCAGGCACGCGAAGCTCGTCGAAAAATACCACGCTTTCGGTAGTCGGGAACAGCTTGTACTGGTTTGCACATTCCGGCAGCAATTCGCCCAAACTGCTCAGCATTTCGATCTCCTCCTTGAAGTGCTAGAGGTCGGATAGCTCTAGCGGCTTGAGGATAAAAATTCACGGAGAGCCACCTTCGGCGGCGGCGGGCTAATCGAATTGAAGGCTTGGGAACTGCTCAGGTCGGACTGACCTGCTAAAAAGGAATCCTTGTCCGTAATAGCAGCCAAAGCGCTGGAGCTTTTCGGCTTGTTCGGCAGATTCTATGCCTTCAGCAACAATTGCGAGATTGAGCCGATTCGCCATATTGACGATCGCTTCAACCGTGAGGTCACTTGTGGCGCCGAGTTGGCCTACGAAAGACTTGTCAATTTTCACTAGGTCTATTGGAAGTGTCGTCAGCATGCTAAGCGACGAATATCCGGTTCCGAAATCATCAATTGCGATCTTTACGCCAAGTTCAGACAGCTTATGGATAATTTGGTTTGCAGTCTGAGAATCATTCAGAAGCGCGGTCTCGGTAATTTCAACAGACAGCTTGTCGCTCGGGATCTGGAAATCTTCAAGGGCGAGCGTGATATCACGAAGAATCTCGTCGCTCTGAAGTTGTACCCGCGAAACGTTTAGATGCATGCTGAAGTGGGCGAATATAGATCTGTCTTTCCGCCAAAGCGCCATTTGCCGCACGGCCTCGCGTATAACCCATGTCCCTATGGGAATGATTATTCCCGTTTCTTCGGCCACAGGAATAAAAGTATCTGGAGGCATACTGTGATTCCCGGCAGGGTCCCACCTGATCAATGCCTCGGCGGCTACGATCTGACCTGTTTGCAAATTGACAATTGGCTGATATTCAAGGTGAAACTGCTGTTCTCGAAGCGCCCGGCGCAAGTCGTCCTCAATCTGAAGGCGGCGTTGGGCTGCAACTCTTTGTTCCTTACTGTAAAAGGATATTTGTGACTCGTGGTTCGTAAGCGCTCTGAGCAAAGCGCTGTTTGCGTGCTGAAGAAGCGTTTCGGCGCTAATGGCAGGGCCGGCGAACGCGATTCCGAAAGTGGCGTCTGCCCGCACAGCTACTTCATCGACATGCCTTGTCTCGGTCGTAAAAGTCAATAATTGGCGCACATAGCTGAGCGTGCGCGATTCTGACAGGTCTTCAGCGAGAATCGCGAAACGATTTTCACTAACCTTGGCCAGCAAGTCGCCATCTCGTATGTAATCCTCCAGGTCGCGAAGAATTGCCAAAAGGATATGTTCTCTATCGTGGCCACTTCCGGCATGGGATACTGGCTCGAAGTTTTCAAGTTCGAACAGTATCAGGACGACCGCTCCTTTCGTGCGTGCATTTCGCAGCACAGCTTTTCTCAGTTCATCCAAAAGGCGTGCCCTGGTGGCAAGTCCTGTGGCGGGGTCAAAGTTTGCCAAATCCAACAGTCTGGCTTCGGTTCGTCTTTGCTTCGTGATATCTCTGAAAGTTATCGCCACCACATCGCGGTCCGAGTTTGGCCGGCCTTTAGCCGCGCTAACCTCTACCTCCAGGCGGTTTTGATCGCTAGATGTGGCAAAGCTCTGGAATTCGGCCGAGGAATTTGCCGGCACATCTTGTGACAGCAGCGTGTATATCGGTTCAGGATCGGCGAGGAAATCATTGAGATTCATAGAGGTCAGCTGCTTGCGCGGATAGCCAAGCAGCAAATCCATGCGCTTGTTTGCCAGGACTATGGTCTTGTTTTCATCGATGACAATCATCGGATTCGGCGAGTCTTCGATCATAGAGCTGTATCGAGTCAACTGTGCTATGAGCGATGAAGTGATAGAACGGTGTTCAAGGGCAGAGCTCCCAGCCGCAGCCAGCAGCTCTAAAGCGGTCAGTTCTTCAGCAAATATCTCTCGGTCGCTTAGGCTGCCGGCGATTAGAACGGCCACAATCTCGCCTGCGTTCCACATCGGGATGCCTATGGTTGTCCTCAGCTCGATCGCCTTGATGAGCGGAATGGCGTTGTCCAAGCTTTGGTAATCAAGTATTTGGGTATTTCTGGAACTCACTACCATTGATGAGATCCCGCTCAGTGGCAAATCGCGATCAATCAGTTCTCTTGGAATTGCGGCAGTCGGATGGAGATATCTGAAGGTGCTCATGTCTTTGGCTAGGACTGCAATGGCTGACACTGGATAGCCGAGCGCAACGGCCGCATCAATTACGGCGTTCTCAATATCTCCCGAGTTTTCCATTTCAGCTATCTGGTGGGCCTTTTGGGCGATCTCGCTCCAAAGTCTGGCCCTCGCTGACATCAGATTGGCAAAAGTTGACTTCTTGAGCATTTCTGCATGAATGCTGTTCGATAGAAATCCCAAGACGAACCCAGTCATTGCGAAGATCGCCAGGTGCATGGAAAGTCCCGCGATGTTGAGTGCGCCTCGTCCTGTCATTACGGCGATGGAATAACAGAGGCCTATTAAGAATCCAAGCGCGAGCTTGGGATAAAGCCGGCGAAGGCTTGCCACTGACGCTATTTGACAGAGATATAAAAAGGAGAGTCCGGTTCCCAGAGTGACATCAATTAATATGCTTTTTCGGCCGGTCGTGAGGTGCGTCCCAATTGCAAGCAGGATCGTGCTGAAGAATAGGAAAGCGAGATTAAAACTGTCGGGAAGATCGATCCAGTAGTTTGAAAATCCCCTCGAGCGTTCTTCGCGCAGCGCGAGAACCGAAAAGTTTCCAGCTGCGCAGGCAATGATTGTGACGGAGAGTGCGATCGCTAAAAGGCTTCCGGCAAGTTGTTTAGTCTGCAACCCGGAATAGTACAGAATTGCTTCCACGGCGCTGCCTACAAAGCCAACCAGAAATATATAAACCGACCAAGTCGGCAAGGTGTGCTTGCCGGGTCGCTGGCGTATCAGTGGCATTTCCGGATTGGCCTGAATGATTTCCATTGGTCGACTTTTTTGTTGAAAATCTCCGAAATCGTTAGGTGGGATTGATGTATCTGCCGCTCATGCTGAACTTCTGGCCGCAAAATAACTCATCGCGAAAACTCTAGCGCTCCGATCATTTCAAGACCCAGCTCGCCTCGGCATAGCTACACGAGCTCCAGTGTCGAACTGGTCTGGTCATGCCTCCACTCGTACAACCTATCAGCTAATGCATGGCCTGTCATCAGAGGGCAACCGAAATTGGCGCTAGGGCACCGGGGAGCCGGACTTCTGGTGAACCCTTTGTCCTTGATGTCGGGCCCATCCCAAAGGCTTTATCATAACCCGGGCCCGACGGAGTGGAATTTAGTCTGGTCGGCAAGTCTCCTTAGAGAATTGATCGGCGGGATGAAGTAGTACGAACCGGTCAGTGGCGTGGTGAACCGAGTGAGCGCGTCCCTAATGCCGTCTGGAATTCCGGTCATCTTCTTCAGCATCTCATGAAGCCTGTTCTGATCATTGCTGAATCCGACAAAGACTGTACCGTGGTCGCTAGGCGTGCCATAAGATACATTGCGGCGAAAGATAGGAAGCTCACGCCCACCTTCAGTCAAGGTCGTGCGGGCTACGTGCGAGTTTGGAGGGAGGTCTTCTTCCTCGAACTCGTCGCTCAGTTCCTTCGTTCGTCCGATTACCTTTTCTTGGTCTGAAACCGACAGCCCGCCAAACAACTTTGGGTTGTGGCGCCATTTCTGGAACAGCAGTACGCTTCCGCCGCCACCTGGCGCCTCTGGCGGGAAAAGCGCTATTTCGGGCGCTTCAAGCAAGCTGGGATTTGCCGAACCATCGATGAATCCGGTCAGGTCCCGGTTCTGGCGATAGGCCCATCCTGCGATGTCTTCCACAATTGTCGCGTGAGCTGATAACTCGTTGATGACATTGCTTGAAACGTCATAGACCTGGCTGATCGAGGGTCCGGATATCCAAAGCCAAAAATCTCGCTGAGTTGCCGGCATAACAAATCCATCTGGCCCAATCAGTGATTCGCCGAATTCGAATATTCCTGAAGGTAGCTCGCCGGGTGCGATCAATGACCATATCGAGGGCCGTACCCCTATCACAACATTTACGCCGGTCGCGGTTGAGTATAGAAATTCCATGTTGGCGATGATTTTCATAAAATCAAAACTGCTGGTAATCGCTTGAGTGTTGAATTCCAGGTAGCTATGCGAGGGAGCGCCAACGGCAAAAATTCCAGCTTGCGGGTAGCTCATAGTTTCCTTTCGGTAAATGTGGGAATTTCATTCAGGCGTTCGCGATGCGATCGCCTGTGCTTATCCCACGCTACCCCTATCTTATTTGAAGAGGTAGCGCTGTTCTCAGGAATTACCAGTTGGCGTTGCCGGCTTATGCTAAACATTTTTGTTCGATCTGCCTTAGGGATGATCATGTGGATAGAGATTCAGTCTTGTCTCAAATGTTCGTGGTGCTATGTCAGCAAGCGTAAGCTTGAAAGCGCGTTTTGACTTTTCAGACATCGGAGCGAGGTTGGTTTGATTTGGCGGTCATACGAGGCTGACCCGCTAGCCTCCAACTGGATCAGGGGGACAGCAGCGGGCTTGCCCGCTAAATTTTAAATTGGCGACAACCAACCCAAAAATTCATCAGTGCAGATCACCGGTATGGCCAATGCTGAAGGTCTTGATAATTGCCTTGATTCGGCCTAGGTGGGCTAGCTTCGATGCGTGTAGCCCGCACAAGCGTGCGCTGATGCTTTCACAAGGTGCGTGAAGAAAGTTCATCCTAAGAGTAACTCCGACTCACGGCCGACAGGAGTGGTCACCTGAATTCTCCGTCGAAAGGTTTTCGAGGGAAACCTTAATATCTGATTACAGTTTCTGATGACACCTGACGCCACCAAGGAGACGACTTGTGGCTAAATAGAAAGTGCGAACAAGATTTTCATCGTTTGGCGCTGGTCGTACGGCTCAGCAACAGTCTTGGACGCGCCATAAGAGAAATATATTTGTAACATCCAAATAATCTCCGCTGAAGAGTTCACGAGCGCAGAGCGGGTTGCGAAACTAGATCAAGGAGTTGGGTATGCGGCAAAGAAAGCTTGGTTCACTCGGTCTCGAAGTATCTTCCATAGGTCTCGGCTGCATGGGAATGAGCGAGTTCTACGGACCTTCAGATAATTCGGAGGACATCAAAGTCATTCGCAGGGCGATTGATCTAGGAGTCACCTTTCTAGATACTGCAGACATGTACGGACCTTTCACCAACGAGGTTTTAGTGGGAAAGGCTATCGCTCCTCGCCGCGAAGAGGTTATCTTGGCTACTAAGTTCGGGAATGCCCGTGGCGAGAATGGAGAATTTTTAGGAGTGCGGGGTGATCCCGAATACGTCAAAAAGTCCTGCGATGCTTCATTGAAACGTCTCGGGGTAGATGTTATCGACCTTTACTACCAGCACAGGGTGGACATTAATATTCCTATTGAAGAGACGATTGGAGCAATGTCCGAGCTGGTGGAAGCTGGCAAGGTCCGTTATCTCGGAATGTCTGAAGCAGCGCCTGAAACTTTGAGACGGGCGAATTCAACGTTTCCGATCAGCGCGCTGCAGACTGAATACTCGTTGTGGAGCCGCGATCCGGAAGACGAGATATTCCAAACGGCAAAGGATCTTGGCATTGGATTTGTAGCCTATTCTCCTCTGGGACGGGGAATTTTGACCGGCCAGGTCCGGACAATTGATGATCTAGCTCCCGACGATGCGAGAAGAAGGTATCCGCGCTTTCAGGGAGAGAATTTTCAAAAGAATCTTGAACTCGCAGATAAGGTCATCGAAATCGCGCTGGCAAAAGGCGTGACTCCGGCCCAGCTGGCGCTTGCCTGGGTGCTAAAGCGACCCGACAACATAGTTCCGATTCCTGGAACTCGCAAGCTCAGCCGGCTCGAAGAGAACGCGGCAGCTATTGAGGTGACCTTGACTACGGAAGAACTTCAGGCAATTGAATCGGCCTTTCCAAAAGGAGCGACTCTTGGTGACCGTTACGCGGTCATGGACACCGTCAACAGGTAGCACACGGGCTTCGTTTGCTCTCGAGGGGGACTTGTAATACCGGGCAGGTCCTCAAGTTTCGCGGCACCGCTGGGGCCGCTTGGCAATTGACTCGTCTCGGAATACCGATGGTGCTATTTCTGGCGCCTCGATTGCCTAAATATCAATGTCGGCACCGGCTGGAGCCTGCGAAGAATCTCTCAGGGGCAGGTTGTCGAAAAATGACGGAGGTTCGCTCCACGTTGGCTGGGGCAGGCCTCTGGTGGCAGAGTCAATGGCTCGCCATACCTTTTCCGGGGTTAAAGGCATGTCGATGTGCCTTATTCCCAGATGCGATATTGCGTCGATGACTGCGTTGTGCACCGCGGGCATGGAGCCGATTGTTCCAGATTCTCCGATGCCTTTTGCGCCAAGCGGATTTAGCGCCGTCGGAGTTTCCGTATTGAATGCTTCAAAAGATGGAAGTTCTGCCGCACTTGGCATGCCGTATTCCGCCAGCGTGCTAGTAAGCGGGTTGCCGTCTTCGTCGTAAATGAACTGCTCCCAGAGCACCTGGGCCATTCCCTGTGCAATGCCGCCGTGCTGTTGGCCCTTGACAATCATTGGGTTGAGAATCCGCCCGCAGTCGTCGACTGCTATATGCCTTAGAGGCGTCACCTTGCCAGTCTCTGTATCCACCTCCACAACGCTGACGTGGCTTCCGAACGGGAATGTGGCTCCCTTTTGCACGAAGTCAAGGCTGACGACCAACGGGTCGCCGTCGGCTTGAGCCAAGGCTGCCAGGTCGCCCCAGGCGATGCTTGACGACGGCACTCCGGCAACAGCCAAACCGCCGTCGGAAAGCACGATGTCATCCTCGCTCGCTTCGAAATACTTGGCGGCGTGTTGCTTTGCCTTTTGGAAAAGTGATTCGCTCGCTGTCGCGACGGCGGATCCGCCGATCTGAAGCGACCGAGATCCTCCGGTTCCGCCGCCAGTTGGAACTTGGGATGTGTCGGACTGTATGAAATTAATTCTGTCCATCGGGATGCCAAACCGATCGGACACAATCATCGCAAATGAGGTGGCATGTCCTTGGCCGTGTGCCGAGGTGCCGACCTTGATCGATGCGGTTCCATCGGGGAATATCTGAACGGCTGAAAACTCGCTCCCGGCGCCACCGGCAGTGACTTCGACATATGTGGAAATTCCAATGCCTAGTAGCCGGGTGCTGCCAGAAGCAATTCTTTCAGCCTGTTCAGACCGTAGCTTGGAATAGTCTGCCAATTCGATAGCCTTGTCAAGGGTGGTTTCGTAGTCTCCGCTGTCGTAATAGGCACCCGGCAAGGTTCTATACGGAAATTTCTCTTTCGGAATCAGATTTTTTTTGCGCAGCTCGACGGGATCGAGGCCAAGTTCATCCGCGGCAATGTCGATGATTCTTTCTAGGAAAGCTGCTGCTTCAGGCCGGCCCGCACCTCGGAAGGCTCCCACGGGGGTCGTGTTGGTCAGCGCTACCGCCATGTCATAGGAAAGCCTGGGTATTTGATAGACCCCCTGGCTCATCAGCTTTGTGGAACCCATTACGAGACCACCCCCAAATCCGGCGTACGCGCCGGCATCGCCCACCATTCGGCATCGCAGTCCGGTAATCATCCCTTCTTTGGTAAATCCCATCTCCACGTATTGGACCTGACCGCGCCCATGTGGAAGCGCGGTCATATTTTCAGAACGCGTTTCGCTCCATTTGATTGGTACATTCAGCTTGAGTGCAGATGCTATGACAACAGAATGCTCTGCAGTCACGCCGGCCTTTCCACCAAATGCGCCGCCAACATGGGGTGCAATGACTCGGATGCGGTCAGGGTCCAGGCCAAGAATCTTTGAGATTGCCTTTGCAAAGCTGTGCGGCATCTGACTGGAGACTTTTATTGTCATGTCCCTATCGCCATCTTGAGTCGGCACAACCGATATTGCGTTGCCTTCCATCGGCACCACTGCGACTCGCTGATTTACGATGCGTGCCCGAACGATAGCTTCTGCGTCGCCAAGCGCGTCCTCGGTGGTGTTCTCTCTCGACCCGGCCGCCAGGTTCGAGCCCAGATCCTCGAACTGGATCGGGGCTCCTGGCTCCAATGCCTTCTCCATATCCACGACAGCCGCCAGCGGTTCATAATCGACATAAATTGCTTCAGTCGCATCTATGCCTTGGGCCTTCGACTCTGCGATAACCACTGCCAGGGCATCTCCCACAAAACGAACCTTATCGGTCGCCAAGGGAGGCCGCTTGCATAGGTCGTTTAGGGGAAAAAGCGCGTGATGCGGCGGGATCGAGAGATCTTTTGCAGTATAGATCGCGATCACGCCTGGCATCTTTTGCGCCTCAGCGGTGTCTATGTCTAATACTTTCGCATGCGCAAATGGAGATCTGAGGAACACCGCATGGGCAAATCCCTGCTGGTTGTCGATGAAGGTGCCCTTTCCGGTAAGAAGGTCGGGATCTTCTACGCGCAGAACTGAAGTGCCAAGTATTGAAGTAGCCATCGTTCCAGCGTATTTCATAGCTGACCTTTTGAACAACCAAAACAGCATGTTTAGTTGAGAATTCTGCACAACCTTGCGTACGTGAGCAATTCCGGCGCTACTTAAAGCGAAGGTAAATTCGGGTCGAAACCAATCCCTTCAAATGTCATGATGGGTCTCGCGTGATACCGCAGGCTAAGGCGAGGGTCCCGATATCATTTGGGGATCGCCTAACTCGCGTTCGAGGCCTCGCATCTTGAGACTGAGAGGCTCGCGCCGTCAGCGTGAATTGGTTTGCCAGGTTACGAAAGACCCGCAAGCAGGTGCTTGGACAAGGGCTTTGCGCGGGCCTCCTTAGGCACTTATTAGTTAGATGCCGCCTTTTTGCGTGTCAAACTGCTGTCCGGGATTAATTAGACGCGCTTTCTGGGCATGGGTGAAGGAGTCATGGCGACGCCGCAGTGTGCCTAGGTGCTTCATGGCGTCTTAGGGAGTAGCAGATTTGAGCTCCCGCTTCAACTCACTGCTTGCTTTAAAAGTGCTGTTATCTTTGCCTCCTCGGTGGCTGTCAGTGCGGTGATAGCGTAAGAGTTTGGCCACATTGCACCGTCGTCGAGCATTGCCTTGTCGGTAAAGCCGAGCGTTTGGTATCTGGCCTTGAACTTGCCTGCGTTTTGGAAGAAACAGACGACATTGCCGTCCCTGCTGTACGCAGGCATGCCGTACCAGGTTCTCGACGCAAGGGACGGTGCGGCGGCTTTGATCAGCGCATGGATCTTCGTAGCCATAGTGCGAGCAGGCTCTTCCATCTTCGCGATGGCAGCGAGCAATTCAGCTTCCCCATCCGCCTTGGCTGCATCCGCCTTCAGTTCCCGGGCGCGCTCACGCATCGCGGCTCGTTCCTCGGCGCTGAATTGTTGGGATGCTGCTTTCTTTGTGCCGGAGGCAGCTTTGTCAGCCTTCAGTTTTGTTTGCGCGTCAGTGTTTTTCGTAGCCATAGTGCTTACTAAACCTCCCGCATGCGGTGTTGAGAGCCTGCAACATTATAAATCGGAGCACCAGCGGGCCCAGGAAAACAGACGCCCGCCGCCTGGCTCAGGCGACAACTCAAGTGTTTGCCAGTTCCAAACTTCTCCAGCAAGGTATATTAGCTGAAGGATTGACGCGTGTGGCGATTTTCCGTCACTCGACGGTGAACTCTTTTCGCGAGGCGCTATGTCGGTAGGTACGCCTTAGCGCAATTTCATGAAAAGGGGTGTTTCTATGATTTCTTCCCGTGGGGACCAAGCGATCTGGTCTCGGGTGGCAGAAGTATCTGTCTGCCATAATGCTGCTGGGATCTTGGAGGTAACGTTATCTAGTGTAGAGCTTGCGAAATCTTTGGGATTACTTTGCACCTAGTCAGCGCACTGACTTAGCGCTGCTGTTCAGAGTCTTTGCATCCCATACCATGTCCGGCGGCACCGGCTTTTCTGGCAAGGTCCTGACGCGCCCCAAGACGTTGGTGGTTGGCTACCAACGCGGTGGGAACTTTGGCGTCTTCGAACATGTTTAATATGATGCGCAGGCCTGTGGACAGGGTGTACCCAATGCCGAATGCCGCTCAAATGTCGCGTGGATATAGCGCTCCAAAGGCACCGGTCGAGTCGATGGACGTCTATGAGACTTTGGCGCGCCGATATCAGTCGGCAAACTTCCCAGGGAATGATTAATCCAAATGCAATGCTCAGCCATCTAGCCATAAATGGCCCGCTCCTCGCTAACCAAAAAGTGACAAGGGGACTACAGGCATTCAGAACTGGAATTCTTGGGAGCTCACCATATAGCGAAACCATTCCAGGAGGGTCAATGAAACCCAAGCAGCCTTTGATACATAGTCCCACGCCAATATGTTGCTGACACGGGCGCCGATCTCGTCTCGCACTTTGACATCGGGTCATTCGAGCGCATTGTGCAAGCGAGATGCGGCATCGTCCCAGGTATGGGAATCGGCCGCTTTTATGATTCGCATGCCAGTATAAAACGGTAAATGACGTGATCTGGTTTAGCCGCGCGCCTTGGCGGAAGGTGAAAGGCGAGCCAAGAGAGCATCGGCGCGAGTGCCAATCTGGCCTTTTTGGGATTGGCTCTTTCATGTGTCACTCGAAGCTGATAGTTTGTGAAGCCCCACCCCAAAAAATCAGATCGGATTTTCCGTTCTATCCAGTTGGGGACCAATGAGTTCGAAGGTCGATCTGCTTGAAAGGTACGGGCTTGACCTTGAAGGCGCCGTGCGGAATCTTATTGATAAAGGGAATTGGCGGGACCTGCTCGACCTGTCTGCGCGGTTCAAAAGCTACAGCACAACGAATTTGTTGCTGCTGTTCTCTCAGGCCTGTAACAGGGGGTTTTCGCCCTCCATTGTTGCGGGTTACCGTTCATGGCAAAGGCTTGGACGCCAGGTGAAGAAAGGGGAGAAGGCATTATTTATTTTCGCTCCCAACATAAAGAAAGTGGGCGTTGGTCTAGATCTCGACTCAAATGGTGAGCTAAACGAGGTTGTGGTCGGGTATCGGTTAGTGAGCGTCTTCGACGTTTCTCAGACTACGGGAGATGAACTGCCGCAGCCGCCCGAGCCTTTGCTGTTGGATGTTGAATCTTTTGCAATATTAGATTTGATAGAGGAACTGACTGAGTTCCTGGCTATCCAAGGATTTGAGGTGGCCTTCGAACCGCTTGACGCCGTCAACGGGTTTACAGATTTCGAAAACAAGTTGGTCAAGGTGCGGTCTGACGTCTCTTCGTCTCAACGCCTAAAAACATTGGTGCACGAGACTGCCCACGTGATCCTCCATAACGAAGGTATCATCTCGAGGGCGCAGGCTGAACTTGAAGCTGAAAGCTGCGCCTATGTCGTGTGCCGCGCACTGGGGATCGACAGTTCTTCCTATTCTTTTCCGTATGTGGCTCGGTGGTCCGATGGAGACGTCGAACTGGTGAACCGGGTGGCGCGCAGCGTTCATCGTTGCGCTGGCAAGATACTTGAGTGCTTGGAGAGCTGGGAAAATGCAATTCGATGCTGATCTTTTGGAAACGTGGAAGAGTTCGGTGCTTGAAATTCAACATATTTGCCGCTGGATAACTCTTTGGGATGGAGCGCGTTACTTTCCAGAAGCCGTACCCAAAGAGGTGGAAGGGCAGGACCTTTATATGATCACTGCCTACAATCCTGGGAGCGAGGCAATTTCGGATGAGGAGAATAAAGAGCGTGATAAGCGTTTATTTGTGGGCATCTCTAAGCTGGCATCGGCCAGCATGTTCGTCAGTGTAGGCCGTTCCCTATCGGGCAGCCACAAAGAATTCGGCTATGCGGTCTATGGGGTATCCAAGCAAGATGTAGATCAGCTTGCCAAGGAATTCGGTCAAATTGGCTATTACAGGTTCACTGCGTCAGCCATGGAGGTCTTTGCATTGGACCAGGGCGGAGAGTTTGTGAAAGTTTAGGGGGTCGAACCGTTATCGCTATCACGCTGCGATTGCGGGCTCAGTTGAATGATGCAATGCATGGAATTATCAGAATTTCGGAGATAAATTTGTCGAATCAAAGAGTTTAGAAAGTTCTGTGTGGAGGGCGCGTAATGACGACTGGGACCGATCTGAGCCCGGAGTGGGGATTGAATCACTTTGACCCCTGGGAGAGGCGAATTTCCTACGGCAATATTTGGGGCATCTACGAGGTAATGCGGGGAAAAGCAGCTGCGCATTTCAGCGATGCCCACGGTGGTTTTTGGTCGATAGTCAGATACCATGATGTCAAAGCCGCAGCCCGTGATCACCGGACATTTTCCTCTGCCGGCGGCACGTCTATCGGAGAGCGCCGAAACGGCTCATCTGCGCCGGCGAAGGCTCCCATCGAATACGATCCCCCGGAACACACACGGTTTCGAAAAGCCATGCAGGAGCCGTTTCTGCCGCGCAAAATGGAAGAGCTCACCGCGGGGATCCAGTCAAGCGTCAAGGACCTGATGGACCAAATATCTGAGAAGGGCGACTTCGACATAGTAGAAGACTTGGCGGAGTCGGTTCCCCAAGAAGTTCTATCTAAGATCGTTGGCTTCGACGACAAAGCCAAAGTGCAAAACCGGGAGCTGGTGTTGGCGGTGGTCAATGCGGATCTGGAAACCAAGCCAGCCGCGTGGAAGAAGTTTCATGATTTCCTGCGAGGGGAGATTCGGGAGCGCCAGGAATATCCAAAGGAAGATTTCTTGAGCCATCTTTGTTTAGACGAGTTTGAAGGCGCCAAGTTCAGCGAGGACGATCTTGTGAGTATGCTTGCCGCACTGGCTCTCGCAGGTCATCACACTGCAATCAATGGCATATGCTCTGTGTTGCGCAGAGTGTCTAGCGACGATGTCAGGCGTGCGTATATGGCCGACAGTAAGTTGCTGCCTAGGATCATTGAAGAGACGTTGAGATGTGATCCGCCGATTCATCTCGAGGGCAGGATCACGACCGAACCAGTAGTGGTTGACGGAGTCAAGATACCTTCAAATGTCCCAGTTGCGCTCGTGTACGCTTCAGCCAACCACGACAGCGCTGAATTTGCAGATCCGGAACGTTTTGACATGAACCGAATGGCGAACCAGCATTTGAGTTTCGGCCATGGCATCCATACCTGTTTTGGAATGCACTTGGCGAGATTGGAAATGTCGATCGTGGTTAAAGAAATGGTCAAGAGATTCCCTCACTACAGGCTCAGCGGGTCACCAATTGATACTGGCATGATTTATGGACATCACATGGGGTGGCTGTCAATGCCGGCTTCTATCGAATAGAGATCGGCAGGCCGGTTAAGTATTAAACTTGTCGATTAGGTGATGGATGAAAGCTGCGACGCCATTGTCGGTATTGGCCGGAGCCATCCAATTGGCCGCTCTCTTTGCTTCATCATTAGCATTTGCTGTGGCGGCAGAGTAGTTGGCCCATATCAGCATTGGGACGTCGTTTGACTGGTCGCCAATGGCTGCGCTTTCGCTTTGGTCGATACCGAGAATTGTGCTTGCATGTTCCAAACCACTCGCTTTTGAAGTCCCTAGCGCTTGAAAGTCAATCCAATCTTTGCTTGCGCTGGTTGTCGTGACTAAGTGTCCGCAGGTAGCGATGGCTACTTCGTTGAGTTTCTCATGTGGCAGGTTCGGATGCTTGCATATAAGCTTCGTAATTGGCCTATCTACAACTGCAAGCACGTCCTTTACCGGGTCTTCGCAAAGTTCAGAATGTGGATTGGCAAAGAAGTTATTTTCAGGAATAAATCTATCCAGCTTCTCGACAGCAAAGATAATGCCAGGCGCCTGATCTCTAAGCTTGGTGATGATCGAGCCAGCGAGATCCCGTTCTATCGGGCTGTGAGCTATCAGCCGGTCATTGTCGAGGTCGTATATCGCTGCTCCGTTTTGACAGACTGCAAGCGGGCCGAGACCTGCTGATCTGGCGAATTGCCTGGCTGATTTGATCGAGCGAGCAGTGGAAACGATGCTAATGATCTTGTTTCGTCTCGCTTCGCGCAGCGCTTTCAGGTTGAAGGCTGATATTTGTCCGAAATTGTTGAGCAGCGTCCCGTCGAGATCTGTGCTGAAGAGCTTGACCGGTTTGTGCGAGTAGTTTTTCAAAAGTATCTACCGAAGGGCATTCACGTTGGCGGGAGGAACGTAACCACCAGGCGCCTGCAGGTTTGAGTTGGGAAGTATCTGGGCGCATTGCCTTGTAAGGGCATTGATCAACAGGTGCTCGGGTACCAGTGATGTTTGGGACAACGTTGTCTGCAGGGCCTGATACGCACCATTTGTCCCAGATGCAACCGCCGCCAATGGCAGAGCCTTGCCGAGCAGAACCAACGCTTTGTTCTGGAAACCTGCCGTAAGGGCTGGATTAGCCTGGCTCTTGCTTAAATTGTAATCCGAGATCGATTCTTGGACATAGCGGCAGGCCTGTTGTGCATTGTGGGTCGCCGAATTGCCGCAGGCTGTCAATAGTATCCCGCTGAGCAGCACTGTCACCGGGATAACCATTGTTTTGACGACCGGCCGAGACGTTGCTACTCGCCTGTCCACTTAACGGTCTTCGCCAACAGGAATCTGGAGATCTGCAGACATTTCTCTAATATGGGGCATATCGTGTCTTCTCCTGCATAAATCTTCGCCAGAGATAAACTTGACCGCCCAACAACAGTCACTTTGCGCACCGGCGAGTCGGTTGGGGAAGCGGTGCTCTCCAGAGTGCCAACTTCTAAGGGAAGGCCCATGCCGCCGATTGCGGAAAGTTCAATTGCCAGACGAAGCAAGTCGGTATCCTTATCCACCGGAGGCAGGTCCCACGTCATTGATAGAAGCATATGATAGGTGTCTTCCGGGACGTCGTCATCTCCCAAAAGTGCGGCCTCGTCCTCAAACGCTAAGAGAATGCGTGGTTCTACATCTAAATTTAGGTGGAAATCCAGAGGCTCTCCGCAGGCGTCTTCGGGATGCAGATCGATTTCCCATGCCTGCCGCATGGAGTAGGTTTCAATAAAGTGGCGCTCATCGTGCACATGAAATCCGTGCTCCATCGCATGATCTTTGATCTCAGTCACAAATCCTGAAATATCTACTGCCGCCATATGGAACTAGAGTTTAGCGCTACGCAGCGACATTTTACAGATTGAAAGCCATAAATCTGATATTCGAAACTACCAGCGTGAAATCCAAAAGGCGCCTAACTGGAAATATGCTGTTGGATATGTCAGATCAGTTCTCAGAGTTTGGAATATTCGGTCCAGAGTCGCTGGCTTGGAAGATCCATTCGCACCCGTCAGCATGGATTGGAGCAATACGAGCTTTACTGATTCAGGCTCTGGAACCCAGGGCAATGGCTGGCGTGGCCCAGTTTTCCCAATTCGGCGAGAATACTTGGCAAAGGTTCAGGACGACCAGTGAATTCATAATGGCTCTCACTTACAAGTCGCGGCCCGAAGCAGAGGCTGCGATCGCAAGGGTGCGCAAGATTCATGAACCGATCGTCGGCATTGACCCGTACACGAATCAACCATTCAGCGCGAATGATCCATATTTGTTGGCCTACGTTCACAATTGTTTAGTGGATTCATTATTGGCTGCCTATATGACCTTTTCACATAGACTTTCCCTGCGTGAGCAGGATCAATATGTTGCCGAGATGTACGAGGTGGCACGACTGATTGGAGCAGACCTGGCGGAAGTGCCAAGGACGGCTTCAGGTCTTGCTGAGTGGCTGTGCTCGCAAAAAGGACTGGTTGTTACGCGCGAGGCACGACTTGCGGCCGAAACACTCAGGGATATCAATCTTCATCCCAATCTGCGCCAGTTATGGAATGTCGCATGGAATGCCTCTCTTTCGATCATGCCACCGTATGCATTGGAACTTTACGGATTCGACATTTCTGTAGGCTCTTCCGTCGTCTATAAAAAGTTGGCTCGGATTATTGCGGGGTTGATGAGACTGACGCTGCCGAGCCATCCTTATTACCGTGAGGCAAAGTTCTCCTTTTACGATCATTACTCGCGAAACGAAGGTCAGCGCTGCCTGAACCAGATCGAGCATCTGGTGATGGATCTGCTTACGATTACCATTTCTGGACGGTAGTTTTTAAACATGCCGTATGACTCATCGCATATTATCCGGGTATTTTCCGAGACAGCCGACGCTATAGCCGAGAGAGTATCGGGCGGGTTGTCGTGGGAGAAGAGCGGGGGCCATATGGGCCAGCACCAAGGCGACCTAGATGCCGATGAGGTTGCAATTGCGATAATCACGGGCCATGGGCTGACAGTTTTTTCTGAAGAGTCCGGTTATACCTATCCTGCGAGCTATGCCACCGAAGATCAGGAGCGAGTAGTGGTTGTATTGGATCCAGTTGATGGATCGACCAACGCTTCGAAGGGAATACCTTTTTACTCGGTATCACTTTGTGCCGTGATAGATGGCAATCCGGCGATAGGCATGGTTAGGAACCTGGTTTCGGGCGATACTTACGTTGCGCAAGCGGGAAAGGGAAGCACAAAAAACGGTAAGTCAATTTCGCCGTCCGCGGTCAGAGAGATTTCCAAAGCTGTCCTGGGGATCAACGGCTACCCTCCTAAACACCTTGGCTGGAGGCAGTACAGAGCATTTGGCTCGGCAGCGCTGGAACTGTGCATGGTTTCAGAAGGATTGCTTGATGGCTATATAGATCTATCCAAGGCATCATTAGCAAGCTGGGATGTGCTAGGCGGTTTGCTGGTTTGTTTGGAATCGGGAGCAGCGGTGATATGTCAGGATGGAAGCGACTACGCCATTTCCGACCTGGTAGAACGAAAAAGAATCGCGGTAGCAGGGACTCGTGAGTTAGCACTCGAGCTGCGCGCAAAAGCGTGGCAGTGATGCAAATTTTCGGCAGATCCTTTGTGATGGCTTGCTAGTCTTTATCTGCCTAGGGGCGCTTAGCTCAGTTGGCTAGAGCAGCTGGCTTACAACCAGCAGGTCACAGGTTCGAGTCCTGTAGCGCCCACCAGGTCAGAGCACATTATGACATGTAATATTTTAGAGCGTGACATGATTGTGACATGATTAGACCCAGCAGTGCTGGTAGCATATGGGCATGCGAGGAAGCATCACTCCACATCAAGGTCAAGCAGATGCATGGCGCTTGCGGGTCTATTTCGGTAGGGATCCTGTCACTGGGAAAGAGAGATATCGGTCTAAGGTCTTTCGAGGGACCAAGAGACAGGCCGACAAAGCTCTGAACCAGATGGTTACCGAGGCGAACGCATTGGCCAAGCCTTCGAGCAATAGCACGCTTGAATATCTCCTATCGGAGTGGCTTACATTTTGTCGAGGTAAGGGCCTTTCTCCTAAAACCACCCGTGATTACGAATGGTGCGCATGGCAAAGGATTGCTCCCGAGTTGGGTACGATCCCGATTAATGAACTGACGCCCAAACATTTAGATGACTATTACGCGAAACTGCGAGACCAGAACTACTCGCTTGCAACAATCAGGCACTCGCACGGTGTGCTTCGCCTTGCATTAGGGCAGGCTGTTAAATGGGGGTGGATCGATAGGAACGTTGCACTGCTTGCGACAGTTGCAGGTCCTGCTTCTACTCCGGTGGTATCACCCTCGGTAGAACAATTGCGGGCAATCCTCACGGAAATGGGCAAGTCAAATGTCCAGTTTCAGGCTCTCGTCGCGCTTGCTGCACTGACCGGTGCCAGACGTGGTGAGCTCTTGGCTTTGCGATGGGGCGACGTGGACTTGGAGCACTCTGCTCTATGGATCCGTGGCGGTCTGGTTTACACACCGGAGACTGGTACAGTTCTGGGCCCAACCAAGACCAAGCGGATACGGAAAGTCCCACTTGACTCAGTAGCCGTAGCTGTAGTCGAGGGTCAAATGCAAGCTTTGATTGACAACTGCGAGAAGCTGGAACTAGCTCCTGTTGAAAATCCATGGCTTTTCTTTGGTGAGGTCGATGGTTCCAAGCCATTACACCCCGACAGCATTAGCACTGCGTTTCGGAGAATTACAAAGAAACTTGGGATTGATGGGATACACTTCCATAGCCTCAGACATTTTACGGCGACTCAACTTATAGCTGCTGGCGTAGATATTCGCACCGTATCTGGCAGGCTTGGGCATGCCAATTCTGCGATTACGTTGAGGGTTTACAGCCATGTTTTAGAGGAAAATGATCGTGCAGCTAGCGATATCATGGGCCGACTCCTGGGGCCATAAGTCTCCGATCCCCTGTAAGGGATTCTTGTGGTCACGAAATATTCCTTGACTGCTCAGGTGGGCACTTCCGCGGTTAGCTCTATCTTCGGCCATACCTTTTCTTCACAACTTTTCTATAGTTCTCAATTTCCCCTACTGTCGGCGTCCCGAACAGTCCTAATAGAAAACCTTCCACGCCTGGTATTTGCACCCCTTGTTGGTTTGGTACCCAGTCAGAAGGTCGCAGATCGGGCTCGGTTTCCATGATGTGCTCATAGATGGTATTGAACATCAGTCCTTTTTGATCTTCGACGTATTTTTCTAACACATGTAGTTGCTTAGCGATTGCCGAGGTTGTACGTAGACCATAGGCATCAGTGGTACGCAGCGGTGTCAGCATGATTGCCAGGATTTGCTTCTGCTCGGGAGACAACAAAGCCACAGCCTCAGTGGAGCGTCTCAACATCCTGTCTTTTTTATCCTCATCTAGGGTATGCTCAGCAAGGGATAAGAACAGGTCTTCAGTGGAGATGTTGTCTGTCAATCGTGAGTCCATGGATGAGATGTCTATGGTTGTGACTTGATTTAGCGCTAATTCTGCTCGGGAGAGTTCAACGTTTGAGTACATATGTCCATTGTTTACTTTGGCGGCATTGCGAGCGTAGATGGATTGCGATTGGTTGGTGACGAAAGCGTGCTCCCTTTGCAATGCTGACTTGATATACCAGGGTAGGCAAGAGGAAAACGGCACGCCACGGGAAAGATCGAATTTTCTTGATGCAGTAAAGACCGCCATAGAAACTTCGGCGGTTTCATCAGGAGTCAAATACTTCTGTCGGTTGTAGTGTGTGGCGACTTTTACAATCATTCCGGCATTCTGGGAGAAAAGCTTTGCTTGAAGAGCAGTGAGAAGTTTTTGATCCGCTTCTTCAGGTGAATCAGCAAGGCGCTGGATCTCCGCGACAAGTTCTTCATTTGCCATATGAATGCCCGAGCTTATAGCTTCCGTTGCCTTTATCAATTCGCCCAAGTCCGTCATATATATACGTATGCACGAGCTCAGAAGTTGTTAGAGAATCAGGCAAAACCCGTGCTTAGCGTAGGGATCTGTTTCTCGTGCATACATATATAAAGAAGCCTTTCTCACATTAGTGAGGTCATGGTGGCGGCTTAATAAGGAGGTATCCGTGGGTAAGACTGTTATTTTTTCGACTGGCGCAAAGGGTGGAGTGGGGAAGTCCACTATGGCCATTGTCTTGATTGAAGCTTTGCGTGAAGCAGGGTTGACGGTTTCAGGGATCGAAGGTGACGAGCACTCGCCCAGTTTGCATCGCAAGTATGACGGCACCATTGCTATTGCAGACATTGACTTAGCGGGGATGCTTGGCGAAGAAGGGGTAGAGCTATTCAACGAGGCGGTAAATGGTCTTGCTGATGGTTTTGTCGTGGTCAATACTCCTGCGACCGGATCGCGGATGTTCGATGAGTTGCCCGGACTTCTTGAATCGACAGGCTGGATAACCCGTGCTACTTGGTGTTTGGCGATCAAACCCGACCGTACACATGATGGCGTGAATGAGGATGGGTTATTTGAGTCCTTAGAACACGGCATGCTAAGTGGTGTGACCAAGGGTGGTGTAACCGTGGTGCGCCCCCTTTTCCAAGAAGCGTATCGAGGGCAGAAGTTTTGGTATGACACCTACTCGGCTGTGGGCACGGAGGCAGGTCTTTTGGAAATGACGATGAAGAAACTGCCTAGTAAGATATTTGATGCCGTCACCAGGGATAGCCGTTCCATCCCGCAGCTAATAGCAGACTTTAGTGATATCGATCCACTCACTGGGGCAAATATCGCACTCATCTGGCACGGTTTGAAGAAATCCCTAGCAGAGACAGTTTTGACTGGAACTCGGATCCGGGTGGAGGCAATTGCTCCTAAGACCGACAGAATCCGTATTTATGGTGAAGGCGGGATAGTGGCGGCAATACTGGGCGATGGCACGGTTCCAGTGCATGAAGCTCTTGGGGATGATGGGGCAACAACGGTCGGAGGTAAGAAGTAAATGGATAAGCGATGGGAAGTCCAAACTCAAATTGAACGCCTAAATGACCTCCCTGGAGATTCGTCGCTTGCTATGAATAGTGCGGTACTTCTTTTACGAGGGTGGTATCAGAATTTCAAACCCACTGCCGAAGATATGAAGACCTGGATTTACCTAATGCGTGATCTCGATCCAGAATTGTTCATTCCAGCAGCTGAGGAGTGGGGGAGAACCCAGCCAGAGTGGGCTCCTACTGCTCCACAATTTAGGCAGGTGGTGGAACGTCTTGATTTCGAGCGACAACGGGCGCTTCGCAGGGCAACGAATGAAGAATGGCTTGAGAGCTCCAAATGTGCTGATAGGCGCATTCGCATACGGACCTGATTGAGCTAGTCGCATTTTGCGCTACACGGTACAGGCCGTCACTCTTGGTGGGTGACGGCCTTTTCAGTTTGACCTACATTTCGTGCTTGCCACGTTATCGCAGGTCGAGAGGTTTGGGTTACGTCTTCCATCCAGGGGAAAAACAACGGGGTGATCGCAATTTCGCATCCTGACCAGTTGAGCGATTTATCGGGATGAGTGAGTAAGTGCAGCAACTGAAGACCAGGCCCAAGGGGGTTGTCAAGCCACTTTACAAATGGTTCCGAACTAACGATGTATTCTCCCTTTGTGAAATTGCAGATTGTGTGAAACTCACTGAATCGTGACGCAAGATGGCGTTGGACACTCTCCACCTTTTAGTCTTTCACGTCCTTTCTGACAGAGAAGGTCGTTGTGGACTTGACTGTTTTGCCGCTCACGTTAATCGGTGGATACTGCTTTACTGTTTCAGTGACTCCATCACTAAGAAAAGGGGACTCTCCCTTGTTTTAGGACATGCAGGCTTACTGGAAATGCTCAAGCCATCTCTTTACATCGTGAGCCGATTCACCCCATAGACCGAGATATGTCGGAATTCGTCGGTCAAGCAGCGGCCTGGGAAATTCGGGTTGACCTCCGATATGGCGTCAATGCCAAGGAGAGCCCAATTCCCAGTATCCAGATATTTTTTGCCAAGCCAGTTCCTTCAGGAGTAGCACGGAGTGAGCCAACGTGTCTCATGCCAGGAATGCGTAAGTAGAGCCCCATCAAGCTGGCTGCAAAGATTGTCAGGACAAAGCCCGCCAAGACATCTGGTACCAACGGCAAGAGAATTATGGCAGCCAACAAGATTTCACCCTGTGCAAAATACTTAGCAAACTTGGTCGGTTCAACTTTTTCCAAGAACGGATAGGCGCTTACGGCCATATTGTGAATATGTTCAAAGGCCGCTTCGTCCGCCTCTAGCTTGCTCAAACCAGAGTCCAACAAGTATGCCCCGACGGCCAGACGAACTGGCAAGTTATGAAGGTGAGAATTCTTAGCCATGTAAATGACTCCTTGGGATCTGCGAACCTCACAATCATACGGGCAATAAGCAGAAGCGCCAAAACCTGGGCTGGATAGTCAATGATGCGTGTGTCGCTCTTCATTTGAGACAGTTGTCTGCTCTCCCGAATGTCATCTTTAAGACCCAGTAGGTGTCTGGAGGTAGGGAAGGAGGGCAAACGTGGATGACGACCCGGTATATAACGATCCGATGGATAGTGATGAGTACGTCCGGCGTCTCAACGTAGTTCACATCCCGATAGACGCCAGTGAGATCACTGATGGGCTCGGGCGATCATACGGTGTGGCCATATCGTCGTGCCCCTTTATTGAGAGCACGACTTGAGATCCTTGTGGGGGGATAAATGCGGCCGGTGCCAGTGCCGCCGTCCCGGCTGACCGGTGAACGTGCTGGGCGCGCCGGACGTGGTGTCGATCTTGGCGATTAGCAAGACCGGGAAAGTCTTGACTTGGTCAGTATTTGTTGATGTTGGGGTACTACTGGTGACCGTGAGCGACGCCGTGGTGCTGTTTCCACAGACAGTCAAACTGAGCCCAGAGTTACTAGAGCAGCGGTACCGGATACCATGGGCGGGGGTAAACGAGCGCTGTTTGGTTTCCCGACTAGGTTTAGGTTTTCTGCTCATGCCAGGTTCCTTTGCTCTGCAAAAACGTTTACATGGCATACAGACGGTTTTTTGGACCGATGGTTGCATTGACCTTTACATGTGAAGTTATACCCTGAGATTGCAGGTGTCCATCAAGGAAATCCCCTGTAAAAGGTCCGAAATTGCGGTACTGCCACTCTAGAAATGCGGCGTCAAAGGAGTGGCGATCTTGCCCCGGGAGAAAACATCTAGATCCTCTCAAATGCATATGCTCACTGGTGACTAGGCTTACCCTCTTCTCAGAATGGCGTCGATATTTCAAAGGCGACCGAACCCATGAGTTGGAAAGAGCTCCAGGACAAGATCTCAGTGAGCATTGGCACTTTGGCGCTGTCGAAGATGGTTGCTGAATCTAAAACCCTATAAAGTTGATAGACTTTGTCAGCTTTATGGTATGCTTTCAGGCATGTCCTCACAACAGCTCTTTAGCCAAGATCAGACTCCAACAGAGGTGATGAACGCCATCTTCGAAAGGGGCCCAGTCTTCTGGGAGGATCTGCATCCAGCAGATAGTGGACCGCTTGGCGTCGGCAAGCTTCGTTTGGTTGGCATCTACGATGATCATTTCGAAAATACCTTCATGCTCAGAACCCGGATTCCGGGAGGACGCTTAACTTCCGAACAACTCAAGGTAATAGCAGGAGTCGTAAATAACTTTTCCATCAAAGACCCGGGTTCAACGGAGCCTGACCGTTTTGCTGAGATAACTACCCGGCAGAACTTCCAGATTCACTGGATCCACTTTGAAGCACTGGGCGAGATCTGGCGGAGGTTTTCCGAGGTGGGTGTCAGTTCAATTGAGGCTTGTGGCAACTCATTGCGCAATATTACAGCCTGTCCGGTAGATGGTATCGATGCCTCAGCTCATTTTGACGTTGGGCCGGTGTTAGATCAGTTGAATTCCTTTGCCTTGGAAAATGAACAGCTGAGCGCCTTTTTGCCTCGCAAGTTCAAGGTGGGAATTACTGCTTGTCCCACGGACTGCGTTGTGGCACGGGTCAACTGCATAGCTTTCACCCCGGCTCGAAAAGACCACCGTCTGGGATTCAACGTTCATCTTGGAGGAGGGCTTTCAGACTATCCGCGGCTGGCAACGCCTGCAAACCTGTTCCTCCAGCCTGATCAGGTAACATCTGTCGTAAAGGCTGCACTTGAGGTCTTTGTCGCCTTCGGTGACTTTCAGAACTCTTCAATCAACCGTTTTCGGGCACTGGTTCATGAACTTGGTCCCGACAAAGTTGAAGCCGAGATTCGCAGCCGACTTGCCTTCGAGGCAGATGAAGCAGGGGAGGATTTGTCAACTTGGGCTGCTGAAGATCACATTGGTGTCCATCCAGATCGCAATGGAACCCACTACGTGGGGCTTTGTGTCCCCCTTGGGCGTATGACCGGGGAAGAGATGGTTGAAACCGCTCGCCTAGCTCAGAAATATGGCGACGGGCAAGTACGTTTGACGTTGCGTCAAAATATGATTATTACTGGTGTCAAAGATGTAGATATGCTCCTCGATGAGCCTCTGCTGGCACGCTTTCGGCCGGATCCGGACCCATTCGAGCGAGGCGTGATCGCTTGTACGAGTGCCCCATTTTGCAAGTTTGCAATACTGGCGATGAAGCCGTATGGGGCCAAGCTGATTGATCACTTGCGATCCAATATCCCACCACAGGGTTGGGATCGGCTTCAGGGTCTTCGTATACATATGTCTGGATGTAAGGCTTCCTGCGCTCAGATCGCTCTTGCGCATGTCGGTTTCAGGGCAACCATGGGCAAGGATGAAGCTTCGGTCTACGATGCGTTTGACGTGGCTCTTGGAGGCGACGCCGGTGCAGGTCGCCTTGCAACTTGGAGGAGGGGAGAGTTGCCTGCTGACGCCGCATTTAGTGACATTACGCGCCTACTGGCCTCGGTAGCTAACGGTGAATCTGAGCTCTGTGATCTAATCCGCGAGCATCGATCTTGGTCCGGGGGTAGCGATCCCATTTCAGATCGAGTCACCTCATGACCTTGTTGGAAGAACTGTTATTTGAACCTATGAACAGGGAGCGCACTAGATGACGTTGGTTTTTGTCGATCCGGCTTCGAACATTCGCGACGAGATTGCCTCTGGAAGCGGTATGCCGGAACTTCCTGAGAAGATCTGGTTTCACAAGACAGCTTCAGCGGTAATAGATGCCAATAGATGTGTCGGATGCGGGGGATGCATAGCCGCGTGTCCGTCGCGATCAATTGGAGTAGCAGAGGATGGGAAACCAACGCTGGTAAAAATGTGTACCGGGTGTTCAGCATGTTGGGATTACTGCCCTCTCGCTGGTCTGCGCGTCGAGCGGCTGGCCAAACTCTTCACTGACGAACAGGATAAAGTCTTTGACATTTCTGATGTTGATTTGGTTGCCGGTGACGGCAAAGGAGCCAACCCGAGGATCGACTCCAAAGCAATGGAAGAGGCTTCCACGAACAGTTGGGCGGGGGACTCGGCAAATTTGGGCAAGATTCGTGCTGCATATTCGGCTAAGGCAACCCGTAAGGCTGGGGGTGCGCAGGATGGTGGAGTCGTAACAGGACTGATAAGTCGGCTTTTGGAGTCTGGGGAAATTGACGGCGCCATTCTTAGTAGAAAGAGCGATGCGTTTCATGGCAGCACGTTTCTCGCTACAACTGTTGAAGAGGTCCTAGGTTCGGCAGGAAGTGTTTATCACCAGTCTCACCCTCTATCGATCTTTAATCAGTCCCTACCGAATGGCGTCCGTCGACTGGCCTTTGTCGGAACTCCATGCCAGATCAGCGTCCTGCGTGCATTGCAAAGGTATCCGTGGCGATATCGTTCCACTACGGCAGGAGCCGTTGTGTTGACGATAGCACTTTTCTGCACCCGTTCTTTCGATCCCGACAGGCTCGAGAGGGCCGTCGGAAGCTCAGCTCTTGATTCGCAGTCCGTTTCCCGTCTAGACATTCGTGAAGGTCAGCTCATTGCGCAAAAAGGGGACGGCGTCGAACTGCTGCGTAAACCAGTAAGGGAGTTTGCCGGAGCTGCATTGTCTGGTTGTGACGAGTGTTCTGACTTTGCTGGTTTCACTGCTGACATTGCAGTGGGCAACGTTGGCAGCGATTTAGGGAATAGCACCCTGTTGGTTCGCAGTGAGACTGGTGAGAAGGCTATCTTCTCTGCATCGTCAGGGCTGGATTTGGAGCCTCTGGTCGATCTTGGACCGATATCGCAGATAGCCGCTCAAGATAGAAAACGAGCGGAGCGAACATCGCAAAGAGGGATAGATGCTGATGGAAATCTGTGGATTTCTTATACGGAACATCTTGCTCATTATTCCGGAACGGAGCGCACTCCAAAAGCCCCTCCTGCTTACCGAAGCTACCATTTCGACGTGAGCTGCTAAACCTCGAAACACTGAAACCTGTGTCTTGATTGGACGCTGAATGAAGAAATAGTACCCTCTGAAATAGTAGAATAGTTGTTTAGAAGACACACCAAACCCACCGCATGCGAAATCTGCAGATGGTATCCCACGGGACCACGGTGCTAGCAAATGCTTATGCCTTGCATAGGAAGGCGCGTTGCGCGTGAGATCGAAGATCTTAGAAAAATGGGTCTGCGACTAAGCGCTTGGGTCGGCTCAATACGAGCGAGGGCGAGTATCTGCGAGAGTCACAGGCGGTCTTGACACAGCGCGTCAGCGGTGTAAAGTTGACGCACGTTCACCTGTGGTCTCACCTGAGAATCTCGATGCGCTCACAGGTGGGCGTTTGTGAACAACGGAACATCAAAAG
>DAHVRV010000012.1:0-62801 GCA_027322285.1 Actinomycetota bacterium
GGTTACCGACGGTTTTGGATCATAGTTTGGAACACCAGTTATTCAGATCATCTGACACGCTTTGAAGACTATCCGCCAGGATTTGTTGACTATGAAAGGAGCTAGTCAGTTAATATGGTGCTGCATCGTGTGTACCCGCCAATCTGGGGTAACATCCCTTTGCCTCAATCACGTCCCACGTAGGCCCGTAGCTCCCTGACTCCTTTACGCCGCTTGCGTTTGGTTCCCTTCCTAAAAACAGTCATACACCGTTGTAGGGATGAAAGCAGGGAAGGCTATTTGAGAAACAGAAGAGCCGGCCCCTAAAGACCGGCTCTGACCTGCATGTATCCTGGTGGCGGGGATAGGATTTGAACCTATGACCTTCGGGTTATGAGCCCGACGAGCTACCAGACTGCTCCACCCCGCGATGACAGCTAAATACCTTAGTTGATCTAACTTTTATATCAGACCATTTTTAACTAATTAAGCTGCTCCAGCACCTGCAGACACAGTCGTGGTTGTAGTAGATCCAGCACCGCCAGTTGTAGACCCTCCGCCGGTCGCAGGTGCTCCATTTGCAAGACCTTGTGCCTTGGCAATCAGAGACGCCATCTCATTGACGGCGGACTGGTACTGGCCAAGATTACCAGCTTTCAGGTCCGCCTGAGCCTGGTTGTACAGTGTCTGCGCCTGGCTGAGCAAGGATGCGATTGTGGCAGTCGTCCCATTGGCTCCGCCCTTGGCTGAGGGTGACGGAGCCTGCTGATTCACACCATACGTGCCTGAAACAGTCACTCCGAAAATATCGTTCAAAGCAGCCGACAGCGTTGGCTCCATTGCCGCCTGTGTACCATACACCACAATCACCTGTTTCAGTTCAGGCAAAGGGTTTTGGGCTGACTGGACATAGAGAGGTCTGATGTAGAGCAAAGCCTTATGTACCGGAACCATGAGCATTTCGCCAAAGGCAACCTGTGATCCATGCTGATCGAGCAGCGAGATTGCCTGCGAAATGCTTGGCGAAGCAGCTATCGCGGCATTCACTAGTAGCGGTCCGTCAACCTGCTGAGCCCGAGGAGAGATGTACGCTGTCAACTTTCCATATGACCCGGGATCAGAGCCGGCAGATAGAAAACCTGAAAGTGTTTGAAGCTGATTGTTCGTGGAGACTGGAACGAACGGCTCTGTGAGCACGAAACCCACACCAGCCTGTCCTGGCAATCGCAACAACTGGTAAGAGGGCCTCATTCGTGCAGGCTGAGAGGCTGGAAGTACCAGACCCTGAGCGTTTGTCGTTTGAGTCTGAGAAAGCGTCTGGCTCGGCGAGCTACCTGGATCTTGAGCTAAAGCCCACGCATCGCCTGCATTGTAGAACCCGGTCGGATCGGTAATGTGGTACCGCCCGTACATCGTTGCCTGAACGGTGAATCCGTCCACTGGGTAGCGGAAGTGGGCAACCAGCCCTGACGGTGCCTGGGAAACCGGTGTAAATATATTTGGAAAAGCCTTTTCGTAAACTTTGATAATCGGATCAGACTGATCAACTACATAGAACTTCATCGCACCCGAATAAGCGTTGATCACAACCTTTACCGAATTGCGAAAGTAATTGAACTGCGTATTCAACCCTGAAGACGCGCTGAGGCTCGACGTAACTGCTGCCTGAGCATAGGGGAAATGCGACGTGGTGGTATATGCGTCGATAACCCAATAAATTTGCCCATTGTAAATAACTGGATATGGCTGCGAATCGTAGCTGAGGAAAGGTGCAGCTTTTTCAACTCTCAAAGCTATATCGCGATTGAACATGAAACGCGAATTGGAGGTAATCAGCCCTGAAATCAATGGATTGATGTCGCCAAATCTCAGCGCAAATGCGGCACGACGAACGAATGACGAAAGCTGAACCCCCCCATTCCCTTTGTAATGAGTTTCAACAGACGAGCCCGAGTTGGTTTGGTAGTCAATTTCAGGTTGCTTAGTATTGGCAATTACATAGCCGGGATTGTTGGTTCCGTAGTAGACCTGCGGCTGGGAGATCTGCGGGGCACCGCCAGTAGATACGGGAGGCAAGTCCTTGATCAGAAATGCCGGATTTCCATTAGCGGATGCGGAATTCGCCGCAGCCAGAACAGCGCCGTAACCATGCGTGTATTGAAGGTGCAGATTGATCCACGACTGTGCGGGCAGGTCGGTAGCATTGATTTGTCTGACACCGACAATAACTGGAGTCTGCACCCCATTTATAACGTAACGGTCCACCGCCAAGCCATTGAACTGGTAGTAGGAACGAATATCTTGAAGTTTATTGAAAGTCTGGACCGGTGTTAACGGGTCCCATAATCTTGCAGCAGCCAAAGTTGGCGCATCGGTCACCAATGTCGAGCCGGTTATCGTACTGCTGTAATCAAAGGGCTCCTGGGCAATGTTATTGATTCCCATTGCAAATCGTGTCGCCGAAATGTTTCGCTCGATATATGGCGTTTCCTTGGAGACTTGAGAGGGCTGGACTACAAATTTCTGAACGATCGCAGGGTATATCCCGCCGAGGAGAATGGAAATAAGCCCCCAAAGGCCGACCGCAACCACCGGAAGGACCCACCCTTGGCGCCGGATATTTACCAGGAGGATGATCGCTGAAACAACCGAAATAAAGAGAAGAAGCGTCAGAGCTGGTATCACAGCGTGGATGTCGGTATAGCCGGCACCATTCACGTAAGCATCTGTAGCATTATCCAGTTTGAATCTTTGCAGGTAGTAGCCAACCGCTTTGACTAGAGCAATTAGAGCCAGAATGAATGAAAGATGGGCTTTCACGGCCGGGCTCACTCTTGATCCTTGGCCTTGCAGCCGAATCCCGCCGTTGAAATAATTTACGACAGCTATCATCACGAACACAACGATTAGCGCCAGGAAACCCCACGACACCAGGTAAGACAAAAACGGCAGTCTAAATACGTAGAAGGAGGCATCTTTGTGGAACTGAGGATCTGTCCAGCCAAAAGGTACCGAATTCGAGTAAAGGATCCAGTTTTTCCACTGGCCTGATGCTGATGTACCCACAATAATCGCGAGGACAGCCGAGACAGCTACGCGCGTGAGTCTTGGGAACCTATTGGTAGTCGAGCGAAAACGGATAACTAATTCATCTTCCCCTGGCCCGAGCGCCGACAATGGCGGACTCAGTTTGGAAGCAACTGTCAGATTGACGAACGCAAGAATAAAAAAAACCAGATCGAAAACGATCGCCAGACCGATCTTGTCAAGCAGCACTCCCTTCCAAACTTCTGTGAAATGGACACTTGAAAACCACAGAAAATCGGTATAGAAAACTGCAATGCTCCTAAGAGACAGCACAATTATGATGAAAATTATTACCGAGACGAAGAAAAGTAACTGTCGTTTGGACACTCGTCTTCTCTGTGGCGGCAAATCAGCGGGAATCCTCATGGACATGAGATTAGGCGATAAATGGCACCAAAAGGCAGCTACAACCAGAATGAATTCCAGGATGGTAATGCCCGGTAGGGAACTGTTCGCCGCCCATAGTGATTCCAGCCAGGGAATTATCCAAACAATCGGCGCAAGGTACCTCCCGTGGGTCGGTAGCCCAGACAAAAGATTCATATCCTGATTCGAGCATGACGGTGGCGCAAAACACCGTATTGGCATACTGAGATATCAACGGCTCAAGGCGATTTGACCTGACATCCCTGTAGATGGCGCCTAGAGCACCGGCAGTTGACTGATCCTCGGCGGTTACATCCACCGACAACGCTTCCCCGATTCGGCGCCTCAGCGGCAGTATTACCTCTTTAGCGAACTCTTCCGAGTATTGGACGGCCTGCTTTGAGATATCGCGCCTAACAGAACTCCCATTCGTCTCTACAAATAACCCTGCCACACCTAACCGGACCTGCTCGAAAAAGTCAAGCGATGCGAAAGCCAACGCATCGATCTGCTCCTTTTCGACCAACAATTTCTCCAGTTCCACTTCCGAACCCGAACCTCTTCGCACTTTGTCCAGCAAATCATTTTGCTCATCCGACAGGAGCCTCTTCATCCTTTTAAATAGCATCGCTGCTACCGGAGCAAGAAGTTCTTCGCGCACATCAAGCAGCTCCCGGGTGGCAGCATCTATTTCAGGAGAGACTCCTTCAGCTCCGACGCCTCCATAGTCACCTTCCTCGATCTCGGCATTGGACTCACCACCCTTATTTCGATCTTCGGCTTCGGTATCGGACAGAGAAAAGATCTTGGGCACCCTTGGCTCTTTGTGCGAATGAGCCGAAATAGGCTCTGTTTCTGCTGGCAGGTCAAGACTCTCTGTATCACCGTGAATTGACGAATCAGATGCCCGCTCCCCAACCCGCAAAGACCTGATCCTCGCCAGTATCTCGTCGGCCTTGCGCGACCGTTGCGCCTCATCTCCGACCGAATTCAGCAACGAGCCAGGTTCAACTCTTTGGGCAGGAGCTAGAACTTCCAATTCATCCTGCCGGATATCCTCATATGGTTTTTGACCAACCTCCGCAGTTTCTGAGGTCTCGCGTATCGCGGCTGCTGCATTGGCCATTTCATCATCATGGGACCCACTCGCTGGCACTTGATCCGATTCCAACCCGGATATTTCCATAACAGAACTTCGATTGTCCTCCCCGATCACAACCTCTTCGGAAGTCGCGCGGCTTGAAACCTGATCCCAGGACACCTTGGCGGAATCGCCGGCATCCGCTTCGAAGCGCAGCCCCTCTTCACCAGAGTTCTCTAAAATGACGCCAGCGTGCTGATTCAGAGTTGAGCTTTCAGATTCTCCCGCCGACGAAACCTCATCCAGAGCTTGCTCCTTGCCTGATGCGCTAATCTCCGTGTCCTTGTGGAAGACCCGCACAATCCCTTCCTCCAGGTGATCGCCGATCTCCACCTGGGAGCTGATGACGGCAGCCTGATATCGGTCTCCTTCGCTTAGAGCAGACTTGGGCTTCTCACTTTCGGAATCAGCTGTTATCTCGCTTGGCTCTTTGAACGGATATTGAGTGCTCTGGTCCGCTTCTGGCCCATCGGCCGATAGCTCGATCTCGCCGGATTCTTCTTGCTCTTGCTGTTCTTCATGTTCGCCAGAGAAGACGATCGTTCCTGCTTCACTGATCAGTTGAACTGCCCTGGTCAAACTTTGATAAGCTTCGATCCTTCTTGTCGCCAGGTCAGCAATCTCACTATCGAGCACCGCTCGTTTTTGTCTTAGATCCGCAAGAATCTCGTTTCTCAGATCTCTGGCCTGATCGATCATCGCCCGCCCTTCGGCTTTCGATCTTTCGATGATCTCCGCAGCCTTGCTTCGTGCCTGTTCAAGCTCCTTTCTGGAAGAATCGTCGATCTGGGCTGAACTGAATCCGTCGGATGGGCTGTTGTCGCGCCTGGACTGCGCACGGGCATTGTCTAGAACTTCCCGTGCCTCCTCCTCCGCCTTTTGGCGCACGGTTTCAAAATGCTGGCGCGCTTGATCTCGGAGCGCCTTGGCCGCTTCATTGGCATCATGGAGAATCTGGGCGGCCGTCTCTTCGGCCCTTAGAACTTCTTTAGATAAAGCCTCGCCACTTTGCCCGTCATTCTCTCCAATTTCCTGGATTCTGGCACGGGCTGCATCGAGCTCCATCGAAAGCTCTCTGACCTCAAATGCAACCTGAGCCAAGTACGCCCTGACATCATCAATGCGATAGCCCTTCCATGCCGTTGAAAAGGACTTATCCTGGATTTGTCTAATATTGATGCGATTGGGTTGAGCAGGCTCGGAGACTTCAAAACTCATAAAGACAAGACTATGTAAGAAATTGCTCCATTGTTCAACATGTCGAAACTTTCGAGACAATAAAAACGCTGTCAGAAAGATTTTTCGCCTGAAATGACAGACCGGGCTTCAAAGAAGCTCGTTCAAGCCGGATAAGACTCTCCAGAGTAGTCACCTGACATCCGTTTGAACTTAACCTACTTTCGAGAGGCCGCAAATGCCTCTACATCTGCTACCGCTTGTTTCAGGGTAGACACCGCCTCTACTTTCAGCCCCGGTGTATCCTTGGATAGCGCGGCCTTGTATTCCTGCGGCGGTACTAGAAAAAGCTTTGCACCTGCACGCTCTACCGCTATCGTCTTCTGGGGCACCCCTCCAACATCTCCCACCGAACCATTCGGAGAGATGGTACCGGTGGCAGCGATAGTGTTGCCCTTGGTCAGTCCTCCGCCCTCCATCCGATCGATTATTCCGAGAGTGAACGCCAAACCGGCCGAAGGGCCTCCGATGCCCGGAGTTGATATTGCAACCTTGAATGGAGTGTTATAGCTCACGCCATCGGTAATATTTACGCCAAGATACGGCTTAGACGCATCGCCAGGGCGGGAGCCTAATGTTACCAATACAGTTTTGGTCACGCTGGCCGAAGATCCTCTGTTTGCCACAAGTGCGGCAGGAATGTAGCTGATCCTTATCGCATCTTTGGGTTTGAAGTTAGATATCACAGTGACAAACTGCCTTGCGGAAGTAACAGTCGTGTAGTTCACCTTGGTGATCAAATCACCGACATGAAAAACTGAGGAAACTACTGACACCTTCGCAATTCCTGCAATGATCGCGCCGTTGATAATGTTTAGGTCATACCCCAAGTAACTCAGCGCAGCAACCGTGGCCGCCTGTTTGGACTGCTTCATTTCGTCGAGTTGCGTAGGAATAAATGATGACGGTGGGGTATTCCCTAATATTGCCGAGCTTGGAACCAGCTCTACATTGGAATTCATCTTATCAAAGAGCCATTGGACCGACGATACAGGGCCAAGCGAGACATCAGTCATCAAGATATGCCCGGATTTGGGCGTGTTGGATGCTCCCTCAATCTTTATCAGACCGGCAACCTCTTGCGCTTTACCGGGAGCAATCGCCCAGATTGGCAAATTCACGAACGATAAAAGAATCAAGATAACTACTACAATGAATGCTATTACGATTTTCTTCTTGTTCTTTGAATTCACCTTCGCTCCTGAAAATTTAATTTGAACTTTTTCTATCGCTTGTTTTCAAAACTCGCCAGCTCATCGGCATCGGGTCGAGCTACCCAATCCGAAAAGTCCAGCGCCTCATAGGTTTGGCCATTGACTACCATGAAGACTACGTCTCCTGACACACTAAATCGCCTAGACGTGGTCTTGGCTTCATACGACGGGAACGCTGACACCGCCTTAGCAGCTATCGTGTCGTCAGACCCAAAAGTCCGGGCATCCGGTCTTTTCGCATTGCACTCTCTTAACAAGCTGAACCATGAAATGCTATCGGATGCGCTGAGCGACTCAGACTCAGCAGTTAGAAGGCGCGCCTGCGAACTGGCATGCTCATATCCGAAACTTTCACTTTCGATAGTTCTTGAGGATCCAGATCCCTTCGTAGTGGAGATGGCGCTATGGGCACTCGGAGAGCGCGAAGAGACATCCGATCTGTCCAGGATATGCGAAATCGCATCAAACCATCCGGAGGCGCTGGTCCGCGAAGCGGCCGTCGCGTCTATTGGCGCTATAGGAGACCGCGCCGGGCTGGAGACAGTCATTGCCGCCCTAAACGACCGTCCCAATGTCAGAAGGAGGGCCGCCGTCGCATTAGCAGCCTTTGAAGGCGAAGAGGTTACGCGCGCGCTACAAGCTGCCGCAAAGGATCGAGACTGGCAAACGCGACAGATCGCAGAGGATCTTCTGGAAATAACCGAAGGATCCGAAGTCCAAACCTAACCCTAACTTTCCCTCCCATGCTGCGCTAATCCTCGCGCGGTTGCATATCGCGGCTCGTCGACAACGCCCACTGGCAAATCGACCAATTTTTCGATCGCACGGGACATGCCCGGCAACTGGGAGTGTCCTCCGCAGAGAATGATGCCAGCCGATACGAGATCCTGAGCCAATTCAGCTGGGCAATGCGAGAGGTTGTCGATTATCACATCTGTAGTCAATTTGATCGGACCGGCAATTATCTCTCGAACACTTTCTTCGTCAATCTCCACCTTTACCGGAACTCCCCTGGTCAAATCTCTTCCAATCAGGGAACTCAAATACTTGGGCGGCTCATCACTTATCTTGGCCAGAGCAAGTTTTATCTCCTCGGCAATCGATTCATCAATGGACACATTGTTGCCATACCTAAGAAAGTCCATTATGGCCTGATCTAGCGCATTACCACCGCAAAAGGCATGGGATTCGGCAACCACTCCTCCAAACGCGACTATTCCACTCAAGGTGGTGGCAGCTCCAAGGTTGACGACCATAATTCCATCCGGCCCATAAATGTCCATCCCGATCCCAATTGCAGAGGCCAGAATGCTGTCGAAACCCTCAACCTCGTTGAATCCGACGCTTTTCAATGCCGAAAAGAGTGAACGCGACTCGACCAGAGTGGCCGATGCAGGCACAGAAACAACGACCTTGCGGCGCGCGAGCCGCTTCACGGAAAGCGCCTTCATAAGTGCTTGTATGAAATGGTCCAAAAGTTCGGCGCTGGTAACTCTTCCATTTTTTATCGGCCGCTCCACCACGACATAGCCCGAGACTCTTCCCACGACATCCTTGGCATCGTTGCCGATCCCAATCACTTTGCCGGAACGTTTGTCATATGCGACCAGACTTGGCTCATCGAAAATAACGTCGCCACGGAAGTCGCAGACAACTGTATTTGCGCTCCCTAGATCTATTGCGAGCAAATTAGCCAGCGTCGGTACCTCTATTGGTGTGCGATTTTGGCCGCGAGTAGCGCGACGAAGATAGAGCGTTCATCGATTTAGCGAAATCGTCAATATCAGAGGTAATACGACGCGGTCTTCGCTCTTTAAGCGATATGGCCAGTCCGATCAGTGCCAGAATCGCTACAGGGATTCCTAGATAAAGTAGGTTGGCCATCTTCTACAACTCCTCCATTGATACAATCTCGTGGGAATCAGATCCCCAGTCACTGCCGCCCGACCACTGCTCTTTCTTCCAGATTGGCGCCAAGGCTTTCAACGCGTCTATACAGAATTTAGCAGCCTCAAAAGCTGCGTCTCGATGCTCAGCTGAGACCACGATGAAAACCGAGGACTCCGTCACGGTCATCTTTCCCACACGGTGCAGAACGACCACTTTGTGTAGTTGAGACCACTGTTTTCGTGCAGTCTCTACTATTTCCAAGAATTTCGGTACGACGAATTCTTCATACGCCTCGTACTCGAGAATTTGAACATCCGGCCTGCCCTCGGAGTGATCCCTAACCGTCCCAGAGAACGACACTACCGCACCGCATCGCGGATGCACTGCCCACTCCATCGCCAGGCTAAGCGGTAACGGCTCCTTAGAAAGAGCGATCCAGGAATCACCTTCCGGAGGTACAAGTTGTGATTGAGCATTCAAACTGTCTGCATTCACAAAACCATCCTAAGATGCATTTGCAATCTTGGAAACTCTTAATTGGTTTTGCTGACCACCCCACAAAAGATAAGTTAGGTAGCCTAATTAGATGGATACGAGCGACGACTGGGCAGATGATGAAAATCTGCCTGAACGCCTTCCACCCAAGGACGACCGGCTTTGGGCGCATCCATCTGAGTACCATGGCCCCAACGCATCGCGAAGTCACAGGCTTGCTGCGTTGCTCGCGGCAATAGGTCTCGTGCTGATCGGATTGACCATCGCGAAAACAACCTGGCCGACGACAAAAATCAACAATGTATACAAGCCAGCTTCTACTTTCACGCTAAGCACCGCAACTTCACATCATATAGGATCCCTTGCCAAGGCACTTGTTTCAATCGTAACGCCAGGCAAGCAAAGCACCACGGTCTATGGCTTGGCAATTTCTCCTGACGGATACATACTTGCACCTGCAAGCGTACTCGGACCGTCGAAAACCTTCACAATCTCAACAGCCGGCACCAGTCCTATCTCCGCGACGCTCGTCGCCGAAAACTCTTCCACCGATACCGCAGTGCTCAAGATTTCCAAGCCTCTTACCGATTATGTGAGCGGGACAAGCCAACCTGGGGCCAAGGCCGGAGAGATGACCGTAGGAATTGTTCCAAATGCCGCGACCGGCAAACCCGACCTCGTAATCTCGCAAATTGAACAGGCCGGGCTCCAGCAAATTCTCTCCACCGGGCAAGTTTCCAACGACACATACCTGGCAGACCCTGCCAAGAAGTTCAATCCCGAAGGCATCCTTTTCGTTGACAGCAAAGGCAATCCGCTAGGTTTAGGGCTCGGAACAATTTCCAACAAATGGGTAATCGCTCCATTGTCGATCATGCTCGCATCAGCCCAAAAGATCGAATTATCCAATGGTGTTCCCCAAGGATGGCTCGGGATCGTGGGCACCTCACTCCCAACCCAGACATCCAACGGTAAGCCTTCAACCAACCTGGGAGTCAGCGTATATAGCGTAGTTCCCAATTCGCCTGCCCAGAAAGCTGGCATACAGTTGCAGGATGAGATCGTCGCCCTGGATGATACGCCCGTGACCAGCCTTCAGCAACTACAATCAATGCTCGCCCAATTCCCCAGCGGGAGCCAGGTTACCTTAACATTGGTTAGAGGAAATCAGAGACTGAGCACGCAGGTTCAACTTGGAGTGAAGTCCGCGCACTAACCTCCTCGGATCGAGTATTGCTACTACGATGTACCTATGACTAATCCGTTTTCTTCTGGATCAAACCCATTCGAGTTCCTTCTGGGTGATCTCTTGAATATGCTCGGATCACAGAAGGGAATGGGAGCAGAGATGGCACGGCAAATGGCAGTCTCCGTGGCAAATGTAATTCCAAATCAGCCCAACGTCGAACCGCTTGACCGGATCAAGTACGAAGAGCTGACGAAGATCCTGCAAATACACCTTCAAAGCTTTTCCGCGCTTCCAGAAATCTCCAGCCACGATATAACCGATATAGAGGTCGTCACCAGAGTGGAATGGGCGTCTCGAACGGTTAACGACTGGGAAAAATATTCTGCGATGCTGCAAAAAGTGGCCGAAGTGCAACAAGAGCAAAAGGAAATTTCCTCAGAACTCCCCGCGGAGGCAGAGCACCAGGACAATCTCGCCCAGATGATCCAAAACCTGTCCAAAGCAATAGGCCCCTCAATGATCGCAATGCAGCTCGGCTCCATGGTTGGGCACCTAGCAAAAGTAGCCTTCGGATCTTACGAGATTCCAGTACCGCGCCCTTCTGGCAGCTCGACAATGATCGTCTCGTACAATGTAGACGACTTCGCGAAAGAGTGGGAATTGCCGCTGGATCAAGTGAGGTTGTGGGCCACCCTGCGGGAAATGGTGATGGCGGCTCTATTTTCGACTCCGATGATTTCCGGACGTGTCGAGGAGCTGATTATTAGGCACATTGAGGCATCCTCGGCTGACATGAAACAGATCCAAAACAGACTTTCGCAGCTAGATCTCTCTGATCCCGAAAGTCTTCAGGCAGCCATATCAGATCCGGCCGGCATCTTTGGACCAGAAGGACAAAGTGAGGCTCAAAGCCGAATTAGCGATGATATACGGTCCACCATTGCCGTCATAGAAGGCCTGGCTTCCAACGCGGTATTGAATATCGGCGGTCGGCTGCTCGGAAACAGCGCTGCTATAGACGAAGCCTTCATGCGAAAAAGAATCGAAAGGTCGGACGGAGAACGTCTGTCAGAACAGTTCTTCGGCATCGAGATCACAAGAGCTGGGATTGAACAGGGACAGTCCTTTGTTCGCGGGATTATAGAAAGAGCCGGCGAAGAAGGAGTCGTTCCGCTTTGGAGCCGGGAAGGCGCATTTCCAACGCCATCCGAACTTGAAGCTCCGGGTCTTTGGCTTGCCCGTTTGGAACTTGAGACCTGACCATTCCTGCTGCTGAAGCTAGAATTCCGATGTGTCAGCTCCCACGCCAAGCTCCCAATCGAGCAGGATATTTTCACGCTCGGCATCGCGAACGATTCTTTCTCTATTGCGCTTGAACTGCGGATCGTGAGGAGGCAACAGTAGGAGTCTGGCATTGACCCTCTGGCGAAAATCTTCGATCACCGAACGGTCCCCGCTTACTCCTACCACTTCCCAGTGCGGCGCAACGGGTCCAAGATAGGCAACTCTTATTCTGGCTGCCGGAATATTTTCGGATTGCGAATCGCCTGGCATAATCCATGCTCCTTAGTTTTTGTCTACGTAAAAGAATATGTGACGATTCGTAAATTGAGGTAGTTCGCGAATTAGCCGTGCGCTACGGCTGGGCGACTACGTTTCCAATCGTCGTGTATGCTATCGCTACCACAGGCAGCAAGAATGCCATGAACATCAGCAGCAGGCTCAATACCTTCGGGCTTAGATTCCGCGGCAACAAGAAGAGAGAAGGGAAAAGCCAAAAAAGGAATCTCGGTTTAGGGCCTAATGCTGGATTGATTAGCAGCATTACCCCCACTGCCGCACAGTAGACCTTCACTCCTACGGGAAAATTGGAAAGAATAACACTGACAATTAGATAGGCCAAGACAATTAGCCCGGCCATCGCTATCCAATACACGCCCCATCCAGAACCCACCGCGGACACGATCCAGTGAAATATAAAGCCAAATTCAATTCGGGCTCCCCAAGCAGTTCCCTGAAGCTTCCACCAGTAAAAAGGACTGCCGGAATGGTAGCCCAGATATGCGGCGAATCCAATAAATCCCAATGGAGACAGCACGACAGACCAGATTGACCCAAACTCCCTGCGGTTTCTAATTGCAAGCAGCGCCTCAACGGCAAAAACCAGCGGAAGCACTATGGCAAGCGAGCTAGTCCCCGTGGCAACCATGCCAGCGACACCGGCCCACACCCACTTCCGGCGCAAAAGAAGGAACAAGGCCGCAGCCACGCATCCAATGCTAAGTACCTCCGAATAGGCGATGCCAAAGGCGAAGGCGGACCCGGGAAACACCAGCGCTGCCGAAGCTGCCATTGCCGAGTGCTCTGGAACCAGCTCCACGCTAAGGAGCCAGATGGCATACGCGGTGGCTGCTCCCGCGATGACGGACATGAGAAAGGCGGACCCTACATAACTCAGGCCAAAGATACTCCCGAACTTGATCAATGCGGGCCACCCAGGCTCGAATCCACCTGGAGCATAGGTGAGCTGCCCGGAAGTGCTTCCCGGTGCGCCATACCACGACCGAGCCACCTGAATATACCAGTGCCCGTCCCAAGCAGAGAAGGGCCCCAGCCAATTTGATGCCCGGGTAATCGCCGCTGCAACAATATTGCACAACAGCAAAGCCACCCTTATGACCACATAGAGTCCCAGAACCGGGATGAACTTTTTCCCAGAAATGTGATAATCCCTGGTATCGCTAACAAAGCTTGCCGATCCCCAGGCTGACGTTTTGGATTCTAGATCAATGACAGCTTCCATTGAGGATGATTCCTTCATCTCCGCGCCATCTGAAAGTTCGGACCCACCCATTGCTCTAAAAGGCTGACCTTCCTCAGCGGCTAAGCTCAAGATCGACACAGCAAACTTAGCTCATAAAACGTGGCTTTCGACTGAATTAACGAATTTACGGCAATTGGTTATGGGGCGGATTGCACCTGGCGTTGGCCACGGGGAGGATCCAACACCTGCCAGTCTTACAATTGCATGAGAACTAGGAATAATTGGGTGCGGGTTTCAGTTGAATCTCATAAAGGTAAAGTACGTTAATCAGCAGTTTACGTTAGTCGCACTGAATGTCTCTTACGCGGTCGCGACGCCAACATGTCGGTTTTGGTCCTAGCAAAAATAGGGCCATACGAAAACACCTGAAATGAATCAGGAATTTCTACCGATATCAATCTAACTCGATATTCGCGAAAAGATCGGTGTGGCAGGCTGCAGATATATGTGATAGTCATATGAGAGTCGTGGAGGATAGGCCATGGATACCAGCTGGATGGCAAAGGGAAAATGTACGGAACTTCCTCCTGAGCTTTTCTTTCCGAGCGATGGAGTTGGCGTAGAAGTTGCCAAGAAAATATGCGTGACATGCAAAGTGAAGTCAACATGCCTGGAATATGCGATTGCGAATCACATCGATCACGGCGTCTGGGGCGGTGCTTCCGAACGTGAGCGCAGAAGAATAGCCCGGGCAAGGAGACTGGCCAAAGCCGAAGCACCATAATAAAGTGATTCTGTAACTCTTTAATCACTGGAATGGGCGTGGGTTCGCAGCCTTGTTGGAATCAGTAATCAATATAAGCGAAGGAACCGACTCTTCGCGCCTCACAGAACTGGTACATGCGGCCGGAACAAGCCTGCTCGATACGCATTCGGACAAGTTTCACAATCGATCAGTATTTACTCTCTACGGTACAGATGTCTACGAGGATTCATTGAATCTGGTCAGAAAGGCATTCCAACTCCTCGATCTAAGGAATCACGTCGGGGTGCATCCCCGAATAGGCGTAGTTGACGTAGTACCGTTCGTCCCATTCGGCACATCGGAAATTGGTGATGCACTTTTGGCCCGCGATAATTTCGCTAAGATTATCGCAGCCGAGTATTCTGTACCCACATTCCTTTACGGACCGAACCGGACTCTTCCCCAGATCAGGCGAGAGGCCTTCGTCGGTCTGGCGCCGGACTTTGGTCCATCTAAACCCCATCCAAAGTTCGGATCCGTCGCAGTCGGAGCTCGCGAGCCCTTGGTGGCATACAACATCTATTTAGCTGGCTCTGACCTTGCTGAAGCCAAAGACATAGCAAAGCAAGTTCGTTCGCCATTTTTTAGAACATTAGGCTTGCAGGTGGGGAATGAAGTTCAGGTGTCTGCAAACCTGATTGACCCGTTTAATCATGGGATACATGAATTTTACGAAGCAGTCATCGCTCTTACGCATATTTCAAGATGCGAACTCGTTGGATTAGTGCCACTCAAAGTGCTCGAGAACTCACCAACCGCGCTGTGGGATATCCTAGATCTTGACCGTGCCAAAGCACTCGAAATTAGAGCCGCTGATAAAACTTCGGACCCTCCAAGTTGAAAGGTCCGAAATAATTAGCAAAATGGATTTGTCTGAAGCTTCCGCCTGCGCTCTCGATGCAGTTTCTTGCGCTCTCTCTCACTGAGACCACCCCAGATCCCGAAGCGCTCCTCATTTGCCAGCGCGTGCTCAAGACATTCTAACTTCACCGGACACTCACGGCATAAGGTTTTTGCCGACGCAGTCGGAACCCCCCGCTGCGGATAGAAAATCTCTGGATCCCGTCCTCTACACTGAGCGAATTCCTGCCAATCGCCGAGAGTGTACTCCTTGAGTCGGGCAAGTTCCCCCATTTGCCGACCTCCTTCCCCAACTTTCACATGTGTAATTACGCTATATGTATCATGCTATATGATTCGAAAAAGAGCAATAGGTAATTTAATTTTCCTATTTCTCCATACGCGCCAGTGCTACATTACAGAGAGTTTTTCAAAAGTTCAAAGTTTATTTACTCAAATTCTCAGATTTGCAAGATTCTGCAGAAAACTCCCACGGCAACACCTTCGCGGCCATGCGATGGATACCGAAAACATCAATCTGAGAAAACAAGTTCCGAATCATCGTTTTCAGCAATCGGCTCTCCTCCTGCTGAGTGATAAAGGGATGGGTCCCGGATATAATCCAGAACCCATCCCTTTCGCTGTTAGCTATAGTGAGAAATGCGAGATTGCAGGTCGGTCGCGATTGACCTATGCCATCATCAATCAACTCCCGAGGCAGCGGGAAGAACCCTGTGCGCGGACTCAGTAGGTTCGACCTGCTCGCCATGAATAGCAAGATCGCCGATCTGAAGTACGTCGTCAGGAAATCTCAAAGGCACAAAGATCTTGACGATCTTTAGCAAGATAAAGGTACCCACTCCGCTGAAGACGATCACCCAAAGCGCGGCTTCCAGCTGAAGAACAACCTGCCAGGGATGGCCATATAGCAGGCCCTTTACTGAAGACGCAGCAGTTTTACCTGAACCCAGATATACGATCATTTTCGGATCGGCAAAGATCCCAGTCATCAAACCGCCCATGAGTCCCGCAATTCCGTGGGTATAGACCACTCCCAGGGCATCGTCAACTTTAGCGAATATCCACTTGGTAGAAAGCTTGTTGAAGGCAAACCAAACCACAAACGAGCCTATAATCCCAATCGCGAGAGCTCCCCAACCGTTTACGTATCCTGCTGCAGGCGTGATGCCAACCAATCCTACGATCATGCCGTTCACGGCACCTAGAAAAGCCGGCTTGTGGTGCTTTGACCACATGTCCATAAACAACCAGGTCAGCAGGGCTGCGGCCGTAGCAAGGTTCGTGTTCAAAACCGCGCTTGCAGCGTCCGCGCCTGCAAAATACGGGTCCCCTCCATTGAAGCCATTCCAGCCAAGCCAAAGTATTCCAGCACCAACCGCAACAAGCAGCAGGTTGGTAGGCGTAGTTGTTTCCCGATCCCTTTTGAGTCTCGGGCCAATGACTGCGGCAGCCACAAATCCGGAGACTCCAGCTGCAAGGTGAATCACATACCCGCCGGAGTAATCAACCACACCTTTCCCGGCAAAATAGCCACCACCCCAAATAAGGAATGCGTTGACCGAATAGATGAAAGTTGTCCAAAGTGGGACGAAAATAGCCCACGCTTTGAAGCTCATGCGGCCAAGTACGCTGCCCAGGAAAAGCAGAGGCGTAATTCCGGCAAATACGAATTGGAAGTAAACGAGCGTGGAACTCGGAAAGCGGAATTGCGGCATCGATCCGTTGAGTAACGGAATGCTTGCCTGAGCCTGTTCACCAAGGTGGCCAAGTACCGAACCGGGATGTCCAATGAGCTGGCTAAAAAAGCCTGGACCGAGATGTATTGGCGCGCCAAATGACATTTTGAACGCCCACAGAACCCAGACGATGAGCACTGAAGCGAAAGCCGTGAAAGCCATCGTCATAGTGTTCACAACCCATTTCTTATGGACTAGACCCCCATACAGAACCGCAATTCCTGGAATGCTCATGAGCCCGACCAGAGTCGCCGCCAAGAGCTGCCAGGCATTGTCCCCAGGACTTAGCCACGCGGGATACGGATTTAGCATGAACTGCAACCTCCTTATAGATGACTGCTCGAAAATCACGCTATAAGGGCAGTGTTTCCTGACTATGTCAAGATTGTTACATCATTGTAAATCCAGGCAGTTCTATGAAACAGACCGGAAACATAAGGGTATTACGGGTAGCCTGAATGCTCGACTGGCGCCTGCGCCAGCCGTCGCCGCTCCGTTCAGACTCCAGGCGGGATCAAACCGGAGTGTCAGACTATTTTGCTTCTCTGGGCGAGAAAATCTACTAGCACAAACTTTCCCAGGTTCTCCGGATCGGTGTAGAAAACTCTGCCTTTGTTGATGGATGCGAACTTCTCCATGAACTTCTTCAGTTCCCATGTGGCATCCAAAACAAAGGTGTTGATCGTTATGTCCTCCCTGGTGCAGCGCATAACCTCCTTGAGGGTAGCTGCGATGGTTTCTGGGCTTGACGGATAACTGAAAAATATCTCCCCGTCAGGTAAAATGTGGGCGGTCGGTTCTCCATCGGTAATCATGATTATCTGTTTATGCCCCTCCTCGAACCGAAGAATCTCGCGTGCCATCAACAGGGCGTGCTCCATATTGGTCCCGTAAACATAATCCCAAGATACCTCCGGCAGCGCATATGGCTCTATCCGCCTGGCCACCTCTGAAAATCCCACAATAGCAAGCGAGTCTTTTGGATATTTCGTGCTAATAAGGGAGTGCAGGGCAAGCGCAACCTTTTTCGCGGTAAGAAAATTGTCTCTTAACGGCATAGATAAGGAGAGGTCCAGCAGCAGGACCGTGGAGGCAAGCGACCGCTTCTCCGTCTTTTCGATCTCAAAATCACCCGGCATGATCTTCAGGGGAATTTGAGATCCAGATCTAAGAAGAGCGTTGCGAATGGTCTTGTTGATATTCAGATTGAAAGGATCGCCGAATTCGTAAACCTTGCTCTCAAATTCCAGATCATTTCCAATCCCGCTCCTAGCCAACGCATGATCGCCCAAACGCGCATCCCCTCCCCTTGAGAAGAGTTCTGACAGGGCAGATTCGCCGATGCGCCTCATTCCCTTTGGTGTGAGCACCATTCTCGAATCACTACTAACGACCAGCCCGGCTTCTTCCAGCGAAGCAGCAACCTTTGCCAAACGCTCAAGCGCCTCCCTAGCTCCCTTGCCTAACGCATTTTCAAGCTGTTCCAAATCCACATCAGCCAAATCGGCGGGCGAGGACACCTGACGAAGGAACGACTCGAGATCCGACAACTCACCCAATTCAGAAAAGATTCCTGGGGCTGAACCGAGACTCATCGGTTGATCACCGTAAAAGCCATATCTGGGGGTTCCAGCACCCATAAAGGGTGCCAGATTCTCGCCCAGCTGGCTAAGCTGCCAACCCAAGTCAAGATCATCCATAAGAACCTGCGACAGTTCCATCAGCTCCCGCCTTTGCTCAGGTGAGAGAGAGTTCAACATGGCCGACGTTGCCTGCATCTGTGCCGCTAGGAAGCGGGCTAAATCCTCAACCGAATTGATTCCAGGTGGGAAGTTACTGCCCCACTTTTGCATGAATTCGTTGAATTCGGCATCGGTATTTTTGCCTTCGCGAAAATTGGAAAGCAGGCGGTTCAGGTCCGCAAGCATTTCGCGCATTTGACTTACGGCTTCTTCGTCCTGCGACTCAAGACCGCGTCTCATCGAATGGAAAAAACTATCAAGCAACTGCTGAGACACCCGCTCCATCAGATCCTGGAACGCCTGTGCCGCCTCGGGCGATTCAAACTCATAGTCCTTCAAAGACTGAATACGCGAAACCGGGTTATTTGGCATCGTGGACAATTCAAGCCCTTTGGTGTTCAACCGGTCTCGGGCCTGTTGAGAAGCAGAGCTGCTGTTGTCACCCAGATCCTTAATCTTGGAATCGACAGCGCCCTGCTCAGTTCGTACAATCTCGTCAAGCGCATCCGAGATCTCCTGCAATATTCCAGTTGGATCATTCTGCGACAGAATCTCCCGCCTGCGCCGAGCCAACCGTTCCACCATGTCTTTGAGGCCACTCGTCATGTTGCCTTGACGATCCTTGAAGCCTTCGCTTAGCAGCTTCTTGAGAGCAGCGGAAACATCTCCATGGTACAAAAGAGAGTCGCGTATCTCATCAAAGAGCTCCTGGCCATTCAGGTCGGTAGGACTCTGAGTTCCATCCCATCGTTCGTAAATAAAGTTAAATGGTTCATAGCTCATCGATTTCAGCCCTTATTAAAATAACCAACTCTTCCAGACTGCTCCCGCTTGTTGAGTTTCTTGGACAGGTGAAGCCCTTCAAGGATTAGCTCCACCGAAGATGCAACCGCTCCCGGCGAACTGTCATCTAGCTTTTTCAAAGCTTCGGACAGCCCTGGCACCTTTTCAACGAATGAAACGTACTCTGGGGAAGTAACAGATGGACCAAGCTCTACGATCTCCTGGGAATCGAAATAGCTTATGATGCCCCTGAGCTGGTCTACGCTGAATCGTTGGCGAAAAGCCCTTAGCACCGCGCTGGACAAAAGTCTTGGAATCAGCTCCTTTTCGGCATCCAGCTCAAAAGCGTCAATCTCGATCTTGCCGGACATCGAGGACGCAAGCGCCCAAAGGTCCGAAATCCGTGGAACGACTTCTTCCTCGCCAAGGATCAGCGATCTTCTGGTTGCAGAAGATATCATTGACTCGTAATTCGCCACGCTCATCCGCACTGAGACGCCTGAGCGCTGATTTATCGAGGGATTCTTCCTGGCCTGCTGGGAAATATCGGCAACTAACTCCGACATGAATTCCGGCACGTGCACCTTACCCCCAACTGCGAGGGCAGAGCTTTCCTGCTTCATGATCGCCATTTCAATTTCCAAATTATTCGGATAATGTGTCCTCAGCTGAGTTCCAAATCGATCCTTCAGCGGGGTTATCAACCGCCCTCTGTTGGTGTAGTCTTCGGGGTTTGCGGTTGCCAGGAACATGAGGTCTAGCTCAAGGCGAATTTTATAGCCCCTTATCTGGACGTCTCGCTCCTCGAGCAGATTGAGCAATCCTACCTGAATTCTCTCGGCCAAATCGGGGAGTTCATTTATGGCAAATATGCCACGATTTGTGCGTGGCACCAACCCGTAGTGAAGGGTGTATTCATCAGAGAGGTAGCGTCCTTCGGCAACCTTAATGGGATCAACCTCGCCAATCAGGTCGGACATCGAAGTGTCTGGAGTCGCAAGTTTCTCCGAATACCGCTGCGACCTGTGAATCCATTCGATAGGAGTTTCGTCCCCCATCTCGCCAATCTTTTCCTTGGCATACCGCGAAGTCGGCTGGAGCGGATCATCATTCAATTCCGCACCCGCCACAATCGGGGTCCACTCATCCAACAGCGACGTGAGACCTCGGATAATCCTAGTCTTGGCCTGCCCCCTTTCACCTAGAAGAATAATGTCGTGCCCCGAAATTAGCGCCACTTCCAAAGATGGAAGCACAGTATCGTCATAGCCGCTTATGCCCTCTATGAGGGGAACTCCGTCTTTTATGCGCGCAAGAGCGTTATCTCGAATTTCCTGTTTCACCGGTCTGGTGACGTAACCGCTTTCCTTCAGGTCCCGCAGACTTTTAGCTTTCTTGTCCATCAACTCATATTACGCTGCCCTGGCCCTTATTGATCGAAGCTCATCGGAGACAAAAGTGCGGCGATGGAAGAGATATGAGTTTTATATCCAGCTCACGCCTTCTAATTGCCAGGCTGGGAAACCGATGAACAATTTTGCTTCACGACAGATGGGTTGCTGGCTCACAAAAGGTCGAATGCGGTGAGATCACATTTAGGATCTCATAAGATGCCTGAAGATATTGGAACACAAAAGTGGATTGACGCAAGTAATGTAGCTCTGGCGCGGCTTCAACACCAGCCAGATGAAACTACCAGGCTTGAAATTGCCGTGGAACTCAAGTCAGACGCTGGCAGCAGTTATTTTTCTCTCGTAATTGACAATAACGGCGCAAGACTTGAACCGGGATCCGTTCCAGGCTCCCAAGTAGGCATAGTTATCGACCGCCAGCTGGCGGCCGCGATTAATCAGGGAACAATATCCGTTGCCGAAGCTATCGAAAACGACGGCATAAAGATCAAGGGCAATGCCGAGAACTTCATCAATTCGGTCGATGTTCTTTCGCGTCTCGCCAAATCACTGAGTACGATCCTCGCTTAAACGAATTTGCAAGCGCATGACAATTCACAATTAGGAACAGACATGCCAAAGGGCCGTTTCCCGCCCGACCAAGTAAAGCTCGGGATTCGAACGACCCTCCCCCCAGGCATCTGAGGCCAGTCTGTCTGCTGCTGCTGCCGGGAAAGCTTGCTATCCCAGCAGCGATTCGACCTCAGATCGCTCCGCAACCAGTTCAGCCATAGTGGCCTTTATTTTCTCGGAAGCAAACTCGTCATGATGCAGTCCTTCAACCACGCTCCACGAATCTCCGGTCGAGACAACAGGGAATCCAAATTGAAGTCCCTCCGAAATTCCGTATTCACCGTTGGAGACGACCGCTAATGATACCCAATCGCCCTTAGGGGTCGGATTTACCACACTTTTTACAGAATCAATGGCTGCATTTGCCGCAGATGCGGCGGAGGAGGCACCCCTGGCATCGATAACGGCGGCACCACGCTTTTGAACAGTGCTGATGAATCCACCATGCAACCAATCGTGATCTGAGATCACCTCTGGGACGGGAACTCCGTAGATTCGGGCATTGGCAAAGTCAGGGAACTGTGTAGCTGAATGGTTTCCCCAGATTGCCATATTGGTGACATCGTCGACAGATGCTCCGGCTTTTTTGGCCAGCTGCGTCTTGGCCCGATTTTGATCGAGTCTGGTCATGGCAAAAAAGCGTTCCGCTGGAACGTCCCGGGCGCTCGATCGCGCAATAAGACAGTTGGTGTTACACGGATTGCCAACCACAAGTACTCTTATGTCAGAGTTGGCGTTCTCTTGAATGGCTCGTCCCTGAGGACCAAAAATTCCGCCATTGACCGAAAGCAGGTCGCCTCGCTCCATGCCTGCTTTGCGAGGCATCGCTCCGACAAGGAGTGCCCATGAGGTATTATCAAAGCCCACATTTAGATCGGTGGTCAAGACAATATCGGACAAAAGCGGGAAGGCGCAATCGTCCAGCTCCATAGCGACGCCTTCCAGCGCCTTCATTGCCGGTTCGATCTCAATAAGCCTCAAAACCACCGGTTGGTCTTCGCCTAGCATGGCTCCTGAAGCAATGCGAAAAAGTAACGAATAACTGATCTGACCAGCTGCACCAGTTACTGCCACATGAATAGGATCTTTTTTGATTTTTGACATTACTACTCCAATTCAGATAACACCGCGACTCAATGGGCTCAGAAAATCAACCTTCCATCGCCCGCCGAGCATCGCGGTCACCGGATACCAACTGGCTGCTTATAAGCGATCTACTATCGCTGAGGCAAACTCAGAACACTTTACTTCAGTAGCACCCTGCATCAACCGCGCAAAATCGTAGGTGACAACTTTGTCCGCGATGGTGGCTTCAATTGCCTTGACAATATCACTTGCAGCGTCTTTCCAGCCAAGGTGTTCAAACATCATGACGCCGGAGAGAATTACCGATCCCGGATTCACCTTGTCCTGGCCGGCATACTTGGGAGCAGTGCCATGGGTCGCTTCAAAAATTCCGTGCCCGGTGACATAATTGATATTCCCACCAGGAGCGATCCCAATCCCACCAACCTGGGCAGCCAGCGCATCAGACAGATAGTCCCCGTTCAGATTCAAGGTTGCGATGACATCAAATTCATCCGGGCGCGTCAGCACCTGCTGCAGGGTAATGTCGGCAATTGAATCCTTGACCAGGAGCTTGCCTCCTGGATTTCCACCGCAGTCGTCCCATCCGACAGCTACATCGGCAAACTCCTCGCGAACGAGTTCGTATCCCCAGTTCCTAAAAGCGCCCTCAGTAAACTTCATAATGTTTCCCTTGTGGACTAGAGTTACGCTCTTGCGGTTGTGGTAAAGCGCGTACTCGATAGCAGCCCTGATCAGGCGCTTGGATCCCACTTCAGATACAGGTTTTACGCCAATGCCTGATGCGTCTCTGATATTCCATCCGAAGGAGCTTCGAAGATACTCAATAAGGTTGTTTGCGCCTTCTGAATTGGCCTCGAGTTCAAGACCCGAGTAAACGTCCTCCGTGTTCTCCCTGAAAATAACCATATCAACTTTCTCAGGATGAACCACGGGCGAGGGAACGCCTTGGAACCAACGCACCGGACGCAAGCAAACGTAAAGATCTAATAGCTGCCTAAGGGCAACATTCAGCGAGCGTATGCCGCCTCCAATCGGAGTGGTCAGCGGACCTTTGATACCGATCAGATGGCTCTTGAAAGCTTCGACAGTCTCGTCAGGCAACCAGCTGCCAGTCTCGTTGAAAGCCTTCTCGCCAGCAAGAACCTCTTTCCAGGCAATTTTCTTATTATATTTCTTGGCCGCGGCATCCATAACAAGTTGCGCCGCCGGCCATATATCAACACCGGTTCCGTCACCTTCAATAAAAGGGATTATTGGTTCATCTGGAACATTGAGCGAGCCCGAGCTCGACATAGTAATTTTTTCAGCCATAGCCTTGATAGTACCCCTTTGACACTCAACTGTCTAAATGATATTTATTACAAGTTATATACAAGTGGACCCAACCAATTTACAGCCATTTCTCTAACCTAGGCCCAGGCGCTTGAATATCTCAACTGTGGTGGCAGCTTCGTTCATTGTGTAAACATGAATTCCAGGTGCGCCGCGTTTCAAAAGCTCCTGTGAAAGTTCAACTGCAATTCCGACGCCGATCGACTTGATCGCATTGGCATCATTCCCGGCTCCGTAAAGAAGCTGTCTCACCCTGTCAGGAATCTTTGCGCCAGACAACTTCGCCATTCTCTCCAGGGTTTTCAAAGACGTTGGTGCCATAACACCAGGAAGAACTGGCTTGGATATCCCAAGTTTGTCAAGATCGTCTACAAGGCTGAAATAGTCGTCGGCTACAAAGAAGAACTGAGTTATAGCCATGTCAGCAAGCTCCAACTTCCTGGCGAGCCTCAACCGGTCCACTTTAATATTTGGGGAATCCGGATGGCCCTGGGGGTGCGCCGCTACGGCGATCGAAAAGTCGCCCAATGAACGCGCTAGCTTGACCAGGTCGATTGCATATTCAAGTTCGCCGGGAGGGAGTTCCAAATCGCCGCTAAGCGGCGGGTCGCCCCTAAGAGCCAAAATGTTCTCTACTCCCGCGGCGATATAGCGCTCAAGAATAGAAACCAGCTCCTTCTTGCTATGCGCCGCCGTTGTAATGTGAGCCATCGGCTCTACTGGAGTCTCCCTCTTTATTCTCAGTACAAGATCGTGGGTCTTTTCGCGAGTCGACCCGCCCGCTCCGTAGGTAATCGAGGTGAATGTCGGATGTAGCGCTTCCAAAATCGGCAGCGCTTGCTCGAGCTTTGCCTCGGCAGCTGGTGACCGCGGCGGCCAAAGTTCAATGGAAAATGTTGGCTTGACCGACTTCGCGACTACCTCAGCGATCTTGGCCATTATGTCTCTCCGCGGCAAGCACCGCGTTTTCAAGTAGCATTGCTCTGGTCATTGGACCCACTCCACCTATCCGGGGCGTAACCCAACCGGCCACAGCAGAAACATCATCATCTAGGTCTGAGAGGAGCTTTCCGTCGAGGAAGGTGGTACCTGCGCCAACCACCGCGGCTCCGGGGCGAATCATCGAGCCTTTGATCAGGTGAGCCTGTCCAGCTGCGGCGATAACAATGTCAGCTTTCTTAGTGAAAACTGAGATGTCCTTGGTGCCGGTATGCACGACAGTAACCGTAGCATTGCATCTGGGCCTCTTGAGAGTCAGAAGGAGGGACAGAGGGCGCCCAATAGTCAGGCCCCGTCCCACTATCACCACTTGGGACTTCTCGGTATCGACGCCATAGAAATTCAGCAATTCCAAAATTCCATTAGGAGTGCATGGCAGCGGGCCGTCGGCCCCCATGACCAGCTTTCCAAGGTTGACGGGATGAAGCCCGTCGACATCCTTGTCGGGGTCAACTCTCATCAGCGAAGAAACCTCATCGAGGTGGCCCGGCAACGGCAACTGAATCAGATACGCATCGACGTCTGGATTAGTGTTAAATTCATCTATTACCCGGTTCAGCTCATCGCGGCTCACGTCATTAGGAAGGTGCCGGTGAAACGAGGCAATACCGATCTCTTCGCAATCCTTGTGCTTCATCGCCACATACCGCGCCGACGAAGCATCTTCGCCCACCAGTATGGTGCCGAGGCCAGGTACCTTTCCCCGAGAAATTAGATGTTGAACCCGGACTGCCAAATGAGCCTTAATATCATCGGCAACTTTCTGCCCGTCTAGAAGCTTCGCTACCATTGTCAGTGCCTAAAGTGCCTTTCCCCGGTGAAGATAAGTACCGCGCCTGCCTCGTCGGCGGCAGCTATGACCTCTTGATCACGGATTGAACCGCCAGGTGAGATCACTACCCTTACACCAGCATTCGTAAGGACGTCCAAACCATCCCGAAATGGAAAAAATGCATCTGATGCAGCCACGGATCCGGTAATCCTGTCGCCGGCCTTTTCCACAGCTATTCGCGCCGAGTCAAGCCTATTCTGCTGCCCCGCGCCGATTCCGATGGCCATCTTATCCTTTACGATCACAATCGCATTTGAACTGGTTCTGGCGCAAAGCTTCCAGGCTATCTCGACATCGGTGAGCTGGTCGGCTGGGAGCCTGGCTTTCGAAACTGTTTTGAAATGCTCCGGCGCCACATTGAACGTATCCTTATTCTGAATCAGAAATGCCGAACCGATTGTCCGTACCTCGATCTCATTGCGTTCGGGTGCAGGTGCCGAAATAAGCCTTGTGTTTTTCCGTTTCGCTGACATCAACTGGAGCGCATCTTCATCAAACGTTGGAGCAATAATCACATCAGCCTTAGGATTGCCCAAGATCTTCTTTGCAAGCACCATATCAACGTTCCTATTGACCGCCACAATTCCGCCAAAGGCGGAAATTGGATCGCTCTCGAAAGCTTTTCCATAAGCATCTTCGATCGATCCCCCGATCGCGAATCCGCAGGGATTAGCGTGCTTGATAATGGCAGCAGCAGGCTCACCTGCAAACTCATGCAGAAACCTCCAAGCTGCATCGGTATCAAAAATATTCAAGTAGGACAACTCCATCCCGGATAACAGCTGAGCTCCGTCCCACCAACTTTCAATACCAGGCCGGCGATATAGTGCTCCAACCTGGTGGGGATTCTCCCCATATCTCAAAATCGACGCACGCTCCAGGGTGAGAGTCATTCTTGCCGGCAGAGTTTCGACCGTACCGCTAGCCGCAAGCCAGTTGGAGATCGCGGTGTCATACCTGGCAGTGAGTTCGAACGCCTTGAGAGCCAAAGCCTTCTTGCTTTCGGCCGAAATAGTACCAGCCTCATTTAGCTGGCGGAGAATGCTTGAGTAGTCTGAAGGGTCCACGATAACCGCAACATGGGAATGGTTTTTCGCTGCGGCACGAATCATAGTGGGTCCCCCCACGTCGATAGTTTCAATTCCCGGACTCTCGAAAAAGGGATACAGATTGCATACCACTAGATCAAAAGGCACAATTGACCGCTTTTCAAGATCCTCGCGGTGACTCTCTTTGTCTAAATCAGCCAAGATCGCGCCATGAATATTGGGGTGCAATGTCTTGACTCTGCCATCGAGCATCTCAGCAGCTCCGGTCACTTCTTCTACGGTGCTATGCGCAATGCCACTGTCTTTGAGCAGCGCGGAGGTCCCACCGCTCGCCACAAGCTCAAATCCGAGATCCAAGAGTCCGCTTACAAACTCAATGAGGCCATCTTTATCGTAGACCGAGATAAGCGCTCTCATCAAAACTCCTCATATTTTTTTAGCACTAATACGCCTTGGTCATTTCTTACTGCTTTCATGCCCAGATCAAAGGGTTCCGTCATCCCGCTGGCCAAATAATTGGAATACGCCTTGATCGTCGCCGGATATAAAATCCGCTCTGTCTCTTTGATTTTCTCATGTAAAAGCTCCCTGCCGTCCCCGGGCAGAATCTTGACTGCCTCCTGGGCAAGAATAGGTCCGGCATCGACTTCCAGTGTCGCCAAGTGAACAGTGCAACCAGTGACTTTTACGCCAAAAGAAAGTGCCGATTCAACCGCGTGCCACCCAGGGAAAGACGGGAGAAGGGACGGATGAGTATTCAAAATCCTGCCGCCGAACCGGTCGTGTATGGCGGCACCCAGGATGGTCCCATATCCAGCCATGACCACTAGCTCAATGCCATGATCTTCAAGCACTGAAGTTAAACGTCGACTGTAGCCCTCGCGATCGAAGTCTTGTCTATAGCTGGCACGGGAAATCTCCAAACTAGGGATACCCGCTGCTTCGGCGACTTCGATTGCTCTACATGGCCTGTCCGTAACGACAAGTGCTATATCAACTTTATTTTCTAGAATTGCCTCAAGAATCGTGCCGCTTCCTGATGCCAATACCCCGATTCTCACGGCTAAAGGCTACTTGGATCTTCAGCCGGCGTCTGTTGAAAACCGGGCAATTTAAACGTCAGATTATTGCAGAGCCTTGTGCGGCTCCACTGGGGCGACCAAAGATCTCCAGCCAGCGAAGCAGCCACTATTTCAGCTTTGAGACTATCTCTACCATGATCTCAGCAGCTTGGGTGGGATTCTTTGCCACCGTGACTCCAGCTTCTTCCAAAGCCTTCATCTTAGCCTGAGCAGTACCCTGGGACCCAGAGATGATAGCCCCGGCGTGACCCATCTTCTTTCCTGCGGGAGCGGTGACGCCAGCAATGTAAGCAACGACCGGCTTGGTCATATGCTCCTTGATGAATTCAGCTGCACGCTCTTCTTCGCTTCCCCCAATTTCACCGATCATTATGACCGCCTTTGTGTCAGGATCGGCCTCGAAGGCTGCCAAGCAGTCGATGAAATTAGTGCCTGGTACAGGGTCACCGCCGATACCGACGCATGTGGTCTGTCCGACTCCCTTCTGGCTCAGATCATAAAGCGCCTGGTAAGTTAGCGTTCCAGAGCGGGAAACGATTCCCACGGGACCACCGGCAAGTGCGATATCGCCAGAGGTGATTCCGATATTGCACTGTCCCGGCGAAATCACACCAGGGCAGTTTGGGCCAAGAAGTCGCGTCCCCGGATAGTCCCTGCGCAGCGAGTTGTACATCCTAGCCTCGTCTTGGGCTGGAATGAACTCGGTTATGCAAACCACAAAAGAAACTCCAGCCCTTGCTGCCTCGAGGACTGCATCAGCCGCAAATCTTGGAGGAACTACCACGAAGGAAGCGGTGGCCCCGGTAGCCGCTACAGCCTCTTCCACGGAATCAAAGATTGGTACTCCTTCGACGTCAGTTCCACCCTTCCCGGGAGTAACACCGCCCACAACCTTTGTGCCGTAATCACGATTCCTAAGTCCATGGAATCGTCCTTGGCCGCCAGTAAGTCCTTGAACTATAACTTTTGTATCGCTATCAACAAAAATACTCACTTGGCGTCTCCTCCGTTGGCCAGGTCCACAGCAGTTTGAGCAGCTTCCATCATTGTTGGCTTGACAATTAGCTTGTCAGAAACATAGGGTTCTATAATCTCCCGCGCCTCAGCTGCATTCGTTCCATCAAGACGAATCACCAGTGGAGCATTTATCTCGACCCTGGAAAGCGCCTCGATTATTCCATTGGCAATTAGATCGCATCGGGTGATCCCGCCGAAGATATTTATGAGCACCGAATTGACATTGTGGTCGGTGTTAATCACTTCGAGTGCACTCGTCATGGTGTTTGCGTCCGCGCCGCCGCCCAAATCTAGAAAATTCGCCGCCTGTCCGCCAACCTGGTTGACAACGTCAAGAGTAGACATTGCCAGTCCAGCGCCGTTTGCAATTATGCCGACGTTTCCATCCAGACCTATGTAATTGAGGCCGAGCTCTTTGGCGAGCTTCTCACGACCGTCGAATTCCTGGGTTGCTCTGTAAGCATCCCATTCGGGGTGCCTGAATGCCGCGGCATCGTCGAGGGTTACCTTGGCATCGAGAGCGTGAACCTTGTGCTCGGGGGTAAGAATCAGGGGATTAATCTCAACAAGGTCGGCATCTCCTTTGACGAAAGCGTCATAGAGCTTCACCAGGATCTCACTGACACCTTCGATGGCGGGCTCATCAATGCCAGCCCTAACCGCAATATCTCGAGCCTCGCTAAGCGTGATCCCATCCAGCGGGTTCACGTGGTACTTCACAATGGCTTCCGGATCGGTTACGGCAACGTCCTCAATCTCAACCCCGCCCTTTGCGCTCACCATTGCCATATGCAACTTGGCGCTCCTATCGAGAGTGAATGACGCGTAGTACTCTTTCTCGATGTCGGAAGCGTGCTCGACCCAAACTCTCTTGACTAAATGACCCTTGATATCCATTCCAAGAATGTTGCCTGCTTGGACTTTAGCTTCTTCAGGATTATTGACAATCTTGATTCCACCTGCCTTGCCGCGGCCCCCGACCTGAACCTGAGCCTTGATCACAGCTGGATAGCCAACTTTATCAGCTATACCAACCGCATCTTCAACGGTCGTAGCCACGTCGCCCGGCGACGTTGCTATTCCGTACTGGGCAAAAAATTGCTTGCCCTGATATTCAAAAAGATCCACCTTTTCTCTCCTTGAGTTTGATGGTCAGATATGCGAATCAAGCGCTTTTGTGACACCGAATAGCATTCAGCCTAGGGAGCGTTCCCTCTGATCCAAGGCGTTAGTCAACCATTGCGAAATTGTAGGCAGTGGCGAACCCGGCGTAAATACTTCGGCCACGCCGATTTCTTTCAGTCTCGGGATATCGCCATCAGGGATAATGCCCCCAACTACGATTAGGACGTCCCCCAAGCCCTGATCTTTGAGCAGTTGGCAAATTCTGGGAACCAACGTCATGTGGGCACCTGACAGCAGTGACAGGCCCAATGCGTCCGCATCCTCTTGAGCAACAGCCTGAACAATCTGCTCAGGAGTCTGGTGCAGGCCGGTATAGATAACTTCAAATCCAGCATCCCGCAATGACCGTGCTATAACTTTCACTCCACGATCATGACCATCAAGTCCAGGCTTGGCTACAACTACGCGATATCGACGATCCACAGAGGCAAATTGTAGACACAAATTCACTCTTATATGCAAACGCGACTGAAATTATAGACACAATACCTGTTCAACACGGGTCAGAATCTTTCGCCTATCCTAGGGTTCCCCTTGGGCAAAGATTGACAAACTCATTTTGAGAAACGGCAAACGCATTTGACATGCAAACGTGAAAGGCATATTCCATCGCGACGAATTAGAGATGATGCAACGATTTCTGATACCAAAGTGATGTCGGCTTTCGCCAGTGCCGCGTCACGCTTTACGCGGATCAGTTCGACCAATACGAACTCGCTCCCATTTATGCGCGCACGGATCCGAATTGACACTAAGTTGTGATCACATGGGGGTTAGTTTGCACCATGTGGCGGATTCGAAAGTTCCCCACCAGGATGAAAATTGATTTCGAAGGAGAGTCATGAAGCTCGTGGTCGCTGTCATCAAGCCATTCAAACTGGACGACGTCAAAGAGGCTCTAGATCGTCTTGATATCAAAGGAATGACAGTGTCCGAAGCACAGGGCTACGGCCGCCAGTCAGGGCACACAGAAATTTATCGGGGATCGGAATACCAGGTCTCATTTGTGCCAAAACTTCGCATTGAAATAGCCTTGGACGACTCTCAAGTGGAGCAGGTCATCGACACCATTGTCGAGGCAGCGCAGACGGGCAAGATCGGCGACGGAAAGATCTGGACGGTACCGATTGATGAACTGGTACGCGTCAGAACGAACGAAAGAGGCACCGACGCCATCTAGCTGCGTGTCGATCAAGAGTTTTAACAATGTGGTAACAGTCTGTACTCAATTCTGAAACCTTGCCCTGCCTAGCTTGTAGGGGTACTGATGCGAAGAATTTCGCATGAATCCACAATGACGTGGTCAGATACGCGATAAAGCTAGACAACGAGAAGGGCTCGGCGATGCGATTCAGCTCCGTTGGCACTCGGATCGAAAGTCCAAATGCCGCATTGCTGTACAAGGAACGGGATTACCGCCACATACCGCAGCTAGATATGTGGCTGCCGGGCACGCGCCAAGAAACTTGGCAATTCGTCCTTCGGAAGCGGCCGGCTTGAGCACTGCCCTGCCTAACGCGAACGCTTCCTCTTTAACCATGCTCAGCGATTCCGCGACGAACCTGCTCATTAGCGATAATTGCAGGTACCGGGCAATGGAATCAAATTGAAAAGATATTGACCGGCAATGGATCTCCATGTGGCTGGTGGAAAGGGAATCAGGGAAACATGGATGTTTCCGAATCTATGAGCGGCAGCCAGTCTGCGCTAGAAGCAGACAGTCGAGTTGACTCAGTGTTATTTAGTTCCGAAAACATTGAAAAGGAGAATCATGAAGCTCATCGTGGCAATCATCAAGCCATTTAAACTTGATGAGGTGAAAGAAGCCCTCGATCGTCTCGAACAAAAGGGAATGACCGTCACTGAGTCCCAGGGTTATGGCCGCCAAGCGGGGCACTCTGAAGTTTACCGAGGCGCCGAGTACCAGGTGGCCTTCGTCCCAAAGGTCCGCATTGAGATAGTGGTTGATGACGCCATGGTGGACCAGGTTATTGACGCAATTGTTGCGTCTGCGCAAACCGGCAAGATCGGAGACGGAAAGATTTGGGTTGTCCCGATCGAAGAACTGGTGCGTGTGAGGACTAACGAAAGAGGTACCGACGCTCTCTAGTCGATTCAAAGCGACAAACGGGGCAGTTGCGCGGATAACTGCCCCGTTTGTTTTTGCCATGTCCTCTAGTATTGAGATGTTCCGGAAAGACAAAGGACCATGGACGGCAATCTGAAGCTGATAATCGACAACTTCAAGCAAGCAAGGAGCGCGCTGTTAGGACAAGCCTTCGTTGATCCTCGTCAGATTGGCAAAGAACTGACGGATTTAAATGACAGCCTGCTGAAGTCACTGTTCCCTAATCCGACTCCTGCCGGAACTGCCCTGATCGCGGTAGGCAGTTACGCCGACTTCGAAATGACACCCAACAGTGATCTTGACGTAGTCTTGCTCCATCAACCAAAGGTCCAGGTGGACAGCCTCGCCCAATCGATTTGGTATCCGCTCTGGGATTCGGGCCTCAGAATCGACAACTCGGTTCGCACCATAAAAGAGGCAGTCAGAATGGCGGAAAACGATCCGCGAGTCCTAAACGGATTATGCCGGCCCCGACTAATTGTGGGTGATTCTGAACTCGTCCAAGAGCTGGACAAATCACTTCGCCGAACATGGGCGAATAAGCGCAAATCGATGTTGGCAGCAGTGATCGGTTTCGCCAAACAACGCCATCAGGAGTCCGGGGAACTTGCCTACCTGCTGGAACCAGATCTAAAAGATGCAAAAGGTGGACTTAGGGACTTCGCTATCATCAAGTCGCTGGAGTATCTTGAGGATACCGACCTGCTGGGGCCCGGGCTCATGGGCGTTTACTCTGCTCAAAGGACTCTCCAAGACACCCGTGCAATGCTCCATATCAAAAACCCAAGATCTTCCAACCGCCTCTCGTTGCAGGACCAAGACAGCGTGGCTGAATCAATGGGTTTCCAAGATGCCGACAAGCTGATGGAAGAGATAGCTCAGGCCGGCAAAACCATTTCCTTTGCCCTCGATACGATCTCGCGGAAATTGACGGCCTCGATCACCAGGCAGACCACGCCCAGACTAAACCTTCCCAACCAGTTCACGGTCCACGGCGATGAAATATCACTGGCCCTTCCTGATGGATTCAGACCTACATTTGCCATGCTCCTGAGGCTGGCAGTGATAGCCGGTTCCAACAATCTCCACATTTCAGAACGGGCATTGGAAGAATTCGCCGACGCAAATATTGAAACTCCCACAGTTTTCTCCGAAGAGGAGTTCCAGAGTTTCGTCAGCTTCCTTTCGCTTGGCCCCGCGATGATACAGGTCGCTGAAGCGCTGGATCATTTTCGGCTTTTCGAGATAATAATTCCGGAATGGAACTACGTCAGATGCAAGCCGCAGAGAAACGCCTATCACGTTTACACGGTTGACCGGCATCTTCTTGAAGCCGTTTCAAACGCGTCTAAGCTTCGAAGAAGAGTAAGACGCCCAGACCTGTTGCTGGTTGCCGCCCTCTTGCACGACATTGGGAAAGGGCTCCCAGGCGACCACACCGAGGCCGGGGTCAAAATAGTCCCGGAAATCTGCGCCAGACTTGGAATGAGCAACAGAGATACCGACATAGTCGTGCGCCTTGTATCCAATCATCTGACCTTGGCCGATACCGCCACCAGAAGAGATACCTCAGATCCCACCACTATCACTAAAGTTGCAGACCTCTTGAAGGAGCCATTGGTTGTCGAGCTGCTGGAAGTTCTTACGGAGGCGGACTCAATAGCAACAGGAAAGAGTGCCTGGAGCGACTGGAAGGCAAAGCTGGTCTCCTCGCTTGCATCCAAGACAATTAGAAGCATGGAAGGCCTTCAGCCGGAAGACGATGAGTTTCCCGGCAACGACTTTGACGACCTGATTGCCCAAGCACAAAATGATTGGGCTATGGACGCGACTCCGGAGACCCTAAAAATCGTAGCTCCGGACAAGCCGGGTCTTTTCTCTCTTGTAACGGGCACGTTGGCCCTTGTAGGAGTTGATATCGTTGCCGCCCGCGTGGGATCCAAAGGAAACGCGGCGATTGAAGACTTTCTCCTCCAGCCCCCGGAGACCAGGCCGACCGACTGGAACAGATTCAAGAAGGAACTGCAAAAGAGCCTGGACGAACCTGGAAGTCTGCAACAAAGATTGCACGACAAAGCCAAGAACTATGCCAAGGCGCGTAGGCGCTCGGGCGTCCAGCTGGTACCGCCAAGAGTAGTTGTGGCTCTGGATGCTTCTTCCAGAGCGACTGTGGTTGAGGTTTGGGCACCGAACAGAATCGGCCTTCTACACGATATAACGGCAATTATCGCCCAAATGTCGCTATCGGTTGCACATGCAAAGGTTCTTACGCTTGGCGATGACGTGGTTGATAGTTTCTACCTGACCGACAGCGACGGCGCGCCTATCTCGAAATCCGAAATTCTCTCAAATCTGAGCGACAGATTATTGCAGGTACTTGGCACCCGCGCAAGCTGAATCAGTTGGAGGAACTTGTCGTCAACTGAGATAAACGGGATCGCCTCTATCCAATCCCTGGCGAGACTATATGCGCCGGCTCGCTAACTTCCATCTTTTCGTTCATGCCAGCTCCTGAAAGCCTGAGCATGTGCAGGAATACGAGCAAGCTCAATGGTCCTGCACATCATGGTAAATTACCAGATAAATTTAGCCGTTTGTGGATGCCATCAAGAATGCCGGGAGGAGGTGGTACCAATCGGAGCCACAATAAAAGATATCGCGAGAATGCTCAACTTGTCCCACACCACGGTATCAAGGGCGTTGAATGACAGCAGCCTGGTCAACCCTAATACCAAGCGCCTCATTCTGGATATGGCCAGCCAACTCAATTATGTTCCGAATTACAGCGCGAAAAGCCTGGTCAGAAATCGCTCTTACAACATTGGATTATTCTTCTCGACTCTGGCTCAGTACACTTCGCCACATTTTTTCTACGAAACCGTCAAGGGCGTCAAAAGTGGGATAAGTCAGCATTACAACGTTGTCATAAACGACACCGAAAGTTTTCGGGACTTCAAGTTCATTGACGGTCGTCGCTATGACGGCATCATCATCATGAGCCAGAACGAAAAGGATAACGCCCTCATCTACCACATCATGGACCAGGAGATACCATTAGTCGTTCTCAACAGGGAAGTAAGCAACACGTCCATTCTTAATGTCGTATCTGCCGATCGCAGCGGAGCTTACGACGCGGTCTTATATCTTATCGATAAAGGACACGCTCGAATCGCCGTGATCAAAGGCCAAAAAGGATTTTATGCTGCAGATGAACGGCTAGAAGGCTACCTGAATGCTTTGATTGACCGCCAAATATCGATCAGTGAAGAACACATAGTGGAGGGAAACTACTCCATGGAAAGCGGCCTACACGCGATGCGCAGGCTCTTATCTGCCTCCGTCGTCCCAAGTGCCGTCTTCAGTTGCAACGATGATATGGCCATCGGAGCCCTCAAAGCCTTGTCAGAGCAAAAGATCAGAGTCCCAGAAGAAATCTCAATCGTGGGATTCGACGACAGTGGCTTAAGCCAATTCGTCACGCCTTCCCTGACGACCGTTCACCGTCATTTAGACCAAATCGGAAGACTGGGCGCACTCAAACTCATGTCCGTGGTTGAAGACGGGAACTCTTACAAAAACGAAAAAATCTTCATTCCGACGACATTCATCGAACGCGACTCGGTTGCTGTCCCCAGCTATTAGCCCCATTTAGGCAATCCAGCGCCAGATGCAGTGGCGCTAGCGCCATCAACCAGTATCCCCCGCCCAACCACAAGGACTTCAGTAGCCTGCATCAAAGTCAACAAAATCTAAAAGGGGTTGCCCTGACATCCACAGTGCCAGCTCCGACCTGAGCCGCTCAATGCTGTTAGTGATGATCTTTGGCGAAGACCAGCTGTGGTGAGGCAATACAGTCACATTGTCGCGGCGCCATAGAGAACTTTCGGCGGGGAGAGGCTCGACCAAATAAGCGTCAAGAAGAGCATACCGAACCCGACCAGAATCAAGAGCCTGCAAAAGTGCGGCCTCGTCAATGAGTGCACCCCTGGCAAGATTTATTATCGTGACGCTGGGCTTGACGGTTTCCAGGACCTCCGCGTTGATCAGCCCTTCAGTTTGCGCAGTCAGCGGAAGGCCGACGACTACATAGTCGGCTTCTTTAATCTCGGAGCGCCACTGATCGCCGGTAACGAAGCGAGAAACTCCATCTGCCGGCGCTAAGTGATTCGTACGCGTCCATGCGACTACATCCAAGTCGAATCCCTTGCACATCTGAGCTACAAGAGAATTCACCGAACCCAGCCCAAGCAGCAAAACCCTGGAACCCTCCAGCTCAGATAGCTCCTTTGAGGTATCCCAAACAGCAGCGTCAGAATTTCGCACGAAAAATGGAAACTGCTTGGCCGAAGCAAGAATCCCAAGCATCGTCCACTCTGCCATTGGACGCGCAAAATTCCTACCGCCATTTGTGATGACGATCGATCTTTCCAAATAAGAGTCGAGAGGCAGACCGTCAACGCCTACGAAGTCAGAGTGGACCCAAGCAAGCGAGGGCAACGAGTCAATTGCTGTCGTTACCCATGACCTCGGGAACCTTCCGTGACACCAGAGCAGCTCCGCCTCAGCAGCCTTTGCCGCATCACCGGAAACTTTCACTCTTCCTGATTCGTCCAGATCCACAAATTCAAGCCGTATGCCCATTTGATCGGCCAGATCGAACAGGTGAACTCTTGCCAAGGGACTGCCAGCCGCAACCAGCGGAGAATCAGCGGATTTCCGGCGCACCGGCGAAATGGTTTTTGCTTCGGTCACAAGCCACCTCCAGAATGCAAACTTAGTCGGCTAAGCCAGCTCTAGGCAATCGAAAGAGCTAGCAAACGAAGCCAACCCGCTCTTTTTGTTATCGGCTTACAATGGTTGCTGGCATTTGTATATTCATTTCACTGAATCTTGCAGTATTCAAATAATTTGATATTACGATGTTTGATGGCATAAATTGGAGGAAATATTCGTGGTGACGGCACTGCATGAATTCAAAGCGGAGCTTTTCAAAGCCTTGGGGCATCCGATACGCCTGCGCATACTTGAGCTCCTGGTTTCAGGAGAAAAGACGGTCTCAGAACTCCAGGCGGACCTTGAAATAGAAGCCTCGTCAGTGTCGCAGCAGTTGTCGCTCATGCGAGCGCGTCAGCTTGTTGATGCCCGAAAAAACGGTACAAGCGTGTTCTATACCGTGCGCGATCCACTGATCTTTGACCTTTTGGCTATCGCCCGCCAGGTCTTCGAACATCAGTTGGCCCAAATGTCATCTGTGTTGAGCAGCGATTCGTAAGCGGATCGTTGCGGTTTTGATCAAAGAATAACGAAAGACAATCATGGTGACTTGGGTATTGATATCGGCTGTCGTAATCGCGGCTTTGTTGGGCATTGCGGACAAGCGGTGGTCGAATATTTCAGTACTGGTATTGGGTCTCGTACCACTCGTATTTGGTGGCTTCGGGCTAATGCACCATGGAACCATAGTCCTGATCCACGGAGAACTCTACCTTTCCACCCTGGGTGCCTGGTTTTCTTTAGTCCTTGGAGTCGTCGCCACTATGTCCGCCTGGTACCGCTGGGGATATCCTGACCATGGCCGTACAGCATCACTGTGGCTCCCGATCTTCGTACTAAGCATGATGGCTGTAATTTTGGCAGGCAACGTATGGGTGTTCATGACCGCATGGGAAAGCATGACCATAAGTTCCTTTTTTTTGGTGATCACCGACCATCGAAAAGCCGGCGTTCTCCAATCCGGTTACATCTACCTGGTCATGTCGCAGGTTAGTGCCATGTTAATTTTGGCTGGCTTCATGGCAATGGGCTCGTACGTGCATTCATTTGATTTCTCAGTATGGAGCACACAGGGCGCCGCGCTTGCGCAAGCGCCAAAGAATCTCGTGTTTGCTTTGCTGGGTATTGGGTTTGGGATCAAGAGTGGGATCGTCCCCTTTCATATTTGGCTGCCTAGAGCACATCCCGCTGCCCCGGCTCCTGTCTCAGGACTCATGTCCGGGGTAATGATCAAGCTGGGAATTTTCGGTATTCTGCAATTCCTCATGATAGACCTGGGCAGGACCGATCGCTTTTGGCCGATAGTGATCCTGGCGGGAGGTGCTTTGTCAGCCTTACTGGGGGTCTTATACGCCCTGATGGAACACGATCTCAAACGGCTGCTGGCGTACCACAGCATCGAAAACATCGGGATCATCCTCTTGGGCGTAGGTGTGATGGGAATCGGGATTGATTGGCACAGGCCGGCTCTTGTGTCGCTTGGCCTCGCCGCATCTCTGTTCCACACACTAAACCATGCAATTTTCAAAACCCAACTTTTCCTTGCCGCCGGTGCTGTGGAAAAACATACCGGCACTCTGGATGCCGATCAGCTGGGCGGGCTGATCAGGACTATGCCCGGCATTGCCATTGGCTTTCTGGTTGGATCCATGGCCATTAGCGCACTTCCGCCATTCAACGGCTTTGTCAGCGAATGGCTGACATTTCGCGGGCTGCTTGGAATTGCATCCCACTCTGCCGTCCTGCTTGCACTGTATGGTCTAGGACTGGCCATGGCCCTTGGCTTGACTGGCGCCCTTGCAAGCGTCTGTTTTGTCAAAGCTTTTGGCACGATCTTCCTAGGAGAGCCGAGGCGCCGCGTATCACAAAATCCGATTCAAGCCAGCATGACCTGGCCGATAGCAGTGCTTGGGATTCTATCGCTGCTGCTCGGCATACTACCTCAGCCACTACTCAATCTGATTTCTCAGGTCGAACCATCCTCGGGACTGATACACCCAGCCTATGGAAGCCTGCTCCTGTCAGCAAAAACGCTGACAATTGCCGCCATTCTGCTTGCCGGCACCGCTTTGTTTGCCGTTATCAGCAGAGTATGGAAAATGGAGACAGTGCCCCGCTGGTCATGCGGAAGGGTACCAAATCCCTCTATGCAATTCACTTCAGCATCGTTTACTAAGGCTGTTCGCACCACCTTCGCGGTGATTTACCGGCCCCATCACAACTTGCAACCGTTGGGCAAACATGCTCCAGATTTCGCAGATCGGCTGGTGTACAAAGGCGGAACGGTTCCAGTCTGGGAGCGCCATGTCTACAAGCCGCTATATCGCTGGGTATGGAAGGTATCGCGCATCAGCACACGGATACAAGCCGGACCAGTACGCCTCTATCTCGCGTACTTGCTAGGAACTGTCGGCCTCATGATAGCCATCATCCATTAGAAACAGGGAGATCTGAATTTGTTGTGGTCCGTTCAATCCGTTGGAATTATTATTCTCTTCGCCGTTTCTCCTCTCCTTTGGGGAACCACCCAAACAGTCAAGGCTCGACTGCAGGGACGGCACGGACCTCCGGTTTGGCAAATGTACCGCGTGATTGCCAAAAACTGGCGCAAAGAGACAACCGTGCCCGAGTTCAGCTCTTGGATTTTCCGTCTTGCCCCAAGCGTCAGCATGGCAGCGCTATTGGCCGTTTTGATTATGATCCCGTCATCGGGACAAGCCCCAAAGGGCTTGCCACATGACCTTCTGACAGTTTTGTTCCTACTTGCGCTTGAACGTTTCTGGATAGGGTTGAGCGGCCTTGACAGCGCAGGCACCTTCGGAGGCCTGGGTGCCAGCCGTACAAGCACCGTCGGCACCGGAATTGAGCCTGCGCTACTGGCAGCCTTCGGGGTCCTGTGGAGGTTAAGCGGCGGCAGCGCTATCGAACCGATGACACCCCTGCTAAAAGCCAGCCCGGGAGGAACACTTTCCTGGTCTTTAGCGGTTGTCAGCTTCGCATTTCTTTTCTTGGCGGAGTTGGGACGCATGCCGGTCGACAACCCGGACACTCACTTGGAACTGACTATGATCCACGAAGCTACCATTCTGGAGAGCAACGGAAGGCTATTAGCTCTTTCACAGATGGCAATGACCTTGAAACTCACAGTGATCATGACTCTCGGCTGGGTAATATTGGGACCCCATCTCGGATCCCCATGGCCCGGTCTTGCCCTTCTACTCGTCGAGCTTGCCTGCACCTCAATGGCTCTGGGCTGGATCGAAAGCAGACTCACAAAGCTCCGATATTTTCAATTACCCGCGTACCTATCAATTGCCGCCGGCATAGGCCTACTCGGCTTTTTTCTGGCATCTGGAGGCTTCAACCTGTGAACACTATGGATTTAATACTGTTTATTTCAGCGGGGGCGCTCCTATGGTCGCGAAGCATACGGCTTGGTATTGCGCTATTGGCCTTAGAAGGTGCTCTGCTTAGCATCATGGCACTGACTTCTGAACCCTTGACCTGGGGATCAGCTTTGATGGCACTGGCCACACTGGCCGTAAAGGCTGGCCTCATTCCCGCCGTGCTCTACCGAATGATGAACTCCTGGCCGGTGGAAGTACGCCGAGACCATCCCCTGCCTCTATGGGCCTATGCGACAGCCCTTTTGGTTGTAATCGGAACGGGCCACGTCATGCAATTGCTGGGCCCAGCTCACTTGATACAAAACAGGCCAGCATTCTTTTTCTCTCTTTCGACAATCTATTTGGGAATGGTAATGATTGTGGCTCGACGTCATCTGCTGTCCCAGATAACCGCCCTGGTCAGCATTGAGAACGGCCTGGTGGTACTTGGAATCTCATTTTCCGGCTCACTGCCCACGTTTGTGGAACTTGGGATCCTGGCGGACTTGGCGATTGCAGTTGCATTGCTGGTGTGGATGGGACACCGCATTCACCGAGAGTTTGACACCACTGACGTTGTCGCCTTGCAGAGCCTGAAAGGGTGACAATAGGAATGAGTTACTATTGGAGCCTGATTGGTCCGCTGGCAGTGATCCTTTCGGCCGTTATTTTACGGCAACGCTTGGATTCCCGCTGGTTCAAAAGGATCGCGATCTGGGTAGGTTTGGTTTTCTTAGCTCTCGCAGGCCTGGTATTCCACGGCCTTTTGGCAGGCCATTGGCAGGCAGTATTTCTCGCCACGACCGGATTCGTCGCACTCACCAGCGCTTGGGACAGTGTCTACTGGCTCAGGGAACACCGGCATATATCTCCTCATCGCTACTACCTTTGGTGGGGGCTTTTCTGGGCGGCGCTACTGGTGATTTCCATTTCGCAGAATCTTGCGCTTTCCTGGCTGGCCATGGAATTCTCCACCTTGGCATCGGGCGCGCTCATCATTGAAATGGGCGACCAGCATTCGCTTGAGGCGGCCTGGAAATACATCGTCATAGCGTCGGTCGGCCTGGTCCTTGGCCTGATTGGAATCGTATTTGTCTATGCGAGCCTGAAATTCCAGGGTCTGGCATGGCATACGTTGGATTACAGCAATCTTCGCACCCAATATAAAAATGTTGCGCCCGTGGTGCGGCAGCTGGCCACCATATTTATTGTCAGCGGTTTCGGAACCAAAGCAGGATTGGTTCCCTTCCACACCTGGCTGCCAGATGCGCATTCCGAGGCCCCATCACCTGTCAGTGGCCTTCTATCGGGTATCTTGCTCGGCCTGTCGCTCTTCACTGTGGCCCGGTTTGTCAGTGCGGTACCGGTGCCATCAGGAGCCTTCCTGGCAGGTTCTCAACTTTTGACAATATTCGGCACTGTATCTTTAGTAGTGGGCTCTCTGGCGCTGCTTGTGCAACATGACATAAAGCGCCTGTTGGCCTACTCCTCGATTGAGCAGGTCGGCATTATCGCAGTTGCTTTGGGCGTCGGTACCCGTGCTGCATTTTTTGCCGCTTTGCTGCAATTTGTCTTCCATGCCGTAATCAAATCGAGCCTCTTCTATGGAGCCGGGCATCTGAGCGTCAGCTATGGGACTAAACGCCTGGACGGAATTAACGGGCTGATTTCAAAGAGCAAGGCTGGCTCATTTGGGTGGGCCTTGGGAATGCTGGCCTTGGCTGGCCTTCCGCCACTGGGACTGGCTTACAGTGAATGGCTGATCATCGAACAACTGTGGCTCCAGCATTCGTACGTGGTTGTTTTCCTAGTCACCGGTGCGCTGACCCTGACCTTCGCGGCGCTGATCCATCATATGCTTGGGACTCTTTGGTTTGACAACCAACCGGTGCTTCGCGCCCGCTCAAGTGGTCACGATACGTCCGTGCAAGGGGCGATCTAATTGACGAATTCATGGAACCAGGAAAACCTGCTGCACAAATATGCTGGCCACGAACTTCTGACCCTTACAGCCGATCGCCGGGGAAACTTGAGGAGCGTTTGGCTGGACCCCAATGACAACCAGCAATCCCATTTAGACCTTGAATTGACCGATGGGTGTTTCCCGTCACTCGCCGCATCGCTGCCTGAGACAGCCTGGGATGAGCGCGAAATCCACGATCTGTTCGGCTGGGTCCCAATAGGACACCCGGATTTGCGGCCCCTGATACGGACGCCTCGGTGGCCTGAAGATTTCTTTCCGCTTCGCAATGCGCAGCTGCCTTCAGCCTGGCTTGAAGCGGAGCCGGATCTGCCAGCGCTTCAGGTTGAAGGAGACGGCGTAACCATAATGAAGGTCGGCCCAACGCACGCAGGTATTATCGAGTCTGGCCACTTCATATTCAGTATCATGGGAGAAAACATCCTCCATTTGGACGCCCATCTCTTTCAAAACCATCGAGGAATTGAAGCACTGCTCGAAGGCAAGACAGTCTTTGAAGTAGCACCACTAGTGACACGCATCTGTGCCGCAGATACGGTATCCAACCAAACAAACTGGGCCAGCGCCGCAGAGGAGTTAGCTGGATTCATTCCCTCGGAGCAGATCCTCCTTCACAGAATCGTTCTGCTTGAAGCCGAAAGAGTCCTTAGTCATCTGAATGACTTGGCACAGATACCTGCAGGCGTTGGCTACCAGGTTGCCCACCAGCGCGCCCTAGCTATCAAAGAGCACTGGCAACGCAGTCTCCAAGCCCTGTTTGGCCACCGGTTCTTATTTGACACCGTGCATCCAGGTTCGGCGGCCACCGCACCATCCGATGGCATCTCGGGTGCCGTGGAAGCGTTGCGCAGACTTTGGGTACCTTGGCGACATGTGGCCACGGGACATCACGGCTTCGCCAATCGCATGAAAGGAGTTGGCACCACTTCTATCGACAAGGTCATTCGGATGGGCGCGCAGGGTGTGACTTCGCGCGCAGCCGGTAAAACATTCGATGCGCGACAGTCAATTCCGTGGTATCAGGAGTTCTTCGAAGGACCGGCCATACGTACCACCGGCGATGTCTACGCGCGATTCATGCTCCGGCTGGACGAGGTAGAAGCTTCCTTGAAAATCATAGAAAAAGCCGCAAAACTTTTAGGCAAAGCCGAGCCTAAGAATCAGCCGTTCACTCCGCCGGAAGACATCGGCGGAAGAGTAGTGGCATTTACAGAATCACCGCATGGCCTTAACGTTCACGACATCTCTTTTTTGAAAGGTCGAGTCAGCAGATACCATGTTCGAGCTGCCACTTTCAGAAACTGGCCGCTGATGGCTCAAACGATCGCAGGAAATGCCGTAGCTGATTTTCCGCTGATCAATAAAAGTTTCGAGCTTTGCTATAGCTGTACCGATCGCTAAAGAAAAGAGGTATTGAACGTGTCCAAACCGGTAAACTCTCTGCAAATTCGGCATGTCGGTGCAGGCAGCTGTAACGGGTGCGAGCAAGAGCTGACCGCACTTACAAGCCGCGACTACGATATGCAGCGATACGGCCTCGATATTGTGGCATCGCCGCGACACGCCGATGCGATGCTTGTCACCGGTCCTGTTACCGACACCATGGCCAGGCCCGTTGAACGCGTTTGGGAGGCAGTTCCGGATCCAAAAATCCGTATCGCTTTCGGAGACTGTGCCCTTGGCTGCGGGGTCTTCCAGCACAGCTACGCTAGCCACGGTGGTCTCGCCGATCCAGATCTCACGATTCCCGGCTGCCCTCCGGAACCTGGCAATGCCCTAAGCCTGCTCCGAAACTGGATGGCTGCTCATCGGTCCAAGGGGCCGGCATATATAGAAGACAAGTCAAACTGAGAAAGATCGAGCTCTAAACTACGTTTTCGCCATTGTTCCAAAGCCTGGAGCTCCTTTTACGGTGACTCAGAGAGCCTGCCCCATGACCTTCGACAAGCTGTTTGGTTAAGTGTCCTGCGCTAAAACACGCAGCGAGGCCACTTGGTTGCTGTCTCCAATGACAATTAGAACTTCGCCTGCACGTATTTCAGCAGTCGGTGGCGGATTGGTTCTAAATGCACCGCCAGAAGCGCGCATGGCAAGCACAAGGGTTCCTGTTCGATCGTGCACCATGGCGCTGCGCAGGGTCTGCCCTACTAGAGGAGACTCTGTGGATACTCGAATCTGCTCGAGCCGAAAATCAAGGCCGCCATCATGCATGACAACATCGAGAAATTCCGCCACATGGGGCTGCACCGCAAGTGCAGCCATTCTGGCTCCGCCGAGATCCTGGGGATTTACCACGCGATTGGCACCTGCCTGGTGCAGTTTTGGAATAGCTTGTTCACTCGCGGCACGCGATACGATAAAGAGGTCCGGTCTCATTGACCTTCCCGTGAGAGTGACGTAAAGGTTGTCTGCATCAGCATTGAGCGCGGTAACCAGGACGCGGGCACGATCAATGCCAGCGCGGCGCAGAACGTGCTCGTCTGTGGCGTCACCATGAACGTGTATTCCCTCAACGGTAGCGATGCGTTCCGGCGAAGAATCAATCACTACTACTTCTGCGTGCGATGTCTTCAAATTGTGATAAATGGCTCGGCCCACTCGACCCCACCCGCAAATGATGACATGCTGGTCCATTGCAATTATTTGTTGATCCATTCTTCGCCTCCGGAACCCGCCGCCTAGATAGCCTTCCACGAATGTCTCGATGAGCACGCTGAACGTATAGGCAGCGGTGCTCACGCCCAGCAGAATCAAAATTATCGAAAATACCTGTTCACTAGGCCCAAAATTATGGACTTCGCCATAACCAACCGTGGTCACGGTAATCACCGTCTCGAACAGAGCCTCGACAAAACTGAATCCAAATGCCATGTATCCCGCAGTGCCCGCTATTAGTATCACGGTCATTGCAAGCAAGCTGAGAGTCAGCCTGCGAGGCAGATTAAACTTGGATAGCCAGGCTACAGGATCTCTGCCCCTGCTCCTTCTCGACCATCTCCAATGAGTCACTAAATTTCCTCAGCCTTGATTATTTAGATACTTTCCTGCTGAATCATCGTACATCAGCAGTACTCCCTGGTTACAAAACAGCTAAATATTGAACGACTAACTCTCCCGGTACCTTTCAGCATCTGCTGACCACAAGACCGTCGGGACACACCGAAGGCATTTGATTATAAAATGCTTCCTATGCTCGCTTTATGGGAGCAAGCGAGAGCAACAGCGTTTTTTCCCCCAGGGTGGGAAAGCGAACTGTGATCTCGGTCTTCTCTCCAGACCCTTTGGTGCCCGTGACAACACCCTCGCCCCACTTGGCGTGGACAATGTCGTCCCCCACTTTTAGATTTGCGAGATCGCTCGGCAGAGGCTTCGAACCAAAACTGGACGCATTCGAGAAATCAAACCCGCGCGAACCTCCAGAACCCGGTTTGTCAAAAACTCCGCCGGTAAAGTATGAAAGTGATGAAACGGTTCGCTGGGGTGAGATGTCTTTAAACAGGGCGGCGGGAATCTCATCCAAGAACCGGCTAGGCGGGTTAGCTAGACCCTCTCCCCACTGTCCCCTAAATCCCGCCAATGACAGGAAAAGCCTCTCTCTCGCTCTTGTGATACCTACGTAGCAGAGTCTCCGCTCCTCTTCTAGTTCCTGCGGATCGACCAGGGAGCGCGAATGCGGAAAGATACCGTCCTCCATGCCAGTCATAAATACCACCGGGAATTCAAGCCCCTTGGCCATGTGCAGCGTCATGAGAATTACGGTTGATTCAGGAACGTCTTCATCGGAAGCTGACACCAGCGCAACATCCTCCAGAAGATCCACTAGTGTTTCATGTTCCTCGCCAAGACGCATCAGTTCTTCGAGGTTCTCAATCCTGCCCAAAGCTTCGATGGATCGCTCGGCCTTAAGCTCAGCCATGTATCCCGAGCGATCCAGAACGAACTCCATCAGCTTTTTCAGTTCAAATCCATCAGCGACCATGTCCCTGGCTTGGGCCAGGAGCTCCAATAACTCTCTGATGCCTTGGAGCGCCTTCCCACTCACTCCAGCTACATCTGCCTGCATAAGTGCGTCAGAAAATACGAGGTTACCCATTCCGGCATAAAGGTCCACTTTTGCCACAGACGCATCGCCGACCCCGCGTTTGGGGACATTAAGAATCCGCCTCATTGAGACTTCATCCTGCATATTATTGATTACCCGAAGGTAGGCAAGAATGTCCTTTATCTCTTTTCGGTCATAAAATCTTGTGCCGCCGATAACCCGATAAGGGATCGCACGTCGAACGAACTCTTCCTCGATCACGCGCGATTGAGAGTTGGTGCGATAGAAAACTGCCACGTCAGAAAAGGAATGAGAAGCCGCGGTCAATTCAATTATCTGAGACGCCAGAAACGAGGCCTCATCACGGTCGCTTTGGGCTTTGAAGAGCCGAATCAGCTCGCCCTGCCCGCTGGACGACCATAGGTTCTTCTTTACTCTGGAGGCGTTGTTGGCTATAACTGCATTAGCCGCATCCAAAATTGTCTGCGTGGAACGGTAGTTCTGTTCCAAGACCACTGTTTGCGCTTCAGGAAAAGATTTTTCAAACTCTAAAATATTGGTAATGTCGGCGCCGCGGAATCCATATACGCTCTGATCGGAATCGCCCACGACAAATACGTTTCTCGACTGTGCTCCCAGCAGGGAAACTATTTGGTTCTGCACCTTGTTGGTATCTTGATACTCGTCAACGAGAAGATGCCGAAATCTCCGCTGGTAATAATCTAGAACGTTAGGAAACTCTTCGAAAAGCTTTACCGTCATATTCAGCAGATCGTCAAAATCCATGGCCGAAGATGCCAAAAGACGCCTTTGATATTCTGCGTAGACCTCCGCAATCTTGCGCTCAAAGATATTTCCGGCGGCTTCGGCATATTGCAGATGGTTCACCAAATCTGCCTTCGCCTGCGAAATGTGGTTCGCGAGCGATTTTGGCGGGAATCTCTTCGCATCGAGACCCAAATCCCTGGCGACAAAACTAATCAAACGGGTGGAATCGGCCTGATCATAGATAGTAAAACTTGAGCCAAAGCCTAGAGCCGTGGCATGTTGTCGCAAGATGCGTACACAAGCTGAGTGAAAAGTCGATACCCACATCTTCTCAGCCACAGGTCCGATTAGGCCCACCAAGCGGCTTCTCATCTCCGCAGCAGCCTTGTTGGTAAAGGTAATCGCCAAAATCTCGTGGGGTGAGATAGACATCGCGTCTATCAGGTAGGCGATACGCCTGGTGAGTACTCTCGTCTTGCCCGAACCTGCCCCCGCGACTACCACAAGCGGACCCTCGCCATGGGTCACTGCTGCCCTCTGGGCGGGATTCAAATCAGAGAGTAAAGAATCTAAAGACATTGGCCCGAACAAACTGCAGCCGACCCAGACAAATCAGCCGCTATTCCCATTCTATGGTACCGGGTGGTTTGGAGGTGATGTCGTACACTACCCTGTTCACTCCGGCAACTTCTGCAATGACCCTAGATGAAATTGATTCAAGGACCTCATAGGGCAGGCGGGCCCAATCGGCCGTCATTGCGTCATGAGAAGTCACGGCACGAAGCACGATCGGGTAAGCGTAAGTCCTCTCATCCCCCATGACGCCCACACTCTTTATGGCAGGCAGAACAGCAAAACTCTGCCAAAGCGATCTTGTGAAGCCAGCATTTTCGATCTCTTCCTGTACAATGGCATCCGCCTGACGAAGGATCTCAACCCGCTCCGGAGTCACATCTCCAACGATGCGCACAGCTAAGCCTGGACCCGGGAAGGGCTGTCTCCAAACTATTTTTTCCGGCAAGCCCAACTCTTTGCCAACAGCGCGCACTTCATCTTTGAACAAAAGCCTAAGAGGTTCCACGAGCTCGAAGTTCATGTCGTCTGGAAGTCCTCCGACATTGTGATGAGACTTGATCTTGGCGGCATTCTTGGTGCCGGATTCGATGACATCTGGATACAAAGTCCCCTGAACTAAATACTTCGCACCCTCGATCTCCTGGGCAACTCCCTCAAAAACGCGAATGAAGGTGGCTCCTATAATTTTTCGTTTCTCCTCCGGATCCGTCACGTCCTTGAGAAGCGAGAAAAACTTCTGGCTCGCATCGACCACTACAAGATCAATCTTGAACTGGTCCCTGAAAGTCCTCTCGACGGTTTCCCGCTCTCCGTCGAGCATCAGCCCGGTGTCGACGAACACACATACCAGCTGATCACCGACAGCCTCATGCACCAGGGCGGCAGCTACCGACGAATCGACTCCTCCGGACAGCGCGCAAATTACACGTTCCGACCCAATCTTGTTCCTAATTCTGCTCAGAGAGTCCTCGATAATGGAGTAGCTGGTCCAGGATGCATCCGCGCCGACCGCATCAGACAGGAAATTGCCGAGCAGCTCTTGACCAAACTCAGTATGACCAACTTCTGGGTGGTATTGAACCCCATAAATCCCCCTTGAAGGATTCTCCATTACCGCCACCGGAGTGCTTGGAGTTGAAGCCGTTACCTTAAAGCCTTCAGGCGCCTTGGAAATCACGTCAAAGTGGCTCATCCATACATTCTGGCTGAGCGGCAAGTGCGCCAGCAGCACGCCATGGCTGTCAGCAGTGAGTTCGACTCTTCCGTACTCGCCTTTGGAATTCTTTTCCACGAGTCCGCCTAGCTCCGATGCAATGAGCTGAGCCCCGTAGCATATTCCAAGCATAGGAACGCCCATATCAAAGATTCGCCTATCGAGGCGCGGGGCACCCAATTCATTGACACTCTTCGGCCCGCCCGACAAGATGATGCCTTTGGGACCAAGGTCAAGCAGTTCCTCATAGGTGATGTCATGGGGAACAATCTCAGAATATACGTGAAGCTCTCTGACTCTTCGCGCAATGAGCTGGGCATACTGTGCGCCAAAGTCCAGTACCACTATCGATGAAGTTCTAAAGTCATGCACTTTGGTCAACCCTGAAAGTCGATCAGTGGCCCATGCCGACGTGCTGCGCAGCCTGAAGCGCCTTGCCTTCAGTCTGCAGCGCAGGTGCCACCATGACCTCTGCCTTTTGAAATTCCTTAACGGTTTCATAACCGCAAGTCGCCATGGATGTCCTAAGGGCACCAAAGAGATTCATGCGCCCGTCGTTCTCATGGGCCGGCCCAACAAGGATCTCCCTCAGCGAACCCCTCTGCGACACCTTCACTCTGGCACCTCGCGGAAGAGTCGGGTGAAACGTTGCCATTCCCCAATGATATCCGCGTCCTGGTGCTTCGTAAGCGCTCGCAAGGGGCGACCCCACCATAACGGCATCCGCACCGCATGCAATCGCCTTTGCTATTTCTCCGCCACGGCTCATTCCGCCGTCGGCAATGACGTGGACATAAACGCCAGTTTCATCAAGATGGCGCATTCTAGCTCCGGCAGCATCGGCAATTGCCGTCGCCTGAGGAACTCCAAGACCCAAAACTCCTCGCGTGGTGCAGGCATTGCCTGGTCCGACGCCTACAAGCACTCCCGCAGCTCCGGTTCTCATGAGGTGAAGCGCAGCCTGGTAAGACGCGCAGCCTCCGACGATGATAGGGATATCGAACTCCCGAATAAATTTCTTTAGGTTGAGCGGCTCAGCGGTCTTTGATACATGCTCGGCTGAGACAACCGTTCCCTGAATCACGAGAAGATCAAGATCGGCGTCAAGAATCGCCTTTGCCATGAATTTAGTTTTCTGAGGGGTGACCGAGGCTGAAGTCACAACTCCTGCGGCCTTGACCTGACGGATTCGCTCCGTTACCAGTTCGAGCTTGATTGGTTCTGAGTAGATCTCCTGCATACGCTGAGTCGCCTTCTCGGGATCCAGCTCAGAAATCTCCTTTAATAGTGGCTCCGGATCCTCATATCTGGTCCAGAGACCTTCGAGATTCAAAACCCCAACTCCTCCGAGCTGGCCTACCTCTATGGCCGTGGCGGGCGACACCACCCCATCCATCGCAGAAGCCATCAGGGGCAACTCGAACTTGAAAGCATCAATTTCCCAACTGATGTCGACATCCTCAGGATCGCGCGTTCTCCGGCTAGGAACAATAGCTATGTCATCAAAACCATAGGCTCGGCGCCCTGACTTGCCTATACCAATCTCTACCTCGGCCACATTGCCTCCTAAATGAACGATTAAAAATCAAAACTGACCGCCAGGTAATCTCTTAGAGCTTGCCTGCCAAAACCGGTTTTAGACCGCTTGCCGGAATGTCCATCCCTTCAAAACCCAAGCTGTTTGTGCCGTCTTTACTGTGCCATCGCGGCTTCAGACATGGTTCGCATGAATTCATAGAGGATCCTTGCGGTAGCACCCCATACAAGGTCTTCGCCAAAATCAAAAAAATGCATCTCGTACTGGCCCCCGTCGGCCCAAGGCCAATACTCGACGCTGTGAACGCCCGCTTGAAACAAATATGAGATTGGAAAAGAAAACACCTTCTCCACTTCATTTGGATTAAGTCTATAAGAAACCGGTTTAGGAATAGTCGCCACAATCGCAACGACCGACATGAAAGATGACAGAGTCGTAGACGAGATAAATTTCCCTTGAATTTCAACTGTAGCTGGATTGAGTCCGATCTCTTCGTAGGCCTCCCGTATAGCGGCCTGCTCCACAGTTTCGCCGTCCTCCACCTTGCCACCAGGAAATGCCACCTCTCCAGCATGGGTCCTCAAGTCGGTGCTTCGTCGAGTCAACACCATATCTGCCATGCCATCCTGCTCGAAAATCGGAACGAGAATACTGGCGCTGGGCCGCTGTTCCATCTCGGCCGGCCGATTGGAAACATTATGGCGCGGCGATAAGACAATAGGGGTGTGGGAAATCATGACCTTTCTAATTAAAGAAATCGGGACTCCGCCAGACAAAGGACTCTTCGAAACCCAAGCAAGCGTTTTGGCTGGCAGCACTCCACTAGGTCTGTTGACCTTTTGTTTATAGGTTCCGTTTCCGCTACGGTGCAATGACTCCTACTCCCCGCTTTGAATCAGAAGCCTCGGGAACTCCAGAATCAGGTTATATATCAGCTTACCCCCGCAGCGGCTAGCACTAGCGGCACGCAACCGACATAAGGGGCCGGACCCGAAGATCCGACCCCTTGGCCAAACTCTAAATCAGTTGAGCGACGACTGTCGCCATTCTCCAGTTGGAGAAGGGCTACATCATGCCGCCCATGCCACCCATGCCACCCATGCCGCCCATAGCTGCAGCAGCAGCTGCGGCGTCTGCGGCAGACTCAGGCTTGTCAGCGATGAGCGCCTCGGTGGTAAGCAATAGTGCTGCGATCGAAGCCGCATTCTGCAGTGCCGACCGGGTAACCTTGGCCGGGTCGATAACTCCGGCTTTGACCAAGTCCTCGAATACGCCAGTCCTGGCGTTCAGGCCGATGTTGCCCTTCGCCTTCGAAACAGACTCGACGACTACCGCTCCTTCCAGACCAGCGTTATTGGCAATCCAACGAAGCGGCTCCGCCAGCGACTTTGCGACGATGGCGGCACCTGTTGCCTCGTCCCCTTCCAGTTCAGCAATCAAAGAGTCGACAGCTGCACGAGAACGGACTAAAGCAGTCCCTCCACCAGCTACGATGCCTTCTTCGATAGCTGCACGGGTTGCAGACAGCGCGTCTTCGATCCGGTGCTTCTTCTCCTTCAGCTCGACCTCAGTGGCAGCTCCGACCTTTACGACGGCCACTCCACCGGAAAGCTTTGCGAGACGCTCCTGGAGCTTCTCACGATCCCAGTCAGAATCGGTTTCGTCGATTTCGCGTCGAATCTGGAGAATTCGTGCCTCGGCATCTGCCTTTGAACCATGACCGCCAATGATCTTGGTGTCATCCTTGGTTACCTCAACTCGTCTTGCAGATCCAAGAAGATCGAGGGTCGCGGTCTCGAGCTTGAGGCCGACCTCTTCGGAGATCACCTGTCCGCCAGTCAGAACGGCCATGTCTTGGAGCATAGCTTTTCTGCGGTCGCCGAATCCAGGCGCTTTGACAGCCACCGAATTGAATGTGCCGCGAATCTTGTTGACAACCAGAGTGGCGAGTGCCTCCCCTTCGATGTCCTCTGCGACGATAACCAGCGGCTTGCCAGCCTGCATGATCTTCTCAAGCAGCGGCAACAACTCGTGCACGGTAGATATTTTGCTCGCATAGAACAAAATAAATGGGTCGTCCAGAGTTGCCTCTTGACGGTCCTGGTTGGTCACAAAGTAAGGAGACAGGAATCCCTTGTCAAACTGCATTCCTTCGGTGAATTCCAATTCCAGGCCGAATGTGTTCGACTCTTCAACAGTGACGGTTCCGTCCTTGCCTACCTTGTCGATTGCCTCAGCAAGAATTTCGCCAATGCTGTTATCGGCCGCCGAAATCGAAGCCACTTGTGCGAAATCTGACTTTGCTTCAATAGGCTTTGCCTGCTTTCCAATTGACTCGATAGCAGCAGCTACAGCCTTTTCAATGCCGCGCTTGAGACCAAGCGGGTTAGCTCCGGCTGCAACGTTGCGCAGCCCTTCACGAATGAGGGCCTGCGCCAGTACGGTCGCCGTAGTGGTTCCGTCGCCTGCCACATCATTAGTTTTGGTAGCAACTTCCTTGACGAGCTGGGCACCCATGTTTTCGAACGGGTCCTCAAGTTCAATTTCCCTTGCAATCGAAACCCCGTCATTGGTGATGGTTGGAGCGCCGAATTTCTTCTCCAGAACGACATTGCGGCCTTTTGGACCCAAAGTCACCCTCACCGTATTGGCAAGCTTATTAACGCCAGCCTCAAGAGATCGACGAGCATTCTCGTCAAATATTAAATTCTTAGACATTACTTGGTCACCTTTGCGAGTACGTCTCGGCTGGAAAGAATCAGCAGCTCATCACCATCAACTGTAATCTCGGTTCCGCCATACTTTGAATAAACGACGGCATCTCCCACCTTGATGTCCAACGGAATAATCTCACCAGTAGACTCGGCCCTGCGACCGGGTCCGACAGCAAGAACTTGCCCCTGTTGCGGCTTCTCTTTAGCCGAATCTGGAATAACCAAGCCGGAAGCAGTTCGCTCCTCGGATTCGTTTGGCTTCACGACGATCCGGTCGTCCAATGGTTGAAGCTTCATGGTTTTACAAGCCTCCTAATAGATTTTTGTTATTGAAATTAGAGTGTAGTAGTCGATTAGCACTCTCGGCCAGCGAGTGCTAAATGTAGCGGAAAATATTTGATTTTTCAAGCCTAAATTTGAACTTAGTGCCTTAAGGCAACGCAAGAGACGGATACGCACCGAGAGCAAGATCGCTGGGACCGAAGTTCTCAAGTCTCCAAGCACCTGCTGCTGCGATCATCGCGCCATTGTCTGTACAGTTCTGACGGGATGGAATACACACCGCAAGGTCGAGTGCGTGGGCCCTCGAGGCCAAGACCGTTCTTAGCCTGGTATTCGCCCCGACGCCGCCTGCAAGCGCAACCGACTTGGCGCCAAATATCGAAGCTGCGTTCAAGGTTTTCTCAACCAGGACATCCACAACCGCGTCTTCAAAACTTGCGGCAATATCAGAAACCCCAACGTCGGGATTCCTCTTCGCATAGGTCACAACTGCAGTCTTTAATCCAGAAAACGAAAAATTGAACGAGCCGTCACGCAGAGCCCGCGGAAACCGCACGGCCTTAGGATCACCAAACTGTGCTTCGCGTTCGATCTCGGGTCCGCCGGGATAGCCGAGACCGAGAAATCTGGCAACCTTGTCAAAGGCCTCCCCTGCGGCGTCGTCGACGCTCTGCCCGACAACTCTGTACCTGCCCGGTTCCTCGACCAGCACAATCATCGTATGCCCGCCTGATACCAGAAGCATCACCGATGGGTAGACAATCGGATCCCGTTCAAGACGCACTGCGAACAGATGCCCTTCGAGATGATTAACGCCCACAATCGGAACGTCCCATGCCAACGACAATGCCTTTGCCGCGGCTACGCCAACCATCAGCGCTCCCGCCAGACCGGGTCCCATCGTAACCGCGATTGCTTCAATTTGCGGCTTGGCCATTTTCAAGCCGGCATCATCGATGGCATTTTTGATCACGCCAAGTATCCGCCGCTCGTGCTCGCGGCCCGCCAACTCCGGAACGACGCCGCCAAACTTTGAGTGCACCTGTTGCGAGTAAATGATCGAGGATAGTACTGAGGTTCCATCTTTGACGACCGCCACGGCAGTTTCATCACATGAGGTCTCGATGCCTAAGATCAGTCCATTGGCGACAGAGTACGAATTCAACCCCATAGGTGCCTGCGCCGCCTTGCGGACTCGACCACTAGGCCCGCATTAGCTTCGATGCTCTTAACTCGTTCGTGGTATTCGCTAGAATCTATATCGTACGCCCACATGATCAAGGCATCCTCGTTGTTCTCCTGGTAGTATCCCTTTCTGATCCCGGCCGGCTGAAAACCAAACATTTGATAGAGCTTCTGAGCTTTAAGGTTTGAAACTCTTACCTCCAAAGTTATTGCCTGAATTTGTCTGTCCCAAGCGCGCCGCACCGTTTCAGACATGAGCCGTGTTCCGACGTACATGCGCTGCCAATTGGGATCTACTGCAATGTTTGTAATATGAGCTTCATCGATGACGTAAAGCGTTCCGCAGTAGCCTGTCACCGCCCTGCCCTGCAATGCAACTAGGTATGACCTTGTAGCACCCTGAGAGAGCTCGCTCTCGAACACCGATCTAGTCCATGGATTTGGATACGCCCTTCTTTCGATATCCATAACCTGCTCGAGATGCTTCTTGCGCATTGCCACGATCTCCAACGAATTTAGAAACTTGCCGAGATCTGGCTTCTCAAGTTCGCGCATCGGAGAACCTACCTGTCTTTTGGAAAAGCATGGCGTACGTCAAAGTTTACTTTGGCATCCGCATCCCGTATATAGATGACTTCGACACCTTCGGGCGAAATGAACTCCTCGGAGAAGGTGAGAGGGAATGCAATCTCAAAAAGTACCGGCATAAGCGGATAGGCTGTAGCGCTCCCCGCAAAATGCAGAGGCTGGGAGACGGAAGAAAAAGCATCACTGTATTTGATTGCACCTTGACCTACCAAAAGCACAGACTCTGCCATGCTCTCAATCTCCATCGCAACTTTCTCGGGACTCGCAACCGCGTAATCGGTAAGCCTTTCCACTCCTCCGCCTGGCACTTTGCGATAAACCGCATAGAACACTTCTCCACGTCGCGCATCCACGAGAGAGACGATGGTCCGCGGACAATTTCCCTGCGTATAAGCCTGAATATCGAGAGACGAAACTGGAACGATCGGAATCCCTAGTCCGCCGGCGAAGCTCTTGGCAAATGAAACTCCTACTCTCAGACCTGTGAACAGTCCAGGACCTACGTCCAGAGCTACGGCACTAATCTGGGATTTGGAAATTCCTGACTGTTCGAGCAATTGGCGAACTACCACGCCAATTGACTCGAGTTGATTCTTTGGTCCCGGGAACGAGACGACAGCTGGCGGCTCGCCATATTTGCACAGCCCGAGCGAGGTCATCGCGGTGGCGGTATCGATCCCCAACAGAATCATCAGGCCACCCTCCAAATTGCTTCGATCTCAGCTTCCAACTGCATCATCCTGTCCTTGAACTTCGGCCCATTCAAATCGACCGTCACAAAGCGCTTAGCAGCACCCGCGACTTCTTCATCTATCGAGAACTCTGAATCGATCCGCTCAAAGGTAATCTGCATGTAGCTAGGGCCTAATAATCCGAGCGCCCGCTCCCCCCATTCGATGACGACCAAATGGCCTTCTTCCAGCAAGTCTCCAATACACAAAATGTCAAGCTCATCCGGATCTACAATCCGGTAGATATCAATATGATCGATTGCGACCCGGCCCTGGTAGCTTTTCACAAGTACGAAAGTGGGCGAAGTCACGATCTCATTAACTCCCATGTAGCCAATGAGCTCTCGAGCAAAAACTGTCTTGCCTGAGCCAAGATCCCCACTTAGGATTACGAGATCACCCTTTTGCAGATAGTTTGCTACCGTTTGGGCCAACAGCTTGGTGTCCCGAGCGTTTTCGACCACAAACTTGGACATCTCATGCTCCTAATGCAATACCGCAAGCCAGCACAAAGTCACTTTCCATAAGCTTCACTATCGGCTCACCCATTCGAAGGCCGTATGAGGGGTGGAACGTAGCAACTATTGCTGGATTTAAGCCGGACAGATTCCTGCCTCGTAGTCTAGTAAGCGAAGCGGTTTGTCCAGATAGCGTCTGAGCCGCAGTTGAACCCATGCAAAGGATTGCTCTGGGACGAATAGTATTCAGCTGGGCAACCAGGTGACCTTTGCACATCTTGATCTCTTCGGGCAAGGGCGTCCTGTTCCCAGGCGGCCTGCATTTTACAACGTTGGTGATGAAAATCTCTGAGCGCTTGAGCTCGCCGTGCTTTTCGATAATCTGGTCCAAAAGCTTTCCGGATCTTCCGACAAAGGGCTTGCCCTGCTCATCCTCCCAGGCCCCGGGTCCCTCCCCTACGATCACAAGTTTGGCATTGTAATCTCCGGCCCCCGGAACAGGGTTCTTTCGGGATTCGCACAGCTGGCAGCTACGGCAAGCAGTGATAGTTGAGGCGATCTGTTCGATTCGCTGCGCTTTGGACAGATCATCTGGCACTAGACAATCCTCATGAACGGTCACTCACCTTGGTCCTTGCGCCAATGACTTTATCGACGTCGGTTTCCAGGATTCGGGGAACCCTGAAACCAATCCTAGTGATTACCTCGTAATTTATAGTGCCCAGCATCGACGCCCAGTCATCCGGGGTTATAGATTCCGAGCCTTGTGAACCGAGGAAAACAACCTCGTCGCCAATTGAGAGGTCGAAATCGGTTCCGCAATCCACGATCACCTGGTCCATCGTCACCGACCCTGCAAACGGGCGTCTTTTGCCCTTGATCAAAACCTGAGCACCCGCATCGAAGAGCGCCCTAGGCACTCCATCCGCATAGCCCAGGGGCACCGTGGCCAACAGCGTCTTTTCTCCCTGCGTGGGGCGCCTGCGCCCATACGACGGGAACTCTCCAGCTCCGACGGTTCTCAGATAAACGACTCTCGACTTCAACGAGATCACTTGACGCAGACCGGGTATTTGCGTACCAGACGATGGCGAGCAGCCGTACAGAGCTATCCCGGACCTGACCATGTCATAACGGGCCTCAGGATAATTGATTCCCGTCGCAGAATTTGCAACATGGAACATCGGAGCGAAACCGCTGGAAAGCAGCTGATGCTTGGCCGTTTCGAACAGCCGAATCTGGTGCCGGGTAAATTCGTCATGCTCCGTATTCCCGGGCTCATCGGCCACCGTCATATGCGTCCAAAATCCCCTAAGGTTGAGGCCTGATCGCCTTGCGTGCTCAGCCAGGTCCATCACATCTTTTGGGTCGGCTCCGACCCGATGCATTCCAGTATCGATCTTAAGATGAAAGTCAGGGCTCGAACTGCTCAAAAGCCCTTTATCGTCGAGCTTGGACGCAACTCGAACCAGCTCATCAATTGCTTGCATGGTATAAAGGGTGAGAGTTACGTTATTTTCTAATGCCGCGGGAAATGCCTCTTTTGAAGGTTCGGCCAGACACAGAATCGGACTCGACACACCCGCTTCGCGAAGCTCAATTGCCTCATCAACATGGGCAACCGCGAACTGCTTGATCCCGCTAGCCTCAAGAATCCTCGAGACTACGACCGCACCATGTCCGTAACCATCGGCCTTGACAACGGCGCAAAGCTCTGCTGATCCGATGACATTTTTCATCAACCGAGCATTTGACTCCAAGGCCTCAGCGTCTATTTCAGCCCACGCCGGCCGCGATTTCGCCCGAATCATGCCATGGGCTCATTCTGCTCGCTCATAACCACCAAGGCTACACCGGGCTCCGACCATAGCCCACAACTAATTTTTCGCCAGCTACCAGATTCCCTTCGATTGCCGTGGGCCTCTGAAAATTTCCGTTCCAGCGAGGTTTGCCGAGTTCTTCGAATCTCACGAGAATATCTCTTGCTCGTCGGGCCAATTCGCCAGAAAGCCCCCTTGAAAGGGAGCGGCCTGCCAGACCATGCAGGTGGGCCGTGATAGCCGCCTGCTCTGCAAGATCGCCTTGGTATGAAAGGACCGCGCCGAGCATTCCGGACAGAGTATCTCCGCTGCCCGCTGCAGCCAACGAAGCGCTTGGGGCACTCGTCAGATAACATTCGCCTTTCGGCGAAGCAACTATAGTCGGACCACCCTTTAGCAGCAGGTGTGCACCGCTTTTATCTGCCAATTCCCCTGCGAAACTGCATGGGTTCTGGTGCAGGTAATCCTCGACAGCATTTTTAGTCCCTGATCGCTCAAGAAGTGCCTTCAGCTCGCCTTGGTGCGGCGTAAGTATCACTCCGGGATGTTCGGAGAAGATCTGGCTGGCCAGCCATTGGATTGACGGAATTGCCGCAATGCCGTCAGCATCGATTACGGTCCTCAGCCTGCTGGAAATAGCACCCTCAATCAAATCTGTAACCCATGGCTCCCGACCAAGTCCCGGTCCGATTACTAACGACTTGAACCTGCGCGACAACTCATCAAAGAATGCTGCCCTGCCTTGGCGATCAAGACCTCTGAAATCCGTCTGGCGCACGACCGTCTCAACTCCGTAATCGCCTGAGTGACTCCCCATGTCGGTGTAGAGATGGACAATTCCGGCTCCCGTGTAATATGCTGCATCGCATACCAGCCGGGCGGCGCCGTCCATCCCCGGGGATCCCGCGATCACCGCCACTGAATGGTTCCATTTATGATCCAGACGGTTCCTCGAATTCGCCAGTGCAGCCAAATCGAAGTCATCTATCAAATACTCCCGGTGACTTGCCGTTCCAACATCCCCAAGCCCCAGCTCAGCCACATAAATGTCACCGCTAAAATCTGGCCCGTTGGATACTAGGACTCCTAGCTTCAATCCAGCCAGACAAAGCGTTGCCTTGGCGTGAATCGCCGAACCCAGCACCTTGCCATCGTCACCCGTGAGACCCGACGGAACATCGATCGCAAGCACATCAATCCCGGAACCGATAGGAGGTGCCTTGAATGGCCTGCCCAGGCCGATCCCGAAACAAGCATCGATAACCAAATCCGAATCAGAATACGTCGAGGACTTCGAGTACTCCGCAGTGCCATAAGCCACTTCCCTGACCGACGCTCCAGCCCTTCGAAGATGTTTTGCCGCCACAAGCCCGTCGCGCCCGTTGTTTCCCGGACCATAAAGCACAGTGACCTTCTTCCCATAGGGACCGCTGAGCATCTCGGTTGCGAGAACAAAAACGCTGAATCCCGCGCGGGCAATCGCCGTTTCCAACATGCCTGCAGATGCAAGAGTTTCATCCATGGACTTGATGTCATCTTGCCGGTATATAGGAATCACTTCTCATCCCCTAGATTTCGATGACAACAACCGCCACTACAAAAAGTTTGCTGTGGGAGATCGACAAATCAATGGCTTTAACTGCTAAGCGCTCCGCAACGCGCTCGGCCTCTCCCCATAACTCGATATCGGGCTTTCCCATCTCGTTGCGGACTATTTCCACCTCAGACATTGAAAATTGCCTGACTCCCGTGCCAATCGCCTTGGCAAATGCCTCCTTGGCGCAAAATCTTGCGGCAAAGTGAGGTATGGCGTCGGCTTTAGAATCGCAATAGGCAACTTCAGGCGGTGTAAATACCTTTTGGCGAAGTCCAGGCCGACGATTGAGCACTTTCCGAAACCTGTCTATCTCCAAAATGTCGGTGCCCACCTTGACTGACATGGCTGATCAGGTCTCCCGGGTGATATGCTCGGCGAAATTGCCGGAGATGCAGCTCGACTACAAGATTAGCCGCAGCAGATGGACGCACCCATCAAATGGAGTTGATACCAGGGCAAAATCCGTAAGCCGCTGACCGCGGGCGGAGCCGTGCCAGCCGAAATCAATCCCCTGGAATACACCGCCAACCGATATGCGAAGAACTCCCTCCTCCAGCTAATCCGCGGCAAACGAAGCATTTACCGCAACGAGAATCGCCTCCCTCAGGGTCTCCCTGGCTTCTTCCACGCTCCTAAGAAATGGATTCGGCCGCTGGTCAAGGGCATCATGAAACTTTTGCAGCTCCTCGTGATAGGCATCGTGGGAAGCCTCCAAGCCGCTGCCCGAAAATCCAAGACGTATTATATGGCCCGAAAGCGCACACTCCCCGGCAGGTACTGCCGGAAAATCTGAAAGCAGCCTTTGATGATATCCAAAGCTATGGCGCATAAACAGCGCATATAGACCTAAGACGCTCATCGGGCGCTCGGACGACAAATCGAGTTCATAGCTTGGCAGCCACTCTTTCAGGTCCTCAAAAGACAAAGGACGCGAGATCGCAAAACCTTGCCCATAATCAACGCCTAATGAAATAAGCGCGTCGAGAATCGGGAAGGTTTCTACACCTTCCGCAATGAAATCCAGACTGAGACTTCGCGCGAGATCCGACATCGATATCAGATATCGGAATCCGTCAGGGAGGAGCCCAAGAGTCCTGACAAATTCCTGATCCAACTTTACTTTGTCAATCGGGAGTTCATGAAGGCGAAGCAGCGACGAATAAGTGCTGCCGATATCGTCCAAAGCCAGGTCCAAACCTAGTTCGCTTAGTGAGATCAGCCGCCGGGCAGCGTCATAGGTAGACAAAAAGTTGCTGTTATCGACTACCTCCAAAGTAATTCGCGATGCGCCAAGGGTGAGTTTGGAAAACTCCTTTACCAAATCCCCAAGGAATCGATCTGAGGTAATTAATTCAGGAATCAAATTGATTGAACACCACAACTTCACGCCAGCGCTCTCCAAAAGATTCAAATCCCGCTCAACAAATGACAGCACGCTGAGAGTCAGCAGCTTTTGGTCATCCAGCATGAGATCGGAGAGGAATTCCTTTGGACCGTAAACGGTACCGTCAGGAGAAACCAGCCTCGCAAGCGCTTCCACCCCAACGACTTTCCCAGTGGAAAGCCGCACGATCGGCTGATATAGAACCTGCAGCCCCCCCGAATGCAGCAACGTCTGCGCTACGCTGCGCTGAGATTTCTCCTCAATATCCGAACCTAGGACAGGATATATTGAGATTCCGTCTGAATCATTGGGCGAGTTGAATGCCCAGTCTCTGCTTCGATAGCCCTTTCTTCTTTTTAGCAAATACAAGGCCTGGTCGGCCTGATGCAGCAGTTCATCGGGGTGAACTTCGTCTCCGGAATAGATCGACAGCCCCAAACTCCCGCCAACCGATATGCGAGTGCCGTCAGGGAGACTCAGTGGGGAGTTCAAAGCATTTTCTAGCTTCTGAAGCACCTTGGTGAGATCGGAATACCTTCGGACGTCTTCGAGCACCACCACGAATTCGTCTCCTCCAACTCTTGCCAGGAGATCCGTCTGTCGCATCGAATCCCTTAGCGATCCGGTCAGCTCCTTCAGTACTAGATCTCCAAGGTCGTGGCCATAATTGTCGTTGAGCGCCTTGAAGTCATCCAAATCGAGCATTCCAACGGCAAGTAGAGTCCCGTGCCTTTTGCTGCGGGCAATAGCTTCAGTTATGTGATCCTCAAGCCCGCGGCGATTCGGAAGTCCGGTAAGGGGGTCATGCGAGGCGAGCCAGGACTGTCGGTTCCGGTCAGAGCTGAGTTCCTCCCTCAAATCGATTTCGCTTAGACCGTGGGACACCATCTGGGAAACGCGGGACAAAAGCTCGATCATGTCCTCTGAAAATCCCATTGGTCGTCCGTTTAGAACATTGAGCACACCCCATACCTTTCCGGCGCGCTCAATTGGGATAGATACCGAGGACCTCCATGTGCTCCGTTCTGAAATCTCTGCAGGAGAGACGGTGCCAGGTGCTTCTGCGTAATCATCTACATACCCGACACGGCCGGAAAGGATCGCATTCATAGCTGCTGTCTGGATTCCCGACAGCTCGTCTGAAGACTCGAAAAGCTGGAGCAACTTAGAAATGTTCTCTCCGGCGTAGGCTACGGGGTCAAGAGATCCGTCTTCCATGGCAACGCCAATCCAGACAGTTTTATACAACCCGGACTCCTGGAGTCGCGCGCTGGTTTGCGTCAGAAAGTCATGCTCATCCTGAGCAGTAAAGAGCAGATCCCCCTCGGTGAGGAGCGCCTGATAAACTCGTGAAATCCTCCTAGCCTCAGCCTGATTTTCAAAGTTCTGAACGGCGATGCGAATTCCGTCGATCAGCTGCTCCAGCAAAGCCGTAAGTTCAAGGCTGAAATATTCCGGATCTTCGCTCACTATCACCAGTACCGCTATCGGCTCTCCTGATATCACGACCGGCCAGGCGCCGGCTACTCGAACGGGAGCGAGCGAAGGATAAACCGTTTTTAGTCCCTTAAGGGTAGAACTCAGCCCAGCATGCGTCAAAACTGGCCGGGCCGATCTGAAGGCACGCGAGGCAACAGAACGGGAAGCGGGAGTGCCGTCGTCGACTATTTTGGGGCGAAATACCCATAAGTCTCTTTTTAGCTCTGGTAGCTCGTCTTGACAGTTGCCAGCCACAGTTTTC
>DAHVRV010000013.1:0-60477 GCA_027322285.1 Actinomycetota bacterium
TACAAGCATGTTCCAAACAAAGATCGGCATCCTGAACATCGTGAGCCCAGGGGCGCGCAAATAAAAGGTGGTTGTGACCAGGTTGACGGCAGTGAATATCCCCGAAAATCCAACCAGCATGATCGACACGATCCAAAGGTCCGGGCCAGCGCCTGGAGAGTTAGTCGCGCTCGACAGCGGTGCATAAGAGACCCAACCAAATGCCGCAGCGCCGGAGGCGGTGAGAAAGCCAAGCAACATGCTGATCCCACCCGTAAGATACAGCCAGTAGGACAAGGCATTGAGACGGGGGAAGGCCATATCCGGAGCGCCAATTTGCAGAGGAAGGATATAGTTCGCAAATCCACCGAAAGCAAATGGGCCGGCAAACAGATACAGCATCATTGAGCCGTGGATAGTGAAGAGCTCGTTGTAGGTCTGCTGAGAGACAAAGTGATTGTTGGGTGCGAACAGCTGAGTTCTAATCAGCATTGCAAGCGCTCCGGCGATAATGAAGAACACCAGAGACGTGTACATGTAGTTCTTGCCGATGATCTTGTGGTCGGTTGAGGTTAGCCAGAGAAGAACGCCTTTTGGCTCTTCGTCGTGATGGGCTTGACCGCCAGGAGGGGCACCAATTTCCTCATCAATGATTGTCATGCCGTCACCTTTTGCTGCTGCGAAGTTAGCCAATTATTGAATTCTGCACTGCTTACAACTCTTACGTGGAAAAGCATTTCTGCATGGTACAGGCCACATAACTGGGAGCATCGACCCACGTAAGAACCTGTTCTTGTCGGTGTAAAATCGAAGTAGTTAGTAACCCCTGGCAGCGCATACCGGGAAAAGTTGAATGCCGGTATATAAAAGCCATGCACCACGTCGTTCGAAACAAGCTTAATGGTCGTTGTTTCACCTTCAGGCAGCTCGAGTGTCGGATAAATGGCTCCATGAGGAATGACATCGACGCCTCCGGGATATTCAAACTTCCATCCCCACTGGAATCCCACAACCGTCACTCTTAGAGACGGATGTGAACTGACGGCAGTGATTTCATTTTCTGAAACGTAGGTTGCTGCGAATAATCCGATGACGATCAGTATTGGAATAATTGTGTATATCAGCTCCCATTTCAAATTCGAATGTGTCTGCGTTGGGATCTGATCTCCGCGCCTTCGAAACCTGAAAAGAGCGTACACAAGCGCCCCCCAGGTGACGGCTCCGACAACGATGGCGGTGAGGATAAATCCCTGCCACAGGTGGAACTCGTTCTGCCCTTGGGTGGTGGCGCCCCGGAAGGCGCCAAAAGCGGGCAAATTACAGCCAGTTAAAAACAGCGCCCCAAGCGCCAGGCCGATAATATTCCTTTTCGGAGAGCCGGCACGTTGCTTAATTATTGTCCCAAATGTAGCGCCGGCGCTCAATTTATCTTGCTGCACGATACCCAGTTCCATTCATGCTAAATTCCAACGCTTCTCAAATATCTCAGTCCCATGTGCGGTCCAGGACTTTAGCAATTGGCCACGCACATCGATAGTTCGCGGTGTCACAAAATCGATGATCCGCATTACTTTTCTTCCTCTGAATCCTTGCGTCCTTTGGGCATTTTCCAGTTGTGAGGGCTGAAAAGCCCGCCACCAGCACCAGGCGTGCCGCGAGGAACCTGATTAGCACCTGATCCTCCATCTGGCTGCTCCTCGATCTCCTGCGGTATCACCGCTGTGACGGAAGATCTACTTGATGCGGGGTTTTCCAGGGTGACGCCGCCTTCTGCCTCGTTGCCGTGAAGCTTGGCCTCTTCCGGCAGGGGCTTGGGCTCGCTGCCGTGCAAAGCGCTGAACTTCATGTCAACCTCAAGCCTCGGTCCAGACTCTTCGGCAGAGTATTCGCCCTCCGGAGATCTAAATACCACCATTGCTTTCCTGGGCTTGCCGGCTTTCGGAGCGGAACTCGCCTCCCGGGCCACTTTGTAAGCTACGTATGCAGCAACCGGAGGAATCACAAATATCAGGACCCGGAACGCCCACAGTACAAAGTTGAGCGAAAGGCTGAACGCATTGGCCAGCACGTCCGTCGATGACGCAAAGAAGAGAACCATGTAGAAGGCCATGACTCCAACCCCAATGGACGTCCTCCAGGCACTATCCCGCGGATTGTCCAAAAGGTTATGAGCCTCGTAATCCTTGGTAAACCACCGCTCGATCCAGGGCCAAGCCATCAAAAGACCAAAGGTAACTCCAGGCAACAGCACCGCCGGGAAAAAGATCGTTGGAATCATGTGACCGAATCCAGTTATCTCCCACGACGGGAACAACCTCAGCGCACCATCCAGCCATCCCATATACCAGTCAGGCTGGACGGCATATGAAACCTTGTAAGGAATGTATTGACCGTACATCCAAATCGGATTGATCTGCACCAAGCCGCCCAGTGCGGCGAGAACAGCCGCCGTCAGAAAAAAGAATCCTCCAGCTTGCAAGGCATAGGCAGGCCACATTGCAACTCCGACAACATTATTCTCGGTTCGCCCCTTGCCTTTGAATTGGGTATGCTTTTGATGCCACATGATGGCCAGGTGGGCGCCAAGAAGGCCAGCCATCAGGGCTGGGATCAAGAGTATGTGAATGGTGTAGAACCTTGGAATAATCGAATTTCCGGGGAACTGCCCTCCAAAAAGAAACGAAGCGAGATAACTGCCTACCACTGGAATCGACAAGGTGATGGAATAGGCAATTCTGATTCCCGTGCCCGAAATGAGGTCGTCGGGCAGAGAATAGCCAAGGAATCCTTCGAGGATTGCCATCATCAAAAGCAGGGAGCCAATCAGCCAGTTGATCTCCCGAGGCTTGCGAAACGCACCCGTGAAGAAGATCCTCAAAAGATGAACCACGATTGCCGCCACGAAAACATTGGCCGCCCAGTGGTGCATTTGGCGCATCACCAGCCCCGCTCTCACGTTGAACGAAAGATTAAGCGTGGAAGCGTAAGCTTGCGATACAACGTGGCCGTCAAGCGGAGCGTAGCTGCCGTGATAAATGGTGTCCGCCGTGGAAGGCACGAAGAATAAAGTCAGGAAGACCCCGGTGCCCAGCAAAACAAAAAAGGAGTACATGGCGATCTCGCCAAGCATGAACGACCAATGATCCGGAAATATCTTGTTCAACGATTTCCTTGAGAACTTGGCTATTCCCAGTCTCTCATCAGCCCAGTCAATCGGTTTGTAATTCATGCTCGCTCCCAAAACCCGGGGCCAATCGGCTCGTCATAACCGGCTTGAGCCCTCAGATAACCCTGGGAATCGATTTCCAGAGGAAGCTGAGGCAAAGGACGCGGAGCGGGTCCAAATACCGGATTTGCGCCAGTCATAACATCGAACAATGACTGGTGACAAGGGCACAACAGCTGTTGGGTGAGTTCCTGATACAATCCGACCGGACAACCTGCATGGGTGCACACTTTGGAGTATGCAAGGTAGCCCTGCGGACCCCAGGATTCACGCCCCGGCTTGGTCACAATGTCCTGAAAGGACGGCCTGATGAGTACGGTCTGAGATATGGCTCCACCCGCGTGGCCTTCAGGAAATACTGTCAGTATCCCGCCAACCTCGAGGTCCGTCGCCCGGACTTTGGTCCCGTCGCTACGAACAAGAGCGGACCCCTTCTTCCAATTTGTCACAAACAGCATCTTCTTGGGCTGAGGGCCAAGCGATCGTATAAACGGGAAGAGTGTTATCACTCCAAACGCCGCTACCGAAGCACCCAGCAGCTTCGCCAGAAAGCTTCGGCGCTCGATGAGTTTGCTTCCGCGCTCAAGCGACTCAATAAGCACTTCCCGCTCAGAGGCCGAACTTTTCAGCTCCTCGCGATCTTGAACATAGGGGCCCTGAGGAACTAAATATTTACCCCATGCTACGATTCCAAATCCCAGACCGCCAAGGGTCACAAACAGCAAAACCCCTCAACTTGGGTCTGCCCCCCTTGCCAGTAAACAACTCCCAGCCCTATTGTTGCAATGAGCGAAAGGGCAAAGCTTATTCCCACGACATTTTCAAAACGGCGCTCAGAAGTTCTAGCCAGACGGTCCTGATCTAGTTTGTCAAATTCCGGAGTCGAGCTACTCAATGCGCCCGACCTCCAATCCAATAACCAGCTAACATCAGCGACCCCAAACCAATAAGAATTCCCACGAAACCTTCAGTGACGGGACCTATGTGTCCCAAACCAATTCCACCGGCATTGTTTGGATGCTGCAGATACTTTACGTAGCTAGCTATATCTGCAACCTGCTGGTTGCTAAAGTTGCCAGTTCCAAATCTAGGCATGTTGCCCGGGCCTGTGCGAACTGCCTCCGCGATCTGTGTCGGTGTGGCAGGATATAGCGATGGTGCATATATCGAATCCGCAAGTGCGTCACCAACCCCGGTAATGGTGTGGCAAGCAGCACAGTTGGCTGAAAACAAGCCTTCCCCTGCGCTGATGGACGCCGCACCTAGATTAACTATTGGAATAGCTGGCCCCCCTTTTGCCAATGACGAGACATACGCGTCAATTGCAAGGGTCTGCTGCCTGGTGAATCTTGAAGGCTTGGAAACTGCTTGAATTGTTGGATCTGCCAAGGGCATACGCCCGGTCGAAACCCAAAAATCAATAGTTGCAGCTCCGAGTCCTTGAAGATTGGGAGCGCGGCTCGAACCCCCTGCAGTGTCACCGTGACAGCTTGAACAGTTCTCGACGAAAAGCGTCTTGCCGAGTGCGATAGTTGACGGATTCAATTTCAAATAGGTGATCGGCGCGCTTCCAGATCCCCCGGTACCACCGTATGTCACCGAATTAGCACTACCCGAGCTTGCCGAGCCAGACGAGGTAGACGCGCTTGCCCCTTGTGAGAACAGTGCCACTCCGCTGATTGAAGCTCCGATTCCGAGCGCCACCGGCAACAATACGTGCCTACCCAATTTCTTATGGATTTTCAAGGCATTATCTCCTAGTGGACCAGGAAAATGGTCGCGTAAAGAGCTATCCAAACTATGTCGACAAAGTGCCAGTAGTAGCTAATTGACTGCATTACCGCAAGCAGGCCCGGGTCCTTCGAGTTGCCGGCAACTCTTATCAAAAGAAATGCCATGGCAACGAGTCCCAGAAAAACGTGCAGACCATGAATACCGGTCATCAAAAAGAAGAGCGAGCCGAATGCGTTCGTAGAGGTCGAAAACAGTACGTGAGTCCATTCGTAAAGCTGGTTGCCCAAAAAGGCAAACCCCATCACCATCGTGATGACAATCCATAGGCGGGCAGATGCCCGCCTGTCATGCTCAAGGTCATAGACAGCCTTTTGCATTGAAAATGAGCTGAGAACTAGAACTATCGTAAAAATTCCCGACTGGAGAACATCAAGTTTGATGCCACCCAATGGCCAAGGGCCAGTCGCATTCGCCCGAATTGAATAGTACGCGGCAAATAGTCCGGAGAAAAACATCAACTCCGAACCGAGCCAAACCATGGTGCCGACCCCGAGCATGGTTGGCTTGTTGAACCGTATGCCCTCTCTAACGGGTTCGACAGAAGTTGAAAGTGCTTGAGTCATGAATCCGTAAAACTACCCTTCATCCCCTATGCGCCCAATATTAAGTTTTCTGCCGTAATTTTCCTATACCCTTTTTCTGCTGCAATATCAAATCAACAATAACATCCGGTACGTCTTTGTTATGCACAATAACTAAACGCTTAGTTGTTCTAGTCATTGCTACAAAAAGAGCCTGCGGGTTCAAACCGGGTGAAGAGAGCAACCGGTTTGCCCCGGCAATCACCACAGAATCGAATTCCAGACCCTTTGCTTCATGGATCGAAAGAACCGATACCGCAGCTTCCATTGAGGAGGAAAAGACCAGCCCAGCCTGCAAAAGTCGCTCTACATAAACCGGCTTCTCATCGACGGGAACTATCACCGCCACAGTGCCCGTACCCACTCGGTCACGCTCAGCACGCACAACCTCGGCTAACGACGCAAATAACTCGTCTCCGTCCGACATAAAAATCTCTACGGCTTCGCCACTTCTGCGAATTGGCGTCGTAGGTTTTAGCTCTGGAGCAAATTCCTTCAAGAGGCCTTCGGCGATATCCATGACCTCCTGGGGAGTGCGATAATTGACCTCTAGTTCTACAAGATGAACGGGATCCGACTTTGCCAACGGAGCGACAATATCATTCCAGGTCCGCTTGCCAAACGGTGAGGTTGCCTGTGCCACGTCTCCGACCAATGTCATTGACCCGGATAGGGAATACCTGCCAATCATCCGTGCCGCCATCGGCGATAAATCCTGCGCCTCGTCCACGATAATATGACCGTACCCGCGTCCGATGTCGGACTCTTCATTCTTGCGCTGATAGCTCCCAACCAGGATGCTCGCTTCGTTGAGAAGAACAAGATCCGAGCTTGACCACTGGTTGGCGTCATCCACGAATCTGGGGGGCCTGTAAAGTAGTCTGGCCTCTTCTTCGGACAAAATTTCCTTGCCCGCCAAACGGATTAGCGGAAGGTGAGAAAACAGATCGGACAAAAGGACCTGCGGAGTCAACTTCGGCCAAATTCTTTGCACCAGAACTTGGAAATCAGGAAATCGTTTCACCTTCTGGGCCAACTCTTTCTTGAGCTGCTTATCGTCAACTGCCAACGGATCAGCAATATCAAGAATCTGATCATCCTTCTGGGACTCCGCAACGAAACCGGCGGAGACACCGGCTTGCCTAGCGGTAAGATATTTCTCAGCAATCTTGACGGCTAGCAGAGCCTCAACAAACCTCCGCCTTTGATTATGCGTACCGCTCCTGTGCTGGGCAGCTCTTACTGCCTCAATGGTATCGCCTGAAGTGACCTTAACCACGAATGCGCCTATGGCAATTTCGGCCGAATGCTTGAGGGGTCTCTCCCGATCTCTAATGGCCTTCGCAACGAATGCAGCCATTCTCAAGTCACCTTTCAGGCGGGCCTCCGAATCGGTTTCAGCAATTCTGCCCTCGCCGAATCCCGCCAACCCATTTATCGTCATGATCTGCACGCCAGTCTCCCCTAATGACGGAAGCACCTGATCTATATACCTTGCAAAAATTCGGTTTGGGGCAATCACAAGTACGCCTTGCCGTTCCAAGCGCATTCTGTATGTGTACAGCAAATATGCAGCCCTGTGAAGAGCTACTGCGGTCTTACCCGTACCAGGACCCCCTTGAACAACCAGCATCCCCGACAGAGGAGACCTGATAATCTCATCCTGCTGAGCCTGGATCGTCGAAACTATGTCTGCCATCCGGCCCGTTCGAACTCTGGAAACCGCCGCAAACAAAGATCCCGGCCCAGCCAGGATGGGTTCGTCGGAATTCCACGGTCCTCCCGAGAGGCTTTCACTGCTGAAAAACTCGTCCTCGATGGCAGATATGTCGCGATCCTCGAGCGCGAAATGTCTCCTCCTGGTGAGTCTCATGGGGTCTTTCCCGGTGGCTCTATAAAACGGCTCGGCAACGGGTGCCCTCCAGTCAACAACCAGAGGCTCCATATCCTCGTCCGCAACTGCAAGCCTTCCGATATGAAAACTGGCAACGTGCCCAAGACTCGCGTCGTAGTCAATGCCGCCAAAGCTCAGCGCCTGGTCTCCGATTTCAAGTTGCTCCAGGCGTGCGAGACTATGGCGGACGATAACATCTCTCTCCGCCCTGGCTTGATGAGTTCCCCCGCGGGGACTAGCAAGTGCCAAGTCCATCATCTCGCGAGCGGATTTTCTCATCGTTTCCAAACGATCGTTAGCTTTGGCCAAAAACTTTCGCTCGGCAGCCAAATCAGGATTTACTGACACTTAAACCTTTTCCAAAGTTGAAAATAAAATAACTATCCATTCTATCTTTGATCGGGCTCAGTTCCTCATCCCAAGGCGTCTTAAACTGATTAGCCTGGCCGCGGCGACAAATCAAAACTTCGCAATACGATCGTTCGTGATTGCTCCTAAGATTGCATAAGCATTGAACGAAGGGCTGGGATTTGTCCCAAAAAGTGATAAATGATCTTGTAATCAAAGCCGCTCAGGGCATGCCTACACCGAGGGTTCCCGTTTGGTTTATGCGTCAGGCAGGACGTTCGCTACCGGAATATCGAGCCGTAAGGAAACGCGGATCAATCCTAGACACGATCAAGGATCCGCGGCTCAGCGCTGAAATCACCCTTCAGCCAGTTCAGCGCTACGGTGTGGACGCTGCAATTCTCTACTCTGACATCATCGTCCCAGTATTTGCCATTGGGTTTGGAATAGAGGTGGTCGAAGGCAAGGGACCGGTGGTCCAGCGACCTTTCCGCCATGATGACGACCTTGTACGGCTTCGCAACCTAGAACCAGAAACCGATACCAGCTATGTGCTTGAAACGATCAAGATACTTGTCGCAGAATTGCAAGTGCCCCTTATCGGTTTCGCCGGCGCGCCATTCACCGTTGCCAGCTATCTAATAGAGGGTGGCCCAAGCAGAAGTTACATCAAGACCAAGTCGCTAATGCGCTCCAACCCCGCCCTCTGGCACAAGCTGATGGAACGGCTCTCTCGACTGGCAATTGCATCCCTCGAATCTCAGATAGCCGCAGGTGCTTCCATGTACCAGTTATTTGACTCGTGGGCTGGAATACTATCTCCGTCCGAGTACCGGGTTATGGTGGCTCCTTACTCCAACGCAATATTTAGCGCGCTTGCTGAAAAAAACGTGCCGTCGATACATTTTGGGGTTGGCACAGCGGGACTGCTGGATCAAATGGCGCGCTCCGGTTCCAGTGCCGTCGGCGTGGATGACCGCATTAGTCTCGAAGAAGCACATCGTCTGACCCAAGGCAAAGTTGCGCTTCAGGGAAATCTGGATCCAGTCAACATCCTGATAGGCCACGATATAGCCATCGCCGAATCGAAAAAGGTGCTGGCATCCTCTGCCAGGTCGGTTGGTTACATTTTCAATCTTGGACATGGCGTTCTGCCTGATTCAGATCCACGGATATTGAAATCAGTAGCTGATTTGGTTCATGATCAAGGTGCGGCAATAAGGGCGAGCGCGTCTCGATCCCAGTTAGGAGAGCAGTGACCAAAGTAGTCATCATAGGAGGCGGCATCTCGGGTCTTGCATCGGCATATTTTCTCTCAGGCAAAATAGAACCCGGCGAGATAACCGTTATTGAGTCCAGCGACCGTTTCGGCGGAACAATTCTAGATACCAGCTTCGGCGAGAGAAGAGTCGAAACTGGACCGGATTCATTCATAACCAGGATTCCATCAGCACTGGACTTAATCGATGAGCTGGGGCTCTCCGATCACCTGATTTCTCCCGCCACTAGCTCGGCCTACATTTACTCTCGCTCCAAGCTGCATCCCATTCCCGCTGGAACTGTGTTTGGAGCCCCAAGCAACTTCCAGAAATTCCTGGGAAACTCGCTCGTATCAAGATCGGGACAGATTAGGGCAGCCCTGGAACTCCTATTGGGTAGGGCAAAGGTCGAAGGTGACACTACAGTCGGATCATTTTGCAAAAAGAGGTGGGGTCGGGAGGTGACTGAAAATCTCATCGATCCTCTAGTGGGCGGAATCCATGCCGGCAACGTCTACCAGCTTTCCCTGGCCGAATGCGCGCCGCAGTACATCAATGCTGCCCAGGCCAGCCGGTCCGTTTCGCAAGGGCTGAAGAACCAGATGGCAAATTACACCTCTTCCGGAAAACCCGCCTTTTATTCCCTGGACGGTGGGCTGTCCGACCTTATTGACGCATTAGTCCGCGTTCTCAGACAGCGCGGAGTTGTTCTGACCGCCAGCTCCGAATCCATCGAGATACTACCGCTTTCAAGCGGATACAGAATCACCACAAAGGACGGAGCGCTAGAAGCGGAGGGGGTCATATGCGCTACCCCCGCCTACATTACTGCATCGCTGGTGCGGCCAGTGAGCGCAAAAGCATCCGATCTCTTAGCAACAGTTGACTACGCATCGCCGATAATGACCCTTCTCGCCTACCCAGACAGCGCATTTCCGGAACCTCTCCAGGGATCTGGGGTATTGATTCCGCATGCCAACCGCACCCTCTCAACGGCCATAACATTTGCATCCAACAAATGGCCCGGCTGGAAAACTGAAGGGGAGACAATTTTGCGGGTTTCGGCTGGGCGCTTTGGAGACACCAGAGCATGGGATTTCAGTGACGACGCCCTTATCGCAAATCTGGAAACCGAGATGGCCACCATACTCGGAACCCGAACCGGGTCGATAAGAAGCGAAGTCTTCAAATGGCACAAGCGCATCCCGCAATTCAAGCCATTCCACGCCCAGCTAATTCAACGGATTCGAGAAAACATTCCTTCGTCGATGGAACTGGCAGGAGCTCCATATAATGGCGTAGGGATTCCGGCCTGCATTTCGAGCGGTGCTCTAGCAGCAGACCGGCTTTTCGCGAGCCTCTCTAGCCCTCGCTGACTCCTGCTGAATCGAACGTCGCCATCTCGACGAGAGTCCGCACCGCAGACTGGATTATCGGTACGCTCAGACATGCCCCGGTGCCCTCGCCCAGTCGAAGATCCAATGTCAATATTGGTTTCAGACCCAAATAATCAAGACTTTTTCGCGCCCCTGGTTCCTGAGACAAGTGCCCGGCAAAGAGGAAGTCCTTGACACGGTTATTTAGCTGATAGCTGACAACCGCTGCTGCGTCAGCAATTACGCCATCTAGAACTATTGGGATCCTCCGAAACGATCCAGCCAAAATAAGCCCGACCATTCCCGCGATTTCCAGTCCACCGATTGACGCCAGAACTTGCACAGGATCGCTTACTTTCTCGTTTGCGAGGCGCTGATGTGCGGCCTTGATGGCCTTGATCTTGAGAAGCATCCGGTCGTCATCTATCCCGGTTCCCCGGCCGGTAGTCTCTTCAACCCCCGATTTGGTGAACCACGAAATCAGGGCTGCCGAAGGCGTGGTATTCCCAATACCCATATCGCCGATTACCAAAATGTCCGAACCTGAATCAATCATTGACATCGCAACATCGAATCCCGCTTGTATTGCCATTTCGGCTTCTGATACCGACATCGCAGGCCGTCGGGCAAGGTTATCCGTCCCCGCGCGAATCTTGCGGTCAATGACGCCGGCAAGATTGGACGTGTCTCCGGCGACGCCGATGTCAATTACCGAAACCTTGGCGCCGACCTGCTTTGCGATCGCATTTATTGCAGCCCCGCCAGCAAGGAAGTTGGCAACCATCTGCGTAGTGACTTCTTGGGGCCAAGGCGTGATGCCCTCTTCGAGCACTCCATGATCAGAGGCAAATACGCAAACGACCGGGGACTTTGGAACGGCTGGCGGAAATTCTTTTGAAATCGCGGAGAATTGGCATGACAGGTCCTCTAAGAACCCGAGGGCGCCAGCCGGCTTGGTCAGCATTGACTGACGTTCGACACTCTTTTTGTAATTGATCTCCGAGCCGGGCTCGATGGAATTAATTGCCTCTTTGAAATTCAACTCTGGTCTCCTCGCAACCCGTTAAACACCTAAATCTTGCATAGGGTATTTGCCAGGATAAATCGTCAATACCTAATCAAGCAAACTGACGAGATCAGAGTCGTCCTTTTTCGCAAAAAGTACTTTATTGAAAATTATAAATTTTCCTACCCACAACACGCCAAATGCGGCGATCGAGGCGGCATTTACAAAGATAGCAACTTCTAGGTGAGGGAAGTTATGCGACAGCGCAAAGCGCTCCGCATGAGCCACAGTCCATAGCGATAAGACCAGCCCAAGAAAAGCAAGCCCCCAAAATGGAACGATCTCTTTGAACAAGTGAGACTTTCCCGTTTTACCCCACGCCCACGCCCTATTCATGTAGTAGGACGGCGCCGCCGAAACCGCTACAGCTACAAAGTTTGACATAGTGGCAGACCACAGGTGAAAAATACCAAACGTCAGAAACAGAATAACCTGGGAAATCAAGACCGAAACTACCGAAGCAACAGTGTACTTGAAGGCCTTTAAGGCAGTTTCCGAGCTGTCAAGCCGGGAAAGGATTGGCTGGGGTACCAAGTTACGCAATGACACTTTAATCAGCCTACCTCGTTTATTCGCAGAATTGCATAACGCACACCCGGTGACATTTTCGAGGGGCGTTGACAACTGATAACTTTGGTTTGGCACAAGTGCGCCCCGGCCAAACCAAAGTTACCTCAATACTAGCGTTGATCAATCGGTACGTACTTTCGCTCGGGTTCACCCGTGTAAATCTGGCGTGGACGAACAATCTTGGAATCCTGCTCTAGGAGTTCCACGTAATGCGTCAGCCAGCCTGAAACTCTAGGTATCGCAAACAGCACTGGAAACATCTCGATCGGGAAACCCATTGCCTGATAGATCAAGCCGGAGTAAAAGTCCACGTTTGGATACAGTTTCCTGGAAATAAAGTAATCATCGGAAAGCGCCACGTCTTCCAGCTTCAGAGCAATATCCAAGAGTGGGTTCTTCCCAGTCACATCGAATACGTCGTAGGCAACCTTCTTGATAATCCTTGCCCGCGGATCATAATTCTTATACACTCGGTGGCCAAAACCCTGCAGCCTGTGTGCGCCCTTGCCCTCTTTGACGCTTTTAATGAAGGGCTCGACATTTTCTATCGAGCCAATCTCGGTCAGCATCTTGACCACTGCCTCGTTTGCACCGCCATGGCGGGGACCATACAACGCCGCACAAGCCGCCGCCGTGGAAGAGTAAGGATCGGAGTGAGCTGAGCCAGCAGTCCTCATCGCGGTAGTAGAGCAGTTCTGCTCGTGGTCGGCATGCAGGATGAACAGGATATCGATTGCACGGACCAAAGCCGGATCAGCTTCAAAATGGGGCTCTGCAATTTTCCACATCATGGAGAGGAAATTGGCAGGGAACGAAAGCTCGTTGTCCGGGTAGACGAAAGGCATACCGACCGAGAACCTGTGCGCCGCAGCAGCTAGCGTTGGCATTTTCGCGATCAACCTGACGATCTGCTTTTCCCGAATCTCCGGATCAAAGATTTGTTTTGCGTCTGAGTAGAAGGTGGACAAGGCCGCGACCGCCGAAACCAGCATGCCCATTGGGTGGGCGTCGTAGTGAAATCCATCTAAAAATCTTTTTCTTACGTTTTCATGAATGAAGGTGTGGTGCGTTACGTCTCGAACCCAGGCATCATACTGCGCCGGGGTCGGTAGTTCCCCCTTCAACAAAAGATACGCCACCTCAAGGTAGGTGGAATCTTCAGCTAACTGTTCAATCGGATAACCTCGATACCTCAAGATCCCCGCATCTCCATCGAGGTATGTAATTGAACTCGAAGTCATTGCTGTTGTCGTCAAGCCTGGGTCGTGAAACCAAATCCCAGGGAGTAATTTTGACCACTCTGCTGAAGATACTCCGCCATCCTGTATCGGAATCTCGATGGACTTGCCAGATCGATTATCCGTTATCGTTATGCTTTCAGGCACGATCCCGCCTTCCTCGGCTAAATCTCAGTTCCACAAGGGCATATCACGCACCTTGTAAAATGCTTATTAAATCTGTGGCACCTTTATTGCCACAAATACAGTTCGAATCTTAGGGGCACTGCCACTAACAAGCAAACCCTTCGTTCATTCATCCAATTTACAATACATCTTCCGTATACTTCCAAACGCCCAAACTAATTCCCTTGAAACCGGTATACGTTCGTTTCGCGAACACCAAAGCCCAAGTTTAAATAGAGCAAGTTAGCTTCCACCCTCGAGGGCCTCGATGTCAAATCAACAGACTTCGCGCCCAAGGACTGAGCGATTTCAATTGCACGTTTAACGAGCAACTTGCCGATGCCCCTGCCCCGCGAGTTCGAGTCCACGATTACATCTTCTATCCAGGCCCTCATGCCCGTCGGTATCGGAAACACCACAAGGGTCAGCGTTCCAACGATCTCCATCGTATCCAAATCCGTGGCAACTAGAAAGTTCACGCAGTCGCTCTCGGTAAGCCTTTTGAGATCACCCAGCTCGAGACGATTTGCTGAACCTGAAAGCTGAGGAACCAAAAGATTGATGGCTTTCAAAACTTCTGGAGATGGCGAATCAACACGGCTTATTTCGATCAATTATTGACCAACTCCCCTACTTTCAGAACGCAAACCGCCTACCAAACTGAATAATCTATCGCCAAATTCGAACGCATGCCAGGCAGCTGTCATCATTGCCGACACAGGGTGCGTCACGACGAATACAGCAGATTCCTAATGTCTTCGAAAACGGGGTATCCTGGAGTTATGGAAGATTTAGTTTGGCTCGATTCGATACCATCTGAGCTGCGCAGGCCTATACTTATTGCCGCGTTCGCTGGATGGAGTGATGCTGGCGAAGCGGCAAGCTTGGCCGTCGATTTTCTGAGAAGGAAGCTGAACGCCAAAGTCATAGCTGAAATTGATCCGGAAGAGTATTACGATTTCACTTCGATCAGGCCACAAATAGTTTTGGGCGACTCTTTGCAGCGGAAAATCAGATGGCCCAGGACCTCGATTTCCATCGCTCACCTCGAGTACGCCGATCGAGACCTGATTTTCGTAAAAGGTCCGGAGCCCCAGCTCAGATGGAAAAGGTTTTCCTCTACGCTTTTTGAACTTGCAGAGGACTTTGAAGTCGAGATGATCGTGTCCCTCGGCGCGCTGCTCGCTGATTATCCTCACACTCGTCCCGTTCGGGTTGCCGCGACGTCAAATCACGCGGACTTGATAGAGAAGCAGGGTCTCATACCCTCCGGATATGAGGGTCCAACGGGAATCCTTGGGGTTCTCACTGCGTGGTTTGACAAGGGCGGCATTCCCGGTGCTTCGCTTTGGGCGAACATTCCCCACTACGTAACTCAGACCCCTTCTCCCAAGGGAGCGCGTGCGCTGATCGAACGGCTGATGGAATTGCTGGAATTTAGGATCGATACGCTTGAACTTGATTTGGCTACCGCTGAATACGACCGTCAGATTTCATCGATGATCGACAACGATGACGAGGCCAAGGCTTACATCGCTCACCTGGAAGCTAACCGGGACCTTGAACAAGCCCAGGACGAAGATCTTGATCCCAAATTTGAGCAGCAGATCGAATCGGGATCAATTGACTCGCTTACCGAGGAAGTGCAAAACTTCCTGAAGAACCACAAAAAAGAGTGAGCTGTTAGCCTGCCGGGAGCTAATTTCTGTCTCGGCCGGATCTGAATCTCGTTGGGACATCCGCAAAAATGAAGCAGCTGCTTAGTCTCGTGGAGATTCCCATAACGGATCTCGCGGAGGATCGAAATAAGTCTCCGAGTTCTCGCCATTGATAGCTGAAAACGCCATCGGTACCCATCTGCCCAATGCTGCGAGAGGACTGGGCAGCGAGTCTTCGCTGAACCAGCCAACGTCGAGACACTCCAACGGATGGGCTTTCAGTTCTCCCCCAAGTTGTTCGCAGTAAAAAATCATCGAATACATCGGGACTGCCGTAAAACCCTTTTGCATGCCGTCGATTACGGAAAGCAGCCTCATAGGTTTTGCAATTACCCCTGTTTCCTCCAGCACTTCTTTGGCTACAATTTCCGCCGGACTATAACCTACATCCGCCCAGCCGGTAGGATAAAGCCACACCCCGCTGTCTGATCTTTGCACCAGCAAAAGCTCCTTGCGGTCGTTCCCAACGATGGCACCTACAGCGGTTTTTGGCGTTACATACCCGGGTATTCCAATGCCAATGGCCTGCTTCCAGAACTCAAATATCTCGTCAGCGTAACGCCTGTCGAGCTCGGGATGACCGTTCACGCAGGCCTTCATCTCGGCGGCGATATGCAAGATTTCTTCAAAGCGCTCTTTTTCGTAAAGATTTTCGGTAAATGACAGCCCGGTACTGGCAACTCCAGCGAGAGCTTCGCTCCAACGATTGAGCGCCGATTTAGCAACATCCACATACTTGAAGCTAGCGAAAATTACCGAACTTTCCGACGACAAACGTCAAGAAATCATAAATCGGCGATAACTGGATCAGATTTCTCATCCAAGCTTTCTAAAATCGAACCCTATGGCGGCAAATACAGACTGCAAACATTACATAATGCAGACCGTGAAGTCTGGCGACAAGTTGGAGAAGTGTCGTCTCGGCGTAAATGAACCGTTCCCATTCGCCTGTCCGGAGAACTGCATATTTTTTGAGCCGCGGGACGGGATCTCCACGGCTGGCTGGCATGTTCCAAAACAATAAGCGCCCATAAATTCCAAAGCAATCGCCAGCGGCTATTTGCTACATTTAACACGAGAAATCTTAATCTCAATTTGGATAATGCAAGATTCGCCCGCAGCATTACTGGTACCCTCTCAATAGCTTGGATAGCCGACTTTCAGGAGGTCACATGAGCGGGTTCAAAAAGTTTCTCTTTAGGGGAAACCTAATAGATCTGGCAGTCGCATTTGTAATTGGAGCAGCGTTCGCCAAGATCGTGACTGCTCTGGTTGCCGACCTGATCACGCCAATAATTGGAGCGTTTGGCAAACAGCCCAACTTCTCGCAGCTTTACTTCACCATCAACAAGTCAAAATTTGCTTATGGCGATTTTCTGAACAATCTGATTACGTTTATCATCATCGCTCTCGTGATCTACTTTGTGGTTGTGGTTCCCCTTACAAAAATGACCGCCAAAACGTCAAAAGCCGACAATCCTTCGACCCCAATGCGCGAGTGTCCTGAGTGTCTGTCCGCAATTCCCAGTGCAGCTACGAGATGCATGTTTTGCACCTCGATTTCGACTCCGACCGAGTGATTTGGACTGTTCTTTAACCAAACCATCAGAAATGACCATACGAACCTGAGAAATTCTGAGAGAAGGTGGATGCACCGCAATGCTTTCCGTTGTAGGGCCGTTGGCAGTGTTCGCCAGAATTGGCGTTTGGGGAAGGCTGATATGACGTTCAGCCAACCATCTGGCCTGTCGCTGTGATGGTCTCCGCATTAGCGCAGCGGAGAAGTCCTGAGCCTAACGATGGCTAGGCCTAGCACCCAAATGGAGCGTCCTCAGGTTATCAGCTCTCTACGACGTCTCCAAGACCCTCAACGTCAACCCCGATGCCGGACATCCATCCCATCGCAGCATTTATAGCTTCTGGTTGCCCTTCAAGCTCGCAAATAATCCATCCATTGTTCTCGTCAACTGCCGCTCGACGGATATTTGCCATAACGTTGAACTGAATTGCCACCTCAGACAGAACAGGCCTGGTAATAAGGAAATCTGGATAAATCAGCTTGACTCTTTGAGTTGTCAATTCTTACCTCCAAGGTTCAAGCACATTGGCACACTTTAGAGACTAGTTATCCGTAACATGTTCAAGGGTGTCCCTTGAACATTTTTGGAGTTTAAATTCCCAGACCGGAAGCCTTCTAGATCGATCGTTACATACTGATAACCCGCTTCCTTAATTGCCGAGACGATCTCCGACCGTTTGGCCAATACCCTGTCTAAGTCGTCCAACATGAACTCGATGCGAGCTGTGGAATCGTAGTGCCTCACTCTCACCTGGGAAAATCCCAACTCCTTGAGAGAAGCCTCCGCACGATCAAGCTGTGCAAGAATCGCCACAGACACGGCAGTACCATATGGAATGCGGGATGAAAGACAGGCTGATTGCGGCCGATCCCAGGTTGAAAGACCGAGTACTCTTGAGTGCTTCCTAATCAGTTCTTTGGTGTAACCGGCATCAACCAGCGGAAACTTTGCTCCTGCCTCTTCGGCTGCTTGCTGTCCTGGCCTGTAATCGCCCAAGTCATCGACATTCACGCCAAGGACCACTTTGGAATCGGCAGCTTCGACAATCGGTCTGACGGAATTCATCAACTCAACTTTGCACCAATAACACCTGTCACTGGCATTGGCGACGTAATTCGGGTTTTCCATCTCCTTTGTATGCACAAATTGAAATGGGATATCCCATTTATTTGCAAGTCGCTGACAGTGTTCGAGCTCTCCCCGGCCAAGCGAAGGCGACACCGCTGTTATAGCCTGCATCCCATCTCTCCCAAGGGCAAGTCGAGCTACATAAGCCAAAAACGCAGAGTCCACGCCTCCAGAAAAGGCAACGGTCACCTCACCTAAATCCTGAAGACACGCAACAAGCGCGGCGAAGGATGGATCGTCTGAGAGCACTCGCAACGGTAGTGCAGAGACCTCCCCAATTACGGATCCGGCTAATTCGCTCATCTATTTCTCTCCAATCTGGCAATGTGGCAAGAAGAGGGCTTCGTCATCCTTCGAGATTTGCCATGCAGGCATTTAGTGACGCTTCCGGCTCGCCTACAATGCCCACGTAAAATGGCCCGAATTCAGCGTATTTAGCTGACGCTTCGTCAAATCTAAGCGTATATACAACATCTTTGATGTCATCTATGCGCTGTGCGAACAGTGTGACACCCCACTCATATGCATCCAGTCCTGTCGACCCAGTTATCAATTGGATGACTCGACCGGCAAATTTGCGACCTGAAATTCCATGAGCTGTCATCTGCTTGAGACGATCTTCGTAACTGAGCATGTACCAGTTCACTGCAGCATCACGTTTTTTAGACATCGGGTAGAAACAGAAAGCCCGCATTCCTTTCGGCGGAAGAACCGGATATAGCCTGGGGAGACGCCTTTCTTCCGGAAGATTCTTTGCATACTCAGATACTTCAGTTATGGAAAAATAAGAATCCACCAGAGAAAGACCACAGCCCCCCAGTTCGCCTTGCAGCCTGCGAAGCCTCAGCAGGTCTGGACCTAACGCCATAACTGCAAAATCAGCCTTGTGGCCGATCAGTGCCGATGTCACAACCTGGTACCCATCGCCCAATGCAGACTTCATTGCCTTCAATGCAGACTCACGATTCAATTCGGATTCAAGGTGATAGAAAAGATGGAGTACCGGCCAGCCCTCTGTTGGAACTCCTGGAACGATTTCCTCATCCTGGGTGGGCTCGGCACTCATAAACGTATTCTCCTCATTCGCCATATCGATCAGACAACTCCCGTTGATTTAAAACTACCGTAGCCGCTTCCACAACAACACGGTGTTGCGAGACAACCGCCGAGGGGCTCGATGTTGAACCAACAAGGCAATCTCCTCAACTCCGTGTGGCCCTATTCCACTTTGTAATAAACAATGCTCTTCGAAACCCTGGAATCCAACTAAGGCGTGAGATCCGGCCAATTACTGCCAAGATTCGAAGCTGCCAGAAGAGACTGATTCCCGCCAAGGGTTCATACAGGACGACGTCAGAACATAACGTGGGCGCCAGGCAAAAGATCTCGCTCTCGCGGGACTCAAGCACAGGTCGAACCGGCGTTGTACCCAAAGCCATACCGGTTCCGATCAGCACACAACCAGCCGGAGGTCAAAACCGGAATCTCATCTGGGTAACCATGGCTGGGCCCGGCATGGCAATGTAAGATCCACAAGATCCAAGGACAATTGGGGTAAAGCGAGCGAGTTACCAGCTTGCATCGAAATGACGACTGCTACTTCAGATTCGGCGCCATGCGGCACACGTCAATGCATTCCCAGGCCTCTAGGCCATGACCGGACAAACTGCAAGCCGAAGATACAGCGTTAAACCATACGCCCACGGTTTCAATCGGTGCAATAAAACTCGGCAAGCAAACTCTAAGCGCTCAGCGAGCAAAGACGAAGGATACGAGATTCTCCACTGTTTTAGTGAAACCCTCTGGAGTTACCCGCCAGGGAGAACGCCAAGGTGTCTAACGCAAAAGAGGGAGGCATAAAGCCTCCCTCAAAACCAGCCAGAAATCCTAGTAGTCTTCCATCCCTGGCGAAGGTACGCCGGCCGCCTTTTCAGCAGGCTTCTCAACTACGACAGCCTCGGTTGTCAGGAACAACGCGGCAATCGATGCAGCGTTCTGCAACGCTGAACGGGTGACCTTCACCGCGTCTATAACACCTGCCTTGACCAAGTTCTCGTAAACGCCCGTAGCGGCATTCAGGCCTTCGGACGAGTTCTTGAGAGACTTGACCTTTTCGACAACTACTCCGCCTTCAAGCCCGGCATTGATGGCGATCTGCTTTAGAGGCTCTTCAACTGCCTTTGCAACAATCCGCGCACCAACGGCCTCATCGCCTTCAAGCTTGTCAGCCAATGCAAGAATCGCTGCTTGGACCCTGAGAAGCGCAACGCCTCCACCAGGAACCACGCCTTCTTCGATGGCGGCCTTGGTGGTAGAAACCGCATCTTCGATACGGTGCTTCTTCTCCTTCAGCTCGACTTCGGTAGCAGCGCCAACTTTAATAATGGCGACTCCGCCGGAAAGCTTTGCTAGACGTTCTTGGAGCTTCTCGCGATCATAATCAGAATCAGTGTTTTCGATTTCCGTCTTTATCTGATTCACGCGGGCTTTGATCTCATCGTCAGACCCGCTCCCCTCGATGATCGTGGTCTCGTCCTTGGTTATTTCAATCTTTCGAGCCCTGCCCAGCAAGTCCAGCGTGACCGACTCCAGCTTCAGCCCCACCTCCTCGGTGATGACCTGGCCTCCGGTAAGAATCGCGATATCTTGAAGCATCGCCTTTCGACGCTCACCAAAGCCAGGAGCCTTTATCGCTACCGACTTGAAGGTGCCACGGATCTTATTCACCACAAGGGTAGCCAGTGCCTCACCCTCCACGTCTTCGGCGAGGATCACTAAAGGCTTGCCGCTTTGCATCACCTTCTCGAGAATTGGCAGCAAATCCCTTACATTGGAAATCTTAGATCCAAAGATGAGAATGTATGGGTCTTCTAACGTGGCAGTCATTGATTCAGGATCACTCACGAAATAGGGTGAGATATATCCCTTGTCAAACCTCATACCCTCAACGAGATCCATTTCCATTCCAAAGGTGTTGGACTCTTCGACGGTAATTACGCCATCCTTGCCGACCTTCTCAATTGCCTCAGAGATCATTGAACCGATCTCGGGATCAGCAGCGGAGATAGACGCAACCTGAGCGATCTGATCCTTTGACTCGGTCTCCTTGGCGATCGATTTAAGCGCATCGACGGCAACTACCACCGCATCCTCGATCCCCTTCTTGAGGGACATCGGGTTTGCTCCGGCGGCGACATTTCGAAGACCTTCATGCACCATGGACCAAGCCAAAACGGTTGCCGTTGTAGTACCATCTCCCGCAACGTCATCTGTCTTTTTTGCAACTTCTTTGACTAACTCCGCACCGATTCTCTCAAACGGGTCTTCAAGGTCGATCTCCTTGGCGATCGAAACTCCGTCGTTAGTGATGGTGGGAGCTCCCCACTTCTTATCAAGAACGACGTTTCGACCCTTTGGGCCCAAAGTCACTCGAACTGCGTCGGCAAGTTGGTTCATGCCGCTTTCAAGCGCTCTGCGAGCCTGCTCATCAAATGTAATCAACTTAGCCATACCTTGGTTCCCTCCGTTGGGTTCCTTCTTTTAGCACTCTCGATAGTAGAGTGCTAATAGAAATTCACGATAGATGAAAATTTGCAAATCGCGGGCATATTTCCCAAGATTTTTCAGGTCAATTTCCTAAAATTTATCTGACCTGGACAAACGGGGTATCTTAGCGTGCTCCGCCCGCCACTGCCGGGACGATAGACAGTACTTGGTTGTCTTTAACCGGCGTTTCCAAGCCATTTAGGAATCTCACGTCTTCATCGGCCAAAAACACATTAACAAATCTTCTTAGCGATCCGTTTTCATCAAAAATCCTCTCGCCCAAGCCTGGATGCTGGGCGTCGATCTTGTTGAGTATTTCTCCTACGGTCGAGCCATCTATTTTCAGCTCCGCCACTCCACCAGTTAACGACCGCAGTTGCGTAGGTACGCGGACCGTCGCACTCATTAATTACTCCTTATTGACTCGTAGACCTCGGAAAATGCCTCCAAGGTTGGTTTGATGACAAAAGTTGGACCCTCTGAGTCCGCCAATGCTTCAACAGTCTTGAGACCGTTACCCGTAATGTAGGCCACAACTGTCTCGTCGGGTTTAACAACTCCCTCCCTGGCCAGTTTGACCAAAGTCGCAACCGTGACCCCGCCAGCAGTTTCTGCAAATATGCCTTCAGTACGGGCAAGCAGACTCATCCCTTCAATGATCTCCTCATCCGTCACCGAACCAAAACTGCCGCCAGTCTTTCTGACTACGTCGAGCGCATAGAAGCCATCGGCCGGATTGCCGATTGCCAACGACTTGGCAATCGTGTGCGGCTTAACTGGACGCACATAATCAAGTCCGGAGGAAAATGCCTTTGCAACCGGAGAACACCCCTCCGCCTGTGCCCCGGAGATCCTGACATGCGGTTTTTCATCGAGAAGCCCTACCTTGTATAGTTCCTCGAAGCCTTTATGGATCTTGGTGAGCTGGCTGCCTGACCCCACCGGGACCACCACATGATCAGGAGCCCTCCACCCAAGCTGTTCCGCTACTTCATAGGCCAGCGTCTTTGAACCCTCGGAATAGTATGCCCTGACATTAACGTTCACAAATGCCCATGTCGGCTGTTCAGAAGCGAGCTCCGCGCACAGACGATTGACGTCGTCGTAGTTCCCCTCTATTCCGATGACGTTCCCACCAAAGATCGATGTGGCAAGTATCTTCGCCTTTTCAAGATTTGCCGGAATGAAAACAAAGGATTCCATCCCAGCCCAGGCAGCATGTGCAGCGACAGAATTCGCAAGATTGCCCGTTGAGGCGCAAGCCGCAACTTTCAGTCCCAACTCTCGCGCTTTTGAAAGAGCTACAGAAACCACCCTATCTTTAAACGACCCGGTTGGATTCACGGTGTCATTCTTCAGCCACAAATCCGGCAGCCCGAGCTTCTCCCCCAAACTTCTCGCCTTTACGAGCGGTGTAAATCCAACGCCTAATGAAACGTATTCAGTGCCATCTACCGGCAAGAGATCCGCATACCGCCAAATAGTTGGAGGTCCGCCGGCTATCTTTTCGCGAGATATGTCAGCAGCAATCGCCTCGTAATCATATGCAACTTCCAGCGGCCCAAAACAGAACTCACAAACGTGAAGAGCCTCGATTGGATATGTCTTATGACATTCGCGACACTTCAAGGATTGAACAAACGCCATTCAAATCTCCTCATCGATCGGGCTTTGGCACCTGGTAACTCTGTACTGGTTGCCGCGGTATCATAGGGCCCGTCCCTAAACCGCTCTTGATGATGTCTCAATTACTGCTAAATGCTAATCGGCGCAATTATTTGAATCGACACCTAATTTAGCTCGCCTTCCGAAAACTCCTTCAAGGCAAACCACTTTTAGCCCACAGAAAATAATCCCGTTACTGCGTGCGACAAGCAATGCCAGGGCGACTACACCTTGAAAGATGAGACATTCCGACCAGCATCGATCGCTTCGCTTTAAGAGATTTGCAGAGTCACTCTCAATCACAGTCATCATTCCAGCTAGAAACGAACAGCACACCATCGGAAACGTCGTAGGCAGCCTGACCGAAAGATACTCCACGGGTACAAAATGTCTCGCCAAAATCGTGGTCGTCGACGACCACTCAACCGATGACACTGCCCGCCTTGCCGCTGAATCCGGAGCCGCCGTATTGAGCAGGCTCGGCGTGGATGAGCCGACCGGCAAAGCAGAGACTATTCACGAAGGCATTCGACGATATCCGAGCAGCATCTATGCATTGTTCGACGCAGACGTCCCCAACTTCGATCCGAGCTGGCTCGAGACACTGTGCCTTGTCTTTGAAGATGAAGACCGCATGCTAGCCAAGGGAACATACTCAAGACCGGTGCACGATACCTCTGGTAACCATGCGAGGTTCCACCAGGGAGGCCGAGTCACGGAGCTGGTTGCGAGACCCCTGCTTTCGCTGTACTTTCCAGAACTTGCCCGTTTTGGCCAGCCGCTTAGCGGTGAAGTTGCCTTTCGATCTGAACTTGCCAAAAAGAGCGCCTTCTCTATCGGCTACGGATTCGATGTGGCGCTGCTAATCGACAGCTATTTGAGCTATGGGATCGGAGCAATCGAAGAGGTCAACCTCGGCGAGCGGACTCATAATCACCAGGAGTTATTGGCGCTTTCATATCAGGCAAGTCAGGTCTTGCTTACCATACTCCAAAAGGCCGGCGTCGACGTAGAAAAACTCCCTGGAGCAGGTCAGCTGATAAGGCCTGGGAAAGAAGACAAAACGGTGCCCTTTGGATTACTGCGCTGAGCATTATTTCTCCGACCTCAGCGCCGAAGCAAGGACGAGCTTGACCGACTTCAAGGTTTCCGTGAATGCCTTTTCTTCTCCCACTTGTTCGACAAGCGAATAGATCTTGGAATGATCAGAGCGCGAATTTCTCACCTCGGGGACAAAATCTCCGACCACAACAAGATATGGAATTGAGTGAGCTTGGGCTATCGAGACTACTTGACCGACGACTTTCCCATTAAAACTCTGCGAATCCAAATATCCCTCGCCCGTCACGATCAAAGAAGCGCCTTCAAGGGCCTCATAAAGTCCCAATGCTTCTGAGGCGACATCAAATCCGGGAATGATGCGCGCTCCAATTGCAGCTAGCCCGCCTGCCAGTCCACCCGCGGCGCCGCCGCCCTTCAGCGAGGAGATATCCACTCCAAACCGTCTCAGATAGAGTTGCTCCAAAGCCTCAAGCCGCTGCTTGAGAAGCTTGGACTCGGCAGCGGTAGCGCCTTTCTGGGGTGCAAATTCAATGGCTGCCTCACAAAACCTGATCTCCACATCCACCGCTGCAACGAGATCAACACCCTTCAATCGAACCACCGGTTCGAGAGCTTCTATCGCCCCTAGGCCTCCATCAGTGGTGGCCGAACCGCCGCACCCAACGATAATCCGCTTGGCTCCTCCAAAGACTGCGGCCTTTATCAACTCCCCCACACCCCTGGTGCTGCCAGACATGGCATCGTTGTGCTCCGCTCCGCCCATCAAGGAAAGTCCGGCGGCAGCGGCCATTTCAATGACTGCCGTGTCACCATCTAGTCTGTAACCAGCGGTTACCTTTCCGCCATCGGCCGAAGTTACCAACAGGGTCCTATTGGCGCCGCCCATTACTTCCACCAGACCTTCCCCACCGTCAGACATCGGAAAGGTTTCGACCTGATAGCCCGCATCCTCCAGCACTTCTGCCATCGACTGCGCAATCTGTGGTGCTGAAGCTGTCCCCCGGAATTTATCTGGCACCACCAAAGCTCTTGTCACAGAATGCGTCCCGACATTCCGAGCCCGATGATTCCAGCTCTATTCAATGGTCGCCTTTGGATACACGATCAGCTGCGTGCACCGAAACGCGGCCATTAGCCTTTGCGTATCTCCGCTTGTCACCTGGCAGTCCCATACCTGGGTCGTCCTGCCACCATGAACTATTTGCGAAACCCCATAGATTTTCCCTGTCCTGGCAGTAGAAAAAAAGTTCGTTTTCAGTTCCATTGTGGTGAACGTGAGCGCTCCGTCAGGAAGGAGTGCCTGACAGCCGATACCGCATAGAGTATCGGCGAGTGAAACCACGACTCCGGCATGAAGATAGCCGTTCGGCGCTCGATGTTCGTCACTTAGATCAATCTCTCCAAATAGATGCTCTCCATCGAATCTCGTTAGATTTATCCCCAGGGCTCTCAGAAATCCGAACGAGCTTAAAGCTTTAAGACTTTGCTCAGAAAATGAGTCAAACGCTCCCAAGTCAAAGTTTGGCATGATATCAGCCTAATGAATTTGTCCCCGGGGGTCAGTTGCGATGTATTTTGCAATACGATCAGCTTCGAATACCACCTGTAGCCGTCAACTGGCCTTGTCAGTCCCAAGTACCACATTCAGATCTGAAGGCTGGATATTAGGAATTGGCGCCGAAAAAGACATTGGCCTTACCGACGATGTGCTCAAATTAAGTGCTCCAGCCAGCTGATCCGCCTTCTGCTGGTAGCTCGGCAAATAATAAATTTCGGTGACCGATATGCTTTGATTGGTCGAATTTGAAGGTGCTACGACGTCATAGCCAAGCTGGGCCAGCTGATCCGTCACCTTGCCGGCTGCACCTGAAATTGTAGTGCCGTTAAAAACTCTGACTGTGATCAGGCTGTTCGAGGAAGAGGACCCGGCTGATGGGGATGTTTTAGCCAAAGTCGTCGTGGTCGAAGATGACTTGGCTCCCGAGGTCGGATTGGCAGACGAGCCTGAAGGCAAAATCTGCGGAAGGACTACCTGATCTGGGCTGACCGATCCTCCCGTGATGCCTGAACTCGACGACGGCGCTGATGATATCGAGTTTGCAAAGGTTGTAGTGGTGACTGAAATCGAGTTATGCGCGCTCAGGTTCTGATCCGACGATGTCTTCACGGTCGAAGGAAGCGATGAAAAGGCTTTAATCGCGATTAGAGAAACTGCGAGAATGAGCAGCGCTCCTTTGCCTGCGGCCTTATTCGAACGGCTGGTCTTTCTTGATATAGTCTCTTTGTCTCTCTCGGCTCTTATGCGAGCAGACGAACTCGATTTGGAGCTTGGCCTGCGCCCGCTCCCACCGGCGGCAGGAGTCCTGCCCGTGTAGCTCTTGCGTCGACCTCCCGACGAGCCTGAACCGCTAGGCCGTCGAGAATACCCGTTGCCGGTCGGCAAATCGGACTCCTCCCATAATTTCAAACACAGCTGCAGACAAAAACGACCGAGTCTTCTCAATAGCTTACCCAACTTACGCAGTTGTAATTACATATTTTTAATCGTTTTTGAAACTTGGCAACTTTGATCTGGGACGGCTTTCCGATATTTGACCGCGGGCGGCAGCCGCAGCAGTCGAAGGAAGGCGAGCGCCCAAGCTCCCGCGTTGGACAGAGTTTTGCCAGCCAGTTTTTCTCAGGTGTCGGGCTTTTGCGCAGTCACCTATAAACTCGTTGACCTGGCCGGTGTGGCGCAGCTGGTAGCGCAGGCGATTTGTAATCGTCAGGTCGTCGGTTCGAGTCCGACCACCGGCTCCACCAACATTGTTGCATCGCTAACCTTCCAGTATCGGACTTCGCTGTCTTCCGTTACTGCCTGGCAGCCCTGACCCTGGCAACTTCAAACATAGCCAAAGCTGCCGCATTCGAGACGTTTAGAGATGGAATATGGCCAAACTGTGGTATGGATGCCATGACATCGCAGCGTTGTTTCGCTAAGGGCGAGATCCCCTTGCCCTCCGCACCGAAAACCAATGCCACTGGCTGATCGTAAAGAGAAACCCCATAGATGCTTTCGGATCCCTCGCTGTCGAGCCCCACGGACCACACGCCGGCCTTAGAGAGTTCTTGAAGAGTGCTAGGAATGCCGGGTACAACTGCGAATCTTAGGTACTCAATCGCACCTGCTGCCGACTTGGAAGCAGCCGGCGTGATATGCACCGACCGGTGTTCCGGTAGAATCACCCCAGTAACCCCGGCGCATTCCGCGCTTCGCAATATCGCGCCAAGATTGTACGGATCCGTAACCCCGTCGACAACAACAAGAAAAGGTTTCACGCCATTTCTTGTCTTGACCAGATCCCCAAGGTAGGTCTCGCGAAGCTTCTCCGCAAAAGCAATAATCCCTTGGGAACCTTCGGACCCAGCCGTAGCGTCCAATCTGGCGCGCGAAACTGTGCGGACGGGGACTCTACGGTCGAGCGCATTGTCAAGAATCTCCTCGATTATGCCGACCCTTTCCACTGAATCGGAAAGCCAGATCTCCGTCACCTTACGATTCGCAGCTATGAGAAGCTCTTTTACCGCTTGGCGGCCCTCGACCTGATCACCGCCCAGGCTTCTATCCTTGGCAACGAAAGCTCCTTTTTCACCGGGCGTCGAAACCTTCCTGAATCCCCTCGGGTTCTTACCAGCATTGAGTCTTGGATTGTTTGTCGAGATCCTGCGCCCATTTGCCATTCAGTAATCTTTCTCTAGAGCTGCCACAACAGGGCACTTGCAAGCGCTACGATGCCGAGATTATCGCCAAGGGGACCAATATGCTCTGGGCTCTTGGCCTTCACGGACACCGGAGCGCCAACGGTTATTGATACTGAAGAGGATATCTCCTTCAGAAAGCCTGAGAGCCTAGGCTTCTGCGCGATAATGGTGACATCTCCATTGATCAGGCGCCACCCCAGTTCAGCGGCCATCTGCATGCACCTGGACAGCAGAACCAGGCTGTTGGCGTCTTCGAACGCCGGATCATCATCAGGAAAGTGATCGCCGAGACCTCCGAGACCAACTGCTCCAAGGACTGCATCGCCCAACGCATGGCACACGACATCAGCATCTGAATGACCCATCAGGCCAAAACCCGCCGATACTTCCACTCCCCCTAAAATCAGCGGTCTGGACTGGTCGGAAGATACTGGATGGATATCGAATCCAGTCCCAATCCTTAGACTTGGCGGATTAGAGAATTCCATGATCACGCACCAAATCTCTTGCCTGCTCTAGGTCAGCAGAGGTTGTGATCTTGAAGTTATTCTCGTCCCCCAATATCGCCTCCACGGCAATTCCAATCTCTTCCACCAGCTGTGAGTCATCGGTGGTATTTACGTGAGACTGGTAGGCGAGCTCCAAAACGGACCGCTGAAAGCCTTGCGGAGTCTGCGCGCGAAACAGCCTGGACCTGTCGAGGGTGGATACCACCTTGTTCCCAACCACTTCCTTGACGGTGTCGGTTATACCGAGCACGGGGACAACCGCAGGTGCGCCGTCTTCTAGCCTGCCCAGGATTCGCTCATAGAGGCCGATCGAGGCCAGTGGCCTCGCGGCATCATGTATCAGCACCCACTTGACTTGGTCTGGAAGCTTCGCAATACCAGCCCTGACCGATTCGGACCGCGTCGTACCACCTTCAACAATGAGATCTGCCTCCAGCTCGCCGAAATCTACTCCAGGAACTTTGACGCAAACGACATAGTCGACGCATTTATTTGCGATTGAAAGGGAAATATCGACAACTCTGCGGTCTTCAATAAGCGCCAGCTGCTTGAGTCCGCCAAACCTGACACCTTTACCTGCTGAAACCACTATTGCGGCGCTTCTAATGCTCACGCAGACTAGCTCCTAGCGAAATAATGCACCCGGCTTGGGCCTTGACCTCGTCCGAGTCTAATCAACCAAGGGCTTAAGGCAACGCTGAATTCAGCTTTGCTTCGGCCTCTTCCTCGCTTACACTGCATGCAAAGGTCAGCTCAGAAATCAGAATCTGACGTGCCCGTGCCAACATTCGCTTTTCACCGGCAGACAATCCTTTGTCTTTGTCCCTGATGGATAAATTTCGCACTACTTCCGCGACTTGATAGATATCGCCCGACTTTAGCTTTTCGACATGGTTCTTATAACGACGAGACCAGTTAGTAGGCATTCTTGCTTCCTTTTTTCTAAGGACGGCAAACACCTCTTCAACTTCCTCATCGTTGATCACCTCACGAAGCCCAACCTCATCGGTATTGTCCGCAGGAACCATAAGGGTCAGGTCACCATACGCCAGCTTGAGTACAAGGTATTCGCGCTTCTCGCCAAATGCCTCTTTGGTCTCTCGTCGCTCTATCACGGCCGCGCCGTGATGAGGATACACTACCTTATCGCCAACTTCGAAAGCCATCTCTCTCCTGCCAATGGGAAACGCCCATTACTAGAGTAAAACCAAACCACAGCATTCACAAGTATGAAGGCCTTTCCAGCCTAGTTGAATATGATCAGACTCTAGACCTTCGAATCTTGCTTGATCTCCAACTAGTTTGGATAACTATGGATCCAAGACTACTTTTGCGCCAGACTGCACTTTTCAGCATGCTGGATGAAGATACCCTCGATGAAGTACTTCAAGTACTCACGGTCATCAAGCTCAAACGTGGAACCGACCTGTTCCTGGAAAACGACAAAGCCAACACCCTCTACATTGTGGCTGACGGCCGAATAGCCATAATCAAATCCTTCGTAGATCGAAAAGATTCGATGGTGGCGCTCATTGAACCGGGGGATCTGTTTGGCGAAATGGGACTCTTCGAAGACCAGCCTAGGTCGGCCACCGCGAGGGCGCTAGAAAACTCAGAGCTGGTCGAGGTGCCCTATCCGCCCATTCGCAAAGCGCTAGAGGCCAGGCCTTCCTTGCTCTGGAGCCTGGTATCACTCCTGGCGCAACGCCTTCGCTCGACGGATTCGGCCCTGGCTGACGCCATGTTTTTGGATGTGACCGGCAGAACCGCGAAGCGGATACTTGAAATCGCCGGCAACTCCGACGAATTCGTCATTCCACTTACGCAGGAAGAACTTGCAGGGCTGGTAGGCGCATCACGCGAAAGGGTGAACAAAACCCTAGCAAGTTTCGCGAAATCCGGACTCCTGGACATAAGCGACCGCCGATATACCATACTCAAGCGCGACAAGCTGGAACAGATCTCCTCCTAGAATCCGAACCGACAGTTCGGGATTATTTCAATAGCCGGAGGCGGTCATATCAGCTCAATTGGCTGAAAAGGTCTTTCACTGCCTTTGCCCAATGGTTTCCGACCCCGGCGACTGAAGCGATATCAGATTCTGAAGCCTCTACGACCGGGAAAAGTGAACCGAAACTGGATATGATGTTGCTCTTGATAACTTCGGGCATGCGGGTCACTTTGCCAAGCATCCTGCATCCCTTTGGCTCCATCCACGTTCCGAGAATTGCCTGCAGGGCTTCGTTAGTTCCGTCGTCATGACGCCTCGCGAGCGACACAGGCTCGGTTAGCTCTTTTAAACCAAGGCCGACGACGGAAGTATCTAGCAGCTCATCCGTCTCAAGTGACGCAAGATAAGTTTTGATTTTGTCGAGATCGGCCGCACTACAGGGACCCAAGTAGTCCTCGATCACATTGCTGTAATCAGATTCAACTCCGAAACAAAGTTCTTCCAGCTGAAGTGATATCAGCCGCCCCTGGTCACCAAGTTCGATTAGGTAACCTTCGATCTCTTCGTCGATTCTCCTGACCATTTCTGAGCGTTGAATAGCTATGATAACGTCCCTGAAGGTGACCTGGTTCCTGATCTCCAAGGTATCCAGACTAGACATGACCGCACTTAGCCGATCCCGATAGCGCTCCAATGTAGCCAGCCCCTGGTTGGCCCTGGCCAGCAGGACAGAGGTCGGTGCTATCACGCTTTTAAAACTCAATCTGTACACGGTAATGACTGACAACTCTTCTGAAACCGCGAATACGGAAACGTCGACGCTCTTGGCAACCCGCTCCGCGGTTCGGTGCCTTGTACCCGTTTCTGAGGTAGGCACCATGGCATCTGGCACCAGATGCACATTAGCCCGCGCGATGCGAGAACCATCCACGGAAAGAACGATCGCGCCATCCATTTTGGCGAGCTCATATAGCTTCTGCGGTGAAAATTCGGCGTCCACCAAAAAACCGCCGGAGCAAATCGACAAGACCTCATGCGTGTCGCCGAGAATCACCAGTGCGCCCGTGTGTGCCTGAAGAATTCTATCGAGGCCTTCCCGGAGCGCGCTCCCTGGAGAAATCTGCCGCATCGCCTCGATAATGGCTGGTGATTTTGTCATGCAAATATTCTAATTGCTATAGAGTCAACAAAAAGTAAGAGAAGCATGCCCTAAAGCGCTGCGCACGTCTTTAACTCTTAGAGTTAACATTCCAGCGACCGAATCGGAAAAGGTCGAGCCGACTATGCCAGTAGTGAAGCCCAACCTCGAGGCTTCAGTCAACCGTTGCCTGGCATTCGACGCAGACCGAATCTCCCCTCCAAGGCCGACTTCGCCAACAACCACAAACGAGGGATCGACGGGCTGATCGTTCAGCGAAGACACGACCGCTGTGATAATCGCCAGGTCGGCTGCGGGATCAGCAAGGCGTACCCCACCGGCTACAGACAAAAAGACATCCTTGTTGTAAAGGCGAAGACCGATCTTTTTCTCCAACACTGCCAAAAGAAGCAGAACCCGGTTCATTTCAAGGCCGGTCGCCACCCGCCTTGGCTGCTCGGATGACGTAGGAACAACCAACGCCTGGACTTCGGTGAGTATAACTCGCCTTCCGTCGAGTGCTGGAAATACGACGCTGCCAGCCTGCCCCTCTACCCGATCGACAAGATGCACGCCAGTCGCGTTCTCCAAATCAACTAATCCGGAACTACCCATCTCAAACATTCCAAGGTCTCCAACCGGGCCGAAACGATGCTTAATCACCCTCAGCACCCTCAGATATGAGTCGCGATCGCCCTCAAAATAAACCACCGTGTCGACCAAATGTTCGAGTACCCGCGGACCAGCCAGCGTCCCATCTTTAGTCACGTGACCTACAAGCACCATCGCAATGTTTCCAGATTTGGCCACGTCGCTCAGCCTGGTTGCGCACTCCCTTACCTGAGTTACGCTTCCCGCAGGTGAAGTCATCAAATGGTCGGAAACAGTCTGTATGGAATCGATCACGACAATCTGCGGCTTGTAGCTCAGGATCTGTTCCTCTATGTCTTCGAGTACGCTAGCAATCAAAATGCCAATCGAAATCTCCGATCCTCCCAGCCGGCAAATCCTCCCCGCAATTTGAGATCGCGACTCCTCGGCGCTTACATAGAGGCATCGCTGTCCATCACTGCCAGCACTGGCAAGGAACTGTGTCAACAGGGTCGATTTTCCGATGCCTGGCTCGCCGCCGATCAACGTCACCGAACCCGGGGTGAGACCACCACCGAGAGCCCTGTCAAACTCAAACGAGCCTGTTGAAATAGTCTCCTGACTAAGATCAACCGATCCGAGATCCAGCGAGTCGCAAATTGAGGACTTGCTTTTAGCCTTTGCGGCACTACGAGTTCCCACGGAATTGGATGCAGCCGCTTGTTCGTAAAGTGTGTTCCACTCGCCGCACGAGTTGCAACGACCGCTCCACTGTATATGAACAGTCTCGCATCTTTCGCATACATACTGAATTCTAATCTTTGCCACGCCAACACCCTAGAACAGACCTATCAACCCGCCGCAGCGCATACATCTCCAGCACTTCCCTAAAACCGCAATTCGAGCTACTCATCTTCGAGGCAATCGACGGCAGACAGGGCCGATTTGATCTGAAACGCAACGGAACTACCTGTAGCTTCGCGCGCCCCTTGGACTCCAGAAACTGGCTCCGATTCGACGGTCGAGAGAATCGCAAGAGGCAAGCTTTCCCTTCTCATAACTTCCATTCGCAGATCCTATCGTGGGGATGTGACGCTCTCGGGCTTCCTCCGACGCCCTCGATGCCAGTCGCAAAAGAAAAGCGGCTCAAAATCGAACCGTTCAATCACTGCGGTAACAATGAGATTTTGGGGTGGTCGTTGCCTACCTCTCATTGGGGTGCTGCCCGCAGAACATGGAATCGTTGCAGCTTGACCGCGATCCCGCCTTGAACCCGCCAGTATCCGCCGAGGTGTGCGGCAGAACGCAGGCGTAAAGCGGAGTTAAACCAACCGAGGGAGGCAATGCCTCCCTCGGTCTCAGTTTCAAATTGTCAGATCTGATTTCAAACCGTGTCTATGCCTGAACCTGACTCGGCCAGCTCGATAACTGGAGGAACGAAGCCCTCAACTGATCTGAACACGATCTCACCATCCTGGGCATCCACGACAACGGTCTCACCGACCCTGAACTCCTTCCAAAGGAGTTTCTCAGAAAGCTGGTCTTCAACCATACGCTGGATTGCACGGCGCAAAGGTCTGGCGCCAAGTGTCGGGTCGTAACCCTTTTGAGCCACCAACTCCTTAGCCGCGTGGGTCATTTCAAAGCCGATACCAAGCGACTCCAGGTGGGCCTGTACGCGCTTGATCAGCATGTCCACAATCTCCGTAACTTCATCCTGCGATAGCTCGTGGAACACGATCACATCATCGATTCGGTTCAGAAACTCCGGCTTGAAGTGGGCCTTTAGCGCATCGTTGACCTTGAGCTTCATCCTCTCATAGGTAACTGCCTCTGAAGTCTGCCCGAAGCCAATGCTTGCCTTGCGCAGATCAGCCGAACCAAGGTTGGAAGTCATGATCAAAATAGTGTTCTTGAAATCAACCGTTCTCCCCTGCGAATCAGTCAAACGACCGTCCTCAAGTATCTGAAGCAAAGTATTGAAGATATCCGGGTGAGCCTTCTCAATTTCGTCGAAAAGGACCACTGAGAACGGCTTGCGCCTAACTGCTTCAGTTAATTGGCCGCCTTCGTCATAGCCGACATAACCCGGAGGCGAACCAACTAAGCGGGACACCGTGTGCTTCTCCATGTACTCGCTCATGTCCAGCTGAATCAGAGCCGATTCGTCGCCAAACAGGAACTCAGCCAAGGTCTTTGCAAGCTCAGTCTTGCCAACGCCGGTTGGACCAAGGAAGATAAAGGATCCGCTCGGACGCTTCGGATCTTTCAGGCCAGCCCGCGTACGCCGAATTGCCCGCGACAAAGCCGAAATAGCCTCCTGCTGTCCGACAATTCTCTTGTGGAGATCGTCTTCCATGCGCAGCAATTTGGCAGTCTCTTCTTCAGTCAGCTTATAAACCGGAATACCGGTCCAGTTGGCCAGAACTTCTGCAATGACGTCCTCGTCGACTACGTCAAATAGATCGCGCCCTTCGCTGCGCCACTCAGTCTCAAGTGCTGCCTTCTGGTCCAGCTTTTCTTTTTCCTTGCTAGACAGCCGCTTTGATTCGTCAAACGCCTGCTTCTCGATAGCGCTATCCTTTTCACGGCGAATGCGTGCGAGATCCTCGTCGATCTGGCGCATCTCCGGCGGCATCGACATCCTGCGTATGCGGAGTCGCGCCCCAGCCTCGTCAATAAGGTCGATGGCCTTGTCAGGAAGATAGCGATCGGCAATATACCTGTCCGCAAGATTGGCCGCTGCAACCAGAGCTTGATCGGTGATAGTTACGCTGTGATGGGTCTCGTAGCGCTCGCGCAAACCCTTGAGAATATCAATTGTGTGGGCAAGCGCAGGTTCTTCAACCTTGATGGGTTGGAAACGACGCTCAAGTGCAGCATCTTTCTCCAGGTGCTTTCGATACTCATCAATCGTCGTGGCACCAATTGTCTGCAACTCGCCTCTAGCCAGCATTGGCTTAAGGATTGAAGCAGCGTCAATCGCGCCCTCTGCTGCGCCCGCACCAACGAGCGTGTGCAGCTCGTCGATGAACAAAATGATGTCGCCGCGAGTGCGGATCTCCTTCAGCACCTTCTTCAAGCGCTCTTCAAAGTCGCCGCGATATCGGCTGCCAGCGACAAGAGCGCCCAAATCCAGGGTGTAAAGTTGCTTTCCCTTTATGATGTCGGGAACGTCATTTGCGACAATTTTCTGGGCTAGACCTTCGACGATTGCTGTTTTCCCGACACCGGGCTCGCCAATCAAAACGGGATTGTTCTTCGATCTTCTTGACAGCACCTGCATCACGCGCTCAATTTCGCGATCCCGTCCGATGACTGGATCCAGCTTCTTCTCACGCGCCATCGTGGTCAGGTTACGCCCAAATTGGTCGAGAACCGGGGATCCACCTGGAGCGTCTGCCGTAGCCGCAGGACCCACTCCCGTTCCAGCGGTCTCTTTACCCTGGTATCCGGATAGAAGCTGAATAACCTGCTGGCGAACTCGCGGAAGATCGGCGCCAAGGCTTACCAAAACTTGAGCAGCCACACCCTCACCTTCACGCACCAAGCCCAATAGCATGTGTTCGGTACCGATGTAATTGTGTCCAAGCTGCAATGCTTCACGCAACGAGAGTTCCAGAACCTTCTTGGCGCGGGGCGTGAACGGGGGAGATCCCGCCGTTGCACCGCCTGCTGGCCCTATCGTCTCCTCTACCTTTTCCCTGACTGCCTCGAGAGTGATGCCGAAGGATTCAAGAGCGCGCGCGGCTACTCCTTCGCCCTCGTGAATCAACCCAAGGAGAATATGCTCAGTTCCTATGAAGTTGTGATTTAAAAGTCGAGCCTCTTCCTGCGCCAGGACAAGAACTCTTCTCGCTCTATCTGTGAAGCGTTCGAACAAACTGTCCGCCTCCCTCTACGGGCCTATGGGACTAGTAATTTAGTCTACCGTGACCGCGCTTGTTGTGTGAAAGCCTTTCAACTCTTTCTTTCTTCTTTTCTTACAATTACACAACACCGGAACCGCAAATAAACTTCCCAACATATTTGCCTGTCACCTATCAGAGATTTTTGAACAGCATTGTAAGTTTTTTTTCGACAGAGCCTATCTTCTTTAATAGTGCACATTACAGATGCTTTAACTCAGCTCAATTTGGATGCCAATCTTGAGGATTTCGAGAAGCTTCTCAGGGAATCGGTGGCGGTAAACGATGATTTCCTTTCTGAGGTCTCACGCCACCTTATAGAAGCCGGCGGAAAGCGTATACGCCCAATTCTGGCGATCACCTCAGCAGCTGCCGGCGGTTCGGAAATCACCCGCGAGGTTCTTCTTTCCGGCATTGCAGTTGAGCTGGTTCATCTCGCCTCGCTCTATCATGACGACGTCATGGACGATGCCTCGCAACGACGCAGCGTTGAAAGCGTCAACTTCAGGTGGGGGAACCTCGTCGCGATTGTCGCCGGAGACTACCTGCTCGCAAAGGCCGCAGGAATTGCCGCGCGGCTGGGGCAGGAAATTGCTGAGCTCCTCGCAAATACACTCGCCGATCTGTGTGCCGGCCAAATTCTCGAGGTGCAAACTTCCTATCTCGTCTCCAGGTCGCACGATTCATACTTCAAGGCAATTTCCGGCAAGACGGCATCCCTCATGGCTACAGCGTGCCGAATCGGTGCCCTAGCAGGAAATCTGGATCGAAATCACGTAGAGGTGGTCACCAAAATTGGACGGTCGCTGGGAATGGTCTTCCAGATACGGGATGACATTTTAGATCTAGTGGCTAGTACGGAGGTACTCGGCAAAATGCCGGCCCAGGACCTTCTGGAAGGAATTTACACGCTTCCTGTTCTAGAGACGCTAAAGACGCCCTACAAGATCGACCTCGAGCCTCTACTAACCAGGAATATGGATCAAGCTAGCCTTGACAAGGCTGGAGAGATCATTATTTCGTCGGGAGGAATCGCAAAGGCATGGCAAACTGCCCAGAATTTTGCTTTGGAAAGTCGCCTCAGTGCCGCCGAGCTCAAATCGCCCATAGCAGGCGAACTGGGATCATTGGCACAGTTCCTCTTGGATGAAACCTACAGCATCGTTAAGCCATATCTCGATTCCGAGGCATAGGCCGCTTCGGAAAGCTGCTCCGCGGCCTATTTGGAAGCGATCATCGTACATCAGCCTGTTCTTTCCGGGAAATCCGGTCAGGGCCTCGACTTGTATTTGAGCTCCAGCTCCTGAACTTCCGGCAGGCCGATGAAACCGAGGAATTCCTGGAAACGAACCATCGCATCCATCGCTTTTATGGGCGTTCCTTCTTCGCGGATAGATTTCAAGACGGTTCTGATTGCCTTAGTTGCGCTCAACAATGCACCAACTGGGAAAATGATCAACTTGAAGCCAAGCCGCTTGATCTCTTCATATGGCAGCGGAGGCGTCTTCCCTCCTTCAGCCCAGTTGTACACAAGGGGAGTATCCGAAAAAGTTCTCGCAACCGTCTCTATTTCTTTGATACCTTCCGGCGCCTCAATGAAAAGTAGGTCTGCTCCTGCGTCGCGGTAACTCCTGGCTCGATCCAGGGCAGATTCAAGACCCTCGACCGCACGAGCGTCCGTCCGAGCAATAATGACAAAGTCGGAAGACCTCCTCGCGTCCACGGCGGCTTCGATCTTGCTAATCATGTCATTTTTCGAAATCAGCTCCTTGCCTGACATGTGGCCGCATTTCTTGGGTGCGATCTGATCCTCGATATGGATTGCCGCCACACCAGCAAGTTCGTATTGCTGCACCGTCCTAATTACCGAAATTGGATTTCCATATCCCGTATCGGCGTCGGCGATGACAGGCAGTGGACTAACTGCCTGCGAAATTTGCCTGGCATGCTCCACCATTTCAGTCATTGTAAGTAGACCGACATCGGGTCGGCCCAGCACCGAGGCAGCCGCGCCAAAACCGGTCATATAAACCGCATCGAATCCGGCCTCCTCTATGAGACGGGCGCTCAGTCCGTCGAATGCCCCAGGTGCCAGCAGCGGATCTGGCCCAGAAAGCAGTTCACGCAGACGTGCTCCAGGATTGGATGCCGGGTTAATCAGCTTTCCCATAATTAATCCTCCCCAGGATATCTCCATACCAGAAATCTGGCCGGACTCACCACGCTACCTTAGCCGCCAGGTTCCCTCCAAAATATTTTCGATCAAAACCAGAAGCTGCCGACTTAGCAAGCCATCGCATGCTTGGCGGCCTTTCTTTGTAATCTGCAACGTAAGGCAAAGGCCTCAAGCTACATCTGGACAAGAGCGGAGTGACGGTTTAGCCGGCTACTTCCAGACCCGCTTGGGCACAAACCATGTCCTGGCTATAGTGGCCGCCGGAACAACCTATGCCTCCGATAACCTTCCCGTCCACAACGATCGGGTATCCGCCGCCAAATACGACGAGCCGGGGAGTGTGCACAATTCCGGTATTGAGAGGCGGATCGTTCTTTATGAACTCGAACCAGGCGTCAGTCGACATTCCAAAACTGACTGCTGTGTAGGCTTTATTCTGGGCAATGTCGACGCTTAGGAGCGCCGCCCCGTCCATCCGGTGATAAGCCTTCAAAACACCCGATTCGTCAACAACAGCAATGACCATGGGCACGCCGATCTCGGTCGCTTTCTTAGCCGCGGCATTGATCATTTTGCCCGCCAACTCAGCAGTGATGCTGAGCTTCTCGTAAGTGTGGGCCATAAAGTTCTCCTCTTAGTCATTATGCGCCAAATGCCCCCGCAAAAGGCGCAAACCAATGCTATCGCGATAGAAAATAGCTGAACGGCAATTAATGAACAACAACGCCATCACTGAAATAATCAACCCGGCGCCGGCCTAAAAAGTTAGCGCTACCTGTCCTGTTCCGGACGCATGGTTGGAAATGCAACGACTTCCCGGATCTGAGACTGATCGGCCAACAGCATCACCAGACGGTCGATTCCAATTCCAAGACCACCAGTCGCCGGAAGACCGTATTCCAGAGCTCGGATGTAGTCTTCATCCATGGCCATTGCTTCGTCATCGCCCGCTTTACCCTGACCAACTTGATGCAAAAAGCGCTTTCTTTGCTCGACCGGATCGGTCAACTCTGAAAAAGCATTGGCAAGCTCCCGCCCAGCAATAATAACTTCAAATCTTTCAACCATGTCCTGTTTGGAGCGGTGGTCGCGCGAGAGCGGAGATACTTCCAGCGGATAGTCACAAACGAAGACGGGATCCCAAATCGTGTGTTCGGTAGTCTTTTCATAGACTTCCAGAAGAACCTTTCCCGGCCCCCACGAAGGCCCTACTGTGATTCCGTGTCCTTCCGCGAGAGCCGACAGAGCCCCTAAGCCCATATCAAGCCGGACTTCAGTACCAAGTTGCTCTGACACCAGATCCTCCATGGTCGCGCGCTTCCAGGGAGGAGTCAAGTCGATCGGCTTGCCCTGATAGTTAATGACCGTGGAGCCGCAAACGAGACGAGCCAGATGAGAGATGAGCTCCTCGGTGAGATCCATCATGTCGTTGTAGTCAGCGTACGCCTGGTACAACTCGAGCATCGTGAACTCGGGGTTATGGCGGGGAGATATCCCCTCGTTTCTAAACACCCTGCCAATTTCAAAAATACGCTCGAATCCGCCCACAATCAGGCGCTTGAGGTACAGTTCAGGCGCAATTCGCAAAAAAAGATCCATGTCGAGAGCATTGTGATGGGTTATGAATGGCTTTGCCAATGCTCCGCCGGCAATTGGGTGCAGCAGCGGGGTCTCAACTTCCATGAAGCCCTTTGCCTCAAGATAGCGCCTCATCTCAGAAATAATCCTGCTGCGCTGAATAAATACTTCTCTGGTTTGAGGATTCGCCCACAAATCGACATATCGCTGGCGATATCGCGTATCAGGATCGGTCACACCGTGCCATTTATCGCCAAATCCTCTTTGGGCATCGGCAAGCACAACCCACTTTTGAATCTTTATCGAAAGCTCTCCACGCCTGGTAGTCATTACTTCTCCGGTGACACCAACCCAAGTTCCCAAAGACAGGCTGACGAAATGTTCAAATTTCTCGGTCGCGTCGCTGCTCGCAAATAGCTGGATATGACCGGAAGAATCTCTCAGCTCGGCAAAAGCGATTTTGCCTTGCGTCCGCAAAAGCATTATGCGCCCGGCGACGGAGTGAACCACGCCGCTGCTCTCTCCCTGGCCGAGATAAGCAAAACCTTCGCGTATGTGTGCCGCATCACTTGTCCTAGCGAATGAATAGGGCACGTCGGATATTTCATTTTGGCCACCGTTGGAACTGTTTGACACCTAAAATTCAACCTCTCGAAGGAATGTTCATTTCATATATGAGTCGTAATCCATGAAGCGTCAGCCACGGTTCCACAACGTCGATCTCCTTACAAAATCGGGAGATCAAGCTGGACAAACCACCGGTTGCGATCACAGTTGTATTTTCTCCAAGTTCGGCCTTGAACCGTCTGCACAATCCGTCCGCCTGTTCGGCAAATCCATATAGCGCTCCTGACTGAATGGATTCCACCGTCGACTTGCCAATCACGCCCCTTGGTTCTATGAGTTCCACCTTGCGAAGAGCAGAGGCGCTTCTGAACAAAGCGTCTAAAGATATCTCGATTCCTGGAACTATTGCTCCGCCCAAATATTCCTTTTTCGCCGACACCGCTTCAAATGTGGTTGCAGTACCAAAATCGACGATCAAGCAGGGCCCTGGATAAAGGTCATAGGCGGCAACTGAATCGGCAATGCGATCGGCGCCAACCTCTTTGGGGTTATCGTAGAGAATGGCCATTCCTGAGCGAATGCCTGGTGCTACTACAACCGGTTGAACATTGAACCATCGATCCACCATGTCTCTTAGTGCAGTTGTAATTGATGGCGCGGTAGAGGAGAGCACCAATCCCGAGATTGAACTGAGCCGATCGATGCCATGCATACCCAACAGCTGTGAGAACAACAGCGCATGTTCATCTGCCGTACGATCGGGTACTGTTGCAATCCTGAAATTGTGACTCAGCCCGAAATCGGCCTTTCTGGGTCCCATGGGCGCCCCGTCGCTGATTGCTAGGCTGTCGTGATCGTAGAGCCCAAGCACTGTCTGCGTATTTCCTACATCAATTGCTAAGAGCATCGCCCAGACCTTTACATACGTATCTACACGCCAATATTATCTATCAGCCTCACGCTGCCGACCCGTGCGGCAACCAGCAGCCTCACCGGCCCGTCGATCCGCTCCGGCTCAACAAGAGTGAGAGGATCGACCACTAAAGCGTAGTCGAGCACTGGCTGGTTGGATTTTGCAATCCCCGGGATCTCATGCCTGAGCTCATGCACCATCAAGTCTTCTATCTTCCCTGTTTCCTTCTCTCCGCCAGCTATCGCGTCGCGGGCGGTAAAAAGGGCCCGCGACAAGGATAGTGCGGACTTTAGCTGCTCCGAATCCAAGCGAAGATTCCGCGACGAAAGCGCTAGCCCATTTGCATCCCGAACGATGGGTACGGGAACAATTTCAACGGCGAAATGCATCTCTTCGACCATGCGCGAAATAACAGAGAGTTGTTGGAAATCCTTTTCGCCAAAATACGCCTTGCATCTTCCAGTGAGAGTAAACAGCTTTGCCACGACTGTCGCGACTCCAGCAAAATGTCCCGGCCTTGACGCACCTTCAAGGATGTCACCCAGGCGGTCAACTTCGATTCGGAAAAGTGTCGGCCGTGGGTGCATGTCCTCGGACTCTGGAGTAAATACTAAATCAACCCCGTGTGAACTGGCTATTTCCAGATCCTTATCTATAGCGCGAGGATATTTCTCGAGGTCGACTGGATTATCGAATTGAAGCTCATTTACAAAAATTGAAACAGCCACTATGTCGCACTGCTCTCGAGCCATCGTTATCAGCTGCCGATGACCACTGTGCAGCGCTCCCATAGTAGGAACCAGCCCAATTGTCCTGCCTTCCAACCGCAGGCTCTCGCACTCGGCCTGGAATTCTTTGGCTTTAAAAATCCGATTCACGCTGCTCCTCAAAAAAATGAACCCTTCGAAATCCAATTCTAAATCTCAGCAAAGCGGCCCGCCGTAGATACTCACGCCTGGATAAACCTCCGATAGCCCGAGATCTGCAGCCTGTTGGAGAATGGCCGTCATTTCCGGATTCAGGCGCCGAGCAAGTTCTGGGTCAATATCCATTAAGGGCGCTATAACGAAAGCTCTCTCAGAGCATCGCGGGTGTGGCACAGTCATTTGCGGATCGCTTGAAACCATCCCCTCGACATATATCACATCCACGTCAAGCGTGCGAGGCCCGTGCGGTTGGACGCGAACACGGTTTGCCTGCGATTCCAGCCGATTGACCAGTTCAAGAAGCGCCTTAGGGTCGGCTTTGAAGTCAACCTCAACAGCAGCGTTCAAGAACGGTCCCGAGCCAGCCGGAGCTTGTACTGGAGCAGTCTCATACACCCTGGAACAACGAACCGGGGCATTAAGCGCATGCACTGCTTCGAGCAAATAGTCGATTCTCGATCCAAGATTTGAACCCAGTGCCAGATAAGTGCTAGTCAAGCGTTCTCCTAAGAGTCACGCCAGCGTGGTCGAGGCCAAACGCAACTGGAGGCTGCATTTTTCTAACAGTTACCTCTACCTCGGCAATCTTGGGCAGAGAAAGCAGATCTCGCGCGATTGCTTCAGCTAGCGCTTCGATCAAGTTGAAGACATTGGAAGTTGCTACTTCTATTGCCACTTTTCCCAGCATCGAATAGTCAACCGCATCATCCAGATCATCGGTTTGGCCCGCCCTGCGAAAGTCGCCGCGAACAGCCAAATCGATTTCGAAAGGCTGAAGGTTGGCCTTTTCGGAATCAAGCACGCCATGTCTGGCTGCCACTTTGATCCCACGCAGAAAAACTGTATCCATTGTCAGCTCAACTTGGAATATTCGCCGGGATGCCAGGACAGCAGAGTCAGAAGCTCCTTTGTCGCTGCCACGTCATGCACCCGCATCATTGTCGCTCCATGCAGAAAACACCATGCGCACGACGACACTGACACTTCAGTCCGCTGGATTGGCGGTACTTCAAATCCCGTCGACGCTTTTGCGAGCTTCCCAAGAAAGGCCTTGCGCGAGGTCCCGACCAAAATTGGCACGCCGAGGTCCGCTAGCTTGTCAAGCCCGCCTACAAGGGAAAGATTGTGCTGAAGATTCTTTCCAAAACCGATTCCAGGATCAGCCCAAATCTCTTCGACTCCAAGATTTCTAGCCCAGTCGATCTTGCGCTGCAGGTAGTCGTACACCTCTTTGACGACATCTTCATAATGAGGATTGCGCTGCATGGTCTGCGGGCTCCCCTGCATGTGCATGGCCACCCAACCAACTCCATATTCAGCGGCGATCTGCGCAAGACTCGCGCTTATGTCATTGATCAGGGTAGCACCGGCCTCAGCGGCCTTAGCGGCGACCTCTGGCTTGAAGGTGTCAACTGAAACCCTGCAACTTTTCGAAAGCTCCTCAATCACCGGAATGACCCGCCGCAGTTCCTCTTCCACTGGAACCGACGCTGAACCAGGGCGTGAGGACTCTCCGCCGACATCAATTATGTCTGCACCCAATTCGGCAAGCTGACGGCCACGCTCTATAGCAGCCTGTATGTCAAAATATCGACCACCATCGGAAAACGAATCGGGCGTGACATTTAATATGCCCATGATCCCCCGTTCAATGCCGAGAGCCCGGTCGGAAAACTTAATAGCCTCAGCGGGTCGCATCTCGTCCCTTTCTAATCAGTTCGAGTGCCTCTGCCCTTGTGATGCCGTCTTTCTGGAACGCGCCGCGCACCGCGGACGTCATCGCTCTTGCGCCCACTTTTTTCGACCCTCGCATCGACATGCACAAATGCTCGGCTTCCACTACCACCAAGACTCCTTTCGGCTTCATCGAGGCTTGAATAGCATTGGCTATTTCCGTTGTGAAGCGCTCCTGGACCTGCAGCCTCCTAGACACCCCATCGACAAGTCTGGCTATACCTGAAAGACCTGCTATATGACCGGATTCGTTTGGGATGTAAGCGACATGAACGTCTCCGAAAAATGGCAAAAGATGATGCTCACACATGGAAAAAAACGATATGTCCCTTAAAATAACCATTTCTTCGTGACCGGCGGGAAACATTGATCCGAGAAAGCTCGCGCTTGGCTGGTTGGTTCCAGACAGCAATTCTTCAAACATCTCCGCCACCCGGTAGGGAGTCATCTTTAGCCCCTCCCGTTTGGGATCCTCTCCCAAGGCTTCGATGAGTTCGGCGATCAGCTGCTGAACTCTCTCCTTTTGAAATTGAGGCTGCTTACTGCCATTTGCGGATTCATTAGCCATACCAAGAACCTCTTCATTAGTCTTTATAAACCGCCACGTATGGAAGATTTCGGTATTTTTCGGCTAAATCGAGCCCATAACCAACGACAAATACCGGTGGTATCACAAATCCAGTGTAGGCAATGTCGAGCCCGGGCGGCTGCAAGCCATCCTTGACCAGCAGCGCACATACCTGAACCGATCTTGCCTTTCGAGCTTGCAGATTGCGGACAAGATATGAAAGCGTCAAACCGGAATCGACAATTTCTTCGACTATCAACACGTCTTTGCCTGTCAGATCCGTGTCAAGGTCTTTAACGATCCGAACCACTCCTGAGGTTTTGGTGGTCACTCCGTAGGAGGACACGGCCATGAAATCGAATTCGACGGGCAAATCGATGGCACGAGCTAGATCGGCAACAAAAAGCAAGGCCCCTTTTAGAACTCCGACAAGAAGCAATGAGCGACCCGCGTACTCCTGAGAAATAACCTTTCCCAGCTCGCTAATCTTATTTTGTATTACGGACTCTTCAAGAATCACTTCGCCCAAAGACGGGTCCGATTCTGCCCAGCTGGAACCTGATGTGGAATTTAAATTCATGGCATGAATCAACTTAGCTCATGCGCAAGGGTTCAAAACAATCAGATTGGGCTCTCAGGCTTCGCAGGACCAATGGCGAATTTCGAAAGCTTTCCTTTGGATCGGCGTACCCTGATGGCTCCGGGCAGGTCAGTGGCACCTTTTTCACCTCTTGCAACCCTCAGCACATCTTGAGCAAGTTCGTAGGAAATTGAGTGCCCGCGTTCATCTGTCAACCACCGCCTGATCGCCTCGGTCGCGATGATTTCATCGGCGGCGGCAAGTCCCTTAGCCTCCGTTGGATCCAGTCCGTCAGCTTGGGAAGAAATATAGCTTGCAATTTGGCGCAAAATATGCGCCGTACGAGAAAGGATAGGAACTACATCGCGGCAGGACACCTCAGACAGCAGCGGTAGGACCTCATTCCTAACGCGATTCCTTAAGAATCTGGGGTCCATGTTCGACTCATCGAGAACGAACTCGATGGAAAGCGCTCGGCAGATAGCCTCAGTCTCGGCCCGTCTCAGGTCAAGTATCGGATGTTGGGGACCCGGGGCCATCGAACCGAGCCCACGGGGGCCTGACCCCCTGACGAGATTGATAATCATGGTTTCGCACACGTCATCAGCCGTATGACCTGTCGCCACCCCATCAATGAAGGCGGCGCGGCGTTTATCCCTGGCTCTCTCCTCGAGATTGGGACCGTCTTCGACTTCTGTGCGAAGAATTTCTACCTTCACCGAAAATGCGCTGGCAAGATTTTGGACAAATATCGCTTCATGACCCGAAGATGGGCGCAATTGATGGTTTAGATGCCAAACGCGCACATTTGAATTGGACAGGAATGCCAAAACCAGCAAGGCAACGGAATCTGCGCCGCCTGAAACAGAGACCTCCAGAAGTCCTGTTTGCGGGTGAGGCTCGAAGGTGCAGCGCCCAAGCAACTGCGTGGGATTCAGGCCTGCCTGGCTCAATCTGTCCAGAACAAATCCGGCCTTCTCATCGAGTTTGATCCTTGACAGCGCTTCGATGCCCACCTGCCAAAGCATACACTTCGATATCGCCTAATGGCTCAGATTAGAAAACCAGGCTGGGCGATGTAATCACAAGCTATTCCTGAAAAAATTGCGCCATAGCGGATATCTAAAAGCCTGATTTTGTCGTCATTCGCTCAATCCAGAGATCCGGTTCACGAATATCGGCGATGTCTGGAAGATTCTCCGGACGTTCCCAAACTTTGTTGAACAGATCAGTGCCACCAAATTCTTCGACTCGGTGGACGAACCTCTCCCCTTCCTGATACTGGCGCATCTTCGCTTCGGTACCAAGAAGTTGGGACATCAGCTTGGCGAAGCCGCGCTGGGAATTGTGGCGCTCTGCAAAGATCTCGGCAAACCGGGCGGACTGCAATATATCACTTGCCCCGGCACGATTCATGATGACGTCGCCGTGACCTTCGAGCAAAGACATGAGTCCCGAAATTCTGTTCAGAATCATCATCTGCTCGGGCGTGGCAAACACTGCTATCGGCCCATTTTCTGCTATAGGATTCCTGCCTTCCCGAATCGATTCGAAAGCTTTTTTCAAAGCATCAAAAAAGACGCGCGGGTCAGGATTTGCCAAGCTGATCGAATCGTGAAGAAGCTCTTTGAAATATCCCCTCATCCACTCCACGCCATTGAACTGGGCCCTATGGGTAAGTTCATGTAGCGCAATCCAGTGTCTGAACTGCTGTTGGTCGAACCCGTATTTCATTTCTACCGAAATGATGTTCGGGGCGACGAAATAAACTGTGTCCTGGTCCCGATCTATGCCTGCATCGGCAAGTATCACATCGAACTGACCGAGAACCTTCGACGACAACCAGCCCAAGATCGCTCCTAGCTGGACCCCCGCTACTCCAGCGCTCGCCCCCGACATTCTCCAACGGGGCAGTCTTTCCGATAACTGCTCGAGGAGCGGGGCAAGAGTACTCTTGAATGACGTAATATTCGCTTCAGCCCACTGGGCTCTCGACATCACCTGTGGCGCTGCCGAACCAGTGACCGCCAATCCCGTGGCAGCGGCAACCTCATTTTGAGCTTCAGGAAAAATCGAGATCAGATCAGCCTCGAGCGAGTGTATTTCAGATCTTGGCGGCACAGGAAAATAACCTGCCACATTCTTAGCTACCCGCGAAGCCACATCCCACGAGATCACGTCAGGCATAGCGCCCCATTCGAGCCATTGACTTCATTTAGGCGAGCTTACGCCCTCGGGTTCGCGGGACGGTTATCGGCTGATGAATATAACAAAATTTTCCACGGTTGTATATCGACAATTTGGTGTCACAACTCGGTTCGCCGCACACACGATCCTTTGTGTACGCCCTAGAGGGCTTCTCACCACCAATAAGCGGCACCGCGCCAATAATCTCAGTACTAATTGCCATGATTTTAATAACTTGAACAGACCAAATTAAATTCCAAATTATTTGTGATCGAACAATTTTGATACCAGATCTTAAGACTTAGCCTATACAACCTTGCCGTATTTCAGAATTGCGGCAATCTTATTCCGCAGGGCATCCGGGCAACGGTCTCTCGTCTTGGATGCAATCATGCTCCGCAGTTCCGATTCAAATTCGAAAGCCTCCAGACAAGGCGAGCACTCATCCAAATGCCGCCTGATCTGTTCTTTTCGGTCTTGAGTCATCTCACCGTCTAAAAACGTATATAAGCGCGCGATTGTCATATTACATTCGCCGCCCGCAGAATCAGTCTCTTGCGATTTTTCCATCATTCACCCAAACCTAAACCCCTGCGCATTCCAACGTCGACTAGCGCTTTTTGCAGTGCTTTTCTACCTCGATGCAGACGGCTCATAACCGTGCCTAACGGGACTCCGACGATATCGGAGATCTCCTTGTATGAAAAACCTTCTACATCTGATAACAACACGGCTATACGAAATTGTTCCGGAAGTGACTCAATTGCTTCTTTAATGTCAGAGTCAGTAAAGCTTTCCAGAACTTCCTCTTCAGCGCTTTTCCCGATTGTTCCCCCCTCAAGGGCGCCAATTCTTCGGTACAGATAGAGATCCTCAATATCGTCTAACGCACTCTCATCAGGCCGTCTCTGCTTGGCCCTGTATGAATTGATGAACGTATTGGTCAGGATCCTATAAAGCCAGGCTTTGAGATTGGTGCCTTCCTGGAAAGTGCCGAAACCTCTATATGCCTTTAGATATGTTTCTTGAACCAAATCCTCTGCTTCCGCCGGATTTCTCGTCATTCGCAACGCAGCACCATATAGAGCATCTGAGTACTCCATTGCCTGCTCTGCAAATTTATCCTGATCAGCCACCAGAGTAACCGTAGCCGAAATTAGAGAAAGTGACATCAAAATGTTTCAACAAATTAACTGCGTTAAAATTCCATATAGCGGTGAACCGGCCTCAGACCGTGAAGCGATTTACTCTCGAGTAGCGGGTGCACGCAACCTTGACCTCGAAAGTCAAGCAGTCAGTGGAAGATAGCGACAATGCCAGACGAAGGTCCCCACCCTGCGCAGATTCGTGTGCCGAAGGTCTCAGAATGGTCAGTGCATTATGACTTTGACAAACTCCGTACCTGCATGCACTATTTGACCGGGTTACGCTCAATCCCCGTCCCCAGACCCGGCCCAAGTGCGGAATCCCAGTTAGGGAAAGCAAGCATGATCCGGGCGGGAACCTCGCCGGTGTTGAACAGGTCAAAAAGGACTCCATGAGGCTTACTCGGAATGCCAAGCAGGTCACGTGCAGACCACTCATGAACTTCGCCGTCGAGCCAAAGTTCACCGCTACCCTCGACCACAATGCCCACGATATTACCGGGGTGCTTAATGCGGTCGGAACGCATACCCGCCTCCAGCTCGATCTCCACCATATAGAGAGAGGAGAGCACACGATCTTCAAGGTTTGGGTGCAGATACCAGCGCAAAGTGCCGAGTCCCGCAATATCTTCCCGTTGAGCGTCATCGCGCGGGACCACACAGGCAGCCTCACGACTCCGCTCGAATCGGGTCCTGGACCGCTGCTCCAGATCAAGCCAAAGGCTGTCAGTCACAATTCACCTGTCTCCCTCCCATCGGGGACTGGCCTCGACCTGGCCAAACATGGATCCCAGCGCACGGTGAAACGGACCATACACAAGGGCGACCCATTCGCATGGCTCAGAATCGTCGTCCCGGAAATGTTGATGCTCCACTCCGCCGGGCAGAATTGGCAACATCACCACATCGCCGGCTTTCCAGTTAAATGTCTTGCCATTGACGACTGTGTATCCATGACCCCGCCGAACATAGATGACGGTGCTTCCCTGATGGCGATGCTTTCCGGACATGCTCTCAATTTTCTGCGAGAACACCCTCCAACCGGTCACAGCACTGTCGGTAACGAAGGAGTCATGGAGATAGTATCCGACGTGTCCTTGGCGGACCTGCCTCCATTCGACATCCTTGTCCCTTATCACAACCCGTCCCTCAGCGGCGCGGGTGCGTTCCTCCTCGAAGACCCGCAGAGTCCCCTCGTAAAAATCAGAGTCCTTCGTTGGATCATCGCGCGGGGTAGTCATGACTGTGCCAACTCACGCATATGATCCGGCAAATGGCCTCGACCGTCGACGCCGAGAATCTCCACCTCGATTACCGCAGAAAGACTGCTAACCAAATCACTTTCATATAGGTACTTCATCATTATCGCACCTTTCTGCGGGAAAGCGCCCCGCCACCCGCTAATGGCCGCATTTGCAACCAATTGCATATTTGCTCCTTCGTTAAGGGCGAAGATAGCGATTGCTGCTCAAGACGCAAGATTCATACTTGCCGACGTGAAGCTGGTCCCGCTGATCTTGTCGAAACCAGGTGGAACGTTAGACAATACGTTCAGCTTCGGATTGCTGTACGAAACGTTGGTGAGAGCCGAAATAGTATTGCTGTGCAGCCACGCTTCTTTGGCACTCATACTGCTGTTGAGTCCGGCACCCTTTAACAAAGCAATCGCCACATCTATAGCGAAGGCCCCACTTACATTGATGGTATCGGGCGCATGGCCTATCGAAGCCTTCGCTGCGCTTATGTATGCAGACATCTTCGCCGCGTCGCTAGATGGCACATCCCCTGGTACCAGCGGAGTACCCGGAATGGTATAGAAGTTGCTTGTAGGCTCATAGGCACTGATACCCTTTAAGAAGCCGTAGGAGGCGTCGGCACCAGTCACAACAAGTGGCATTTTAGGCTTGAGCTCGTCATAAGCCTTGATGACCGCTGCTCCCGCCGCACCAAGCGCAGCCACGTAAATCATTGGCACGTTGGCGCTGATGAGCTTCTGCATCGCCACCGTGTCATCGGTTGCCGAGGCCGAAATAAACTGTGTATCCAACTGCAGAGATCCAGCGGCGGCCTTGATGAAGCCCAGCTGAGCTTCGCCCACCGCGTCATCAGTCGCGATGATCCCAATCGTCGAGAAATGACTCGCTTTAGCTACCTGGTCGACAACGTCATCCACAGTCGCACCGGAAGGCGCCACCTGGAAAGAGTTCGATGAGTAGGGCGGGTTAAGAAGGTTGGTTGATGCCAGTACAACACTGTTACTCAAAGTTGGCAGAGCCGCCTTCAGGTTGGCGATCACCGAAACAGCCAGGACAACCGGCTGACTAGCGAACTTCGTGGCACACTGCTCTGCCCCGGACACGGTGCTTTGTGTATCGCATTGCTCCAGCTTGAGCTGGTGTCCCCCAATACCTCCCGACTTATTGAGTGCCGCAATTGCTGGCCCCATCCCCGCGACTTGTCCAGTGCCAAAGAATGCATCGCTTCCCGTAAAGTCGCCTATGACGGGGAGGGTGATAGGTGCAGCGCTGCTGCTCACTGTTCCCGAGCCTGGCTTTGTCGTTGAACTGGCACTACTTGCATTTCCGGAACTACCGCAGGCCGCCGCAACCACCGCCACCACGGATGCCGCTACCGCAAATCGCAAAGGCTGGGCGCCATGCCTGACGACAGCCCGCCTCCTACGCGTATTTAATCTCATTGCATAACCTCCTTATTTGGTGCTCATAATCTCATGAGCACTGCTGCATATGTCTTTTCACACACTCACATTGACGATTCCGGCACCAAAATACGCCCCATTCGCACCTCCACCCGACGATCTGTCAATCCCTCTAGTACCACCTCCGAATGCTCAGCGATGACAAGCGTCATCTCCCGACGGATATTCGAAAGCACTTCGACCAGCTGGTTCACCACAGACACGGCGAGACCCAGCGATGGCTCATCTAAAAGAAGCAGTCTGGGCTTGCACATCAGCGCCCGCCCAATAGCCAGCATCTGCTGCTCCCCTCCTGACAGCTGCCCCCCCTTTACACGTCGACGCTGCTTCAACTGGGGGAAAACGGTGTAGACCGAGTCGAGACGTTCTTCGTGCACTCGGTCGCGCCTAATCCGATGCCGGGAAAGGAGCGTGATATCCAGATTTCCCTCGACCGTCAGGTCCCTGAGAATCTGGCGCCCTTCCGGTACCAGGGATATGCCCTTGGCCACGCGCTCCGCCGCTTGATGCCGCTCTATCGACTCACCGGCGAAGTTGATCGTGCCTCCGTTGGTTGGCAGCTCGCCAGCAATAACTTTCAACAAAGTTGACTTTCCCGCACCATTAGGGCCCACGATACCGACTGCTTCGCCGGCTCTGATATTGAGGTTGATACCGTGTAAGACCATCAGTTCGCGGTATCCGCCGCTCACGTCATTGAGCAAGAGATTATCCATCCAGATGTCTCCCGGTCTCGAGCGGTGATTCCGTCACATGCACCGTATGCTCCATATACTCGCGTAAACCATTTACGTCTCCCGCATACACAACCCGACCCAGTTCGAGCACATATCCGCAATCGGCAATATTGGAGACGAAGTCAAGATTGTGGTCGACTATTACCACAGACGTTCCCTTTGCGCGCAACGAAGCGATTATCTTCTCAAGGCGAGCTAGTTCTTCAAGCGCCAAACCCGCACCCGGCTCATCCATGATGAGCAACCTGGGTTCCAAAGCGATGGCGCGTGCCACCTCGATTATTTTCCGCCTCCCACCACCTATCTCTGACGTCTTACGTTGAGCGATGTGCCCAAGCCCAGCTTCGGCCAGCGCGTCCCGACAACGCTCGGTAAGGCGATTATCCGGTCGTCGATCTCGTCGGCCGAATAGCGCCAGGTTATAGATGGCCTCAGCGCCAACCCGGACGTTTTCTTCAACGCTAAGGTCCAGGGCTACCCGGGCGGTTTGAAAAGTACGGGCGATACCAGCCTGCGCACGCTCGACTGGTTCGCCGGGCGTCAAACACCTTCCTTCAAAGTGGACCTCCCCCTGGGTTGGAGTTTCGACGCCAGTAATTATGTTGAGAAGGGTGCTCTTACCTGCACCGTTAGCTCCCACGATGGCTGTGACAAGAGCGGGACGTGCCTCGATGCTGACACGGTCTAATGCATGTATTCCACCAAAGATCTTCGATACGGTCAGCACTTCCAGACGGCCGGCCAACCCCGGTATCTCTGCGTTCGCTGGATCTTCCCGAAGGCGGGACGAGGAAACTAACATCGGCGCATTTGTCTCGACATCCGAACCGTGACCGATTTTCAGCTCATCGGGTTCCCGGTTGTCAACCGATCGGTATCTTCGCCAGACTTTGCTTGTAAGGACCTCCACCGCCCCCACTACCCCCCCCTGGAAGTAAGCAACGACGAGAAAGAAAATCAAACCATATACGAACAGCTCGACGTCTCCAAGACCACTGATAGCTGCGGACAGCCATGTGAGCAGGCTGGCACCGATAACCGGCCCGATGGGAGAGCCGCTACCTCCTACTATTGCAAAACCAAGAAGCTGCACCGACTCCGTCAATCCGGCATCCTGAGGCACGATAACACCCTGCCAACGCGCGAGAAGCACTCCCGATAGCGCTGCAAGAATAGCGCTCGCGGTGAATAGCACACGCCGAGCACGGGTTACCTCAATGCCATGCACACTCGCAGCCATCGGGTCCTCACGAAGAAGAGAAAACAAGCGGCCTCGCCAGCCATGGACCAAGCGATAGGTCAGTGGAACCACGGCCACTGTGATCACTACGATCGTCACATACCAGCCAAGACTGGAACCAACCGTGAATAGTCCAAGCGGCAGAGTCCTGGTTGTGGTCAGACCAGAATCACCCTGTGTAACACCTGGAAATGCGGCAAGCACGCCATCGATGGCTGCGGATGTGCCGAGCATGGCGACGGCAAAATAGAAATTTGGCAGGCGGGCAAAAATTCCGCCCGCGATCCAGGCGACGACAGCTGCTGTGACCAAACTTACTAAGGCGGCAGGCACATATGGAATGCCGAAGCGAGTGGTTGCCAGCACCGCCCCGTAGGCAGCCAAACCCAAAAAGGAAGCGCCCCCCAAATTCACCATTCGTCCGAAGCGAATCAAGACATTAACTCCCAGCGCCGCCAGCCCCAGAATTCCGGCCAGGACCGCAGTGTTGAGGTTCCATGACGGGATACCAAAACCCGGCGAGAGAACAAGGATGACTAGGGCACAAAGCTTTGCCACGCTACTCCAGCTAAGTGAGCGCAAGCGAGTAGAGACCGCCGATGCCGTAGAGGTACTCATGCCCGCACGACTCCGCCAAAACGCACGCGCCGGCCGAGCAGCGCAACCGCCACCACCATAAGTACCCCCAGCACCAAAGGCTCAGCAAGAAGTTGGTTTACGTAGCTCCCAATAAGTGATTCTGCCACTCCCACCAATAGTCCGGCCAGGCAAGCACCGATAGGGCTTTTCATGGCTGCCAGTGCAGCCGCTACGTAGCCAAGAAGGGTGAGGCTAAGACCCGCATTGTAAGTCACGATGCTCAATGGAATGAGTAGGAGTGCAGCCAGTCCACCTAACAAGCCAGCGGTGCCGAACGCAATCATTCGCATCATCGACACGTTTATGCCAAGCAGCGAAGACATGGTTGGATTCTCAGCGCAGGCCGAAAGCCCCTGTCCGAAGATGGTGCGATGCAAAAACCAAGATATCAACAACCCAACCAGAAGCAGGATAGCGATGAGAACGATCCCATCCAAGGTCATGACTGCATTGTTCAGCCGCACTGTTCCATTGCCGACCAAAGAACGAAAAGAGAACTGGTTAGGTCCTACTGCAAAGTTTGCAATTCCCTCGGTGCACAGAGCTACCGCCACTACAAGGATTATCAGCCGCTCGGACGACCAAGCTAGGCGCGGCCGAAGAATAATGCGCTCAAGGCCCGCCCCAAAAAGGACCGCGCACAGCAAGCCGAGCGCTGCAGCCGCTAACACCGGAACACCCGTTCTGACGACTTCTGCAGTAATGAGCCCAGTAACCGTAAAAGCCTCACCCTGCGCAAGATTAACAACTCCCGAGCTGCGATAACACAATACAATACCAAGGCCAATGAGACCATATAATGCCCCATTCACCAACCCGGAGTAGAGCGTCTGTAATAGTAGAGACACCTCTTAGCACCTATTCCCAACTAGCAGGTCGCCTGTCACGGTGATGTGACCTCAAGAAACCACTCCGTCGGGACCACATGTCCCATATTCAGCGCCTCGCACTTGGCGAGCACGTAGGACCCGACTGCCGCAAACTGAAGACCCATGCCGGTGTTATTCGCAAATAGAGTGATCTGGTCCGGGCTGGTACGCCCGGTTGCCCTTCCGAGCAGGACCGACCCAAGGTCTGCAATCTCGTCAAAAGTCTTGTGGCCCCGCTCCACCGGACCCATGATGTCTATCTGGTTATCGTGGGCCACCTGCTCGCGTGAGAGCACTCTGATAACATCGGCTCGATCAAATGTAGTATCGTCGAGTTCCCGCCTCATTGCCGTACCATCCGGACTAGTAATACAGGTCACATGGGTCCCTGAAGAGAGCCATGCCCCGTCAAAACACGGGTCGAAACCGGCGGTGGCACAGATAACCACCCCGCAGTCCTCCACCGCCCCTTTGGGATCTCCCACTGCAACGATGCGCTTGCCCGTCTTGTTGCTCCAGGTGCGGGCAAACTCCTCTCGGTGCTCCCGGGTTGGACTGTATACTCTCACCTCTTCAACGCTGGGCCTTACTCTAAGGAGATAGGCCAGGTGCGATTGCGCCTGCCACCCGGATCCGAAAAGACCAGCCAAGGGGACATCGGGATTGGCTAACTCCCTAATACCGAGTGCGGTCGTGGCACCTACCCGCATCTTCTGTATATAGCTGTCGTGAATGACCGCTACTGGCTCTAAATGCTTCATCGAGTAGAGCGTGATAAGCCCGCAGTAGGTACCTCCCGTGGCAACAGGGAGGAGGCGCCGGCGACGTTCGCCTCCAGCGAGCACCTCGACACCGGCCATGTCAGAGGTTATACGCAGAGCCCACACGCCGCTCGTCACATTTCCGCCCTCTTGTGATTTAAAGCGGAATCCAAATCCCGGATGGTCGGCATCCTCTACGGGAAAGTAGGTATGATTGCGCGGGCGGTTGGCCGCCTGCCCCAGAGTGTGCTCACGATATGCCGTCTCCAGCACCGCCATACACTCGTCAGGATCGAGAACCTGCTCCACATCACTATTGCTCAATATCCGCATTACGCTCCCCCATTTTCATCTCTCTCGCACGGGCCTTCCCGCACAATTCTAAAAATTCTCCCCGGCCGCATTAAGCCCGCTAACAACGCCCTCCAATGGCGAAGTCAGAACCTCAGTGTCTTCGCTGCGAATGAGATAGGTATCTGCCAGCACCGCCGTGGAGCCGTCTGGCAACTCGAGTTCAAGCCGCAATGCGGCAACTGAACCCTCGCCAATTGGGGCCACTGCCTCATGCATCGACCGGTAGCCAGCTTCGGTTTCTATATCTGTATGCTGTATCAGGTCCACCTTCCACCCCAGATCTGTAGACCCCAATGATTGCTTTACAGCAGTTGTAACTTGGGCTATCGTTACTCCGGGCCGGATTTCGGATGCGCCTGCCTCATAGCCGGCAGCCAACGCGCCCGCCCACTCAGTCTGAGCAGCTCCCACGACTCGCGCTGCAATGGTCCAAAACCCGCGAAACTCAGATATCACTTCGACCGTGTCGGCATTGGGCCCGGAACGATGACAATAAACGCTTACGTCTTCCGCACCCCCAAGGCGAGCCACCAGTTCTGCCCGTCCGGCCCGCTCATGGTTGCTCAAGTCCTGACCCATTCCCTCAATCACCGCCTGGGCGGTCAGACGGGAGCCCCTCCGGAGCAATTCAAGTTCAGATTCTGATGGCTGCTGACGGCGCTCACGCACTACACTTCCAAGATCGACAATGGACCTAATGCCCTCTTGATGCTCCAGCTCATTGACAAGCTGTGCCGGCCACCACGCCATTTCCACCAAACCAAGCTCACTCGCTCCCAGTTCCTTTAAATACTGCCCAGCCAGCACGGCGAGATTCGGGCCACTTCGCAAATCATTGAGATTGGATGTCCTGCGCATCCAGGGATGGACTCTCGGCGAGAGTTTCATGAGCATTGCCGGAGGGCCAATGGCGGGTACAGCGAGAAGTCCCTCGTTCCAGTAGATGCAGATGTTCGATAGATAGGTGAGGTCCCCGGAGTGGTACACGTCCCCGTATATGAGTGCCGCCGCCAAGCCACGCTCGCGAAGTACATCCTGCAACGCACCCACCCGACCTTCGAGTTCACCCGGTGGAATCTCGCTTGGGTCCAATGCAACCAGACCACGCTTCATTAGTTCGTTCCTTTCGTGTCTGCTAAATCGGTGAGCTAAATAGAATCCGCTCCACGCTGAGCAGCGGCTCGTATCCGTTTTGCTTGACTACCACTGGATCACCAAGAACGTGGTATCCGGCAAGGGGTGTATAGGTATTCGGATGTACGATGATGACTGCGTTCTCGTCGAGCACTGTATCGTTGTCTTCCAACAATGCGGGAAACTCATCCGGGTGAAGTCCGTGTCCATGCCCGCGCACTCTTGTGTACTGACTAGTCGTATATTCTCCATAGCCATGTGCTCGGAAAACGTCATTCTCGGCCCGGGCAATATCACCCGCAGTCACCCCGGCACGTACGACAGCTAGACCTGCTTCCACCGCCTCATTAAACAGATCGAAGGATTTCCGCTGACCTTCGCTTGGCTCGCCCAGGACGGCGCTTCTGCAAATCTGGGCGTAATAACCATCGAGCTGGGGAGTCAGCTCGGTCCGCACCATGTCACCCGGCTGGAGTTCCCTGACTCCCGGCGGAGTCATTCCCATTACCTCATCGCCTCCTGAGGCCAACAGCATGAAGTTGTCCTGGGCACCCATGCGCTTGAGCTCCGCCTCGACCGCAGCTACTATCTCGAACTCCCGCACACCTGGGTGAAGAGCCTCCACGAATGCCCTCCAGCCGACGGAGCAAACCACTCCGGCACGACGAATCTGCTCCAACTCCCAATCACTCTTGATTAGCCTCACCTCATCCATCAGGCGCGTCGCTGATATGATGCGTGTCCCCCCTAGAGCTCGTGATAACGGCTCCAGCAGAACTTTCGGCAGAAGCTCGAGGTGCGCTATACCAAGCGTGCCGGAACTCGCAAGGTGCTCCTGGATGACCCAGGCAATGTCATCGATATGGGGAAAATCAATCACTTTGACATCTTTCACCCGCCCAATTTCACCGGTCGCCCTCGCGTCGGCACTATTGCCGACAAAAGCAGTCGGTGCACCCACCCTGGGAAGGTATGCAAAGGCGAAGGCACCGCGAAATAGCGCACCCGTCAGATACCTGACGTTTTCCCGGCGCCAACCTGGTGCGAACATGAGAATACCGTCGAGACCAGCCCCGTCCATCGCCTGACGTACTCGGCTTAGACGCCAATCCAGGTCCGTGGTCATCACTATTCCTCCTCCGCAAGCCGGCCAGCCATTGGTATGAGTCCTCCCGCGCGCAGCATGTCCATCAAAAATGGGGGAATCGGCTCCCCTTGAATCAAGGTACCCGAACGTTCGTTAGTGATGCTGCCGCTTTCAAAGTCGATGGCCAATATGTCACCGTCTTCAACCTGCGCGGTAATCCCCGGACACTGCAGCAGCGGGAGCCCGATCTCATAGCAGTTTCGGTAAAACAGCCTGGCCGCACTGTCTACCACCAGCCCGCCGATGCCTGTGGCCTGCAGTGCCTTCGGAGCCACTGCCCGACCCGATGACTGACCGAAATGCCGACCTGCAACAACGATGTCTCCGGGCTGGACGTCCCGGGGAAATGCCGGGTTTAGGTTCTCCAGCACATGCTTGCGCATTTCGTCCATGGAACCGATCGCCCGGTCTGAACGTACCATCTGATCCGTGGGTATATTATCGCCGAACTTCCAGCAACGGCCGCGTGCTTTCACTGTTCCCTCCTCTAGGCCAAAAACTCACGTGGATCGGACAAAACGCCGCGGACGGCTGAGGCTGCCACGGTATACGCCGATGACAAATACATTTTCGCTTTCGGGCTCCCATTTCGACCAGGGAAGTTTCGGGCGTGAGTCGACACCATCGACTCAGTTTCGGCCATTGCTCCCATGTTGATGGCTTGGTTGGAACCCGTACTCGGTGGAAACCAGGTACAACCCGCCTGGAACATATCCACCACCAAACCCTCATCGCAAGCTTGCTGAAAGACCTGTCGGCTTGAGGGAACCACGTTGAACTTGACGCCGTTGGCGATATGGCGGCCGCGCAGGATCTCTGCCGCTTGGCGGATGTCCTCGATGCGACCACCTCCGTGGCCTCCGAGTTCCGCCCACTGCACCTCCCGCCCGGCGAAGGCGCTGATAGGTCCGACATTGCCCAGTGTCGGCGAAGCTGCCACCTGGGGCTCCAAATCGCTTATGTCATATGACCAGGTTGCCTCGCACTCGGAGTCGGAGTCGGAGTACAAAAGGTCATAAGGGTTTGAAGTGAATTCCGACATGAACTGTACCGTCTTTTCATCAGGCTCTATGAATCCGCACTTTGCGCCTACATCGACCGTGATAAGAGGGAAAAGCCACCGGTTCCACATGTCCAGTTCTTTTATGTAATTTCCACCAAAATACAACGCCTTGTAAACCGCCCCGCCTTCACCAATCTGAGCGGTTAGCCAAAGTGCTGCGTCCCGGGGGGTTACTCCGGCTTTGTGGTGGCCCGATAGCTCTATGCGGATAGTGTCTGGAACTCGGAACCAGGCCTTGCCGAACGGCATTACCATTCCGGCATGAGAGTTGTTGCCAAGACCCGCGGCAAAACATCCGACTGTTCCATGTACCGGGGTGTGGCTGTCGGATCCAACGACAATCGCTCCGGGCCTAACATAGCCATTGCGAAGAGCTGCGTGGTGGATATTCCCGCTGCCGCAGTCAAACAGGCGCGCCCCGTGACGACGCGCGAAGGCGCGCGTCTCTTCCAAAACCCGGGCTTGCTCCTCCGTGGGCGGAGAAAAATGGTGGTCAAAAACAATCACTACACGCTCCGGGTACTTCATCGGTCGATGGACCTCGTTTTCGAATACTCGGGAAGTGATATAGCCACTCAGATCATGGAGCAGCAAGCAGTCCACGCTGGCTACGACGATATCTCCCGGCTCTACTTTCTGCCGCCCGCTGGCCTTAGCCAGAATCTTTTCAACCAGGTTCATTAAGTGATGCTCCCTTCACGCAACGCGATGAAATCACGCGGGTCAGCTATTACACCTCTCACGGCTGTCGCGGCTGCAACGACTGGGCTGGCTAGGTAGATTTCCGAGTTATAGCTTCCCATCCGGCCTCGGAAATTCCTGTTAGCCGTGGAGAGGGTGACCTCGCCGTCGGCCATAACTCCGCCGTCGCCGGCACAGGCGCCGCAACCAGGGTTTGTCACCAGCGCACCGCTATCAAGTAGGACTGACATCACTCCTGAGTCGATTGCACTCTGAAGAACCTTCTTTGACGCCGGGGTAACTATCAGGCGGACTCCGGGCGCAACGTGGCGACCACGGAGGATGGAAGCTGCCTCGACGAGATCCTCATACTTGGCATTTGTACACGACCCGATAAAGACCTGGTTAACTCGTGTCCCGGCAACGTCTTCAATCGATTTGACATTGTCCACCGTGTCAGGACAGGCGACCTGGGGAACGAGCATCTCTCCGTCGATGTGGACTTCTCGGACATAGCGTGCATCCGAATCAGGAAATATCTCTTCGTAGGCGTCACGGGCGACACCACAACCTTCGAGGTATTCCCTTGTCACCTCGTCGGGAGGGACATAGGCAAATTTTGCTCCCAGTTCCATTGCCAGATTGCACAGCGTCATCCGTTCCGATACTGACAAACCCTCGACATAGCTGCCATGGAACTCAACCGAGCAGTATGTCGCTCCATCC
>DAHVRV010000014.1:0-60378 GCA_027322285.1 Actinomycetota bacterium
AGGTCCAATCTAGTAAAAACGAACGCTGCAGCGGTCAAACGCGAACAGCGTAAACCCCAAGAAGGGTCCCTTTACTACCGCGCGAATCGCAAAGCATGGGTAGCCCAGGTAACTCTGCACGAGGGCGGCAAAAGGATTACCAAAACCCGGCTGATCAAAGTTGACAGAAGGACAAAGAACCCGCCAGAGTCAGCTATCCGCGCACTGGAAGAACTCAAGGCACTAAAAGCCAGCGGCAGTCTTATCAGTGAAATATCGAGTATAAGCGACCTTATGACAGAGTGGCTAGCAACCCTACGGGTGAAAAACAAGAGTCAGGGTAAGGGTCTAGCTGTCGCAACGTTCCAGCAATACGAAACCCTTTCCCGCCTTCACATCATTCCCCACTTGGGGCGAATAAAAGTGAGAGATCTCACTAAATCCCACGTTGACAAATGGCTGAGAACTCTCGAAACGTCAACCTACAAAAGCGGAGGGAGAACACTTGGCTACTCAGCTAATACTCTGAGGCTTTGCAGGATGGTTCTGAGCATAGCTCTCAAATGGGGAATTTCAGAAGGAGTCGTCGACAAGGATGCTGCCAGACAAGCCAGAACTCCCGGAGGACGAATTCGTAGTGAAAAGCACGCTATGACGGAAGAGGAGGCTCGGCAACTTATCCAAACCACCAGGGGGGATAATTTAGGCGCTCTATGGGCCCTGATGGTGACCACAGGGCTGCGGCGCGGAGAAGCCCTGGGGCTAAGGTGGCAGGACTATGACGGAGAAACGATCACTGTTACCAGTCAACTCAAACTCGAAGGAGGACAGGTAACCCGAGGTGACCTCAAGACGGACAGATCAAAGAGACGACTCAGGCTTCCGGAATTTCTCATCGCTGATTTAGACTCTCATCGAGCGCGACAAGCCGAGATCGCAGTGGAAAACCATAGAGAGATACCCGAGCTAATGTTCACGACTTCCAACGGAACTCACATTAGGCCGGATAATCTCCACAAACGTTTTGTTGCGGCTTGCAAGAAAGCGGGCATAGATTCGCACCACGATGGTAGATATTGGTCGATCCACGAACTACGGCACACTGCTGCTAGTCAACTGCTAAATGACCGCGTGCCAATGCAGATCGTAAGCAGAACTCTGGGACACAGCTCCATAACCGTGACTCTCGATGTTTATGCGCATCTCTCAGATCAAGACAGCGAACTCGCAGCCGAGTCGATGGGCAAACGATATGGCGCTAAATCAGAGGTTGGGATAGATGCAAAAAACACCTAACTACAGACCAACTACAGACCAGACTAGATACTTAGGTGTGTCGCGAGATTAAATAGATGCCTGTGACCTGCGGTAATGCGATAAATATTAGTCGGGCTGAGAGGATTTGAACCTCCGGCCTCTTGACCCCCAGTCAAGCGCGCTAACCAAACTGCGCCACAGCCCGAATTGTCTTTTCGATGTTAACCACATTTTGCAACAAACCGTGCTGCTTGAGCCGAATTATCGTATATTGAAACAGAGCATTCTAATGCCCGACGGACTTCAGAATCCAAAGTATCAACTGTATGAACCGATACAGCAAATAAATTACGGTTGCGACAATCAATAGTTTGAAATGCCATGGCGCCTTTTTCGGGGGAGCAATGATAGCACCACATGTAGGACACTCCCCTTTTCTGCCAACCGAGTCGGATTCTTGAAACCGAGCACAATTCTCACAGAATGGCATCGAAGTCACCAAATGAATTCCTAAAGTAACAAAAACGATCTGAAAACATCTCCCCTACCCCTCGAACAGATCTTCTATCTAGTCGACCTGCGTCTGACACGGATTTTCACGGGGGTTGGGCCAAGACCGAATCGCTCTCTAATCTGCTTCTCAAGATATCTCATATAACCCACAGAGAGCTCTTTTGTAGTGAATAACGTGAAAGTTGGAGGGTTCGTCGCGCCTTGCACGCCGTAGAGAATCTTTGAGCCTCTAGGAGCATTCTTTGCCTGAGCCTGCTGAAGAAAAACATTCAGTTCCCGAGTGGGAATTCGATTTCTATATGCAGCGATAGACTCCGACAGCGCTGGCCACAATTTGGTGACACCCAGTCCTGAAAGCGCTGAGATTCTAAGTATCGGAGCATAGCTGAGATATGCGAGCCTATCTTCGACCTGATCATTCACCCCGAGCTTCTCTTCGGTCGACAGCAGGTCCCATTTATTAAGCATCACTACAACCGGAGACCCAGCCGCATCGATTCTTTCCGCCAGGCGCTGGTCCTGGTGGGTAACCCCCTGGGTTCCGTCAATAACTAAAAGCGAAACGTCGGCCTCATCTATTGATCGCAACGCGCGAACCATTGAGTAATATTCTGTTCCCTCGTCAACGCGCGATTTTCGCCGCATTCCCGCTGTGTCTATGAATTTCAATGTTCCAATCTCGGTCTCAACAATCGTGTCAACCGAATCAGTGGTTGTCCCGGCTTGGTCGTGAGTAATCGAGCGGTCATCCCCAATAAGTCTGTTGAACAGAGTCGATTTTCCGACGTTGGGCCTGCCCACAATCGCAACCGAGAAAGCAGTTCGCGCGCTTAACTCGTTATCAAAGGAATCGTCATCCGCTTCGAGGATGTCACTTGGCAACCGCTCATCCGAGGACAACTCAAGCAGTTCCGTCACAACTCGGTCGAGCAAGTCTCCGGTCATCCGACCGTGCAGCGCAGAGATATTGATTGGCTCACCAAAGCCAAAACGCATAAACTCCCATGCATCGATATCCCTTGACGATCCGTCCGCCTTATTAGCTACAGCGATCACTGGAATGGAAAGTCTCCTCAGCATATCCGCTACCGAAAGGTCGTCCTCTGTGATTCCCACGGTCACATCAGCCATGAAGACGATCAAATCAGCCTGTTTGGCTGCCGCCTCCGCCCGCTCAGAGATTTTATTCTCCAGAGTCCCGCCGGATACAAGCCAACCGCCAGTATCGATTACTTCGAAGTCAAATCCTCTCCAATTCGCAATTAAGGTTTTGTGGTCCCGAGTAACCCCTGGCTTGGCGTCCACAATGGCAACTTGCTTGCCAACTATTCGGTTTATTAAAGTTGACTTACCGACGTTAGGACGCCCAATTATTGCCACCTTGCCAAGGGGTCGCTGATTAGGTACGTATTTGTTGATTCTTTCGGTCGCCACTTTATTCCTTCGAAATCCTGCAAAGATTCACATCCTGCACAAGGAACAAGCCTACCCGTGCACAAAGGATACGATACTGCTCATCCGACTATCAGAGCCCTAGCCAGCGAATCGCCATCTGTCTTTACGATCTCGACCGACCGTGGAAGATCAAACGGGGTGAGACCATCCAAAAACCGCCCCTCAGAGAGACAGACGTCCGGTAAGAGGTACCTATGATTATCCGGCTCTTGAGCTAAAGTATTCTTGAGATCCTCGCCCACCATCAGTCCTGCAACTGAGACATTTCCCCCGAAAAAGTTATTTTCTACCTCAACGAACCTAATGTCGTTCCTGGGATGTTTGGAAATAAGGGGATCGAGGACCCTGCGGCCATATGATCCCGTTAAAATTCCGATGGGACGCTTCTTTCGATTCCCTGTCGCGAGCTGGATTGCTTGCCCGCCGAACAACCTTGTGGAACGATAACCCAATGGTGGAGCACCATCGACCGAAGCAAAGAATCCTGGCTTGACACCAAACGCCCGACCTTTGTCACCATTGAACGCGGCCTCGAAAGCACGGGCCATCCCAATTCCATTTTCATGTTGGGGGAAACCATCATAGGATTCAATTGCCGGGAATTCCTTCTCGGCGAGCAGGTAATACTCGTCTGATGCGTAGATCATTCGCCGGCCAAGAACATTGAGGAAGATTTCCTGGAACTTGCCAACCAGATCAACTATTCTTTCGGCTTCTGCAGTGGTATGGGGCCTCATGTTCGCCTCTGTTGAAAACTTCGATATCCCCAGAGGTACCGCGGCGACGCTCGCAAGTGCTGGATATTCTTCCAATATTCCAATCAGCGTCTCTTCAAATTGCAAATCGTCGTTAATTCCAGGACAAACCACGATTTGGCCATGCACTTCGATTCCAGCTCGGAGTATTTCTTTGAGCCAACGCAGAGAGGTTGCCCCCCGTTTGTTGCGCAGCAGTTTGGCTCTTAAGGCGGGATCGGTCGTGTGAATCGATACGAATAGGGGTGACAATCGCTCGGTCACCACTCGCTCCAGATCTGCCTCGGTAAAACGGGTTAGCGTGGTGAAGTTCCCGTAAAGAAATGACAACCTATAATCGTCATCTTTCATGTAAAGACTTTTACGCATTCCCTTAGGAAGCTGATAAATGAAGCAGAACTCGCAGTGATTGTCGCACGTGCGAACCTGGTCAAAAAGTGCCGACTCAATCTCAACTCCAAGAGGTTCTCCAGCAAGCTTCTCAACAGTGATGATTTGACGGAGTCCACCACGATCTACTTCGATTTCAAATTCCGGCTCATCCACCAGCATCTGATACTCGATAATATCTCTGGGCCGTTTCCCATTTATAGAAAGAAATTCGTCTCCCAGCAAAATATGAGCCATCTCAGCTGGAGATCCTTGGCTAACGGATAGAACGCGGGGCAAGGACATAGATTCCATAGTATTGTCAAGACACTAATCTGGTACGCGTGGATGTACAAAAAGTACTGTTAGCTAGGCCCCGCGGCTTTTGTGCGGGAGTGGAAATGGCGATCAAATCGCTCACCTGGATGGTCCGGGTCTTCGATCCACCTGTCTATTGCTATCACGAGATTGTCCATAACAAGATAATTGTCGATCGATTTCAAGGCCTCGGCGTGATATTTGTCGATGACATATCAGAAGTTCCCCCAGGCTCTCCAGTCATGCTTTCTGCACACGGTTCAGCGCCACAACTTGTCGATAAAGCGCATGAAATCAGCGGAATTAGCATAAATGCCGTTTGCCCGCTCGTCACGAAGGTGCACCATGAGGTCAAAGTTCGCGCGACAAAGGGGTACTCGATAATCTACGTCGGCCACAAAGAGCACGATGAGGCCATCGGAACTGTAGCAATAGCACCTAAATCCGTCACGCTGATTGAAAGCGAAGACGACCTCAAGGCTATCCCCGATGACCTTGAAAAGGTGGCGTTAATCAACCAGACCACTTTGTCTCTTGATGACTGGGCGGGAATACGAGAATCAGCTCAGCGTAAATTTCCCGATGTTTGGATGGCCAACCGGTCCGACCTTTGTTTCGCCACAACAAACCGTCAATTGGCGATAAGAGAGCTTTCCAGGCTGGCGAACACCGTATTGGTGATCGGGTCGTCAAATTCTTCAAATACCGTCGCTTTAGAAAAGACAGCTAGGCGTTACGGAGCTCAGAAAGTTTTAAGAATCAACAGTGCTGCTGAGTTGCCGGACGATATTGAAGGAGTTGTCGGGATAACCGCTGGCGCCTCTGCTCCGGAAGATGTCGTGCAATCCGTGGTTGCCAGACTTATGCCAAGGGATGGCACGGAGGAAGTCAACGTTACTGACGAAGACGAATATTTTCCCCCTCCGCCTGAACTGCGCGACCTGCTTCGCTCCGTTTCCGCCACACTTTCATTGGCCCTGCTTGCTCCCAACGCTTTGAATACTCCCCTTGACAACGACAGGATGAAATCGGCGTCGGAATCGCTAACTTTACTTACTCGCAACATGAAGACTTCGTCATGACTGCCACTGGATATTTTCGCGCGCCGTCTTTTCCTCACGCACAACTTTTGAGAAGAAAAAACCCGAGAGCATCCATGAGGATTGGCGTTACTGGGGCTCAAGAAGTCCAAGCGCCGACTGGGCCTGGTCAAATAACGACTGCAACGACATACTGAGTTCGCTGGACAGCTCATTCAAGGTAGAACGCGACACTCTGCCTTTGGTGCTCTTCGCTTCCGGATAGATTGGATCTCCAACCAAAAGAATCACCCTGGTGAAACGTGGAATTTTCCGTGATTTCCCCCAGGCCCGCTCCGAGCCGCCGATGCCAACTGGCACTATAGGTACTCCACCCTTCGTGGCGATGTAGGCAGCGCCTTCAAACAGACCATCTACCACTGGACCACTTTTCCTTGTTCCCTCTGGAAAGAGCACCAATGGCTCGCCGCCAGCCAGCACGAGATTGCAGCGCCTCATTGCCTCACGATCGGCCATTCCCCGATGGACTGGAAAACCACCAAGCGCGCTCAAAATCGCACCACCCAATCGGTATTTCCATACTCCGTCCTTGCCCATGTACCTCAGACGGCGCTTGGTGAGTGAGGCTACCAAAAGGGTATCAAGGTTCGAGCGGTGAACGGGCGCAAGTATGAACGGACCTGACGGCAACTTTTCGGCACCGACCACTTTGACTCTCCAAGCAGCGCGGTTGACGAAGTTGACCAGAAATCTGGCAAAACCATACGCGTACAACTCCCAGGCAGCTGGCGGTTTCACACTAAATTCAACGTTGTTTGTTTCTGAGTCCATCGGATATACAACCTATTCCTTGAAATTTTGAGTTGCGCTTTGCCATAGTCCAGCGACAATATCCGCCACCTCGGATATTGCCATTCTTGATGTATCGATCACCACTGCATCCGCGACTTTGCGTATGGGAGCGCTGGACCTCGACGTATCCCGCGCATCTCTTTCCACGAGATTGGCAGTAGTGGCTTCAATCCGTCTCGAAGCCCTTACATGCGGATCTGCTTCAAGATAGACCTTTACTGATGCGTCGGGAAATACGACAGACGCGGTATCTCTTCCCTCGACAACGCATTTCCCATGATCTGCCACCCATTGCCGCTGCCAAATAAGAAGTCTCTGGCGAAGAAGAGGGTGTACAGCAATCCTTGAGGCAGCAGCCGAAACTGACTCTTGTCGAATTTTCTTCGTGACGTCAGTACCGTTCACTAGGCACTTGCCAGCCTCGTAAGACATGGAAATACTTTCGGTGGCCTTCAAAACCTCAGCCTCGCTGTCAAGACGAGTATTGGAGGTTAAAGCGACCCAGGCCATCATGCGGAAACTCGCACCGGTATCGAGGTGACTAAGGCCAAGGCGTTCCGCCAGCGCCTTTGCAAGTGTCGACTTTCCAGTACCCGCCAGGCCATCGATGGCTATTAGATCCACTCATTTCTCCTAATGATACGGGCAATCTTCCGGTGCATCCTTAAGCCCTGTTTAGGGAACTCACAGGGAAATCACAGCCATAGCAACACCGGAACTGATTTGCCAATGCTTTAATGTATATATGGCCACAACTAAGTTTCCAAAAGATAGAGGACTTTCAACGAGAATGGGGTTAACCATTTTCCTAATCGGCCTTCTATACGTCGTATTCATTTCTTTACTAATCGCCGTTGGTGTCCAGTCAATAGCAGTGATCATCATTGCCGGTGCGCTTCTCTTTTCTCAATACTACTTTTCAGACAAGATCGCGCTGTACTCGATGGGAGCAAGAATTGTCTCTAGGGATGAGTCCCCGGACCTTCACGCGATTGTCGACCGTCTAGTGGCCATGGCCGATATGCCCAAACCGCAAGTGGCGATCGCCAATATCGACATCCCAAACGCATTTGCCACAGGACGCTCCCCAAAAGCAGCCGTGGTTTGTGCCACCACCGGTCTTATGCGACGGCTCAATACGGAGGAAATCGAGGCGGTATTGGCCCACGAGCTTTCCCATGTCGCCCACAAGGACGTAGCGGTAATGACGATAGCAAGCTTCATTGGAATGCTCGCTGGATTCTTGACTCGAATCGCACTGTGGTCCGGAATGTTCATGGGCGGCGGCGATTCAAGGGGCAACAATAATTCCAACAACAATGCTGCCATGATCGAAATTGCTATAGTTTTGATCTCTGCGATTATCTATGCGATTTCATTTCTCCTTACCAGGGCCCTTTCGCGATACCGCGAACTTTCGGCTGATCGTTCCGGCGCCATTCTGATCGGAAGGCCCTCACTACTGGCATCAGCGTTGGTTAAAGTGAGCGGAGAAATAGCCAGAATTCCTACCCGGGATCTCCGTTCGGCTTCCGCCTTCAATGCATTTTATTTTGCACCGGCTCTCACCCAGGGAGTTTCACTCGGCAACCTGGTTTCAACTCACCCTACTCTCGAAAGGCGTCTAGAGCAGTTGTCGAGACTCGAAGAGCAAATGAACCGACCGAGCTAGTATCGTCAGATGAAGATTTTTGACACAATTCTCGGTAGGACCCAGCCGGTAAAATCGAATCTAGACAATTTGTTTTCTCTCCCGGGGGCAGCCATCACACTCTCAGTCTCTGGAAATCTCGTCAGTACCGGGAAAGCCGGAGTCTGTTTCAAACCCGCTTCGGGCGCATCGTTCGAGAATGCCATAAGCGAATTCCAGACCGTTATCGAGACTATAGGATCTTCCGAGCCAGCTCCAAGTGCTCTCGACTCATACGGCTACGAATGGATCACACTGGTCGACCCTGACTTTGGAACACTTGTGACCAAGACCCACGTATTGAATTCATCAATCAACGACGCCGGCTTCGGCTCTCAACTCCTTTGCTCCGTCTTTCCTTTTAAGGAGACCGAAACGGGTGAAATCGTCTACTTTGTGTATCTGTTCAAGCGAGGATCCTTCTACCCGTTCGTCCCAATCGGCAGTGAAAAGCGCAATAGTGAACGCGAAATGGCAGTGAAAGCATTGATCGATAAGGAAATACCGATTGAGCCGGACCTTTCCCATTGGTTTCCCCTTTGGGAGATACCTCTAAGTTAGACGGCGAGCCACGCAGAAACTGTCAGCGGAAAATTGGCTGATTCGATCTAATTGCTCGTAAGTCTCTCAAAATCCTTTAGGAAATCAGGGTAGGACGATTCCACGCTGTCAAAACCCGTGATCGCAGTAGAACCTTCGACTGCCGCCGCCAGCACTGAACAGGCCATGGCTATCCTGTGGTCCAGGTGGGCGGAAACATTTCCACGGTGCAAACGCGAGCCCCCGGTTACAGCCATACCGTCGGGAAACTCTTCCACCGCAACTCCAAACGACTGCAATGCACGAGCCGAGACAGAGATCCGATCTGATTCTTTGACTCTGAGCTCGGCTGCTCCGGATATTTCGGTGATCCCGTCGGCAAATGAGGCTGCGATGCAGAGGATGGGAATTTCATCGATCAGTCCAGCTATCTTATCCGGCGAAATTGTGGTTGACCTGAGGTGTGATGATCTCGCGGTGACATCCCCGCTATTTTTTGAAGTGTAAGCCACCGTGATGTCTGCACCCATCTCTTGCAGCACTGAAATGAAATCAGATCGCAGTTCGCCGAGGTAGACGTTGCGAACAGTAATCTGAGAATCAGGAGTAACGAGAGCTGCCACCAGCCAAAAGGCAGCCTGTGACGGATCACCCGGGATATTGTAATCCACGGGTTTGAGACTGCCGCGCTCAATGCTTATCTCTCTGCCGCCAGCCAAGGTGACAATATCCAGCTTCGCCCCTGCATCCAGAAGCATCTCCTCAGTATGCATTCGAGTTGGAATCGTCTCGATTACCGTGGTGGTTCCAGTAGCTCCAAGCCCTGCCAGAAGAATTGACGATTTCACCTGAGCGGAGGCAACGGGCAAAGCGTACCTTATTCCGTGGAGTCCATAGCTGCGAAGCGTAAAAGGCGCGGTTTCACCGTCATTGGATGCATGAATTTCTGCTCCCATTTGCTTGAGCGGATTGAAGATCCTCTTCATTGGTCTCGCATTTACAGATTCGTCACCGCCGAATGTATACGTCCCCCCAAGTCCTGCAACCATCCCCGCGCCAAGGCGCATCAAGGTGCCAGAGTTCCCGACATCGAGTTCAGATTCCGGCGCACTCAATCTGTCAGGGCCGCCTTCGATGGTCAAGTGATCTCCGGCGTCTTTTACCTGTGCACCCAGTTGACCAATCACCACCCGGGTTGCCAGCACATCCTTCCCAGTAGATAGGCCTTTCACAGTAGACGTTCCGGCTGATAACGCTGAAATCAACAAAGCCCGGTGTGAGATCGATTTGTCACCGGGGACCCTCAGTTCACCGTTAAAGCTTCGGATTCCGGTTATAGCTACCGTAGATTCCATTCCGGACCCAGACATCTATTCAAACTGTCCAAAGTGGCGCAAACAACCTGATGTCATTCTGGAAGATCATCTCTCAAACCCTTAGCCCCTCGAAGATAAACGTGGCGCATCTGAGATCTTTCTCTTGAACTTTCAAGGTGCATAAGAACGCGGACGCACAAGGGTGCTGAGTTTATGACCTCTAGCTCTTGCGCGCACATGAGAGGCACATCCCCAAGCCCCAGCTCACGGGCGGCTGCAGCGGGGAAAGCGGAGTGCAGGTCGCTCGTCGATGTGAAAATAATGCTAATAAGGTCATCTTTTTCGATGCCGTTTCGCTCAAGGAGCTCAATGAGCAGTTCCTTGGTAAATTTTGATACTTCTTCAGACGTGTCAAAATCAACTGTTGTTGCGCCTCGTAACGCTCGTATAGCCATTTCGATCAGCTTACTTTCCGCGCGAGGTGATCGATGCCTTGGCTGGCCTAGTTACTGCGAGTTCGCTATGCAGAGCAGCGACCTCCTCGGCTTTCAAGTACCTCCACTCCCCCTGCTTCAGCTTCCCGTCACGGATTGGTCCAATGCGAGTACGCGCAAGGCGGATTACCTTGTAGCCGAGCGTGTCGCACATACGTCTCACCTGCCTGTTGCGTCCTTCGTGGATCGTTATGCGTATAAGCGTTTCAGACAACCTGGTAGCCTTGGCCGGGGCAGTGATACCATCTTCCAGCTCGACTCCATTGCGTAAATGCGTCACGGCCTTTTCAGATATGTTCTTGTCGAGCTGAACAAGGTACTCCTTTTCCACGCCATGCGAAGGATGAGTCACCAAATTGGTCAAGTCGCCGTCGTTTGTAAGAATCAGGAGCCCCTCGCTATCGATATCCAAGCGGCCCACAGGAAAAACCCTCGTCGTACTCTGTACCAAATCCAACACAGTCGGACGACCTTGAGGATCGCTAACTGAACTAATGAACCCCTGTGGCTTATTTAGAAGCATGTATACAAGATCGGGCCTCACGCCTACGATTTCGCCGTCAACCTTGACCAAATCGGTTTCGACGTTCACTCTTGCGCCTACGTGCGCGATTCGTCCGTTAACCTCGACTCGACCGTCGGCGATCATTATCTCGCAGCTTCGTCGCGACCCGTAACCAATCCTTGCCAGAATCTTATGCAGCTTCTCAGTTGCTGCCGGTGTCTCGGGGAAACTGATGGCTGACCCGTCCATCTAGGCTTCTCCCCGTAATCTATTGATTGAATGCGTCATCACTATGAGGTGTCCGACACAAAGGACCCGAACTTTCTTCCCCATTAGTAGGTACCATCAAATAGCGAGGCCTCGAGAGCCTCGGCAACTTCAGGCCCAGGAGTGAATCCTTCAACTTTTGGCAGGTCAGCCAAGGAAAAGATGCCAAGCTTCTCAAGGAAGAGAGGGGTGGTTGAATAGTAAACTGGTGCTCCGGGAGCGTGATCCCGTGGGTCCGGCTCAATATAGCCGCGACTGGCAAGCATCTTAATTACATAGTCCGAGTTTACGCCCCTTATGGAAGCAATTTGGGATCTGGAAATTGGTTGGCGATATGCGATAATAGCCAGGGTTTCTAGTGCAGCGCTTGACAACCGTGGCGGCGATTGGCAAATGGCGATCTTCTCCATAACATGTGACAGGTCCGGATGCACGGCATATCGGTAACCGCCGGCCACCTCCTGAATAAAGAAGCCACGATCGTTTTGCGTGTAAAATTCTGTCAGCTCCGCCAAGAGCTGCTCTGCCTGCCGGACCGGGATTCCCAGGATATCCGAAATTCTAACTACAGAAACCGGTTCTGAGCTCACCATTAGAATTGCCTCTAGCTCTCTTGACCCAGGTATAGAGTTAGCTGAATTCAAGAATGCTTCCTTACTCACATTTGGTGATTGCACTTTCCAACCTACACCCATCAAGACCGCTGAAACTTCCTTCCGCCGTACAACCTAAAACCTTGCAATTCTAGTTTCTGCTTCGCCTATGTGAAATCCTGCATCCTCCAGGAATTCCTCCAACTCATCCGAGGAGAAGCCCTCCGCAACCCATTCAATGGCAATTTCTCCAAGGGACGCACGCTGCTCGATAAGAATCCGTGACTGCCTGTACAGTTCCAGCACCGCGAGAAATCCGACAACTACTTCAAATTTCGTTGACTCGTGATTCATGAGCTCGTCAAAAGTGCACCTCCTAATTTCAAGAAGTTTGAGTACCACACTCCGCGCGGCCTGCGAAATCGAAACTGGATGCACCGGAAGGTGCGACGTGTCCACGCTTGCCGGCAATTCTGCTTCAAAGAATCGCCTAAGGCTGTTGGCAAGGCGCTCAGGCGTGACCCCGGGCAAAAGATCCGGCACCAATGAGGAATAAGGCTCCTCCAGAGAACCAAAATGAGGATGGATCTTTGCACCCTGCTCCAGTAGAGCTAAAAAGGCCACCGAAACGTCTCTGTAAGTCTTGACTTCCAAAAGCCTTGCAATCAACAAATCACGCTCTTCAAAGAATGCAAAATCCTCGTCCAACTCGCTGGCATCATGATTCGGGAAGAGCCGCCTGCATTTGAGTTCAACTAGGGTAGCCGCCACGATAAGGAATTCTGTGGCTATTTCTAAATCGAGCTGCTTCATCTTTTCGAGTTCCGCTAAATAATCGTCAACCAAATCTGAAATTGACAGTTGCCAAAGGTCAACCTTTTGAGCGGTAATAAGCGACAGTAATAGGCCGATCGGACCCTTGTATGCTTCAGTTTCGATCTCGAAGGACAAACTAACCTCACTGGATAGCCAATTAAGCATGCGCCAGCGCTCTGCTGCTCGCAGGAACAGGAAACCGCTTCATTCCTGGAAATGATATATCGATCCCTGGTCCAACAGGCGCAGATCATCACATTCGTCAAAGCCGACAAACAAAAAGCTGCCCTTTGGTACCACTTGATCAGCGATACGCGAAAGGGCAGCCAGTGTGATAATACCTAACTAACGTTCGCAGCCGTTTCGATCTGCGAGTCAGGCAGATAGTCGGCGGCAGATGTCTTGTCAACTCCATTGGACATCTTTGCTCCGTTGAAAATCGCGGAAAGGATGACCACAAGGACCAGGTTGGCGACGACCGCATATACCGCTGCGTAGCCAAGCTCAGACTTACCGAAAATCCGCAAATTGTAAGTTGATGATGCAAACTTGAGGGTGTACGCCATATAGGTTCCCCAAGCCATACCGACTAACCAGCCGATCAGAAGAGCCTTCTTATGGAACCAACGGGTCCACAAGCCTCCGATGATCGCCGGACCAGTTTGCAGTATCCAAATCCCGCCAAGAGTCTGCAGATAAATTGCATACTTTAGAGGAATCACAACCACGAAAAGCAATGCGCCCAGCTTGACAATAAGCGATGTAACCTTTGCTACCTTTGCTTCCTGTTGCGTGGTGGCTCCGTTATTGAAGAACTCCTTATAAATATTCCTCGAGAAAAGGTTCGCTGCGGCAATCGACATAATTGCTGCCGGCACGAGCGCTCCAATTGCGATTGCTGCGAAGGCTATGCCCACGAACCATTCGGGGAGCGTCTTTAGAAGCAGCAGCGGAACGACCTCAGAAGATACGCTTGTCTTGATCCCTGCAGCCAATGCCATGAAGCCGAGAAGCGCTAGAAGTGCCAATGCGACAGAATACAAGGGCAGCAAAGCAGCGTTTCTCTCAATCGTTCTCCCGGACTTAGAACTTAATGTGCCGGTGATTACGTGCGGATACAGCAGAAGTGCGAATGCCGAGCCAAGTGCAAGAGACGAAAAAGCACCAAAGAGCTTAGGCGTGAGAATCACGTTCCCCTTTTTGGCAAGTAGTGCTCCCTGGGAAACAGAAAAGATGTGCGTGAAGCCGCCCAACTTTGCGGGAATCGCTATAACAGCGACGATGACCGTCGCATAGATCAGGACGTCCTTGATTACCGCCGTCAATGCTGGCGCTCTAAGCCCTGAAGTGTATGTATAAGCAGCCAAAACAGCAAATGCTACAAACAACGGCAGGTCTTTAAGTATCCCAGAACTATTTATACCCATCGCTACCAGCACTGCCTGTATGCCGACAAGCTGCAGCGCTATGTACGGCATTGTCGCCAAGATACCAGTTATCGCAACCGCCAACGACATGGATCGCGAATCAAATCTGGCTTTAACAAAATCTGAAGGAGTAACAAAATTGTTGGCCTTACAGACCCTCCACAATCGCGGCATCACAATATACATAATCGGATAAAGCACGATCGTGTAAGGCACTGCAAAGAAGCCAAAAGCGCCAACGCCGTACACTAAAGCAGGTACGGCGATAAAAGTGTAGGCGGTGTAAAGGTCACCACCAAGCAGGAACCATGTAACCCATGTTCCGAACCTGCGTCCACCAAGCCCCCACTCGTCGAGCAGAGTCAAGTCGCCTCGTCTCCATCTAGCAGCCCAAAAACCGACACCAGCCACAAAGATGAATAGGACGAGGAAGATAATAAATGCTTGCCACTTGATTTGAATCACCCCCATCTAAAAGAATTTAGAATTCTCGAATTGGAATATGCTGCCCTGCTGACTTCGAGCTTCATTAGTTATCTCTTCGTCTCCGAAAGGAAATACACGATACCGCCGATAATTCCAGTGATAAGGATCCAAAGAATCAGGTACCAGTAGAAATATGGCAACCCAAACAACTGTGGATTCATCTTGGAGTAGAACGGCGGTATTAAAGTGCCGATAAAGGGAATTAAGAAAAGCAAGTAATATCCCCGCTTCGTCTTTTCCGTCACAGGTTCACCTCCTTATTCATCGCAAGTAAATCAATAAGGCTGACCGCAGAGGACCAACGTCCCCGTAAAACAAGCGCACCGTAACATTTGTTACTGGCAGTTAACTGAAACTATGGCGAATCATAGCTTATCCCGAGCGAAGAAATCATAAATAACAAAATTAGAATTACAAATATTGCCAGCTTGCGCTGGCAGGTTTGCAGAAAGAACCCAACTGCACCTAACACGCCTGCAAATGCGATTGTGCCATCTAGCATCTAAGGCTGTGATACGCGTACTTTCTGGAATACAGCCAAGTGGCGAACTGCATATTGGAAACTACCTAGGTGCCATCCAGTCATGGGTCCATGATCAATACGAATTCGACTCGTTTTTCACTATTGTCGATTTGCACGCTATAACAGTCGAGCATTCGCCTGAGGAACTTAGGAAAAATACCTTGAGACTGGCGATGACTCTTCTTGCGGCGGGTCTGAACCCGGAGGCCTGCACAATCTTCGCACAAAGTCATGTTTCAGCCCACGCGGAACTTTCGTGGCTTTTGGAATGTACCGCAACATTCGGCGAGCTTTCAAGAATGACCCAATTCAAAGACAAAGGGAAGAGTGACGAGTCAATTCGCGCGGGACTGTTTACCTATCCTGCCCTTATGGCCGCAGATATCCTTTTATATCAGGCCGAAAGGGTCCCGGTTGGAGAAGACCAGCGCCAACATCTCGAATTGACCAGGGATATTGCAATTCGATTCAACGCCAAATACGGCCAGACCTTTACCCTGCCTCAAGCCACAATTCCGCCGTTAGGATCCCGCGTAATGGATCTTTTACATCCGGCCAAGAAAATGTCCAAGTCATCACAATCCACCGCAGGGACAATTTTTATCCTTGATCCACCAGAGGTCATTTCAAAAAAGGTGTCTCGGGCGGTGACTGATACCGAAAATACGGTTAGGTTCGACCCTGAGAATAAACCAGGCGTTTCGAATCTTATCGAACTCTGGTGCGCGGCTACTGGAAATGAGCCAAGCCAGCTCGTCTCACAGCACAGCATGTACGGAGAGCTGAAGAAGACAGTTGCCGATACTCTAATTGCTCTATTGGAACCGCTACAGCATAGGTATCAGGAGCTGCAAAAAGACCCAGGCGAAGTCAGCCGAATTTTAAAGCTGGGAGCCGAAAAAGCCAAATCTGTCGCGGAGCCGACTCTTGAACTGGCAAAGGCAAATATGGGACTTGTTGCTCCCTAGCGGACCAGGCTCGCGCAGGGCGTGCAGTATTTCGTTTTAGGGACTGCTTCTAATCGCTCCAGTAGGATCTCCTTGCCGCACTTCATGCAAAGTCCATACGTGCCGTCCTCGATCCTATTGAGGGCGTCATCGATTTCCACCAGGGTCTCCTTCAAAGGCTGAACCAGTGCTTCTGCCTCTCCCTTTTCCGCAGTCACCTGGGAAATATCGGCAAAGTTGGGATCGTAGCCGCCATCAGTATTTCTCGACAACCCAAAAGTCTCGAGAGCTTCCATTACCTCCTGACGCTCGTCGAGCAGAAGCTGCTTCAAATGTGACATCTCAACCTTGTCTAATGCCATAGCAAACAATACACCTAGCCCTCTATTGCGCGAGGATGTGCGCTGAAATAAACCGAACGAATTCTGTCATTGGACACTTTTGTATAAATCTGTGTGGTAGCTACAGAAGCATGACCCAATAGCTCCTGTACAATTCTTAGGTCCGCACCGTTATCCAACATATGCGTCGCGCACGAATGTCTGAGCACATGCGGAGAAAACTTCTTCGCCAAGCCAACCCGGTTCGCCCTATCTTTGAGAATCAGCCAGGCCCCCTGCCTAGTCAGCCTCGTACCCCTTAAATTCAAGAATACCGCATCCAGCGAATCCCTTGAACGTTTTGACTTACCCAACAATTTCATTCTGCCTTGAATGCCGATCCAGTTCAAGAGGGACTGGTAGGCATGCCTACCAAGAGGAAGGAGCCTTTGCTTGTTTCCCTTTCCGGTTACCACGATAAGCTGCTCCTCCAGATAGAGGTCTGCCATCGACAAATTGCTGAGCTCGGAGATCCTCATACCAGTGCCATAAAGAAGCTCAATCATTGCCAAATCCCTGAGATCAACCAATGAAGAACCGGCAATAGAACTTATTAGGAGTTCTACCTCCGGGATCGTTAGCGCTTTGGGCAATCGCAAGGGTATGCCGACCGAGCCTATTTCTGCAAACGGACTGGCAGCTATTACGCCTGATTGAAATAAATATCCATAAAATCCTTTTACCCCGGAAACTATCCGTGCCTGCGAAGCCTTCGAATGGGTCTGATTGATATTCTCGAAAAACCCGTTTAGGTCTCCGATGGTCAGATTCAGGTAATCAAGGTGCCTTTTCTCGACGAATTCGAAGAATACCGCTAAGTCCCGCCCATAGGCCTTTATCGTATTCTCGGATCTACCGCGGACGACAGAAAGGTCAAAGAGATAGTCATTAATGAGATCTGCCCTCATCCCCGCCTACAATGCCGTGAGTGTGCGCGACCAGGCAGTAACTTTGTCTGAATCCTTTGGTTCGCCATTACTCCAGTCAGGTAATGACCAGACCCTCCGATAAAGAGCTTCTCTTTCGCCAGCCTTGGTGGACAGAAAATGGGAGGTTCGCAAAAGCCCGATGATCGTCTTAGCATCGGTGATAGTTCCCCTGGAGATGAGTTCCGGGACGCTGTCGAGTGTTACCGCAACGATGGATGACTCTCTCTCTTCAATAGACTGCGGGGCAATTTTACCGGTTGACATTCCCAGAGCCAAGTAGGAAAAGGAATGTTCGTCTGTGAATCCCGGAGAATTTTCAAATTCTCCAAGCCTAATTAGTTCCGAGCATTTTACCCCAATTTCCTCTTCAAGCTCTCTTACCGCCGTTAGCTCTGGAGCTTCCTCAGCAACGTCGCGTTTGCCGGCTGGCACTTCAAAAAGAGCGCGGCCCAGGGAGGCTCTGAACTGAGACAGAAGCAGCACCGTCTTTTGATCGGCCAGCAATGGGACAACACTAACTGCGCCCAGGTGTCTTACTACGTCCCGTTCAAAAACCTTGCCGTCAGGTGAGGAAAACAGTGCCTTTACAAGGGATATCACATTGCTTTTGTACAACTCGATTTCAGTAATTTTCTGAAACATTGACGTTCCTCAGCTTTAAACCCTCAAAAAGAACACCATTGACAGCACTAAGACCCTCCGTGCTCAGAAGCTAGCTCATATCAGCGTTTGTATTCTTGCGGTCAACGGCTGCGCGCATGAACGAGACAAAAAGAGGGTGGGGCCTATCGGGCCTGGACTTGAACTCTGGATGCGCCTGCGTTCCAACCCAGAATGGATGCCCTGGAAGCTCAATGAACTCTACGAGGGCGCCATCAGGCGAAAGTCCCGCACAGACCAAACCAGCATCTTCAAGCTTCTGACGATACTTTGTGTTGACCTCAAATCTGTGCCTATGTCGCTCAGAGACGACAAGCTCACCGTAAGCATTGGCAACCATCGTATCGGGCTTCAGGACTGCTACGTATGCGCCAAGACGCATTGTGCCGCCCAGATCAGTAATTCCCTTCTGATGTTCCATGAGGTCGATCACGAGATGGGGTGAATCTCTGCGGAACTCTCCGGAGTGGGCGCCTTCTAAGCCGACAACATTCCTTGCATAGTCGATAACCATTGTCTGCAATCCAAGACATAGTCCGAGCGCTGGAACCTCATTCTCGCGAGTCCATGTGGCTGAGGCAATTTTGCCCTCAATCCCGCGCTCACCAAATCCTCCCGGAATGACTATTCCGTCCAAGTGCCCCAGCAGGCCAGGAGCCATCATCGGAGTTACATCCTCTGCTTGAATCCATTCTAGATCAACGTTCACGCCACATTCGATGGCTGAATGTCGTAGAGCCTCCACAACGCTCAGGTAGGCGTCGGGAAGGTTTATGTACTTTCCAATCAGCCCAATCTTAACCCTGCCCGTAGCATTTTTCGACTTCTCAACCACTGCGTCCCAGGAACTCATGTCAAGAGGATGCTCTTCGACGCTAAATCGCAAAAGGGACAAAACTAGTTCGTCCAAACCCTCCTCGTGCAGAACAATTGGAAGCTCATAAAGGTTCTTCGCATCAACGGCAGAGATTACAGCTTCCTGTGAAACGTCGCAGAGCATTGAAATCTTCGCTTTGAGCCCATCAGAAAGTGCCTTGTCAGAACGGCAGACAATAATATCAGGCTGAATTCCACGCGAGCGTAGTTCGGTAACGGAATGCTGGGTGGGCTTCGTCTTCTGTTCCCCGCTCGGTCCTAAAAACGGAACCAGAGTCAAGTGGATATAACAGACGTTGTCCCTTCCAACATCCTTTCTGAATTGGCGGATTGCTTCTAGAAACGGAAGAATTTCGATGTCGCCTACCGTTCCGCCAACCTCAGTAATGACGATGTCAACCTCATCATCGCCAAGGGATAGTATTCGGCTCTTGATCTCATCAGTTACATGAGGTATTACCTGGACAGTCTTGCCCAAATAATCCCCGCGCCGTTCACGCGCGATCACGGAAGAATAGATGGAGCCGGTCGTCACCGAAGAAGTCCTTGTAAGGCTGACGTCAACGAAACGCTCGTAATGTCCAAGATCAAGGTCCGTCTCAGATCCATCATCTGTCACAAATACTTCGCCGTGTTCAAACGGATTCATTGTTCCGGGATCAACATTGATATATGGATCTAACTTCTGCATCACGACTCGCAGGCCGCGGGACTTCAAAAGTCTCCCGAGAGAGGAGGCAGTCAAACCTTTTCCCAGGGATGAAGCAACTCCTCCAGTCACAAAAACGTGCTTAGTCAAAGTTCACCACGACCCGACTTTCCCAATAGGAATCCAATTCACGCACAAACCATTGGAAAAGTCTATACCAACATGCTTCTAGCTTTTGCGCTGTCGAAAAACGCACACTACAAATTTGATTGCTGCTCTTCTGAAAATTCTTGTAAATTCTAAATCTTGCTTCTTCGGTTTGAAGGTCCCCGATGCGATGCGCCAAATTCGAAGATAGGCCTACGTTTAAAATGGGAATTCGTTTACGTCATACAAGTTGGATGACATATAGAAAAACTCGGTGATCCAAGGCTCGCTTGGAACTTATTCCGGCCTAGAAAAGTTGAAAAGCAGGCGAAGCCTCCAACTCCGTGAACTAAAACGCCTCATCTCCCGAAAGTACCGTCCTGTGCATGCGCCGGATCTCTCCCGATGCAAGCTTGCCGGTCGCTTTGTGGTTTAGACAGCAATTATCCCACATGACCACGTCATCATCGGACCAGATGTGACGATACTGGAACTTCTCATCGGAAATGTGCGCGAAGAGTTCATCCAGCAGCGGTTGCGCTTCGTTTTCGCTCATTCCCTCAATTGCAATAGTGAAACGTGGCGACACATAAAGCGATTGAACTCCCGTCGCAGGGTGCGTTCGTATAATCGGCTGTAACACGCTAGGCCTTGTCTTAGCGGCCTTTTGGTAGAACTCCTAGGCATCCGGGCGCTTTGCAGACAGCGTCATTCGCGGATTCAGTAGCTTGCTAACATTGTGAACCCCAAATCGTCCCGCTATTCGCTTCCTTATGCTGGTGGGCAGAACGTTTAGAACCAACTCCATATTGCAATAGAGTGTGTCACCCCCGATGTCAGGATTCTTGATTGACTGAAGAATGGTAGCTTTCGCCGGCGATTTCATGTGAGACGAGTCAGAATGCCATCCGTCGCCCCCATCAACGACTCCCACAGCTGTGCCATCCGTCCTTATTTCGTTGGACAAAATCAAAACATCGCTAGATTCCGGGTGGACGTAGAGTTGGTTGATGGGCGTTTCGAGGGGCCCGAATTTTTTAGAAAAGGCCGACAATTCCGACGGTGTCATGGCCTGGTCGCGGAATACCAGGACGTGATTCCTTTTAAAAGATTCCTCTACCACCCGCGTCATCTCAGGAGTCATGCTGGTACAATCAAAATCAACGATTTCTGCAACCCAATCAGCTAACTGATTAATCTTGATGGACACTTTTCCCCCAGCGACCCTTAACTATCAATTCAGATGAATTGGCTCACTTGCTTTTCAAAAACCCTATCGCAAAACTCACAAGTAAATCGATCAGTCGATCGGCGAAATCTTCCTAGCCTTCCCGAACTTTGATGAAACTAACCGACAATTTAATGCAGCAAGCTCCTATATGCTTTAATTACGACATCGGAGGCGTAAACATGAATTACATCACCATGCTCAAGGGTAAATTACACCGAGTCAAGGTGACGGCGACTGAGCTCGACTATGAAGGATCGTGCGCGATCGACTCTGGACTGCTGAAATTGTCGGAAATACGGCCTCATGAGCAAATACATATTTTCAACGTCAACAATGGTGAACGGTTCATAACCTACGCTATCGAGGCTCCCCAGGGTTCGGGCGTCATTTCGCTGAATGGTGCGGCCGCCAGGTTGGCTGCGGTGGGTGATCTCTTGATTATCGCAGCATTCGCCCAAGTGCCTGAAGGCGAAGCTGACAGTTTTCATCCTCTTGTAACTTATGTCGATGACAACAACCAGCCTCTTGCCAACTAGCTGTTGTTTATTCACTGGGAAAATTCGGACTACTTAAGCGAAAACTAATTTCAAATCCGGCTATTTGCGTTTGCCAACAGCTCCCTAGCATGTTCTTTGGCTTTTTCGGATTCATTTTGACCCGAAAGCATTCTTGCCAGTTCCATCACTCGCTCCTCGCCGCTAACGGACTTTGCCTCGGTCACAGTACGTCCATTTCTGATTGATTTTGTAACCGAAATCTGATTTTCTGCGTACGATGCAATCTGTGCAAGGTGGGTTACCACAATTACCTGTTTGGTCTGAGACAACTCCGCCAATGCCTCTCCGACGCTCACGGCAGTCCTACCCCCTATTCCGGCATCCACCTCATCAAAGATCATTGTCGGCACATCGCTTCTCGAGAGGAGCCGTATTGCAAGCATTAGACGGGAAAGTTCGCCGCCTGATGCAATCTTTGCCACGGGGCCGGGCTTTTCACCCTTGTTCGACGAAAACATAAAAATAACTGGATCACCGATATCACTATGGCCCAGTTGAACCTCAAAAACTGCGTGCGGCATAGCAAGGGAATGCAGCCGCCCTACAACACCGTGCGATAGGCGTCTAGAGCCATCACGTCGTATGGATAGGATCTCGTCCTCAGCAATTTTGATCTCGCCACGATAGGCCTCTATCTCCTTCTCCAGATTCGAAGCAACAAGTTCAAACGAGTTCAACTCATCAATCCTCGCTGCAATTTTTTCTCGGTACTCTATAACATCCAGAAGGGTATCGCCGTACCTGCGTTTAATCTTTGCCAACTGTTGCAGTCTTTGATGTAGGTGTTCAAGTCTGTCCGGGTCTGGGTCCAGGCGCTCGATTTCCATACGGATATCGTGGCCGACGTCATTGAGGGAGCCAATCAATTCAGACACACGTTCTGCATTGGAAGCATACTTTCCAGAGTGGACGAGTATGCGTCTGGCTTCGCCCAGCTGATCCATTGCGCTTGCCTGGCTGTTGCCATCGAAAAGAAGATGTTGAACCCTTACAAGCGATTCCTTGAACTCAACTGCGTTCGATAAAAGTTCCAGCTCCTCTTTTAAAATGCTTTCTTCGTCGGAATCCCTCAGTTCCGCGGAGATAATTTCGTCCAATTCACTTTGACACACGAATAGTTCCCGCTGACGCGCACGCTCATCACCTCCGACAAGTTGAAGATGGTCCAGGGTTTGCTTCAGCTTCTGCTTCAGTTCCAGGAACCTTGAGTAGTCAACATTGCAATAGCCGTCCAGAGTCGCCGCCTGTGCGGACGTGGAGAATAGCAACTGAGCTTCATGTTGGCCATAAACGTGGAAAAGGCTGGAACTGAAATCGGAAAGGTCACTGGCCCGGCAAAGTTGGCGGTTGATGTATGCCCTGGATGGTTCTCCAATATTGACCTGCCGCGCGAGTATGCTTTCGGCCTCGCCATCACGAAATCTCGCCTCAACTCTGGCATGGTTCGACCCACTGCGTATCAATCTGCCATCAGCCCTACTCCCGCCGAGCAGCATCAGCGCATCGACTATCAAGGTCTTTCCCGCTCCGGTCTCTCCGCTGATCACGGTCATGCCGGCTCCAAAGGGCACTGTAAGATCTTCAATTACGCCGATGTTTTCAACGTGAAGCTCATCAATCACCTTTACACCACCGAGACTCTCACGCCGATATGGCTAATCGCCCATACGCTTCGACTGTAGGCCAAACTTCTTTTTCATGATTTGATGAAAATCTCTATTCACAAATGTGACAAATCGGGCGGGGGTGAGGTTGGCGCTGCATATCACTACGTCACCGCGCTCAACGATCAGTTTGCGCGAGCCGTCGACCATGATTGCCGCGGGCGGACCTTCAGCCATTCTCAACTCGACCTTTTCTTCCGGCTGAAGCACCAACGATCTGTCAAAAAGCATGTGGGGACTTATGGGGGTAAGGATCATTGCCCGCATTCGAGGCGAAACTACAGGTCCTCCAGCCGAAAAACTGTACGCCGTCGATCCGGTAGGACTGGAGAGTATAAGCCCGTCCGCCTCGTAGGTTAAGAATTCCCTCGAGTCAAACAGTACTTCAACCCTAATTACGTGCCCAGAGTCAAGCTTCTCGATGACCAGGTCGTTCAAGGCCACAAAATGCTTGCGTACTATGGCTTGAACCTGTGCGCTATCAATTCCGGTCTCGCTCTTTTCAATCTCGATCGAAAGGGTCATGCGCTCGTCGACGTGGTAGTCGCCGGCAAAGAATTGCTCAAGCGCCCCAAAAAGTCCCTCTGGATCACACTCTGTCAGATACCCAAGTGAACCAAAATTGACTCCCAGGACGGGAACTGGGGAAGGCAAGATCTTGTCAATCGCCCTGAGCATGGTACCGTCGCCACCCAACGAGACAACAAGGTCAAGGCTTTCATCTGCACCGCTCTCGCCCATATAAACAGCGCAATGGTGCCTTTCCTCCAGCCATGACTCAAGCTCGCCTGCTTTCGAGCGGGCACTCTCGCGTTGAGGATGGTATACGATTCCTACTTTTGCCATTGGCTATAAACTAACAATTCCGTTTCGCATGTCAATCAAATTATGACCCGGATTCTCCTAAAACGCGCGCGATCTCATCCTCTATGACTCGTTCAAGGTCGATTCCGGGATTCACGCTATTCTTAGAGAGGTAATAGAAGAATTCAACATTACCCTGAGTTCCGCGGATTTCCGAAACAACCAATCCGTTTACATTCGCTCCAAGCTGACGAAAAGTATCTGCCACATCAAGCAGAGAATCATGCCAAAGCTTCGAATCCTTTATGACTCCCTTGCCCCTGGATGCATCCCTATGTCCTACTTCAAACTGTGGTTTGACTAAAACGAGTAATTTTCCGCTAGTTTTGGCAAGGTCGATCAAACAACCCGCCAGAGTGCGCACCGAGGTGAAAGATACGTCCACCACGATGAGGTCGAAACCTATACCCTGGGGATCGCTGAAGTTTCTAATATTCGTACGCTCAAAACTCGTGACACGCGGGTCATTCCTAATCTTCTCATGTAGCTGGTTGGTCCCGACATCGACAGCACAAACGGAGAAAGCACCGTGCTGGAGAAGGCAATCGGTGAAACCTCCTGTCGAACTACCCACGTCAAGCACCCTTAGCCCATCAACTGAAAGCTCGAAGCGCCGTAAAGCGCCCTCCAGCTTTAGTCCTGCTCGTGAAACAAAACGTGGCAGCTCCGTGACGTGTATCTGATCACCCAGCCTCACCTGCCTAGATGCCTTACCGGCGACTGCACCGTTAACCAGCACTTTCCCTTCCCGAATGAGGTCCGCAGCTTTCTCGCGTGAATCGACGTATCCTCGCTCAGTAAGCGCAAAATCTAGACGTATGGCAGGGCGACTCTTGATGGGATCAATATTACCAAGCGTGTCGTGTTTGCAACAAGATATTTCAATCTCGCAATCAAAGTCGCACTTAGCGGCGTATAAGGAGTTGCAGACAAGCGCTGATAGCCAAACGAAAGAACTAGTTGGCTAGTTTGTCATAGACCGTAGAACCTGAAAGCCCGGAGGTGATCCGGAAAAGTCCTGGCTCATGATTTCATAGATGACTACCTATTTACGAGATGGGCCGTCCCAAAAGCTTAGATTAGCGTCGGCATCGACCGCGATACCGCAAGCTCGACAAAAAGGTCGATTGCCGGTCGAGCAACGAATCGGATCTCCCACCTATCCGAAGGCCGCGAAGCTCGTGATCACTGCAGGCGACAGAGAAAGGAGAGGTTGTTGCAGCGATCGCGTTTGAAATCCATAGATTCCACAGCTTGCAAATAAGATTGGTTCACCAATTCAATCAGTCTTTTATCTGTCGCCTTGAACCTTGAAGTGAACCAAGATTGAGCTATGGATGACGCCATCCGTGACACTGAATTAGCGCCGAAGACTTGCCGTCCATCTTGAAGTCATCCGCAACGCAATCGCAGATACAAAAACAACCGCCGGTCTAAGAAACAGATTTGTACCTGCCTTCGACCATTGTCCCCTCAATGCAAATCTCCATCCAGAACAATTACGCCAATTTAGACCAGGCTGATTTCTGCCTTGCGGAGTTACTTCGCAGTGTCTCCATCGTTCTCATCCGAAGCGGCCTTTGGCGCGCGAGCTGCCTGAGCAGCAGGTCGAGGTCTCGCCCGCGAGGGTCGAGATGATGATCCTCCGGCCGGCTTTGCGGCATCCTTCGGTGCTTGGGAAGCCTCGGGCTTCGACGGCGCTGTTCGCGAAGTCCGTTTTCTCGGGGCCGACTTTTCAGATGCCGAATCACTTCCGGTTTTGCGCTCTGAAGCACCCCCGGCAGGCTCATCCATCTTTTCTTTGCTGGCCGGCTCCGATTCTGGCGTAATACGAATGAGAGAGTTTATCATATCTGTTAATTTCAAAATCTCATCGCGCAGCACTGACATCTTCCCGATATCTTGGCTCAAAGACGTTAGCCGCTCGCTGAATTTAGTAAATTCTTCCTTTGAAACTATGTTCACAGATCTAATCTGATTCTCAATCTCTTTTCGAAGAGTCTTGATGAGCACCTCAGTGCTCGACCTGCTTTTCTTTGCCGCTTCGTCGAATAGCTCCTTCATCTGATTGCGCTGGACCTCCGAAATATGGACGACATCACGCAGGGCTTCCTCAGCCTTGGCCTGGGCAATCTTCGCCACCATCAAACCTGCTTCAACCACTTTTCCCAGTTTCTCGGAACCATTTTTCCCTGACATAATTCAACTCCTCCAAATATTCCTTCTGCTAAGTATATCACGCAGCGAATAACTACCCCAAAGAACTTTCGAACCAATCTCCCGAGTGCCTTGGTCACACCCATATGCCATAGTGTTTAGATAGAGGCATTAGAAAGATGAGATTATGGCAGGACTAAACCGTTCAGCTAAATGGATTGAGACCTCGCCGGGCTACCGTACAATCGCCGGCAATGTCGGGGCTCACGTCGATCCGCTGTCTGCGGAACTGAAACCTTTGATGGTACGGCGGGAAATACGTGAGGAAATTGAACAACAATTTCTCGCGGAAGGGGCGGCCATTTCGCATGGAGCAGGCAATAGAAGTCGGCCGGAAGATCCTGATGCTATGCGCACCGCATTTGAGCGCGATCGCGACAGGATTTTGCATTCAACCGCGTTCCGCCGGTTGGCAGGTAAAACCCAGGTGTTTATATTTCCAAACGATCACCAACGGACCAGACTGACACACGCTCTCGAGGTATCCCAGGTTGCAACGGCAGTTTCGAGAGCTGTAGGGCTCAATGTTGCCCTTACCGAGGCAATTGCCCTTGGCCATGATTGCGGACATGGCCCGGGTGGACATGCAAGTGAAGACGCATTCTCACAATTTCTTGCTGAAGGCTACGATCACGCGGTTTGGGGTGCGGATCATACTCTGGATGACCTCAACCTGTGTTTGGAGACTCTTGACGGTATCCGGAATCATTCGTGGTCGCGACCACAACCCTTCACTTACGAAGGGGCTGTAGTGTCATTCGCCGATCGTATCGCCTACTGCGCCCACGACCTTGAAGACGCCATCAAGGCCGAAGTTGTCAATTCCTCCTCAATACCTGAATCTGTCACCTCGGTCACTGGAACCACACGATCCGGCCAATTGAGGTATTTCATTTCTGACATGGTGCAAACAATTTTGAGTGCCGGTGAAATTGCGATTTCTCCCACGGCGGCCGAAGTACTGACCGAGTTGCGGAAATTCAACTATGACAAAATTTATATGCGACCTGATTCGCTCGAACAGTCCGAAACGGTAATCAAAGTCCTATCGATGCTGGTCCAATATTACATTGAAAATCCAAAGGAGATTAGGGGAAACTCACCGGTGAATCCTGACGATGATCCTTTAGCTCTCATAACAGCCTCGATCGGATATGTATCTGGCATGACCGACCGATTTGCGTTCCAAAAAGCAGTCGATACGCTGGGCCTCGATCCACTAAGCCTGCCAAAGGGAATCGATCTTACCCACAGATAGGGCTGTCGGGGGTGGCAACTTATAAAATTTGCGGATTGGCAGCGGTGACGTTCTCGCCTGATCCAAGGAGCATGTGGCGACCCCAAATAATTATTGCCGCTCCGACAAGAGTAACCACGCCATTCACCATCCAGGCGAAAGAGTAGGACACATCCGATACCAGGAGTCCAAACACAAGTGGACCAAAGACACTGGCAAGCCGACCTCCGACCTGGGTGATAGCAGTCGCGCGCGCTGGCGACCGCTGGTGTGTCTGGATCACCGCGTAATTGAAGAGCCCGTTCCAACCCCATCCTGCGCCAAAAGCTATGAATGCACCGATCCAAAAGAATATTGCAATGCGTGAAGCCGAGCCGATGGCAAGGGCCCCGTAGCCCAGACAACCAATTACAAGCATTGCGGCAACGACCTTGAAGTGTCCACTGCCACGCCTGTCAGCGGCAATACCTGCATAAATTCTCGCGACCACGGCTATCAGTCCCGCAATTCCCGCAATATATCCTGCGTTTGACCTGGAAAGGCCACCATCCACTGCCGATATCACCAAAAATCCCGTCATAGCCGCCGCCGCGAAAATACCGAGTCCGAATCCAATGCCAAGAACAATCAGCGGACCTATATTGTCTTTGGGTACCGGATCTCTATGGCGGGCCCGATATGCAGCTAAAGTACTTGGTGATCTCGGTATCGCCACCCCGGTGAGAACCGCCCACGCCGCTGCCGCAACAAAGGCCCAGCGCCAGCCGATCGTTAGAGCGATACCCGGAACGGCCAAGCCGCCGAAAAGTGCTGCAAATGGAATCGCGGCCTGTTTTATACCAAAGGCGAAGCCTTGGCGGTTTCTCGGGATCCGGCGCGCGAGAAACAGATTGGTAGCTGGCTGCATAGCGGAACTTACAAGTCCGGCGAAGAAAAGTACAATACTGAGGCCCAGCCAGGAATGCACGGACAGCGCGATTATAGCAAGCAAACCTCCAGCTATAACTACAGTGGGCTTCATTATTCTGATCCCCCCTACTGCCTCGGCGAGCCGCCCGAAGGGAACCGATCCAGCTGCGGCTCCAATGTAATAGATTGAGATGGACAACCCCAAAGCATCTGGCCCAAAATGCAAGGTCGCCCTCATCTGAACGGCCAGCGCACCCGTGAGAAACACTGCAAACGAAGTGCTCGCTGATGCTGCAACCGCCGAAATTATGTCCCTAGCCATTCCTTCGGAGGAGTTGGAATCAGACGCAGTGTTCTCTCGGCCGCGGTCCGAAGACTCCAACTCTGCTTCAGAAGATCCATCTTCACCACTCAAATCAACGCACCCCAAGAAACCCGAGAATAAAAATCCACGCCACAAATTAGCCCAATGCTACCCTAGTCCCCCAGCAGCAACTCATTCCAACGCCGTGGGTAGGGCAATAAACAGGATATTGCTTTGGCGAGGGGCGATAACCCTCTCATCCCAATAGCAAGACGTATGAGATCTGCCAGAGCGGATAAATCCTCAATGGAAATAGCTCATCTACTCTGGTCAAACTTTTTTTAAAATCGGGTATGTAACTGCGTAAGCTGCTTGCAAATTATTTAGGAAAGACGGCTTCAATAAACCTGATTGAGACCATGCCCGAAAGCTGCAAACTTCGGTCATTAGGCCAGGTCGGTAATATCGGCAAGATCCAGCTGTCAATAGACGAGCAGTTTTGGTTACTTTGAAATACCTAACTCTGCCTCAATCAGCCGTTTCGGTTTGGCTCCAATCGATGCAGCAACCATCTCACCGGATCGGAACAGGCCAATTGTAGGAATTGAAAATACCTGGTACTGGCTCGCAACCTCTTGATTTATGTCAACATTTACCTTAACTAACTTGATCTCTCCAGCCCGCTCAGCTGCCAATGCGTCCAACTCTGGAGCAACCATACGGCACGGTCCGCACCATGGTGCCCAAAAGTCTACGACTACGGGAATCTCAGAACTAAGAACCTCGGATTCAAAGGTTTCTTTGGTATTCGCCTCTACTGCCACGATATCTCCTTCTAAGAGGGTTATTTAGATAATAACAGATACCCATACAGGTATATTCCCGCTATCCGTGAACATCGACTACTATCCGCCCCTTCACCCTTCCTTGGAGAATCTCATTTCCTAATCGCTCAAGATCTTCAAGCCTGACCTCGGTCGTCATTGATTCCAGCAGCCCTAGGGGAAACACTTCAGCAAGACGCTGCCAGACCTGTGCGCGCTTGTTGATCTCAAGCGACACGGAATCAACGCCTAGGATATTCACGCCGCGTAGGAGGAACGGCATGACATTTGCGGTAAAGGTTGATCCTCCGGCAAGTCCAACGGATGCAATCGATGCTCCCATGCCGAGCTGACTTAATACATGGCCAAGCGTCGAACCTCCAACATTATCAATGCACCCCCCCCAACGTTCTCGTTCGAGCGGCCTGCTGGCAGCAGTCTCCAGCTCCGAGCGCTCGATAATGGTGTTCGCCCCAAGATGTCTCAGGTATTGGCCTTCCTCTGGGCGCCCGGTCGATGCAGCTACGTTGTAGCCGAGGGCCGCTAAGAGCGCAACTGCAATCGATCCGACTCCTCCCACCGCACCGGTCACTAGTACCTCTCTCTCCGAGGGCTTCATGCCATGATGCTCGAGAATATCCACGGCCAGCATTGCCGAAAAACCTGCGGTCCCAAACGCCATGGCGTGGAACAGACTTAGCCCGCTAGGCAGCCTGACGATCCAGTCGGCCGGAACTCTGACAAGCTGCGAATAGCCGCCCCAACGAATTTCCCCAAAACGATAGCCTCCCACAAGCACCTCGTCGCCTGGTGAAAATCGAGAGTCCGAGGAATCTCTGACTATTCCCGCCACATCAACACCCGGCACGTGGGGGTAAGAGCGCACCAACTTGCCTATTCCATTCAGCACCATGCCATCCTTGTAGTTAAGGGTGGAATATTGTGCCTCGAGCGTGACTTCGCCTGCTGGAAGTTGGTCCTCCGCGAAAGTTTGAATTGATGGCGTTACCTTGCCATCTTTCTCATCTATAACAAGGGCAGTAAACATGGCTATTTTTCTAGCATATTTGGCAGGCTAGTGATAACTGGAAATCCCAGCACTTCATAATTGGGACTATCCTGACCCAGTATAAATAGTGTGACATATGTTACAACATTAATAAGTTTGCACTATCGAGTAGTCTTTTTAGAGCTAATGTGCCAAATGTCACCAGGTCATAACATTTCGACGTCAAATTTACATTTAAAAAAAGTGTATAAATATTCATATTTTGGCGCGCCAAGCGAGTTCGTTTGCTATAATGAACTTATTACTTACTGGCGATCCCCCTCTGCTAGTAGGTTTACTAGATCCCATCCCCCCAAATCGGGATCTAGCTACTCGATGGTAACCCCGGGCGGCCAATCCCCCGGGGTTACATCTTTAAATTCCTTGAGGTTTTCAACTCAATGATTGAAATGCCATCTAGCCTTAAGATGTGAATGCCAATTCCGAAGATCACCTGAACAACCAAAGAAGGATTCTCGGCGAATTCATTAAATCGCAGCGCAAATTGGCGCAGTTGTCTTTGCGGGAACTCGCCGAGCGCACCAACATTTCAAACCCATACCTCTCACAGATCGAACGCGGACTCCATGAACCCTCGGTGCGAATCCTAAAATCAATTTCCAATGCCCTCAATGTCTCGCTTGGTTCACTGCTGTCGCACCTCGGTCAGTCAGATGGATCCGCCGAAATTGCGACGGACTCCAGCCATCCGATCGTCGAGACTGCAATTTACTCTGATCCGCGCCTTTCGCAGTATCAGAAAGAAGTACTCGTCGCGACTTACCGAACATTTGTTGCGAGCTCAGAGTCGGATCAGCTAAAGCGTAAGCATCATGAACCAAAGCCAAACTCCAAAAAGACAAGAAGCAAACTTCACTGATCGACTTCGTGGTCGTATGTATTTCGCTAGAACTCCCAGGCGCGTACTGGTTGGTTGGGGAGGTCGCTCTCAATGCGAGCCTTTACTGCCTCATGGTCTATGCGTGCACAGGACCGAGTTGACGGGCCAAAAACTGTAACTTCGCCTATTACTTCGAAGAGCACTGCTTTGGCGCAAGCATCTCCAACGCTCTCCCCGACAACCATTGATTCATTTCCGGGAAGCACCGCAGCATGGACGGTTTTCAATGCTTCCGCGACGGCCACTCCCTGATCCTGAGTGGCCACAAGATACCGGCAGCTATGTATCGACACGATACCGCGCAGTTCACCGCCAACTCCATGAATTGCTTCAACTGGCTGACGCTAAATTCCCATTGCATCTACATAGCGCGAATGAGGGCGGCAAATAGCGCCCACGTCTCGCCTGGCTACAAATACGGCAAGATACATGGCTGATTCCAGCGCCGGATTACCGAAGTTCAAATTCTCGCCCGAAGGACTCGAATGGACAAGTTCGTCTTCTTTGACCAGTCCAAGACCCTTTCGCACGGTCATCGACACAAAGTCGTCTTCCAGACGGACGCTTAAATGCCCAAACCCCTCAACTAGTTTGAGTCAGCTTAGGACCCGACACGCCTGAATCACTTGTCTTTTGATGCCATCTGGAACTTCCGAAGCTCGAATCCATAAAACTCGCTGAGCAAAAATACCACTGACCATGGCCGGAAATTAGCCTCCACGCGCCAACGATGCACCTTCGTCAGCCTCAGAAGCGAACTAACACCTTCCCGGAAAGGTGAGGCTTGTCAGAACCGCTTCGCGGCGAACCTATAAAGTTCCTGCCCCATCCAATTCACCGATAGCCTTCATTATGGCTCGCCTAGCCCTATGGATCCTTTTTTCGATCTCCTTGTGCTGGCTATTTTCACTAGATATGAATTCCCTCAGCGCATCCATTGCCATATCGTCGAGTCTCTCAAGCACACCTCTAAGCACCTCGGTTTCCCCCGAGAAATCGTTCACTGACACGCCATCAAACCTTTGCGCACGCCTTTTTTGCCTTGGCAGCAGATCTCAAGCATCTTCCTGAACCTCATTTGTGCCGCTAAATCGAGTTGCATCACATCGTCAACGCAGGTGGAGCAGATGCGCGCTATCACTTGTCCAAGGAAATAACATTGAGCTCTCCGTCCGAAAAGGCCTTTCTCAGAACCTTCTTGTCAAACTTTCCAACGCTCGTCTTCGGAATTTCCGTCACGATAGCCATTTTCTCGGGCAGCCACCATTTCGCGACTCTTTGGGAAAGGAATTCGTTGAGCTTATGGGTATCAACTTCCGCGCCCGGTTTGGGGACAATACAGGCCATCGGCCGCTCGACCCACTTTTCATCAGGCACTCCAATCACTGCAGCCTCATATACATCGGGGAATGCCATTATGACGTTCTCCAAATCGACTGACGAAATCCATTCGCCGCCAGATTTGATTACGTCTTTGGTTCGATCGGCAATCCTCAAATATCCTTCCTCGTCGATCGTGCCCATATCTCCGGTACGCAGCCAGCCATTATCAAAATTCTCCGCGTGAGCATCCTTGTAGTAGCTGCCCGCAACCCAAGGGCCGCTCACTTCTATCTCCCCTAGATTGTCGATTCCGTGTGGAAAAACCTTGCCGGAATCGTCGACGATACGAAGTTCTACTCCGGCCAAGGGCCTTCCCGCGGTCTGGAGATACGTCATTCGATCGCTTTCGCCAGCGTTTCGCGGTGGTATGCCTAAAGTGCAGATTGGAGAAGTCTCTGTCATCCCCCAGCCCTGCCAGAGTTCGAGACCGAAGCGCTCTCTGAAGCCATCCATGAGCGCCTTGGGGACTGCCGATCCTCCGCCGGTAATCCCCCTGAATGACGACATGTCCACCTCATGGTCCTGCGAATACAACAAAAGCTCATTCCAGATTGTTGGAACCCCAGAAGAGAGCGTGGGACGATACAGTTCGATAATCTTCGCAAGATGTTCCGGATGAAGGAAACGCGAAGGCATAATGAGGTCGCAGCCCGCCAGCCAGCCGGAATAAGGCACTCCCCAAGCATTGACGTGAAACATGGGAACGACTATCAGCGCACGATCGGTTTCGCACAGGCCAAGCGCATTTGCCGCACAGGAAGAAATTGCGTGCAGCCAGGTCGACCTGTGGGAGTAGACAACTCCCTTTGGGTTACCGGTGGTACCAGAGGTATAACACATCGAAGCCGCTTGAAATTCATCTATCGTCGGCCAATTGAAACTGGAACTGTGAGCGGCAATCAGGTCCTCGTAGTCGTAGACATCGATCTTAAAAGGTGCCAGCATGCCAGGGTCATAAGGGCCGACCACGATTAACGCTTCGATCGTTGGCGTACTTGGAAGAACACGCGCCAACAGCGGCAGAACCGCTGCATCGACGATCACCATCTTGTCTTCGGCATCATTGATAACGTAAGCGAGCTGGTCAGGGAATAGTCTCACGTTCAGCGTGTGCACTATTGCACCCATGGCTGGCACTGCCATATATGCCTCGAGGTGCTGCTGCGAGTTGAACGCAAAGGTTCCAACGCGATCGAAGTTCTTAACTCCGATTGAAGACAAAGCGTTAGCCAAGGATGCAACGCGTGCAGCCGTATCTTCATAAGAGTAAGTGATTCCACCGTCGCCAAGATAAGTTGTGACTGAGGATTTGGGAAATGTTGCAGCTCCATATTTTAAAATCGACGTGATCGAAAGGGCACCGTCCTGCATAGTTGAACGCATCGTCAACCTCCACACTCCTACTAAGCTCCACTCATTATTCAAGCACTCCGCGCCCAACTAAATACGCTAAATCTTATGAATTGGGCATTTGCCGCCTTTTCCAAGTACGGTATTACACAGCTTGGTTGGATTCAACTTTTCGAGGGTGGGATGCGAAGATGGATATTGGAATAATTGGGGGCGGTATAGCCGGGCAGAGCGCGGCATTCAGGTTGGCGACCACCAATCACAATGTAACCATCTACGACCCAAGCCCAGCAACTGGGGCCTCGCTCGCTGCAGCAGGAATGCTTGCACCGGCTTCTGAAGTCAATTTCAGCGAGGTACCGCTACTCAGACTGATGCAACACTCCAATGACCTTTGGCCGGATTTCGTCCAACAGATCGAGTCGGTTTCAGGGGTTTCGATCGGGCTTCGCATGGATGGAACCTTGATTCTGGGCTATGAGCCAAATGATGCCCGCGATCTTGAGCGGCTTGCAGACTTCCAACGAGAGCTGGGAATCGAAGTAACCCGCTTAACCCATCGTCAGGTGAAAGAACTTGAGCCTGAGCTAGGCGGACCGTTTCCATTTGCAGCCATGATACGTACCGATAACCAACTTGATAATCGGCAATTGATGCACTCGCTCCAAGTCGCGCTCGATCAGCTTGGTGTCAAGACTGTACGCAAAAGTGTCTCCTCCCTTGCGCTTAAAGCCGAAAACTATGAGATCGTGCTTGATGACCATTCGACGCCTGATCATGACGTCGTTCTTTTGGCGGCCGGTTCGCAGGTGGGTAGCATTGCCGGACTTCCAAAAGCCATATCCGGAGCCATTCGGCCTGTCAAGGGCCAAATAATAAGGGTTCAGGCCCAATCGAATTCCCTCCTCAATCGTGTCGTACGCTCTAAGACATACGGAAAGACACTGTACATGGTGCCGCGCACCAGTGGCGAAATAGTTATAGGTGCGACACAGGAGGAAGTCGGCTTCGATACAACAGCCAAAGTCCGGCCGATCGCGGAAATGCTGACACACGCTACCCTGCTCCTGCCGGGTCTAGGAGAAGCTGACTTCAAGGAGCAGCTGGTACGATTTAGGCCGGGATCAATCGATAATGCTCCGATTGTCGGTCAGTATCGCAACTCAAATCTCTTCCTTTGTCTTGGACATTTCCGTCACGGCATCCTATTGAGTGCGGCGCTTTCCAAATATGTCGCCGATTCAATCCAAAGTGGCAAACAGCCTAGCGAAATTAAGGGATTCGGCGCGGCAAGACTCGAAGCTAACTAGGTTTTCTACAAGTGATTGAAATATTTCTAAATGGCTTAGCACATCAGGTACCTGAACTCACGACCATCGAAGGTCTGATCGAACAAATTGGTCTGCAGAAAAAGGGAGTAGCAATTGCCGTCAATAGTGAAGTGATTCCGAAAAGTAATTGGACGGAAAAGTCATTATTGTCTCAGGATAAAGTGGAATTGCTCACAATCGCCCAAGGGGGATGAAACGTGGAGGCAACTCTTGAACCGGTCACATTAGGCAGCTTGTCGCTTACATCAAGACTGATACTTGGCACGGGTGGTGCTCCATCCAATCAAATCATCAAGGAAATCATTGTCGCTTCGAAGGCACAACTAGTTACAGTCGCACTGCGACGTTACGAACCGCGGGCTGAGAACTCCTTATATGATCTGCTGCGGACGATGGAGGTAAATATCTTGCCTAATACGGCCGGGTGCTTCACGGCCAAAGAGGCGGTAGTTACCGCCAAGATGGGCAGAGAGGCCCTCGAAACCAATAATATAAAACTCGAGGTCCTTGCCAGTGACAAAGATTTGCTCCCTGATCCATACGAGCTCCTCGATGCGACTGAATTGCTAGCTATGGACGGGTTTAACGTTTTTGCCTATACCAACGACGATCCGGTCGTGGCGCGGACCCTTGAACAGGCGGGAGCTACAGTCGTCATGCCTTTGGGAGCCCCAATAGGGACGGGACTTGGGATTCGCAATCCGCATAATATTGAAATGATTGTCTCTCAAGCATCTGTTCCTATCGTCTTGGATGCTGGAATCGGAACTGCATCAGACGCCGCCATAGCTATGGAGCTCGGCTGCGACGCAGTGCTCGTAGCATCAGCGATTACTAGAGCAAAACAGCCTCACGCAATGGCAAGGGCAATCGCGCTTGCAACAGAGGCTGGATACCTTTCCCGCAGAAGCGGGAGAATTCCCAAGAGAGAATGGGCATTGGCTTCATCTCCCAGTGACGGCTTAGCCGAATTCGATGTTTAGAAGCTCGGTCTAGCCTGGACTGAAGCTGCTACTTGATTTCATTCGTTTCAACTTGTCAGATTCAATAGTTTCGGATTCACGAACCAAAAGGCGGACAATCATTGAGTATCTCAGAACGAAGAAAAAAAACCCCGCCAGTCGCTCTCACCATTGCTGGATCGGATTCCGGGGGTGGCGCAGGTATTCAGGCAGATCTCAAGGCGTTTTCAGCCAACAGAGTATTTGGAACAACTGTTATAACCGCTATAACCGCTCAGAATACTAATTCCGTGCAATCACTGGAACCGGTTGACCCAGACTTGGTGGAAGCCCAGATTCGGGCCGTAATCTCGGACTTCAGCGTCAGAGCGGTAAAAACCGGAATGCTTGCAACAGTAGGCAACATCAATGTAGTTGCAGATTTTGCCGGAAAGGGTTTATTCGAGAGACTAGTGGTCGACCCGGTACTGGTTGCATCCAGCGGTCGCAGGTTGTTGGACAAAGAGGCTGAATCGGCTTACGTCGAAAAGCTCATTCCCAAGGCCACTTTGGTCACCCCCAATCTCTTCGAAGTCAAAGCACTTTTGGGCAAGCTTCCAACAAACATCGAGGAGATGATTTCTGCCGCAAGAGAATTCAAGAAGATGGGTTCAAGATATGTTCTGATAAAGGGTGGCCACATGACAGGTACTGAAAGCACCGATATCTTTTACGACGGGCAAGTCATCCTAAAGCTTTCAGCTGTTCGCATCCATACCGAAAACACTCATGGCTCAGGCTGCACTCTTTCGGCCGCCATAACAGCTAATTTAGCAAAAGGAATGGACGTCACGGAAGCAGTGAAAGCTGCGAAAGTCTATATTACAAGAACCATCAAGGCCGGATCTCTCTGGCAGCTCGGTAGCGGACACGGCCCAGTGGATCCGTTTATTTGGGCGAGCCAGGAAGAAATGAATGCCCAGCAGCAGCAACAGGATCAGCAACAGGATCAGCAACAGGATCAGCAACAGGATCAGCAACAGGATATTTCCGGATAGCGGCTCAATTTGGGCTCGAGAACCCTTTAAAGACGGTCAATTTCTATGACGTTGAATCCGACGCCCGATACTTCAAACAAATTAAGAGTTTCAAACTTTGCGCAAAAGTAGATGATCTGACGATTCCTCGCCACCAGCGCCAGCTCCTTTGCGAGGCCCCGAGCGCGGTCAATATCCGCATTTACCATCACATCGTCCATTAGCAATGGAATGTCCAACGAATTGGCACGGGTAACTAGTGCCAGCCGGATTGAAATATAGAGCTGCTCCCTCGCACCCCTTGATAACGAGGAGTCGACAATATCTTGGCCAAGCTCATTGCGGACGAAAATTGATTCGCTTTTTCCGTACTCCTTCTTGAGAATCGAAGGATACCTATTCTGAGTAACTCTGGCGAATATCTCTGACGACAGCCTCAGAAGCTCTGGCTGGTGAAGCTCTTCAAACCTTGAATTGGCACTCTGGAGCAGCTGCTTTGCAAGCACCAAAATCCTCAGCTTGTCAGCTAGCTCTTCTGCCTCGAGCAATAGGGTTTCAATTGAAGCCTGGATTACGGCAACTGGGTTGATTTCGAGCGACCTTTTCTCCTCCGCATCTATCTCTGCCTTTAGAGTTTGCAACGCTTCCCGATTTATGTTCTCCTCGTTTATCAGCTGGTTTAAACCGCGAACCGCATCATCTAACTCAAGATTGTTCATTTTGAAGAGAGGCATTACTTCCTGAAGCTGGTCTCCAAACACCGACTCTGCGGACTGTAGGAATGACGCCCTTTTTGCCTTATTCTGATGGTATTCCCGCAGCAGCTCCATTAACTCTTCGTCAATTTGTTCGTGGCTGAATCCGAGAGGAGCCAGCTCTTCGTCAAGCTGCTGATTAATCAACTCCAACGAACCTTGTATCCGTCCCAGCTCACTCCTGTACTTTTCTATCTCTCTCCGACATATATCGGCCTCGGATTTTATTCCGAGGTTTGAAGCCAATGCATCTGTAAGGTTGGAGACAATGACCGCTAGATAATCCATCGAAGCATCCGCCGGAACCTCAAATTCAGAAAATTCACTGCGCAGCAGCTCCAAAAGGTCTGACTTGCGCTCGTCAAGCCTGATGCGCAACTGGCCTGCAATTTTTTTCATCCTTCTGAGCTCAATGATATCCCTCAAGAGAAAGACACGAGAAAATACCTGCTCAATGACCTTATCGAATGGAGGTGAGCCTTCCATCGCGATTCCGTAGTTGCCAATCAACATTGATAGATGGGCCCATTCTGCCTGCATCTGGATGACTGAATCAATTGCCTCCTTTTCTTGCTTAAAGCCATTAAGCCTCTTCAAAATTTGGCGCGGCTCGTAAGACTCCAAACCAATATCCAATAGTTCGGCATTCACGAGCTGCAAACCTGAACCCCGAGCCTTGTCCCGCCTTCGTGCCAAGAAATAGAAAATGCCCACAATTGCGAAAGCTAGGACTGCCGAAACAGCCAGACCTGAAGAACTTGAAATAATATTCTCGCGGTACAAAACGCCGATACCGATAGCCGCAAGCGCTCCAATGATGCCGCTCCATATCCAAGATCTGCCTCTTATGGGTGCTGAACCGGGAGCCGAAGCTTCAAGCAAGCTCTCGGCCTTGCGAATAGACACGTCAGCTTCTCTCTGTTTGGCAAACAGGTCTTCCCTGCTGGCATCAATCAACGGTGAAGAAAGGCTCTCTACCCATTGCCTTCTCAAGAACTCCAGGCTGTTTCGGATGCTCTCTAGAGAATCAATTGCCAGCGGCAGATCTGAAGAATCCGTAGAATCTAAGTAGCCATCTACAGCAATTGCGCTACTGGAGGCAGTGCCGACAGCCTCCGCCTTTGCTGCATCAAACTCGAAGCATTTTCTCGAGAACTCCTCCTGAATGGACAGGATATCCTTTGCAATCCTCTCGGCAACCCGGATCTCATCCTGGCGATCCAAAAGCTTTGAGTCAATCCGTAATACCGTTGACTGGTTCGACGCCGAAAGCAGCTTGGCTTCAAGCCCTAAAACCTCGTCATGAAGATTTTGGGCACGCAAAAACGACTTCTCCAAAGAACGCAACAAGGTCGAGTTCAGCTCACTTAGATGCTGATGCTCTTCCAAAAAAGCCGTCGCTGCTGCATACTGCTCATAAATTGCGCGCATACGCTGAACCTCATGGTAAAGCCTTAGTTCTTGGCGTCTCCTGCCAAGCAGAATCTCCAGATCCGAAATCTCGTCCACAATCTCGGATCTTTGGCGATACTTTTCTACAAAGGCTTCCTCGGCCGCGATCCTTTCCAATTTCTTTTTGTTAGCCGATTCCAATTCTTCAATTACCTTGGTGAGAGACCTGCTTCTAGCATCCTTGCCAGTCAGCTTCTTTATCTGATCCTCTAGACGGTCAAATACTGAATTTATCGAAATACCCTTACCGCTCGCCACGGCGCCGAAGAGATGTTCAGTCAAGGCCCCGTTTGCGCTCGTGCTGCTGGCACCTAACTCATCGAGCCCGAAACTATAGAGATTCGAAAACACCTCGTTTCCGGCAATCTTCATCGAAGGAAACAAATCTGAAACATCTCCCGGTAAAAGAGTGTTCTCCATTAGCAACTGACGAAACATGGAACTGCCCTTCTTTGCAGTCTCAAGTTCATACCTTGCATCCAGGTGGTCGAAGACAACGCGGCCAAACGGACGCGCATCTTTTAATCCCCTCTGATTAGCCCTAGGAAAAAGAATCTCCTCCAAGAAACCTTTCAACTGAGATTTGCCGGCCTCGTTAGGACCGAAAAGAATGTTAAGTCCGTCCGTCAACTCGCCACTTTTGGGAACTGCAAAACTCCTAAGAGATCCGAAGCTCTCAACCCAAACTGATTTAATCCTCAAGCCGAGCTCCCCCCTCCAAGCAGCTGAGCCAGCAAATTTTCAGCAGCATCCAAATCACTTTCAATGGCAGACAGACTCTCCGCCAGGCCGATTCGTTTCAGGCGAGGTGCAAGGTTGTTGCGAAGTTCACACTCTATGGAAAATCCTTCGAGCCTTAGCCGATCCGACCGCCACTCCCCCACCTCGCGAATCAGCTCCCCGACGACATCCGAAAGCAAGCTCAACTCCTCGAGTCTTTGCGGTCTGACCAAACTGCCTTCCACCTGATCCACATACACCGCTGGCTGCATTCTCTCGGATTCCGTCACAAGCTCGGCGTGTACCATATCGAGATTCGCGGGCAGATCATCTATATTGTCACTGATCCAACCACTGAGAGCAATTCTCGCAATCAGCGGTCTTCCGCCGTTTTCCTGGGATTTAAGCCGAATTGCCTCCAAACAACTCTCCACTACTGAATCGAAAGATCCACACCCGCTGACATCTACTTCAACAAGATCAAAAACTATCTGCGAAAAGGGAATAAACCGATGATTGACCCCACTCGAGCTGACTTCGACAAGCTCTGCTCCCTTGATTCCCCGCTCGGAAGGCTTCATGTGAAGACCCTGGATATTGCCGGGATAGACAATCAGAGGATCATCACACAATATGGTCCGCTTATGTATATGTCCCAACGCCCAATAGTCGTAACCCTTGCCAATTAGGTCTGCTAGGGTCGCTGGTGCGTAATTGCCGTGCTCTTTAGACCCGCCGACATTCGTATGCAGCACCGCGATACTAAACAATTCGGTTCGCGACTCTGGAAACATTTGGGCAAGATTACGCTTTTCGTCCTTGGTCTCGTAGCTCACTCCCGTTATCTCGCCATAAGTAACGCCGTCTCGTTCAAGAGCCACGGTTTCAGGCTCAGGGCCAAATCTAATTAGGTTCTCGGGCCAGAAAATGGAGGCCTCTCTACTTTGATTGACCGGATCATGATTTCCGAAGGCCATGAAAACCTTAATACCGTGTGTGCCCACGCGAAGGATTTCTCTTCTCAAATGTAACTGGGCACGGGCACCGCGTTCAATACCGTCATATGTATCTCCGGCGAGAATAATGAAATCCACCTTCTGGTCTATCGCAGCATCGCAAAGCTGACTTAACGCTTCCAGCGAAGCATTGATCAGCAAGTCCCGAAGGTCTTCATTTTTGCCCTCGTGAACCCGAAACGGCGAGTCAAGATGAAGATCGGCGGAATGGATGAATTTAAATGCGAAGGGAACTCTCATTTGGAATGCCTAACGATAACAATCATCCACGAAGAATAGTGCATGGTTCATACCTTCATTCCGAATTTGAGTGAAGGCACGCTCGGTTATTAGTAGATTCAAATCATGGCCACCTCACGTATGTCGCTGCTCTTGGAAACCAATGACGTAGAACGGGCGGCGAACGCTATCGGAAGAATGGCCACTGTAAAAATGGCGCCAGCTGTTCGAGACGGCACTCTCAAACTGCTCGACACATTCGACTGGCTCCTCGATAGGAGCAACATTACGCTCCAGCTGCACGAGACAGAATCGAACACTCAGCTGATTCTCTCGGGACCTAAATACTCGCTGTTTTCCGAAGTTCCATTCGCCGATATTCGATGGGTAAATCCTGCAGACTTCGGGCTCCCTTTCTTGGACCGACAGCTGTCAAGGGTAACCTCCAATAGAGCGCTCATTGTCCAGGCCGCCACTTCCGCACTCAGCTATAACTTCAAGTTTTACAACGCAGAGGAAATGGATGTAGCCGCAGCCTGGCTCTACCATTTACCTGAAATAAACCAATGCAGCGTACTCCTCGTCACAAAGCGGGGATATGAATCGTTCCATCGAAAGATCCAGCGTAGTCTCTTCGACGTGCTCGCAGAACTGAACCTCACCGTTGAAAAGGGTGATCCTTTTGAAATCGTACTTTATAAGCATGGCAGATCACGAAGGGACTACCAGACTAAGTTCTCGCTCAAGGTCGATGCGTCGACATACGGGTGCATTGCTTTCGGTCAAGCACTGGCGGGCGAGGAGCTGAGGGCACGACAAAACGCCGCATGGCTAAAAGAGCACCCCGACCCTGAATTCCTCCACGACTTTCGAGTAGCAATGAGACGTACTTCATCTTTTATAAGATCTCTGAGCTCATTATTTGCTCCAATCGATACCGCCTGGCTGCGATCCGAACTCAAGCTGTTCATTAACTCGACCTCACCTATACGCGATTTGGAAAATTTAAACACGCTGGTAGAGACGCAGCTTGAAAACAATCCAAACGATGCTGAACTCCGCAGGTTCAGGTCAAAAATTGCCGAGGACGTATCTCGCAGCTACGCAGATCTGACCGACCTCGTCCCCTCGTCGAGATTCGAGCACCTTCTCTCGACGTGGGACAGGCTCGCCCGGCAAAGCTTGTCACTCTCGTTGATAACCGCGCCCCCAATGAACTCAACTTATCTCGCCGACGGAATGCATCACATAAACTTCGTCACGCCAAAGACGAGCCTCGCAGACTCCGCGCATTCATTCCTTCTGCAATCTGGCTCTTCGCTTATTAAAAGGGCGAAAAAGGCGAAGAGGAACACCACCGCAGAATCACTTCACCGGCTGCGTAAAGAGGTGAAAACATTTCGATATCTTCTGGAATTTTTCGAACCAGTACTTGATCCCGTGAAGACTCGCGAGGTTATATCAAGGATCAAAAAGCTCCAAGATGCCTTGGGGCAGCATCAGGACAGTTTTGTACAACTTCAGCTTCTTGCCAAGTTGTGCGAAAACTATCAGATACCTCAGGAGAGTATTTCTGTCCTATTTGAGGTACTTGAAAACGATCGGCAGCGTTCAGTCGAAAGCTACGCCAAGGAGATCAAATCGTTTTCAGGTGATTCGCTGTTCCGCGACGTGCAGTTGGCCACCGCCTACCGAAAGAAGCGTCAACAATGAAGGTAATTTCGTTTTATAACATCAAAGGCGGCGTGGGCAAAACCACCTTTGCCGTCAATATTGCCTACGAAGCCGCGCTGGCAGGAATGAGAACTCTGCTCTGGGATCTCGATCCACAGGGCTCGTCCAGTTACATACTACGCATAAAACCTCACATCAAGGGCAACATAGCTCAGCTCTTGGACGGCAAAAGACCACTGGAAAGGTTGATCAAGGAAACTCAGTGGCCGCTGCTTGACGTGATCCCCTCTGATTTTGACCTTCGACACCTTTCTTCACTGCTCGAAGACAAGAAACGCCAGTCTACGAAACTGTCTAAATCTATGAAAGCCTTCGGGCGGGAATACGATCTCGTCGTAGTCGACTGTGCTCCTGAAGCCTCCACAGTCAGCGAAAATGTCATCAACTTTTCCGATCTAATTGTTGTTCCAATAATCCCAAATCCACTTTCCATCAATACTTTCGATATGCTCTTGCAGTTTGCCATTGAACTCAATGACAAGCATCCAAGCATTTATGCCGCTTTCAATATGGTGGACCGCAGAAAGCATCTGCACAAACAGCTACTCGAAAAATACTTGAACCACGATCCGCGATTTCTCAATGCCTATATTCCATCGTCGTCCTCGATAGAACAAATGGCCAGCTATAGAGCTCCAGTCGAGACATATACACGGAGATCAATTCCAACTGTGGCCTTCGCCGAGCTAACCGCTGAAATACTAACTTTGGTTACCTGATTTGCGGCAATTCGCCGCCAAATACTGGGAATTCTCGACCGCAAAACTGATGTAGGAAACAGCCCGCATCACACCCAAAACCTCGGGCACCCAAGCAGATTACCTCCATAGTAAGCCCTGCCCAATCTCCCATATGAGTGGTCGAACTGCACGGGACCCTGTTATGCGGAGCAAGGGATTGGAGCCATCCTTGGTGACCTGTTTTATTGCTGTGGTTTCCCTGGCGGAGGACTCTAGATAGGGTGAGTTGGGCCCGTGAGCTGCAGATTAGAAAGCTCTCATGTTGTCTGCCAATGCGCGGGAAATACCTTCGAAGGTCTAAAATGGTTAGTTATCTCTAAAGGTCAATTAGTACCCCATGATCTGAGAGTATTCAAGAAAGGGGCGAATTCTATGAAAGAGCCACTTCAAGAAGTCCGAGAAACTACGAGCCACATTGGCAATACGACGCAGTCCACCCAGCAGGTATACGAGCCAAATCGAAGCCGTCGCAGGTTCCAGACAATTGCCGCGCGGATCATTTGGTATGTTGCAGGCGTTCTCCTGGTGCTATTGGCTTTGCGTTTCATATTTGCCTTGCTCTCCGCCAACCCTGCAAACGCAATAGTTCAGTTCATAAACAATGCAAGCTATCCGTTTGTGAAGCCGTTTTTCAACCTCTTTGGTTATTCGTTCCATTATGGCATAGCCCGGTTTGAGACCTTCACCCTTGTGGCGATGTTGATTTATGCACTTGTAGCATTCGGGTTGGCCAAGTTAGTGACAATTACTAGGGATTGACCGGGGCAAATACGCCTTCGGTGATAAGAATCTCAGCAGTGCTGTCTGCCCGGAACGGTCAGAGTCTATGCGGATGTCAAATACTGATTGCTGGACTCTGAATTCGTTCTGGTATCACAGTACTTTAGCTCGTGAAATGTTAAGCAACACTCTGACATAGATCAGCTGACAGGATTGCCAGGCACCTTTGTAGTGGCGAGACCAGTGACTGGTACGCCTAGTGCCTAAGCAAGGGACGCAAGCGGTCCATCAGGAACCATGGTCTCTCATCAGCAGATCCGTTTTCCAAATTCATGGGGTACGGCCTTGAGCCTGAGTTTTGTTTCACCCAGATACGATGATGCGTCCCCGCTAGAATTTTTGAACCCACAAATTTCCCAGCAAATGATGCCGCATGACGTTTTCGACCACTTGAAGTTCAGGTTTGGAACGATACCGGATACTTGGAGCCGTCCAAGGACAATGAAGCTGAGATCCATTGCTGAATGGACGGCTCAGTTAATTTCCGTCCTCGGAGTACTGGATAGAATGGGAACACATCTATTTTCGAAACAGTGGTGATTAGACCGCTGCCCGCGCTCTCGACGTACCTGGTCCTTTATGTCGCTGAACGCCCTAGTGAATGCGTCAGCGAGCACCCGAGGAGGAATGCCCGGTCTTGCCGCGGCCTTTCTGCGCGCCACTTGGAGAGATCCTATAAACGAAAATCGGTCGGAGGTTTTCCTTAACGCCCCGGGCAGGGCGTGCCGCGGCTTTGTTGTGGCAAAGTGCAGCGCGACTCCCCCCCCAGATCTCTTGGTAGGCAAGTGTTGGGGACTGATATCTGATACTCTTCTTAGTTCATTCTGATCGGTCTTCAGCTCGTCAAAGGCAGACAATGTCTCCCAGCGCTGGCTATAGACTGCCGCCAATTCTGCCGCAGTTGCGTATTCCGGATCGGTTACGGTGCAAAATGCATGCGGGCAAAGTCAGACGCATCTACTTAGGATATCTTGTACTCGTTCGCCCTGTCCGGGAGCGTTATTTCTACGCCAGTATTCGTAGTCGCAAACCTTTCACAAATACCAACCACCGTCTAATTCAGCAACCAATCTCAATCTTTAGTTGGATTTGTCGCGCCGCAGGAACTCAGCGCCATTTTCTGACACCATGTTCTGATGCCATTCTCCACGACGACTCTTAGCGCTGCTCAAGAGTGGGCTGGCGGCTTCTGCTCAAGCTCTTTCAGCTGGGCAAGATGCTCACCAAGATGAGCAATCAAATGCCTTGACACCATATCGCCAATGGTGATTTGGCCATCGGTCAAATGTGTCACGGTGACTTCAAGATCCTTTGGATCTAGTGAGGCCAGCAAGCCAACCGTCTTGCCTATCTCTAATGTCATACGATCGATAAGATCTGAAGTCGGCATCGCTGATAGAGCATCGATCCTGCGGGAGCGGTCCTCATCGAGCGCGGAACGCCCCAAAATTGTAACTCTTGGCCTTCTCAGCCCCTCTTCCACATCCAGACGCCAGAATTCGCAAAATTCAGCCATATGAGCGACAATCTGCTTGGAATCCCAGCCTTGGAGAGCATCGTCTCCCGTTTCGCATCGTCCTTTTGGTAACCCGGCCTCCAGCAGTTCAACAAGTTCCTCCGAAATGAGGTCAAGCTCGTAAAGCACATCAGAACCCGCAGCTTCAGCCATCGAATTGTCCTTTCATGCCCGTTGTTCGCACATAAACACAGAAACCGTTAACACTCTGCGCTGGATAGTAGCTATCTTATTACATGGCCATATATGCACTCGGCGACATGGTGCCGAAAATCCATGCCGACGCTTTTATCCATCCCGATGCCATTGTAATTGGAGACGTAACCATAGGTTCAAACTCAACAGTTTGGCCGATGGCGGTTTTAAGAGCCGACTATGGAGCCATTACCATAGGCGACGACACATCTATTCAAGACGGAACCGTCATACACGCATCAGCTGGTCTCGGCACCGTTATCGGTTCACGCTGCGTAATCGGCCATCTCGCTCACCTTGAAGGATGCGTCGTTGAGGATGACACGCTTATTGGGTCTGGCTCAATAGTTCTCCACCGAGCACTTGTTGAGAGCAATGCACTCGTTGGAGCTAACTCCGTAGTGACCAACGATACGATCATTCCGTCGTATTCAATGGCGCTTGGCGCACCTGCGCGAATCATCCCAGACCGGGTCAAAAAGGGCAGTTTCTCCCTAATTGTCTCCAATTACGTCGAAAACGGGAAGCGCTTCAAGACAAGTCTCAGGCGCATTGACTAATCCTTTCCAGTAGGTGGCAGGATTTCCGGGCCTGTTGCTTGACCATGCCCGCTGAGAACAAAACGGGCGACTTTCACACATTTTGCTCAAGGATTAGACATCCCTCTTTCGAAAGCCGGTTTCGTCCCGTTCCAGTTGTGGGAATGATTCAGTGCGCATCATTTCTCGCGGGCAAAAACCCGATTGGAAAGTATGTCGAATCCGCCGACTTGTCGGGGACCAATGTCTTGAACCTTCCATCTCATTTGGGAAGCTGTCGCCCCACGCAGCTTTTGAAATTCCCGCTCTGAACTCGCGCGAGCTGCATCATCCTCTTACGATTTTCGGCTTTCAGCTTCCGTGCAGCTAGCGGTCCTCTAACAAGGCCCTCCAGCCGTGGTCGAATGGGCTGGAATCGCTTTTATCATTGTATGACCACGACGGCCGGGGCACTGGCATTAGCCAGCGTTACCAGGTTGCCGTCTTTGTCCACGCTGCCAAAGAGCCGGCTTTGCATCGCAAGGTTCACGGAGAAACTCTTCTGCATCCAACCGGCGCTTTCGTTCGACTTGCCCGATATTCTCCCGGTGGATGGCAACAAACACATCTTGCTCATTCAATGTGCCAGCCTAGATACCGCCCTGTACCTGCCGGAATGGTTCTCGATCTTGAGAGGAAAATCGAAGGCCAACGACAGACTCTCGTCAGTCAGGGCTTCTCTGGCATTGCCGATCGCAAGTACTTTACCTGCCTTCAACACAAGGGCATGAGTAGTCGAGACCGGAACATCCTCGATGTGATGTGTGATCATGAACAATGCTAAATCCTTGTGCGCAGACAATAGCGAACTCAGCCGTTCGAGAAAGTGCTCCCTGGCGCCCATGTCAAGTCCAGAGGTTGGCTCATCGAGAAGCAGGAGCGCAGGATTCGGCATTAGAGCCCGTGCAATCATGACCTGCTGGCGTTCTCCAGCGGATAGGGTTCCGAAAATCCGGTCCGACAGCTTACCCACGCCTGCCAACTCGAGCAAATTAACCGCTCTAGCTTGATCATCTACATTGTAGATATGCCACCATGGAGCCAGATCTCCATATAGACCGGTCAATACAACCTCTTTTACCAAGAGATTTCCGGGCAATTGTTCAGCAATCACGCTTGAACTGATTCCAATCTGCTTGCGCAACTTCCTCATATCGGTTCGACCGAGCTGCTCCCCAAGAACAGTTGCAAGCCCAGACGAAGGTCTGAGCCGTGCCGAAGCGATGTGGAATAACGAAGACTTTCCAGCACCATTCTGCCCAAGAACTGCCCAGCGATCACCAGGAAAGGCCTCAAACGAAATGTCAGAAAGGACGGCCTGAGTTTGATAGACAAGGCTTACCCCGACAAATTTTAGAACTGAAGAATTCTCCAAAATGCAAGTTCCCCTAACTGCGACACTTATCCTTTGAAATCTAGCGTTTCCAGAGGCGCGCCGGGACTGCTGCGCTGAAGGTGGACTCGTCCCCAAATAGATCCTAGAGCCGGCCTAGGAAGTGACTCCACGCAATTGTGCAGATGCCGCAACCATCATTTTCCGCGCGATCAGCATTGCCAAACCGGCTAAGAATGCTTGAAGAGCAGCGGATCCCCACGCCAGGCTATAGCCGGCATGATCAACTATGAACCCGAACACCAAAGGACCCAGGACTGATCCAAAATACGCCCCAGACTGGGTAATGCCAGTTGCATGGCCAGCCGCCCGGGGATAGCTCCAAACCACAGCGAAGTTAAACAAGCCGTTCCAACCCCATCCAGCTCCGTAGCTAATTATCGTGGCAGGCACAACCAGCCATGCGTAGCCCAGCACAAGAAGCAGGTATCCGATGCCGCCGGTGCCAACCATCCAGGCGGTAACGGCAAGATGACGGCCAACACGCCTGTCAGCGAGATACCCATTAAGAAGGCGTGAACTTATACCCATTACAGAGCCAAGAACCACTAGGAACCCAGCGGCACCAGGGGTCCACCCCGCGTGTACCGATGAGGAAACTAGAAAAGCTCCAAGAGCGTTGGCGGCACCCGAACCCAATCCCATGGCAATTGCCAGTACGACCAGGGGCGCAATGTATATCTTTTGCTGGCTTTTCGAAGGATTACTTACTCGTTCGGCCCCTCTTGGCGACTTTGGAATCAAAAAAAACAAAAATATCCCGATTGGTGCGATTATCGCATAGGCATAGTGCCAGCCAATGGTCAGAGCGACAAGCGGAACCGCAAGACCCGACAGAAATGTTGATACCGGAATCGCAGCCTGTTTCACCCCGAAAGCAAAACCCTGCCTCGAGACCGGCACGACGTTCGCCAGAAATAAATTTACAGCAGGTTGTGCCGCGCCATTTGCGACTCCGCCTATCGCGAGAAACGCCAACAGGAGTGGATAGTCGCTGGCCAGAAACCCAATACCTGCAAGGGCAACAACTGATAGCACCACACAGATCTTCAAAATGATTTCAAACCCTGACCGTTGCGCCAACTTTCCCGAAGAAACAGAAGTGATTGCCGCGGCAGCAAAAAACATCGCAACTGCCCCTCCGAGTTCGGCAGCATTGAGATGAAGGTCCCGCCGAATCTGAACGCCTAGGGCGCCGGTAAGAAAAACTGGAATTGTCGAAACTGTGGTAAGCGAAATACCAAGAAGGACAGGCCGCAAAATAAGCTTATCAGCCGGCTCATTGACCTCAAGGTTCTCCTCGCTGTTCAACACTCCTCCATGCATTTCGGAAAATCAGGCTTCCTGCCGTCCCCAAGGATCAGTTTCGCTCCGGCGACCATGTCTGAACTGCCAAAGCGGTAATAACAATCTATCGGCATCTTCTTGGCTTTCCACGACCATGAGTCGCCCTTTTGGCCGAACCTCCTGCAACTCCGCTACCCAACAGCACCTGGCTCCCGGGAGAGCACCAGGCGCCGTGCAATTGCGACAGCTATCGCGGCAGCAAATGCGGATAGCGCTGCCATGGTCCAAGCAAACGGATAACCGACCCTTTCCACCGCTAAGCCAAATCCCAACGGCCCAATTACAGAGCCAATGTATGCTCCAGACTGAACTATGCCCGTAGCGTAGCCAGCAAATTTGGTAAAATTCCTGACTACGGCGAAGATGAACAAACCATTCCAACCCCAGCCTGCACCATAACCGATCACTGTTGCAGGGATGATCAACCAACCGTAACCCAAGACAAACAGTAGGTATCCCAAACCGCCTACAATTGCGGACCATGTCGCGAAGATAAAATGCCTTCCATGCCTTCTATCTGCAAGAAGACCATGCCCAACCCGTGCTGTAACCCCAATCGCTGAGCCAAAAACGATCAACAGTCCGGCCAAACCGGGCTTCCAGCCCGAATGTACCGCAAAAGAAACTAGAAAAGCAGCAAACGCATTTGCGGCGCCCGTGCCAAAACCCATTCCGATTGCGAGCATCACTATCGGAGCGGCGGACGGCCGCTCTGCCCTGGCAGAATTAGCGGGCAGATCCTCTACCAGCTGAATTGACTTGGGCGACAAAAAGAAAAATATTATCCCTAGAGGTGCAACTCCTAGAAATGCAAACCGCCAGCCTATAGTGAGCGCGATGGTTGGAACGGCCAGGCCGGCCAGAAGAGTGGCCAGGGGAACCGCAGCCTGCTTTACCCCGAACGCGAACCCTTGCCGTCTTGCGGGAATCGCACGGGAAATGAACAGATTTATCGAAGGTTGAAGCGAGCCGTTGATTGTTCCGGCAACTGCGAGGAGAAGTACAAGCGTGGGATAGTTCCGAGCCACCGTACCAATTCCGAGTAGCACAATAGACGATGCGATCATGCAGAAGCGGATAACCTTTGCGTCATCGACTCTATGGGACAGATGTCCAGAAATGAAAGACGACAGCGCAGCAAAGAGGAAAAATACTGCTACAGCCGCACCGAGATGCGAGGGTGTGAAATCAATGTCATTCTTTATCTGTACCGCCAATGTGCCTGTCAGAAAAACCGGCAGCACTGCAGATATTGCAATTCCGATCGCAAGCAAAATCGGCCGCGGCTTAAGTGGTTCCGATGTTAGATTTCCATCTTTAATCTCTGAAGAATATTCGTTGCTTGTCATTGCGCCTCCACCCAAGGGTTAAACGTTACCCTCATGGAGGAACTCTTCAACACCGAATCGGGGTGCTAGTCCTGCTTCACTATAAGAGCAAGAGTCGGACACAACCTTTCCGCACGCTTAGCGTGATCTATCAACGAAATGGGTATGTCCCTCCTTTTGATTATAGGAAAGCCCCATTCATCGAGTTCAATCAATTCCGGTAAAAGTTCGGCGCACATTCCATGCCCTTTGCATGCAATTGGATTAATGAAAATCTGAAGCCGCCCCGCCACTACCTGGCCACCATCGCTCCCTGTCTTGGAACCAATCTCCCCGTAGAAGACGGGTAGCCACACCTTCCGCTCTGATGGACCAGCAGCTCGGCTCTAAATCTGCTAAGAGATGAGCGCGCCAATAGCACGGCTCCGTCAGGCATTGAACAAGCGCCTCTTCCTGCTATTTCATCGCAGAGTCCGCTAACCCTGGAAATTGAACTGGAGTTGACTTTACCTGGCCTGAGATCAGTCCAAGCCCTCGCAAGTTCGGGAAGACCAAGGTAACAAGGCCCGCACTGGCCAGAAGATTCGCCTGCCAAATATCTGAGAACTGCTGCCGTCTCATCTATCGGACACCCGACGGCCAAGGCAACCACGCCAGCTCCGAAAGAGAAGCCCGATTTCTTCAGATCAGCGTGGCTTGCGCGAAGACTCCACAATCTTTCCGCGTCTACCATTTGCCCATAATATCCCCCCAGGAGCCCGCAGCTCACCTGCTCAGGGCTTACTCCCAAGGCTGAGAACACTTCGCTGAACACGGATCCAGCAACGACCTCTACCACGGTATAACTGCCGTCAGGCAAAGTTATAGTGAGTAAACGTGTGCCCGAATCTTCGGCAGTTCCAACTGACGAATACCACTCCGAGCCGAATCTTGCCAATAGTGCCAAGTGAGCTAAAGTTTCGACATTGGCCGTGAGGGTCGGCAACTTTTTGACTCCCCGGAGGATGGGCCTGTCAGGAAGATATACCGGAAGTCCGCCTTGGCGGTTGATCGCCGAAATAACTGCTGTTTCTGCACCTGCAATGTAGCCAACTCCAGGCGCGGAGGTACTTACCTCGATCTTGAATGGATTCAATGGGCTCCGCTCGGCCAGCGCCTTCTTGACAACAGATTGCACGGAAGTCTGAGATGCCTTGATGTGCACATAGCCTGCTTTAGCGTGCAGTGCACTTCCCAAAATAGCTATGCCGTCCAAAACCAAATGAGGATGCCTTCGAATCAATACCTCGTCCTTATGGGAGAGATGCTCACCTTCACAGCCGTTGGCAATAATTACAACTTCGCCGATATGGCTCTCATATCCTCGCAGCTTTTGCGATAGCGGAAACGCAGCTCCGCCCCTGCCATGGAGTTCGTTCTCATCCAAAACCTTCTTTAGATGGCGAATCGAGTTAAAATACGGCTCCGGAGTTCCAAATATTGACAGATGCTCGGCAAGCGAGATAGTGGAAGTAGGCATCACCGCGACGTTTCTTGATGCCAAAGTCTTTCCTTTGTAAGCAAAACGAGGAAATGAATGATTCAACTGATCTGACATTACCGGTCGCCCGATTCCGAACCACTGTTGGTTGTGCTATTAGGCAGGTTCGAAAATGACGAGCTGTTCGAACCGGCCACGGTGCCTGTAAACGACGACCCATTCGAACCCAAATTAATGCCTGCAGAAAACGTGAAGCCTTCTCCATCGACATTTGCAACTTGGCTCACTATGGTCGTTCCACTTAGCGAGGTGACCGTTCCTCTGTATATTGATGTTCCGCTGCTGGAGGCAATTTCTACAATACTTGAAGTCATCGAAATCCCACCATCAAGGGGTGTCCCTATCAACACAACCGACAACTCGAATCCTGGCGAACTTGAAAGATTACCAATTAGACGCAAGGCGACTTCACCCTGGGAATTGGCCGGAGACTGGTCGACCCTTCCGGACCAATTGGAAGTGTAGCTGGAACTTAGATGTAGGGCTGGGGATACCGCGGCTGAAACCTTCGGGGTACTTCCTCCGGCGTTTGCCAACTTGGCGGAACCGGGAAGTGACTGGATCAGTCCACTTTGTGCGCGTTTCGTCCAGTTCGCTCCAAACGGGCCGGAGAGCGCCCACAAAACAATCGCAAAAGGAACCGCGATCGTCATACCAGAGAGCGCAGCCTTTACACCCGAGTCTAGGTCTTTCCGTGAAAGCAGGCGCGATGCGGTAGCTAACACCAGACCGGCGCCAACCACCAAATATATCACTTTGGAGGCCCACAGAGACGAGTCCGTACCTGAACCCAACCCGTGAATGATTGACAGGACAAATATTGGGTAAGAAGCCCAGTGAACTAGCCTCCAGCTTTTGTATCCCATTTTCACCCGCAAAAGTGAGGTAATAACCACAGCGATACCTAGGTCCACTGCAACTGCTCCCAAACCTACCCACACTGGTCGATAGGTTGCCATAAAGGGTATGAACACATCCTTGAGACCAATAAAGGAATACTTGTCTGCGACCGCAGTCCCGACATGAATTCCCAGAACTACTATCGTCAGAAGCGAAAGGGACCTGTGCACTTCGGGAGCTAGAAATTTAGTTCCTTGGGCGATTCTGAAATTGCCCGCAGTTACTATGCCCAGCACTCCTATCACGCCGAGCAATATCAGTCCTACGTACCCGGCGGATCGCGACAGATACCACAGCGGGCTCACTGATGCACTGGCCAAAATCACGAGAGCTCACCACTGACAATTGACCTTTCAAAATTCCCGAAACATCGGCTTCGCGAGAATTCCTTGCGGGCGAGTGCAGGAAGTCCCGTTGACGCAAGCCAATCAGGCCCGCTTGACGTCATGGCAATTGTTCCGCAGGATGCGATATTTGCATCCAGTGCCGACCCAGCTAAGACGGTCACTGAATCAAAAATTGATTTGGCGCTCTCGCCGCTGAAGGGATCAACAATGTGATGCAGATCCCTGTCTCCGCTCTTCCAGGCTCTGCGCAGGGTGGACGAAGTGGCAACGCCACCCCCGAAAACCGCGATTGTGATCCCATCCGATGTCAGGTCCAAACTGCGATCGTTAGTTATTTTGACAGGCCAACACCTTCCATCTCCGGGTATCGAGGCAGATATGTCCCCGCCAAGATTGACTAATACCTGCTCAGATAATTCGAACTCGATGGACTCTTTAATGCGATCGGCCAAGAACGCTTTGCCAGTTGACCCTAAATCAAAGGTCACTCCCTGGGCAACCGTCACAACCCCGTTTGTCCGATCCAACTTTATGTTTTTATATCCCCGCGGCAAGACGGCCTGCTGCCCGCCGGGAACGGAGGCACCATTAGCAAGAGTCCTCTTGAAGTCAGCCTTATATCCCAGCGCGGCCATCGTGCCGGCAACAGTTGGATCTAGATAGCCCCCGGTGACCTCCGCGCCGCGTAAGGCGGCTTGCAGAGCATCAAAGAGGAGCGGAGAGACCTTGACCCGATTGCAAGCCTGTCCATTGAATATCCTGCAGATCTCCGAATCCTCCCGAAATCGAGAAGCAGCTAAGTCCATTTGGTCGATTAACTCCGAAAAGATCTTCACCGCTTCACTTGAAGGAGGTCTGAAATAGCCCAAGAGTGAGCATTGAGTCCCCAAAGCTGACATTGTGTAGCCATCTACACCGATCATGATGCGCCCGTGGCAGTAACGCCTGAACTGGATGAATTGCCTGCTGACGAATTAGAGGATCCTGATTGTTGCGGTGAGAGATGAGAAAGCGGCGGCGCGGACAGTGAAGGAGACGTCACATTATATCCACCACCAAGCGATGAATTTGATGAAGACGAGGCGGACGATACATTCGAGCCAATGGGCTTGCTTGGATTAATCTTTGCCACCAAGCCGGCAACACCTACAATCGCCAACAAAGCACCCCACCAAAATCCTTTTGATATGGCAGAGGATTTCGCGATGGCAGCGTCTCTTGAACGCGCAGTAAATTTTTCCATCATGTGCCCCAGTCCAAATTCCTATCCATTATTCTTGCGTTTCGATCTGAGACATCACTGAAATTGAACTTAAAGTATCCTTGAAGTGCAACAATAGGCACTCGACGGCAGCAGTTAGAGCACGATGACCTATTCTGCCGGCAAGTGCTAACCTCAAAAGAAGCGATGATTAGGCCAAGGCCTGCTGCACGGGCGATGCTAATTGATAACGACTTAAGGCTGCTGCTTTTGAAGGGCCGCGATTCCACGATTGCCGACTCGGAGCCTTGGTGGTTCACGGTCGGCGGCGGGATTCACTCAGATGAAACTCCACTGATGGCAATACGAAGAGAGGTCTTTCAAGAGACCGGACGGCGGATTCTTAATTTCCAAACCACTCCATTTTCTCGAACGTTTAGCTTCGTATTCGAAGGGCGCGAATATTGCCAGCAAGAAAGATTTTTTGTGGCACGCACTCCTGCCTTTGAGCCAGTTTCAAGTCATTTTTCCCGGATTGAGCAAAGGAGCATCATAGGATCCAGATGGTGGACTCTCCCGGAGTTGCTTCAGACAGATGAAACAATCTTTCCCAGCCAACTAGCCTCATGGCTCGAGTTCTTGATAAAAAGTTCCCTCCTGACGGCCTTGAAATAAACCATGAATTGCACTTTGACGTATTTGCAGCGAAGATGCTACTGAAACCCGATTCATTGCAATCGGGCACCCCTGAATACTGAAAAAGCGCCTTTTGCCAAGCTGCTTGACCGCTATTCTTCCTCAGCTCACCCGAGAAATGGGATACCCAGGTTTAGATCACAGTTCACGCCAGTTTCAGTCTCAGCGTTGGCGCGGCTTCAGCCCCCTGGACAAAAGGGCGTGAGCCATCTCTTCATGACTGGGATCGCAGACCCTGCCGCAGACAGGTTGCCTGAGGCCTTGAGTCTAAGCACCTCCCGATCGTGGATTATGAGCGCTTTGATAATGTGCAGGTGCTGGAAGACAGCTATGAATCGTCATTCATCGCCTACCGGCGTGATTACGTTGCAGCCCTGCGCCATCGACCTCGCTGAGACGACTCAATTATTTTGATCCTGGCCCTCCAGCGCACCCGAGATTACACGACAGGCGATGATTTCACTGACTTGGCAAAGATTCCAAAAGCTTGCAACAGTTGGCGCCTTGAGGGGTCCTAAGAGCTGCTGGAGGCGCTTGCTAATTCGATAACGTTCAAATCAGCAGCTGGGAACTGAGCAAAGCACTTGCTGATTCCACGGTTTCGTGGCAAGCAGCAAGAAGGCGCCTAAAAAGAGGACGACCGCTTCAGGTATTGCCCAATCAGACGAAAGGTGGCCATTAGGAACTCGAAGCCTTTGCCCTGAACTTGTGCTGCATCGGAGTCAACCCTCGCTGTGATTGTCATTCAACTGCGATTATTCATTCCAATCAGACTGGACGAGCCCAACCCGTCTCAATTACCAGCGACGTCCCATATTCCAACAAGTAAGGCAGCATATTTTTTGCATCGAAATATCACAACGGAATATCCGGATTTTTCTAAGTGATCGTACTTCAGACGCATCCCACTGTTGTAACGGCTTTCACAACTTAGAAGGAACTCCGCCTTCGTGAGGACGGAGTTCCTTCTAGTCAAGTCTTTGCTACCGACAGTTACGACACCTTGACGGCAGCCACGAGCTTCGTTAGCGACTCCTTGGCATCACCAAATAACATGATGGTCTTTGGATCAAACATGAGTTGATTGTCGATTCCGGCGAAGCCCGGCCTCATGGACCGCTTCATAAATATGATGTTCTTGGCATCGGCGGCATTGAGTATTGGCATGCCGTAGATAGGACTCCCAGGATCGGTCTTCGCTGCAGGATTCACGACATCATTCGCGCCGACGATCAGTGCTACGTCAGCCAGCTTGAACTCATCATTGATTTCATCCATTTCCTTGAGCTGATCGTATTTAACATCAGCCTCGGCGAGCAGGACATTCATATGTCCCGGCATTCGACCAGCAACAGGGTGAATAGCGTAACTCACTTCAACACCCTTTTGCTCAAGCATCTCGGCCAGTTCACGCACTACGTGCTGAGCCTGGGCAACGGCTAAGCCATAGCCAGGAACAATTATCACCTTCTGAGAATAGGTCAGCAGCACTCCTATGTCCTCGGGGGTGCCGGATCTTACGCTCTGGTCCTGGGCACTGGCTCCGCCGCCGGATGACGATTCCGTCACCTTCCCGACTGCGGCAAAAAGTACGTTTGAAAGCGATCTCCCCATGGCGTCGGACATCATCATCGTCAGAAAGGTACCTGAAGTACCGACTAGCGTACCTCCAACAATTAACACCGTGCTTCCAAGGGCAAACCCGCTCGCGGCAACAGCGAGACCAGTAAAGGCGTTTAGCAGCGAAATGACTACCGGCATGTCCGCCCCCCCGATTGGGAGCACGAATGCCACGCCAAGAAGAAGCGAGATGATCAGCAAAACGACCAGTACTGGGATACTCGAAGTAAAGCCGATTATATCTACCGCAATGATGAGGATCCCAAGAAGTATGATCCCGTTTACAAGCTGCTGCCCCTTATAAGTAATAGGGATACCGGTCATAAGTTCCTGGAGCTTTACAAATGCGATTGCCGAACCGGCAAAGCTCAGGGATCCGATCACAACGGAAAACACTACAGAAATAGCCAAAACGATACCGTGGTTCGAACCCGAAACAAGTCGCGTGAATTCGCCGATCGAAACGAGAGCAGCTGCGCCTCCACCTACTCCATTGAAAGCCGCAACCATCTGCGGCATGGCGGTCATCTTCACGCGCCTAGCAGAAACAGCTCCAACGAGCGTACCAATGATCACGGCCACCAGCATTGCCACGATCTTTCCGCCTGATGGATGAATCACAGTGAGAGAAGCTAGAACAGCGATAAGCATGCCTAGCGCAGCCGTCAAATTACCTTGCCGTGCACCTTTGGGCGAACTCAACTGCTTCAGACCGACTATGAACAGCACCGAAGCTAGAAGATAAAGTAAACTGACGCCCTCATCAAGAGTTAGACCCGAGGTCGCCAATAAATTGATTTGAGACAACTGAGATCGACCTACCTTTTCGCTTCAGGCTGGCGGCGAGGCTTGAACATCTCGAGCACCCGGTCAGTCACGACAAACCCGCCAACAACATTGACCGTTGCCAGCACAACTGCGATCAATCCCAATGCCAGTTGAAGACTTCCGTGAGATGCTGCCGTAACGGAAATTGCGCCAACAAATATGATGCCGTGGATAGCGTTGCTGCCTGACATCAATGGGGTATGCAAAATTGTTGGAACCTTTGAAATCACTTCGATCCCTACAAATGCAGCGAGAACGAAGGTAGTTATGTATCCAATCAATTCTGGAGTCATGGTTGATTCCCTTCACTACTACTATTGGTACCCTTGGTCGCGCCCCCAAAGCCCTGTCGTATTTCACCAGAGTAAGTTACACAGGATGCATTCACTAATTCATCGTTGAAATCAAGTTGCAAATCGCCGTCTTTGGTCAATGCCAGCAGGAAGTTGCAAACATTGCGAGCATAGGTCTGACTTGCATGTACAGAAACTGAGCTCGGAACATCAATGACTCCCACGACACTCACTCCCTCGAAGATTGTTTCCTCGCCGGGAACAGTAACCTCGCAGTTGCCGCCGGATTCCGCTGCGAGATCGATTATTACCGATCCTGCTCTCATCTTGGAAACCATGTCCTTGGTTACAAGTATTGGGGCTTTTCGACCGGGCACTGCCGCCGTCGTTATCACAATGTCCGCGGCCGCCACTCGTTGAGCAAGAAGCTCACGCTGACGTCTCAGATAATCCTCCGATTGCTCCGCCGCGTAACCGCCGCTACCCTCTGAGCTTTCGAGCGGGATCTCGATGAACTTCGCTCCAAGACTTTCAATCTCATCCTTTACCGCAGCACGGACATCGAATGCTTCGATAATTGCTCCAAGCCTGCGTGCGGTCGCAATTGCCTGCAATCCAGCGACTCCCGCTCCCATCACAAAGACTCTGGCGGGAGCAAGAGTTCCTGCAGCCGTCATCTGCATGGGCATTATCTTGTCCAACCTGTCAGCTGCCATTATCACCGCTTTGTAGCCAGATAGGGAAGCCTGAGAAGAAAGTGCGTCCATACTCTGCGCACGGCTTATTCTCGGCAACAACTCAAGAGCTAGTGCGGCGACGTTTCCTGCCGCAAGCTCGCGAGTGATCTCTGGATTCCTGGCTGGATAAAGAAACGAAATCAGCACCGCATTCGCAGGGATTAACTTTGCTTCATTCTGGGTTGGTGGCTGGACCTTCAACACTGCTTTCGCATCTTTGAAAAGCTCAGCAACATTGTCGGTAACCGTCGCGCCGGCTTCTTGGTAGGCTAAATCATCGTGATGTGCCGCCACTCCTGCACCTGACTGGACCCAAACTTCAAGTCCGGCAGCTGTCAGTTTTGGCACCACATCTGGAACCACTGCCACTCTGCGCTCCCCATTGGCAGTCTCCTTTGGTATGACTACCTTCACCTGTAGTAACCCCCAATCGGATTGATCTGCAAATAATTAATTAATTTGTTGCCCGCCGGTGAATACCAGGTGCGATAATGCATTCGCTGCGCACTCACAAAGTGATAATTCCACCGACGTGAGATGTACTCTAGCAGGTTGGACCCCTGAAGGAGAAATCCATGCACATGGTCAAACGGGTAAAAACATAGCCTTTACCTTATGTTTCGCAGTCCAGCCTAGCCCAACATCCGCCACGCGACAGACCTGCCGCTGGTAATCCGATTAGGTTTGAGCCATGGCTGAGCTATGCAATCGGGATTGCTGGCTAACTCGCCGGCGACCGCCATCCTCAATCAACACCTGACACGCTGGAGCCAGAGCTTCAGCAATACAGTAGGTAGCAAATGGAGCACTCGTTAGCGGATTTACGACCCCGCAAATATCGGAGGAATCCAAATATCGGTGT
>DAHVRV010000015.1:0-59114 GCA_027322285.1 Actinomycetota bacterium
CAGCCCGGTCAACCTCAGCATCTATGATCTTTTCAGCCAGCTCAAGAGCCAGAGATCCCACTTCGCTTCGAAGCTCAGCGATCACGCGCTGGTGCTCGATTCTCAGGGCCTCTTCGTTGCGTGCGCGCACAATTGCCACATCCTCCTCGGCCTTGGCCAGAAGATCCGCCCGTAGGGCCTCTCCCGTCTGCCTGGCCTCGTCGAGAATGCGGGTGGCCTCTCGTTTCGCCTGGGCCAACTGTTCACGGTACTCGTCAAGAGTCCTCTGTGCTTCGGCTCTAGCCAGCTCGGCGGCATCAATATCATTCCTGATCTTTGCCGCCCGATCAGCCATCATCTTCTTCACGGGCGGATAAGCCCACTTGCCAAGTACCAGCAGAAGAAGCAGAAAAGAAAGCACCGACCAGATGATCTCGCCGGTAGCCGGCAAAATCGGATTGGATGAACTAGCTGCAATAATTACGGTGGTAATCATTACCCGGTGTACTTAAGTAGAACGAATACAACAAAACCAATAAGGGCAAGGGCCTCTGCCAAAGCGAAACCAATGAACGCAAGGCTGCGGACCGGACCGGCCATCTCTGGCTGACGTGCAATCGCTGAAATAGCACTACTAAAAATTAAACCGATACCAATACCTGGCCCAAGAGCTGCAAGTCCATACGCGAGACCAGCACCGATCTCCGCAAGACCTTTCCTCAAGTCAGGATTTGACGTAGCGGCCGCCGAAACGGCCAACATAACATTAAACACCCGAAAACCTCCTAATGGGCTGGGTGGGCCCGCACCAATTAGCTAACAACAACTACTGATCGTGACGTGGGGACACTTTCCCCGGTAGAACTCTAATCCCTCGGGATCTTCGTTCAAAATGATTGGAGAGATTTTAAATCTCCACAATCAGACTTCTAGCTGACTTTGACCGATGACGGCTACTTCCTTTCTCTACCTCGAACCACTGCCAGTTATCCTTAGTGCTGGCTCTTCATTGCCTCGGCAATGTATAGAGCAGACAAAATCGTGAAAATAAAAGCCTGAAGAGCGCTTACAAAGATTTCGTAACCCGTCAGTGCAGTCAACATCGCAAACGGCAAAGGCAGGATCACCAACCCGATGCTCCTCACAAACATCGCCTCGGAAATCACTGCAAATGTCAACAATAGCAGGTGCCCTGCCAGCAGGTTTCCAAAAAGTCGGACCGCCAGGGCAAAGGGCCGGACGATAAAGTTGGAGAGAATTTCAAGTGGAACCAGGATCAAAAGCAAAGGCCCAGGAACTCCTGAAGGGATCACAGCATTTTTGAAATAATGTCTCACCCCCTGCGCCCGGATGCCCACAGTGATGAATGTGACCCAGACCATTAGAGCCAACGGAGCCGGTACTGACATTCGGGCCGTCGCTGGCATCTGAATAAACGGGATTACTTCAAATAGATTGGAAAATAGTATAAAAAAGAAAAGTCCGGTAAGGTATGGCGCCCACGGTGCGCCTTCTGGGCCCATCACATCGAACACTATCGAGTTGTTGATAAAGTCAACGATCGACTCGACAAAGTTCTGGATTCCGCTTGGCACGAGCTGTCTTTGGCGACCCGCGATATAGAACAGCAGGAGCGTGAATCCGGCTGAAGCCAAAGTGATAAGGCCAACCTTGTTCAGCGCAAAAGGCGTGCCATTAAAGGCTATTGCCTTCCAATTTAGTACATCGGAAATCGGAGGGAAGTTGATTCCAGCTAGCAGCACCTGACTATCTAACTCCTTACTTCTTCTGACGAAGACCTGAAACGGTCATTCGAGCTGAAACTGTACTTGCTTCAAAAACTACAAGACCCAGGTGTGTGACAATCAGGGTCAAACCCAGCGCCCACAAGTTCATCCACGGCGCATTCGCGAATGGAATAACCGCCACACCTAAAAGCACTAGATCGAATATAAAGCCACCAAACGCGACAGCCATCAGTGCGGATAAAGAAATCCGCCCCCCTATTTCCATCAGCTTTGCGGTTACAAGAAAATTAATCAAAACCAAGACAATGGCGTAAGCCGAAGACTCAAGTCCGTGTGTAGACCAAATTAGAAAGGAAACCACAAGCAGAACCGGCGAAAGAAGAGCACCCCACTTCGCCATATGGAAAGCCATACGTTTTTCTACGAGTTCGTTTTCAAGTTCCAAGTTAAACTCCGCACCTACACCAGCAAGTGACGACATTGCGCCCATTTCTATCCCAGCAGCCACACAGCTTAGCGACTGCAATCATCTGTCGCCGTTATCAATTTCGGATCCATTGTCAAGCGTCAGATCCAAATCTGAAGGTACCTCAAGATCACCACCCAGTAGTTCCCCCATTTCCACTGGCTTAATCTGCGACCGACGTACGACTCTACTAGATGACTCCTCATTTTGTAAAAACCTCAGAGAAGATTCAGGCGCAAAAGATTTGTACCACAGCTTAATGACCATTCCTGCAATTCCAAAGAACAGGAACCCCAGCGTCAAAATCGGTGCAGTATCGAACTTGTAATCAAGAAACACTCCCAGCAAACAAAAAAGAATCGGCGTCAAAACCACTTCAAATGCCTTCACGAAACCGTCGTCCATGTGCGGTGAATTCGAAGAGATTTCCCCCGAATCACCCGCGTAGCTCTTCGGCTTGGTTCCTTTGATCATGAAATCAACTATGGCTTTGGTGCGACTCATTTCCGAACCCTTTTCCTGGCGAAATGACTTCCGTAAGAATCGAGCGTCTCATCTTCAGGGTCAAACCCATCATGCTTGTCTTTATCAGGCCATATAACTAGCTTTGCAAATTTCACCCACAAGGGCTCCCTGTCCCGCGTCCTTCTGGGCTTGGAGAAGGCCCTGTCCCTTATCGCCGGATGGAACATCGTGTAGAGCGAAACACCAAGGGCAGCAGCTATGAATGGCACTAGGGCATTTCCTGTCCTAGTAAAGGTTGGCGTGAGTACAAACCCGGAAAGCAACGCCGTCCATACCCAAAGGATCAGAACGGATCGCCGGTGGCCGTGTCCCATTTGAATCAAGCGGTGATGAAGATGCTGCTTGTCGGGGGTCGAAACTCCTGTCCTCTTCGCAGTCCTGCGAATAATCGCAAACACCATATCCACCATTGGCACCCCAAGAATAAAAAATGGGATAAACAAAGGAGCGAAAAAGAAGAAGGTGTCTCCCGATACATCAGTGGTCCTGCCTCCCACCACCGAGGTCGAGACCGCCATCAGCAAACCAAGGAAAAGCGCGCCGGTGTCACCCATGAAAATCTTAGCCGGGTGGAAATTGTGAGGAAGAAAGCCGATGCAGACCCCGGCGGTTATCACGGCGATAAGAGGGCCGATGCTATTCGATGACAAGGCCCCGAGATCCACCAGCCTTTGCGAATAAATGAAGAAGCTCCCAGCTGCTATGGCAACAATTCCAGAAGCAAGCCCGTCAAGCCCGTCAATCAGATTGATTGCATTTGCCATAGCCACTACCCAAACTGCAGTCAGCAGCGGAGTAATAGATGATGACAGGACGACAACCCCCGCAAAAGGAACCTTAAAATAAAACATCGTCACGCCGAAAAACGTCAGCACGCTGGCGGCAAGAATTTGACCCGCCACCTTTGCCGGCGCAGATACTTCGCGAAAGTCGTCAACCAGGCCTACGAGAAACATCACCGTTGCAGCCAACAGAACTCCCAAAAGTTCGGAGCTCCCCCTAAAAAGCCGATTGAACTGCGGAAGCAGGTAAGCGACACCAAGTGCGGCCAAAAATCCCACATACATTGAAATGCCGCCAATCGTTGCGGTTGGACGTTGGTGTATCCGCCGCTCGTCCGGCTCGACCACCGCTTTCACGCGAAAAGCGAGATATCGGTTGAAAAAAGTGGCCACATAGCAGAACACCGCCGAGACAACCAGCAAAGTCAGGTAGCCAAACACCTAACCATCACCAGCAATCACTGCATAAAAGGCGGAGGGAACTTCGAGCAAAGCAGTGTCACCTCTTCCGCCGCCTGCGAGACTGCCGCCTCATCGGTTCGATTCTTCAGCACACGGCCGATCAGTTCGGCGATATAGGCCATCTCAGGCTCTCCCATCCCCGCGGTAGTCTCCGCCGGCGTCCCAAAGCGCAACCCACTGGTGATGAACGGGGATCGGGGATCGTAGGGGATCTGATTGCGGTTGCAGGTTATGCCAGATCGATCCAATACCTCCTGCGCTTCTTTACCAGTCAGCTCGGGATCAAAATCCCTCAAGTCGGCCACAATCATGTGAGAATCAGTACCATTGGAAACCAGGCGAAAGCCTTGATTTTCCAGAGCTCCCGCCAGCACCTTTGCATTGGCCACTACCGCCTGCTGGTATCGTACAAACTCTTCGGAGCTTGCCTCTTTGAATGCAACAGCCTTCGCCGCAATGATGTGCTCGAGAGGACCTCCCTGCAGTCCCGGAAAGACCGCCTTGTCGATAGCTGGCGCTAGAGCCTCGGTGCACAAGATGGCCCCGCCTCTCGGCCCGCGCATAGTCTTGTGCGTTGTGAAAGTGACAACGTCAGCACCTAAGTTCTTCCCAGTTCTTGATGAGCCGACCGGAGACGGGTAGACGCCAGCTGCGATCAAACCCGCGACATGTGCCGCATCAAACATGAGGTAGGCGCCTACTTCGTCTGCGATCCTTCGCAAAGGTTCTATCTCAATGACTCGCGTGTAAGCGGTTGCCCCGACAACGATCAACTTCGGTCGCTCGCTTCTAGCGAGGCGATAAAGGTCATCGAGATCGATCCGTTCACCCTCAGGTCCTGCCGGGGTGACTCCGTAAGAAACAAAGTTGTAGAGCTGCCCTGAAAAGTTGACCGGGGAGCCATGAGTCAGGTGCCCACCCTGATCAAGGCGCATTGCTAAAACCGTATCTCCAGGGCTCAGAAGGGCCAGGTAAACAGCAGCATTTGCATTAGCTCCAGCATGAGGTTGGACATTTGCATGATCTGCCCCGAAAAGAGTTGCAAGCCGGGTCCGGGCAAGCTCTTCAACGCGATCTATGAACTGGTTGCCGCCGTAGTAGCGCTTTTTGGGATAACCCTCTGCGTACTTGTTGGTGAGAACCGAACCCGCGGCTTCCAAAACAGCCTTCGAAGTGAAGTTCTCAGAAGCAATCAGCTGCAACGTGGAACTTTGTCTCCATACTTCTAGATCGAGAATCGCTCCCAACTCGGGATCCTGCACCGAAGTAAGTGGATAAAAGCGACTGTAGTCGGACATAAATCGAGGCCTTCCTGTGGTGACGCCACAACATCTTAACTCTTCGCTTATAGCAAAGCCTCATTGAATTCTACTACGCTTAGTTGCCCGAACCGAAGGCCTTGGCGACTGCTGATTCAGAAACCGCTCCTGGGCGTATGACTCGGTAGCTCGCGCTCGAGACTTCGACTACCGTCGAGGCGGCTTCATACCTTGCGCGTTCGTCGACAACGACTGATAGCCCATTTCTCACGGATCTACCGCCAAATGCCTTCAGGACTTCCCGCCCGCTTTCCAATACAGGTTTGGAGTGCTCATTGGCACTCGTAGCTACAATCGGTCCTGCCCTTTTGGCAATCTCGCGCAGCCGGGAGTCCGCAGGAAGGCGTAGGCCGACGGTTCCTCCGGAAAAATAGCGGTCGCATATCCGTCCTGGTATCAATGGCAGGACTATAGTCAACGGACCAGGCCACAACGAATCAATCAGTTTTGAAACACTTTGACGGTTAAGCATTTCCGACGGCACCAGGGAGGTCAGCTGAGTTCGCGCCCCGATGATCACCGGCATTGCAACAGAGGCATCACGGCCCTTGATAGAAGCGATGGAATCGAGTGCATCGCAGTCCGCGGCGCTGCCGATCAGCCCAAATACCGTATCCGTGGCCAGAGCTGCGACTCTACCAAGGACGATCTCCTCGACAATCAGATCGATCAAAGCGTCCGATGAAATCAATTTCGGGTCAACCAATTTTGGGTTCACAAACAAAAAAGCATAAAGCGACAAAAAACGGCCGCATCCAGTGGTCAAAAGGAGCGATGCCATTACGTCTTGTTGAATCCCGTCCTAACTATGCCTCCGAAAATACGACTACGCAATTTTGGCCGCCAAACCCAAAGGCGTTCGCGACAGCCGTGCGGACCCGAAGAGGCCGTGCCTTGTGTGGGACATAATCGAGATCACATTCAGGATCCGGATAATCGAGATTGATAGTCGGAGGCACGATACGGTCGCGGATGGAAAGAGCACACACCATGGTTGCCAAAGAACCTGCCGCACCGATCATGTGGCCCACCATCGACTTGGGGCTCGATATTGCAACCTTGTCAGCCGCCTCGCCGAACACACTGCGTATAGCGGCAGTTTCCACCCGGTCGTTCGCCTTGGTCGAGGTGCCGTGAGCACATATGTAGTCCACTTCCTCGGGTAGAACTCCCGACCTTTGCAAGGCCATGGAGATTGAAGCTCGGGCCATTTGTCCATCAGGATTTGGAGCGCTCACGTGGTATGCATCGGCAGTCAAGGCACCCCCGACAACAGCTGCATAGGGAACCTTGCCCCGTAGGCCAGCATGAGCTGCGGACTCAAGAACAGCAACGACGGCACCTTCGCTGAACACGAATCCGTCACGCTTGGAATCGAACGGCCGACTGGCTTCAGCCGGGTTGTCGTTGTTATTGGACAACACTCCCATCACGTTCAGGCCGGCAAACATTACAGGGGTAATTCCGGCGTCGGTGCCTCCGCAGACCACCACGTCAGCTTCACCAGCAAGGATCAGCCGCCTTGCCTCCAATATGGCGTACAGACCACTTGCGCATGCCAACGCGCTTGCGGTGACCGGACCGTGAAGTCCAAGATCGATCGACACCTCGCAGGCGGGCATATTGGTGAGCGAAGACGAAACGAAATGCGGATGGATGTGGCCCATATTTGGATCCAGCAGGCGGCGAGTGGATTCTTCAATCGTATCAAATCCAGCGACGGCGCAGTTGATCACTACGCCTATGCGCGTGGGATCCTCAGTCTCGAGATTCAGACCGGCATCAGCGACTGCTTCGCGGGCTGCTGATATCGCAAGTTGGGTAAAGCGTGCTGAACGCCGCAACCGTTTGGTTGCGAGAAGCGACGCGGGATCGAATCCTTTGACTTCACCGGCAATCTGCGTGGGCAATCCATCGGCTTCGAATGCGGTTATTCGGGCAATACCAGACTGTCCGGCCAACAGGTTCCGCCATGTGGTCTCCCGGTCGTTTCCCACGGGGGTGATCGCACCAAGTCCGGTAATTACTACTTCCTGCCCGGTGAAACTTCCCGTCATATCGCGAACCATCCCATTTTTCCAGCAGAACTTTTCCAACTAAGCATTTTGCAGGTTTCCTTAAAATAATTCAAATAATTTGTAACGTCCCAAATAGGCACCGAACGCCTGCGATATCGGCTTACCGGTTCGGCAAATCCCTAATTTTTGGCATATGGATGACCTGGATGCGACGTAATGAATCGCCGATTGCCCGATGAAATCAGATAGCACTTTGAAACCGGCCAGATCCAACTGTAAATAGTGCGCCACAGCCCTGGCTCGGGCTCTCATCCACCAAATGCACCGCAGGCGCTATTAACTTCTTGCCAGTAATGCGGGCCGTTAAAGGATCCATCAGCCTGGCCGTCATCGTCCCCAGCGATCCTTCATGAACTGGCCTCAAAGTTGCGCGCCGTAGTATCGCAAAGGTCCCCAACAACGGCATCAGTCATTAAACCCCCTCGGGGATATGGTGAAACAACCTTGTGGGCTTATCATAATCCGTTGCATTAGTCCCACACAAACCAAATCACAACTCGTTCATCAGGCGTCGTTGACCTTTAAAAACACAAAGCTCGCAAGCCATGACGCACCGATGGGGCTGATTACACCCAATCGGTCACAATTAGCTTCATCCATCTAATTCGATAACCAGGGTGGGCTAAAGTTGAATTGAAACGGGAGAAGTTCTCACGGAAGGGGCGCACTGACTTTGAGTAATCAGACCGATGCGGTTTTTAGGGTCTTTGAAACGCCTTATGCACCTTTCGGCGTGGCGTTTGAGACTGTCAGCGCGCAGATTGTGGCATCTGGTTTCACATCCAATATTGCAGAGCTAAACGAGATTCTGCCTGGTATGAGACTTGTTACAACGGCAAACAGAATGGTTGAGTTAGCCGCTCGAGATGTGCAGAAGTATCTGGAGTCCTACTTTAGCGGAAAGCCATCATCTGCGGCAAAGATTATCGATCCGAATCCTAGGGGAACGCAATTCCAAAAGGACGTTTGGAAGGAAATTTCTAAGATCCCTTTTTCCAGCACAACGAGCTACATGGACATAGCAGCGGGAATCGGCCGGCCAAATAGTTGGAGGGCGACAGGTACCGCATGCGGAGCCAACACACTTGCGTTGTTCATTCCCTGCCATCGCGTAGTGCCAGCGTCTGGATCCACCGGAAACTACAGGTGGGGCACTGAGATAAAGGGGGAACTCCTAAGCCACGAACGATCCATGGCGCAATAGGAGGAACCGCTAACAAGCACATGGCGCAACCGAGGTTGAATTAGCTGTTGGAAACCTGGAGTATCCATCCATTTCCGTCAGGATCCTGAAATGTCGCATACCTTCCCCAGGGCGCCGTCTCAATGCCGCTGTGACCAACCTTGTTTTCATCCAGCCGACTGAGGTCTCCCTCCAAATCCGCAGTTTCAAGAACAGCCCCCGTCAGCGTTCCCGCAACGTAGCTGTCAAACCACGTGACAAGAGACAGATGCGTGAAGCTTTCACCAAATGCAAGCTCAATCCAGCGCATCTTAGGACTCATGACAACATCTGAAACCAATTTTGCGCCCAGCACGTCCCGATAGAAACCCAATGAGCGATCCTGGTCGGAAACAGGAACAGAAAAAACTCTCAGCCCTGTAATTGCCATTTGTTTAGACCCTCCTCACTCCCGTAGCGGTTTGAAAAGACATGGCTTTTCAGCGATGTCCTGCTCTCCCAACCCAGCCTTTCCAGATCTGGCGTCTCTTCCAGATGCGTCACAGGACCAAAACACAACCAGGCAATCGGACGCACGTGCTTAGGAAGATCCATCAGCTCTGCGAGATACTCTTCCTTATAGAAAGATACCCAGCCCACTCCCATGCCCTCATGGGTGGCTGCCAACCACAGATTTTCAATCGCGAGACACACCGAATAGAGTCCGGCATCGTCAATCGTGTTCCTTCCCAGCACCGCAGGAGCACCACGATCTGAGTCGTAGGTAACGACTATCCCTAGACTCGAGTCCAGAATTCCCTCGATCTTGATCTTTTCGAAGGTGCTCAACCTATCGCCTCGGAGAAGCCCTGCGAAGGCAACTCTTTCCTGCTCTACGTGCTCGGCAAATTTGGCGCGCAAAGACATGTCCTCGACGAGGATGAAGTCCCAAGGCTGGCTCATGCCAACGCTTGGAGCCGCGTTCGCAGCACTGAGTACGCGTGACAGGACCTCGGGATCGACCGCACCCCCGCTGAACTCAGCTCGAACATCCCGGCGCCTATAAATTACCTCGTAGAACTCTTGACTTATCACACGGATCACCCTCAACAAGACGTTGTAATTGTAATTATTGCAATGATATCGGTACCGAAATACGCTAATACGCAAATCGGCCGCCAGGCCAAATTAGAACATGGAGAAAACCCGCAGGGTAGTATTTCAACAGTTGCAATAGCCCTCTTGTGAACTTTGCACCTAAAGACGAATATGAGAGACTCAAACCCAAGACAGCCAAGACCGCCTTGGCTGGATGACTATTGCCGCGTCGACTGAATGCTTACCTCTAACCGGTAATCACTTTTCTGTACATCTCGGCATATCTTCCCTTGGGAAGGCCTACTTCCGCCCCTGAAGCCTCCAACCAGCCTCTTACGAAGGCGGCTGTCTCATCTGGATTTGACAGCTGGCTCTTGTGCTCCAAAATAGCTCTGATTTTAAAATCCACGTATTCGGTGATGTCAACATAACAGTTTGGATTTGGAGAAGCCTGCATAATTACGTCCTGAACAGTGTGCGCCTCAAGCTGCTCTGCCAGGAGTTCAGGAAACGCGAAGGGGTTGCGCGCATCAGGATAGACGGCACAGATTGCCGCTTCGGCGGCAGCCAGGTGGTCTGGATGGGAGGCATAAATGCGATCAAAGTTCCGCTCTGTTGACTGGCAGATGAGCCGATCCGGCCTGAATTGCCTTATCTTTCGCGAAATGTCCTTCCTGAGACCTATGGTGGCCTGCAATTCACCGTCCTTATACCCGAGAAAGGTCAGGTTGGAAACTCCGACAATGCCTGCAGCATTGGTCTGTTCGCTCTGCCTAATTGCAGGCATCTCGCTCCGCGCGATGCCAAGATCAAATCCACCGGCATCCCCGTCAGTAATTATGCAATATGCGACCAGAGAACCTTCGACCACCCACTTGGCGACGGTTCCTGCCGACCCAAAATCAACATCATCAGGATGGGCTACCACTACCAGAACTCTTTCAACGGGTTCTAATTCTTCGAAATTCGGCATAGTCATAACTTACTCCAGATTGGCCGCCAACCCTGAACCGCGGTCGCTTCAGGCAAGGTCATGAGGCAATACGCGGCGCCAACCCGCAATAAAAGTACTAAATTTCAATTGATGACCGACACTGAAAACCTACGCCTTTCGCCAGGAGACAAAGCTCCCGAGCTTTGCCTTGAAAACCAGGATCACAAGCAGATCTGCCTAAGCGAGAATCTCGGACAAAAGATCGTGCTTTATTTCTACCCAAAAGACCTGACTCCTGGCTGCACAACCCAGGCCAGCGAACTGACTGCCATTCTCCCCAAACTTCGGGCGGCAGGATACATGGTCTATGGAGTCTCCCCCGACACGCCCGAAAAGCATAGGGAATTCATCAAAAAGATCAACATCGGTTTCGAATTGCTCTCCGATCCAGACAAATCCGTTATGACCGCATGGGGCACCTATGGCAGGAAACTCATGTATGGGCGCGAAACAGTCGGAGTCATTAGATCCACATTCGTCATCGACGAACGGGGCGTGATCACAAAGGCCGCATATGCAACCAAGGCTACGGGTCACGCTGCCCGCTTGGCCAAGGAGCTCGGGCTGGTCTAACCGGCCCAGTTTAGAGACTGAACGATCTCTATACTTGAATTGTGCTCGCTGCCCACCTGTTCTTGACGATAGCATCGCCTCAAATTAAACTTTCAGTCCTTCTCACTGCCATACAAACTGATCCGCTCTCTTTGGTGGCACTGGCTGCTGAAATAATCTTTTCAGGGCTTTACCTCCGGGGGACCAGGTTATTAAAAGCCAGGGGCAGACACTGGGCAAAACTCCGCACAACGAGCTTCCTAGCCGGGATGGCTCTGGTCTTTATTGCGACAGGATCCGGATTGGCATCTTACGATGACACAGTTTTTACCATTCACGTTATCCAGCACCTGCTGCTTATGAATCTTGCGCCAATCCTCATCGCACTCAGTGCGCCGGTTACGCTTTTGCTGCAAGCCTCCAAAAGGTCTTTTCAGTCCGCAACGATAAGGTTCCTGCACTCCAAGATTGTTTCGATTATTAGCTTCCCGATTCTTGCCTGGCTTGCAAACTGGGCAACCATGTACATTTATTTTCTGACCCCCATATATCGTTTGTCCATCGAACACCCGCTGTTTCACGACTACACTCATCTCCATTTCCTGATTGCGGGCCTCATCTTCTGGACTACTTTGATCGGACTTGATCCAATTCGCTGGAAAATGACTTATGGGGCCAAGCTTGCCTATCTACTCGTCGGAATCCCCTTTGGCACGTTCATAGGAATCGCGCTGATGTCGATGAGAACGTCGGTCTCACCCGGAATTTCACTTGCAGATGTTCACTCCGGAGGTGCGCTTCTTTGGATCTTTGAAGAGGTATTTACAGTGGCAGCACTTGCAATAATATTTCTTCAGTGGGCCAACCATGAAGAGCGCATTGCAATCAGGGCAGATAGAGGCCTCGACAGGCTAACCACCGAACAGTAGGGGCCAAGATGAAAGTTCTGCCTGTCTGACAGGCAAAAACTTCTAGTTGACTACCGAGTAACATAATAATTACTTAGAGATGATTTCTCAGAATCGAGGTACTCAATGCCAGAGACCGTTATTGTCGCAACCGCACGAACACCGATTGGTAGAGCCTACAAAGGATCGCTAAAAGACGTTAGGCCAGATGATATGGGCGGGTTCATTGTCAATAAACTTCTCGAAAAGGTTCCGCAGTTTGACCCGGTTCAGATCGACGATGTGATGATCGGCGCAGCAAACCATGTTGGAGAACAGTCATTGAACCTGGGAAGAAATATTGCAGCGCTTGCCGGGCTGCCAGACACTGTACCAGGCACGACGGTCAACAGATTTTGCGCCTCATCTCTGCAGACTATCCGTATGGCGTTCCACGCTATCCAGGCAGGCGAGGGAGAAGCCTTTGTGGCCGGCGGCGTGGAAAGCACCACTAGGACCCTTGGGGTCGGCTTTACCGAAAAGGACCTCAACCCGAGATTCACCGATCGCTCCCGGCCAGATTTTATAAATGAAATGTTCATAGCCATGGGGCTCACCGCCGAAAACGTCGCCAAACAATTTGGAATAACCAGACAAAGAATGGACGAGTTTGCCAAGCTTTCCCAAGATCGTGCGGTTGAAGCGCAATCCAACGGTACCTTCGCCCGGGAAATTACGCCCATCCCACTCCCTGATGGAACCCTGATCGCAAAAGATGACGGCCCGAGACCTAATACCAATCTTGAGACTCTGGCTCAGCTGCCTTCGGCATTCATTGAGAACGGCCTGGTTACTGCAGGCAACTCGTGTCCGCTCAACGACGGTGCCGCTGCGGTACTGGTGATGTCCTCGAATAAGGCCAGGGATCTTGGAATTACCCCGCTAGCCAGGGTTGTTGCATCCTCAGTCTCAGGCTTGGCACCTGAAATAATGGGCGTGGGCCCAATTGAGGCCGTGCGGAAGGTGTTGGCATTATCGAAAATGAGCTTAAGCGATATGGGCACCGTCGAACTCAACGAAGCGTTCGCGGCCCAAGTTCTGGCAGTTTGCGATGAATTGGGAATCTCTATTGAAGACCAGCTCAACCCCCATGGAGGAGCCATTGCGCTTGGTCACCCCTTCGGAATGACCGGAGCGCGGATAATGACCGCTCTCATCAATGATCTCCAAACGAGGGACCAACAATTCGGACTGGAGACGATGTGCGTAGGCGGCGGAATGGGCATGGCAATGATCATCGAAAGGCTCTCATAATTCCACCACGCGACAGATTCGAAACGAACTTGCAAAACTCGGACTAACTTTTTTAAGTCATGGCTAATCAAAACTCGACATCCCAAACTAACGGTCAAGTCGAAAAACCCGAAGAGACGCCGACGATTCTCGTTTTGGCCAGACACGGAAATACGACTACTACGGGTAAAATTCTGCCTGGCCGCTCACCTGGCCTCAACCTGTCAAATGAGGGAATTGCCCAGGCTGAAGCGGTTGCGGAGCAACTTTCAAAACTGGAAAATGTCGCTGCCGTCTATGCCAGTCCCCTTGAGCGAGCGCAACAGACCGCAAGGCCGCTTGCGGCGCGACTGGACATGGAGATCAATACCTCAGAGTTGTTGTATGAATGCGACTTCGGCGACTGGACTGGCCGGGAGCTGGCAGACTTGTACAAACTCCAGGAATGGAACCAGGTGCAGAGATCGCCTTCAACATTCCGGTTCCCCAATGGGGAATCATTTATGGAGATGGAAGTGAGGATGGCAAAATTTGCCGAGCTGATTCAGCTAAATCACCGGGGCAAGATCGTTGTTGCGTATTCCCATGCAGATCCCATTAAAACTCTCCTGTGCTCCGCTCTGGGAATGCATCTGGACATGTTCCAGAGGCTGGTCATCGCGACATGTTCAGTGTCGGCAATTTCCTTCGCAACCACCGGAACTTTAGTCTTGGGTAGCAACTGGCAAAAAGACTTTTCAATTAAGGTGCCATAATTGTCGATATCAAGAGATTTCCCATCAGTAGACCATGTCGCAATTGGAGCTTTCGGTGAGCCCGGCAAGCGCGTATTCGTCATCCAGGCCAGATACCTAGGAGAGCTGGTAACCCTGAAGATCGAAAAGGCACAGGTCGCGGCTTTAGTTCATCACTTGGGAGAGTTGATCCAGGAATTGTCGAGACCCGGCCACCTGGATGAGCCAAGTTCGGTGCTGGTACCCTATGAAATCGCCTGGTCCGTCGGCTCGATCGCTATCACATATGTCGAGAACATGGACCAAATCAACCTAATTCTGGAAGAAATTCCCGGCGAAGGCGAAGAGCCATCGGCGCTTCAAATTGGCCTTTCGAAGGAGCAATCCGCCGAATTAGCAATTCAAGGAGCACGTCTGATTGCTGCAGGCCGTCCCCTATGTCCGCTTTGTGGTTATCCACTAGATCCAGATGGTCACGCATGTCCCAGAACAAACGGTCACAAAGCACCGGCCGTCTAGCACAGCTGAGCTCCGGTGAGATTAAGGTGCTCGGGCGTATGCCTTACAGCTCCAACGCGACCTTCCTTGTGGAAGTAAACAAAGATTCCGCGACAAGCAAAGGGATCTACAAGCCATATCGCGGTGAACGCAGCCTTTGGGACTTTCAAGGCGGCCTTTTCATGCGCGAAGTAGCTGCCTACAAACTATCTGAAGCACTGGGATGGAAGTTGATTCCAATGACCGTTCTTCGAACGGATGGCCCCCTTGGAGAAGGCAGCCTTCAACTCTTCATACAGGCAGATTTTCAACAGCACTATTTCTCGCTATTCGAAAGAAATGAGTTGCATTCCCAGTTCAAAAAGTTCGCATTGTTCGATATCATCGCGAACAATGCTGACCGGAAATCAGGCCACCTGCTAATAGACGGCCGCAACCATATCTGGGGTATAGACCAGGGATTATGCTTTCACCACGAGCCAAAACTCAGAACTGTGATATGGGAGTTTGCCGGAGAGCCAATCCCAGAGGAACTGCTAGAAGCGCTGGCTGCCAAACAAGACGAGTGCGCCGAGACAATCGGAGAATTCATCAGCCAACCGGAACTGGAAGCATTTAAAGATCGAGTCGCGCAGGTGCTCGGGCACAAAAAATTTCCGGTTCCCGAACCGGACGTCAGGTGCTACCCCTGGCCTCTCATCTAGGCTTGCCGCAGCTTCTTGGAAACGCCGCGACAAGCCCATCTGATTAGCTTTTCGACTTGATCGCCTCGATCAGCTTCGGAAGCACCTTATGTACGTCGCCAACTATCCCTAGATCAGCGATGGAGAAGATTGGGGCATCGGCATCCTTGTTGATCGCAATGATGTTCTTTGCTCCTTTCATGCCGACCATATGTTGAGTTGCGCCGGAGATGCCGCATGCTATATAAACCGACGGCTTAACCGTTTTACCCGTCTGGCCAACCTGATAGGCGTAAGGAACCCAGCCAGCGTCGACAATTGCCCGAGATGCTCCCGGCGCGCCATTTAGAAGCCTGGCAAGCTCCTCGATCATCTGGTAGCTTGCCTGCTGGCCTAGTCCACGCCCGCCAGAGACCACAACCGGAGCTTCGTCCAGCTTCGGCCCCGACCTGGCTTCTACGTGGCTTTGAACAATCTTTGCTTTGCCTGCGGATCCGATATCACCCACATTCGCTTCCTCCACAGCCGCTGCCGTCCCGCCCTTAGATTCGGGCGCGAAAGACTTGGCTCGGATCACGAAGATCCCAGGTCCGGACGAGGTAAATCTTGCCGACACTATCTCTGAACCACCAAACACCGCGTGTTCGCTCGTCAAAGCGCTACCATCCTCAACGAGATTGACCACATTGGTCAAAACCGGCAGGTCGAGCTTTGCCGAAAGCCTGGCCGCAGCGTCACGTCCTTCGGGAGTCGAACCGAAGAAGATTGCGTCCGGTGCATCCGCTGGAATCCTCCCGGCCATAACAGCCGCTACTGCGGTTCCGGCCAGGATCCCATTTAGGCCGGTGGCCAAAACAAGCTTTGATGCTCCGTGGTCGCCTAGCAGCTGGGCGGCGTCGGATCCCATGCCGCTACCAAATGCTTCGACCGTAGTAGCAAAGTTTGACGCAGCAGATACCAGCTCAAGCGAAGTGGAGGAAACACCCGATTCTGATGGTTCAACAAATACCCAGATTTTTGACAATGACATAAAATTGAATCTTTCTCTGAAATTCGATAACTAACGGCTTGTCTAAATGATCTTCAAGGTTTCGAGAAACTCGACCACCTGCTGGTAGGCCTCCCCCTCATCAACCACGACAGTCCCCGAGGCCCTCTCCTCTGCTGCTCTAACAGAGGTAACCTCCTGGGTGGGGCTAATAGGAGCGACCCCCAGTCCGGCCACATCGACGACATCGACCGGCTTGCTCTTGGCGGCCATGATCCCTTTGAATGACGGGTAGCGTGGCTCGACAACGCCGGCGGTCACACTGACGAGCGCAGGCAACGGGCATTCAACTTCATCGTATCCAGACTCAGTTTGGCGCTGGACCTTTAGAATTCCGTTCTCGATGTCAACCTTCTTCGCAAAGCTCACCGACGGAATATCGAGTAGCTCGGCTATTTGAACCGGAACGGTACCGGTGTAGCCATCGGTTGATTCCGTCGCTGCCATGACAAGATCAAACGGATTGCGCCGTATAGCCGCTGCTAACACCTTTGCGGTGGATAGTGCATCGGCACCCGAAAGTGACGGATCGGAAACCAGTACGGCTTTGTCTGCTCCCATCGCCAGGGCTGTACGGAGCCCAGAGACTTCCCCGTTGGGGGCCATAGAGATCAGTACCACCTCTCCTCCGCCAGCCCTGTCAACAAGCTGCAAAGCCATCTCCACCCCATAGCTGTCAGAGTCATCAAGAATAAGCTTTCCATCTCTGACAAGGTTGTGACTTCCAGGATCCAGCTTGCCGGGAATTGACTGATCCGGGATTTGTTTTACACATACAGCAATATTCATTGACGATTTCCTTACATACGTTTAGAACGCAAAGTGCAATTGGAGGATAAAACCTTCAATCAAGCTTATCGTGAATCTGCCAACTGGTCCAAGTTAGATAAATACGCGGAAACCCACCCATCTGACTACTGGAGCAAATCAGGCTTTAGCTGAACTTTAATCGATTTGCGCGGCCATGCTCTTTCGTCTTCCCCAGCGACAGGCATTCATACTTTCACGCATCTCGGCTGGCAACCAGCGAGACGGCCCGCGGCGCTTCGCCGTATGCCTGACGTTACGAAAGCGGAATGGTTAGCACTATCTTTGCGCCATTGTCAGTTTTGATACTCATAGTTCCGCCAAGCTGGGAAACCACGATATCATTGACGATCAATAGACCAAGGCTCAACGTTTTTTCGGGGTCAAAGTTATCAGGGAATCCGACTCCATTATCAGCCACGATCATCTCCAAAGTGTCGTCCTTTTGATCCAAAAAGACACTCACTAGTCCCGTTTGACCATCCGCTTCGGCAATGCCGCCACGAAACGCATGGTCAATAGAATTCTGCAAGAGTTCCGCCAAAACCAAAGCCAGCGGAGTGGCCACGCGGGCGTCGAGATCGCTAGCAGACCCTGTAACCTCGATTTTTACCGGGTAGCTGGGCATTATTGACTCTTGAGCCAGCTTGACGATCGCGGATACAATCTCGGGAAATGAGACCTGGTCGCCAATCTCGCGCGAAAGAATTTCATGGACTACAGCAATTGAGCGTATTCTCCGCTCGGCCTCCTTGAGGGCATCCTGACCCTGGGAAGGTCCGACTCTGCGTGCCTGAAGCCGCAAAAGCGAAGAGATCGTCTGCAAATTGTTCTTGACCCTGTGGTGAACTTCCCTGATCGTTGCGTCCTTGCTAAGCAACATGCGATCGCGTCGCCTGAGCTCGGAAATATCCCTAAGAAGGACCAGCACGCCCGTAACTTCGCCTTCATCGAGAAGCGGAATTGCGTGCATCATCAGAGTTATGTCCGCTCGCTGCTCTATTTCTTCAATCACCGGCTTGTGACTGGCAAAAGCTCGATCGGGAGCGGAAAACTGCAAGCCGGTCTCCCCGAAAATATCGCCTGTTCTGATCAGATGAAGGCCCAGGCGATGCAATGCGCTGGCCGCATTTGGCGACATGAAGAGTATCTTCTTGTCGGCATCGAGCACAAGGACTCCGTCTCCAACCCTTGGAGCCTCTTCGATGTCCATTCCTTCAAACGGGAACACGCCGTCCGAAATCATCTTTGCAAACTGCTCGAAAAGCCTGATGTAGGTTCGCTCAAGCTCACCGTGGACTAGACGGGCGCTTGTGATATGTCGCCGGTCGATTATTGCGATTACTCTTCCTTCTCGCCGCACCGGAATGCACTGCGATACTATCCACTCTCCGCCATCAGGACTTATCGACTCGCGAAAGACCAGCATCTCCGAGAGATACCCCTGGGCGACAAAAGAAACTTCATTCGGACTACCTCCAGTGCCCACAAGGTCGTCAGGAATTGAAGTCTGGGCGGTGGCCGGTCTAACCTGAGCCAAAATAATAAACTCTGGAACTCCTGAAGACTTTGATTCCTCGGTCTTTTCTTCGGACCTGAGAGGAGCATAGAGTACTAAATCTGAAAAGCAGAGATCCGCAAGCATTCCCCAGGAGCTGGTTAGACGCTGTAAATGCTCAACATCAGCGTCATCGAGATTTGCCTTCTTCGCGAGCAAACTAAAGCTTGACACTCACCCACCACGCTTCACGTAGTTGCCGCCCCTTGCCTAAATCTGAACAGGATAGGATTGCCTGCTCCTAAATCCTGAGAGCGAAGTATAGCCAGCAGATTGAACGTAAGACTTGATCTCCGCTGCCTTGTAAGCCACATCGGCCAAGCCATGAGAGTCCGAGGCTGTCGTAATGGGCACCCCGTACTGGTAAAACTTGCGCAGTAAATACGGAGCCGGGTAAGTCTCGCCCACGGGCTTGCGCAATCCCGCCGAAGACACCTCGGCTGCAATTCCCGAGTCGCGCGCCGCCTCAGCCATTCGGTCATAGAATTCTTCCGGCACCCTCGGGAAATGCCCCGCCACCTTGACCAGATCGGGATGCGCCAATACATCGACACTTTCGCAACCAGCCAACTCCTCCAATGCGGTCGTATACTGCTCCCACGCATTTTCCACCCCAAAGTTGTCCCACTCGGCCATGATCACCGGGTCGGATATATGGTCAAAGGGCCACGCTCCAAGCCAGTGAACTGAGCCAAGCAGTACATCGAAAGGGTATCCGGCAAGAAAGTCCGACACTTCGCTCATCCTGCCCGGGTAATAGTCGACTTCCATCCCAAGGACTATAGGAAAGCCGGCATCCTTAGCGGCAAGAGCTACTTCAACATATCTGTCAAGATCGGCGCGGGCATGATCCGTCCAGTAGGACTCCATTATTGCCCTGACTGAGCTATCAGGATACTGCTTGAAAAATCCACCCATAAAGCGGTCTACCTGAGCAAAGCGAAATAGGTGTTCAGTGATGGCTATTTCTTTGATCCCGTTTTCCTCGGCCAGCTTGCAATATTCGTGAAGCACATCGAGCGTCGGGTTCATATCGCGTTGGCCATGAGGCCACAGGTGAAGGTGGTAATCGAGCACGATTACATCGTAGGGGATTCGCTACCCATTGCAAGATACCCTGCCACTTTCCCCAATGATTTTAGATTTGACACGTCAAAATTCAAATGAGGCACCAGGGTAATCTGATCTTCGTCGACTGGCAGTTTCGAGATCTCATACGCCTCCTCGCTCGCTACGCTGGAAAAGTTGAGGAAACTATCGGCAACCTCCAAAAAGACCCTCTCTGCAAGCGCACCCATTCGAACCGGAGACAACTCGCTGGTCCTGATAAATTCCAACGAAGCTCCTTTCTTCATAAATTCAGTGGCAAAGAGTTCGTAGTCATCCTGAACTTTGTTGGCTAGAAGAACCGCTCCTGGATCACGAAAATACGACGGCAATGCCCGATTCACCACCATCTGGCCGAGACTTAGATGCCTAGCATCCAGCGCAGAAATGAAATACTCAGCTTCTTTCATCGGCACAGATTCCGGGGAGGAGACCACAACGAACGACGTTGAATGATTCTCCAGGATTTCCGCCACAGACTTGGCGCGCTCGACAAATCCCGGGTACATCGATTCGAACAGAAGAAAGAACTCCGCAACATCGGAAAGAAACTGAGCACCCAGTATCTTGTCAGCCACCTGGTAGAAAGGTTTGAATACTCCCATTAGCAGCCTGTTGCGCGCTGGAATGGTGAGCCACCTAAGCAGCTTGGAGGAAAAAAAGTCCGCCATCTTGCCCGGCGCGTCCAAGAAATCTATTGCGTGGCGGGAAGGCGGAGTGTCAACAATGATCAAGTCATATTGATTTGATCGATATAGCTCGTAAAGCGTCTCCATCGCGATGTAATCGTGACTCTGTACAAATCGGGAAGAGATGTTCTTGTAGATAGGGTTCGAAAGGATCTTCTGCCTTGTGGCTACGTCCGGAGCGTGACGGTTTATAAGTTCGTCCCATGAGGCTTTGGCATCCAGCATGGCCACGAAGAGCCGGCCGGCAACTTTGTGGCCCGCGGCATTGTCCAGATCCGACGCCGATACTTGCGAACCCTTGGAAGTCAGTCCAACCAGACCAAGCGCGTCGGCCAACCTCTTGGCCGGATCGACCGTGATTACAAGAACTTTTTTGCCAGTCAGATCTGCCGCGGTGAAACCGAGCGCTGCCGCAACGGTAGTCTTCCCGACTCCGCCCGGGCCGGCGACAATTACAATCTGCGACTCCGAAAGCAGCTCAGCTACCCCTGCCATAAAAAATCGTCCCATTCCGCCGCTATCGCTTCGCCGAGATCTCTTACGAGCTTCATGCGCGAGCCTTCGCCAAACATGAGAGGCAGTAACGCCGTTGGAACCGTGCCGGCGCCGGCCATTAGACGCTCCACATATGGATCCGCGCAACGCCGCATCTCCAGCGCAGCATTCGACCCGCGCAAAAGCAATCCAATGCCGCCCGGGATCACCTTGTTGAGAACGTTTATTGCCTTGGATTCCTGGAGCAAGATAAAGAACTCCTCTTCGGATCGCGAAAACAGTTCCGGCATCACCTTGTTGACGATAAGGGCGCCTAAATGAACGTGGGTCTCGTTGTCGATCCTGTCGGCAAGCTCGAGGGCTTCATTTACTGGAGTTTCTGCCGGGGTGGCAACTATGATCACCGAAGTCTGAGATGGGTCGTAAAGAATATCCTCCATCCAGGCCACCTGGTCTTTCACCATTCCCAACCGGACCAGCTCTGAAATCCCTTTTGGTGAGGCAAGTTGAGAAACAATATGACCGGTAGATGTCGCATCGACAAGTATGAGATCGTATCTCGCTTCTCTGACCTCATAGCAAAGCTTGCCGACCACTAGGATTTCCTGGACGCCAGGAGCGGCATTGGCGATGAAATCAAAGGTCTTCGCCAATGGACCTAGCTTCGTGACTACAGGCACTTTAAGATATATCCGCAGATACTCCCGCAGAGCCTCCTCCGTGTTCATCGACATGAGAAAAAGATTTTCCCTAATCTCCGTCGGCACGAATCCGCTTGGTTCGCAGTCCAAATGGCGCGCGATATCCCCCTTGGCGTCAACCTCGCAAATAAGAGTGCGCTTCCCCGCTTTGGCGGCGAGAAGACCCAAAGCCGCCGTAACCGACGTTTTTCCAACTCCTCCCTTGCCAGTTATGAATACCAGTGACCGGTCAAGCAGGCCTAAAGAGTTCGACGATCGATCGCGGGGCACGAAAATCTCCTACGGTGCGCCAAATCCTACGCGCCGATCTTCCTTGGTCGCACCAACCTCGACATACGCAAGCTTCGACACAAATACTCCAAGCCTGTGCCCCTTCTTGTCCTGAATCCAAACTATCGACGAACCTGAAGATATTGAAGCCTCGAGTGACTCGATGAATTGCTCCTGAGTCGTGCCTTCGGGTAGTTCAAGATCCATTTCTCGCGGCGAATCTGAGATGCCAATGCGAATGTCCACTATTTGCCTCCGCTACAAGTTACCTGACCTAAAGCCTAACGTAAATTTGCGCGGATGATCATCGTTACGATTTCTTGAACCCAAAGGACCGTGGCTCTTGCAGACCTCAGGCGAATTAGTTTTGGCCCCTTGCCCGCCATTGTCGCTCTCGGGCCGCCCTGCGCCTGAAAAGGGCTGCCGCGTAGAAAGCGGCCCGCGCGATTCCAAACAGGCGATCCTGCGTCGGGTTCGCACCTTAGGGTCTCAAGCGACCCGGTCCAGATGGATACGCCTGCGCTTTCTTGCCAGCGTAACCTGTCGCTAGTTTCAAACACAGGATCCAGATATCTGGCTACCTAAATCGTGTCCTCTTCGGCAAGGGGTACGGACTCGAACAGGCCACCATAGGAAAGTCCGGTGACGCGGAGCCATCGGAACCGAGTTGACATGGGGCAGTTCGAATTCCTGCGGAACAAGCAGAGAGAGTTATATGGCATTCCAAAACATAGAAATCCGATCAAAAGAGAATCGGGGAAAATCTAGATAATGCCTGTCCTGGCCGATAAAGCCACAGTCTCTTGATTTGAACGGGCCTTCATCGCGGGAAAGCGACGACGACACGCAATGCGAGATCTTGGAATCGGAGTGGCTGAGCCGTGAAACCTGCCGGTCCAAATGCCGAAGATCCGATGTAAATTTTTTCCGGGCCATTGGGGCTCATTTTCTTTGATCTTTCCCCGTGATCCGTAAAGCCGCACCAAATAGGGAAAGTATCAGAAGAGCATGAAAATCTACCGAATCACTCGGCGTACAGCTGCCAGGCTGGCAAAACGATGAAGGTTCCCCCGATGAAAGAGAACCTTCAAGCCCTGCATCTCGCCTCCGGTATTTGCGATGCCATTACAAATGCCGGTCGGCGGCAGCGACGGCGGCAGCGAGATAATACGAGAGAAAATCTAGACGGACCTCAGATCTCAGGCTAGCTCTTGACCTTCAACTCCGACCGATACACCCTTGCAGGCCCCAAGGCTTCAACAGCCGACGCAAGCGCATCGTATGCCTTGGAAACCTCTGAGTCGGGCTCGCCGGCGGTAATCGGTACGCCTTCGTCGCCGCCAACGCGCACCTCGGGAACTAGTGGAATTTGGGCAAGGAGGGGAACTCCGAGATTGTTGGCAAGTTCATTTCCACCGCCCTCACCGAATATGGAGTATCTCTTCCCGTCATCGGCAACGAACCAGGACATGTTCTCTATCACACCCCGCAATGGAAGTTTCAGCTGTCTCGCAGCATACGCGCTGCGCTGAGCCACACGCTGAGCAGCAGGTTGGGGCGTGGTTACAACCAAAATTTCAGACTTTGGAAGATACTGTCCCATCGACAGCGCCACATCCCCAGTGCCAGGAGGCATATCCAGAAGGAGGAAATCGAGATCACCCCAGTAAACGTCAACGAGGAACTGCTCAAGCGCCTTGTGGAGCATGGGACCTCTCCAAATAACCGGTGTTTCATCGGAAACAAAGAATCCGACAGAAATGCATCTGACCCCATAAGCTACCGGAGGCAGCATAAGATCATCAATCAACAAAGGATTGCGGGAAATTCCCAGCATCTTAGGCACCGAAAACCCGTAGACGTCCGCATCGAGGATGCCAACCTCATATCCTTTCTTTGCCAGCGCGACCGCCAGGTTGACGGAAGTCGAAGACTTTCCGACACCGCCCTTGCCTGATGATATGCCAATAACCCTGGTCTTAGTGCCTGGCTCCATAAACTGATTTATGCGGCCCTGCTCGTGTCCGATCGGGTTCGCTACCGTCTGCGCTTCCGAATCACTGGGCGGTTTCAGCAAATTGCGAAGCCTTAGGAGATCTGGCTGCGAAAGCCCTCTAAGTTCCACGTCAATCTTGCTAGCCAAGTTCGCCTTCGCAAGAGCCTCCAAGACCACTGACTTCAAAGCATCCTCATACGGCAGCGGATCTGCGACAACTCCGATCGGAACGACCAGCTTGCCACCCCAGGCATTAATCGGCTCACCAACCAGTCCCAGCTCCACAAGCGGTTTCCTAATTTCAGGTTCCAGGACTCCGTATAAAGCCGCTTCAACCTCTTTTTTGGTGACTGCCACTCGACTTACCTCCATTTGACCGTTTCCGGACGCACAAAACTCCAAGAAGCACTAGGTATCACTAAATTCTCCTACCGCTATAGAATAAATGTTATGCGGGAAACGGAGCTAGTGACAACTCGAAACGAAGGTAGTTCAAAAAATAGGGCAAGCAGTGCTACTAGGGCCTCTGCCAATGCTCTCGCCGACGACCATCTTTTCGACATGCTGCCGGCTTCGCCGCGGAGCCTTTCCGACGACCAGTTTTCTGCGACTGTAGCTGCGATAGTTTCGGCATTTGGTGATCCAACCAGAAGAAGCATCTACCTTTTCACTCGGGAATCAAATGGGGTAACGGCGTCTGAGGCTGCAGCTGAGTTCAGACTCCACCCAAATGTCGCGAGGCACCATCTAGACAAACTGGCAGCCGGTGGATATCTCGACGTATTCGTTGATCGAAAGATATCCAGCGGAGCGGGAAGGCCGTCAAAGAAGTACAAGGGCTCTAAGAACCAAAATGCCGCTGAGACCGCACCTCATACGGATGAACTGCTCGCTCTGCTTTTGACGAGCGCCCTGGAGCGTCTGCCGGAAGACCAGATTGAATCTATGGCCAATGAGGTCGGCGAGAAGTTTGGAAAGCTTCTCGCTTCACAGATGAAACCGACTGACAGCCAAATCTCACTAAACCAAGCGATGCGTGCGATAGCCGATGCGCTGACTGCTCATGGTTTCGCCGCGAGATCAGAGCCTGCAGGGCCAAATCGCGACACGGTGATTTCAGATTGTTGTCCGTTTGGCACTGTAGCGCTGATACATCCCGTGCTGTGCGCGGTGGACAGGGGCATTGTAAAGGGCATGCTGTCGACGCTCTACGGAGGATCTGTACCTATAAAGATGTCCTCAAGAGCGCGAGGCGACCAGAACTGCGCAGTTTCTATCTGATCTGTTGGCTATGGCAAGGGCATTCAGCGCCTTGCCGGCTGGGAATCCCATTTCGCGTTGGCGAGGGAGGACGTAACCTTCTGGCATTTCAGTCGTCCCAGTATCTTTGCTCCTTCCAAGGATCACCATACATGTGGTAGCCGTTTTGCTCCCAGAATCCAGGCTCATCACCACTCATGAATTCGATCCCCCTGAGCCACTTCGCAGATTTCCAGAAATACAGCCTTGGCACGAAGAATCTAAGAGGATACCCGTGATCTGGCTCTAGCGGCCTGCCGTCATATTCGTAAGCCAAGAGCGCAATATTGTCTCCCGTTACGTCTTCAAGGGGGAGATTCGCAGTGAAACCATACTCGGAATGGCACATTATGTGAGTAGCGTCGCTATGCGGGCCGGCCATGTCATAAAGAACCGAAAATGGCACCCCTTTCCACTTGGTGTCGAACTTCGACCACTTCGTAACACAGTGGATATCAGCCGTGACTTCGAGCGATGGAAGGCCTAGGATATCTGACCAAGAAAGCACAAGTCGATGATCGACAAGCCCGGTAATTGAAAAAGTCCATGCAGACAGATCCGCGTATCTCGGAACACTGCCCGCATGCAATACGGGGAATCTATCCGTATGATATTGACCAGGTGGAAGACGATTCGGATCAATGCCCACCTGCAAAAGCTGATCCCTGTTGCGATCAAAAAACCCCATACCTAATCCTAACAATTTGAGAAATCTAAATGACCTAGTTAAGTTGCAAAGGAATAGGTTGTCCTGCCTGCTTGTAGGCAGATATGATCACGGATTTGGTGGCATCTATAAAAGACTGGCTTGGTTTGTCGGCGAGGAACGCGTGAAACTGAGATACTGCCCCATTCGCATCATGGCGATCCTGGAACAGGACATAGCCAAGAAAAACGCGGGCGTCAGGATATCCCGGATCGAGCTTCACCGCTTTCTCGAGAAACTGCTGGCCTTGATTTATCAACGCTGAATTGTTGTCCTTTTCGCCAGCCTGCGTCAATAACCACCCCTGGTAGGTCAGTGCGACGGGTTGATTCGGGTCGACCTCTAGCACCGATGACAGCAGCTGGAGAGCCTGCACATCTTGTCCCTGGTTGGCAAGGACTCTTGCCTTTAGAATCGTCTGGGCTTCATTCTGCGCCTGTACCGCCGTGGCGGCAAGCTGCTTTTGGTTGTTGTCATGGTTCCGGATAATCCAGAGAGCTGAGCCTATCCCAGCCAATACGAGCAAAGCGCCCATGTAGAGAAGCCACTTCCTCCGAACCGGGCCAAGGCTCTTTTGCCTCGTCAAGTCATCTTGAGGCGTTTCGTCCAAAGATCCCTCCGTGCCGCCAACGCCCGTCCCAGCGACAGCGTCATCTCCGATCGAACTTTCCAGGACCGATTGCTGTCCATTCCAGGCGAAATCGCCGGCACTATTCCGCCAGCGCCGGAAGCCAAAAAATACAGTCAATCCCACTACCACCGCCAGGAACGCGAAGGGAAGCACCGCCATTACGGTTCCGCCGTATGCGGCTGGCGGAGACATAAGAATTGACGGGCCGTAACTTGCTTCCAATGCATTTAATATCTGGGAGTCGCTTACGCCCGCTTTGACCTGCTTCTCGACGAAACTTCTAACAGCAAATGCTCCAGCAGTATTCGACACTAGGGCGGAAACCCCGTCACAGCTCGGACATTTAACCTCGGATTCAATCCGTGCCACGCGCTGCTGGGATGTAATGTTCGGCCTTGAAGAGATCAGAGCATAGGAAATTCCAACGGCAATCACTACCACCGACACAATAAGCAGCCATTTCAACAGTTTCATTTTTCGAATCAGTGCTTTAGGTGCGGTTTCGGAATGAATTTCAGTCATAGGGCTTTTACCGCCGCTCTTCGCCGACTGCAACATCACAAGAAGAGCTGGACATTAAAAGCCCCTGGACCTGGCTATGCCAACCAGCTGATTCAAAGAAGCCAAACTCACCGGTCCAACAATTTCCGTCAAAATGACCCCGTTGGGTGCAATCAGATAGCTCTGCGGTGGCTGCGACACGCCATATGAGAGTGCAATCTGTCCATTGGGATCACTAACAGCCTGGTAATTTGCTCCATATCGGCGCAGAAAACCTGCCGCAGACGAATTGACGTCGTCGAAAACTACGCCTAAAACGCTGACATCCGGAGAGCTGTTCGAAAATTGCGCCAGCGCCTTCTCTTCATCCTGGCACGGAGTACACCAGGATGCGAAAAAGTTCACCAATACGAAGCGTCCCGCATAACTAGCCAAGGATACTCTTTTGCCATCCAACGAAGTTCCCGATATCGCAGGTGCCGTTTTGTTTATTAAAGGCGAGGCAACAGTCTGCATGCTTACCGGCTTGCGGGTCGCGAGCAGAACCGCGAGGCCGACAAGAAATACCCCCATTACAACAGCGATGATGCGTACAGTCTTCCTAGGTCCGGTCTTCGGGCTTCGAGTTTGCTCTTGCAACTGGTCGGTCACCTGTTCTTTCCTTATGGCGCCACGGGAATTTCCGGCTCAGGTTCTTCCCTTTTCAGAGCAAGCTCCTCTTCGACGTACTCCAGAGGGGAAATATCTTTCGTTCCGAAGGCAGCTATTGCGGCTCCCACAGCCATCAACGCACCTGCAATCCATATCCAGGAAACTAGAGGTTGAATGACCACGCCAAATGTAGCGGAACCGCTGGCGGTCTTCGGTGGTAGATCGAGCGTGAGATAAACGTCGTCGATAAGGCCTGGCTTCACAGAGGGTGTTCCAATAACCTCGGAATTATTTCCGAATTGGGACACTTCAGGCGTATAGCTCGCCGAACCGTCCACTGAGATGAGCGCCTCAAGCGAAGTCTTCGCTGGCGTTACGACAGTCTGTACCCCGTGATATGTAAATTTATGCCCGTCGAAAGATGAACTCTGTCCGGGTTTGAGGATCAGCGAAGTGCGTTGTCCGTACGAGGTCGATGACACTAAGGCTAGAGCGATTATGGCGACGGCCATATGCACGAGCATCCCGCCGTTGGTTCGGGAAAACAGATAGCGCAGCATTCCTGTCTTGTGCTTTCTGCTGTACATGGTATGCACTGCTGCTTGGCGAAGCGCGGCGCTAGCAGCAAATACAGCCATCGGATAGGCAAAAATCAAACTCGGGCTGTGAACCCCTTCCACTATCTCCACCACCACCGCTACCGCAGCCGCCACTGCAGGCCATACAAGGCGACGCTGAACCAGACTCCGATTGGTTCTCTGCCAAGGAAGCAGCGGAGCAGTACCCATGAAAAATAAAATGGCAATTCCAATCGGGCCAATGAATGAATCGAAGTAAGGAGCGCCCACCGTGACCTGGGCCCCATTGATCGCCTGCAAAAGAAGGGGGAATGTCGTGCCCAGGAGAACCACGAAGGCAAAAAGCACGAATAGGACGTTATTCAAAAAGAAGGCGGACTCACGCGATATTGCTGGCGCGATAACCCGGCTCGAGCGCAGTCCGTCTCCCCGCCAGGCAATGAGGGCCAGTGAAATTGCGACCACTGCGAAAAAGAAGACCAGAAGAAAAGGGCCGAGAGTGGAGTCAGAAAAACTGTGAACCGATTGAAGAATTCCGGAACGGGTAAAAAACGTCCCCAAAATCGTCAATGAAAATGCCGAGACTATAAGAGAGATGTTCCAAACCCGCATGATTCCACGGCGCTGCTGGGCAATTGATGAATGCAGATATGCCGTCCCGGCCAGCCACGGAAGAAGTGCAGCATTTTCGACTGGATCCCATGCCCAATAGCCTCCCCATCCGAGCACTTGATACGACCACCAGGCACCCAAAATGATACCAACAGTAAGAAAACCCCAAGCCAGGAGGGACCACCGTCGGGTTTCCGTGACCCAGTCCTCGTCTAAACGATTTGTGATCAGACTGGCAAGCGCGAATGCGAACGGAATTGTGAAACCGACGAATCCCAGATAGAGAAAGGGGGGATGGATGGCAACTAGTGGATGGTCCTGCAGCAGTGGATTCGGCCCTATTCCATCTGCCGGCACCGCTCCTGAGATTCGAACAAACGGGTTTGCGGGACCCAACATCAGCGCAAAAAAGAACGCCGCCACCACATTGGTTATTAGAAGCGCCCAAGCCGGCAACTCGTCAGTAGGGCGCCGACGGGTCCGTATCACCAAACCGCCCAGGTACAACGATAGGACCAGTCCCCATAGAAGAATCGATCCCTGCAGGGCCGACCACATCCCTGTGATCGTGAAAAGAAGCGGAGTTTCTCTCGAGTTGTTGGAAGCCACGTAAGCTAGTGAAAAGTCGTGGGTCAAAAGACCGCGCTCCATGGCAAAGGTGGCTAGAATTGCCCCGGCCAAAACCACAAAACTATAGTTCCGTGCGTGCCGGATTACCCCTGCCTTGTGCTTCAACAGGCCGTACCCCAAAATCGAGATGGTGAACACGGCTCCCACAAAACCGATCAGCACGCCGGTTTGCCCTAGTACTGCGTTCACAGCTTCTTTCCATTAACCGTGGCGACTCTGCCTGGATGAGCCGCGACATAACTAGCCGAGTGCTTGACCATTATCTGGTTGGAAAGAAAGATATTTCCCTGAAAGTGCCCCACGAGGACAACGGGAATATTGGGCTGAAACAATTGAGGGGGATTTGCGATGTCATGAACTTGAACAAAGACGTTGCTCGATTCGACTGAAAAATCCACCCCGGTACCAGTAGTGTGAATGCTCCCTGGGACGACGACGCCTTCGAGCCGGAACGTCTTATTCCCGAGCTGAGCGCGATCCCGAACGGCACCGGCAGCAGTCCGAAAATACACCAGCGAATTGCCCAGGCCTTTATATAGCAAGAACCCGATCGCAACTATCACTATGCCCAGAGCGACCCACGCCCTCCGCGCCCTTCGCCGGGAAGGCAGTACCCTCGGCTTAGCCTTATTTGAATTAGCCGGCTGACCGGAGCCGGTCCTGCCCGATACTGACTGGACCATCTATTGCTGAGGCCCAGACTCGTCCCGGTCATTCTTTGCCTTAACTGGCAGAAGCGACCTTTTCAACTTTTTTGATTTGCCCAGCAGCAAGGCGGAATAACCACCCAAACTACCTAGCACTGCCAAATACCCTGCCTCAACGTAGCCGTTCATAATTTTCCTCCGATTCCCTTTTCAGACCTTGGAAGGCTGGCCAGCGTTATTGGCATCGTCATTCGATTCAATTTGGTTGGATCCCAATCCAGGCTCGTTGCGGCGTTCCTGGATGAGCTTCTCCAACTCCGCGTCAAGTACCCTCTGCTCTAAAGCAGCGATCTGGTAACGGTGCATAACCATCCACACGTATACGAAGGTGAAAGAGATAAATCCTAGCAACAGTGTAATTAACATCTCACCGTGAATTCTGGGACTTAGACTCGGGTTGAAGACCGTGGCGCCCTGGTGCAGCGTTCTCCACCAGACGACCGACTGGTGCACGATTGGCACGTCAATGAATGCGATTAAACCAGCAATCGCCGATCTCACCGCACGCTGATGGCTGTCTGCAGGAATTCTTCGCAATGCCAGATATCCGAGGTAAAGAACGAAAAGCAATGCCGTCGTGGTGAGCCTTGCATCCCATGTCCACCACACCCCCCAAGCCGGCCTGCCCCAGATAGAGCCAGTGACCAATGTCAAACCAGTAAATATGACGCCAACTTCAGCCGAAGAGGCCGCCAGCAAATCCCACCGCAGGTTCCTCGTCCGCTTCCATAGATAAAGAATGCTGGCCAGTGACGTGACACCATAGGCGAGGTAAGCCACCCAGGCCATTGGTGGGTGGACATAGATCAATCTGACTAATTGTCCCTGCACCACGTCAGGGGGTGTTACCCAAAGGCCCAGAATCACAGTGACAGCCACTAAGAGAACAGACAGTACGCCAACTTCTCTTCGCAATCTTTGATATCTCTTTGATTCCATCAGCCCTCCAGAATACTGTTGTAAAAAACAGTCCCTAATGCAAGATAGACCACAGCGAAAACTATCAGTAGTCGCAACCAGGGATCTCCCAACCAACCACTACCCGCGAAAGCATCCTGCCATGATTTCGTAGCAGCCAGCAGTACCGGAGATGCTACTGGCACCAGCAGAAGTGGCAATAAAGTCTGCTTGGCCTTTGAGCTGCTCGCCAGCTGAGAATAGAGAACACCTGCCGCACTGATTCCCAGTGTCGCGAAAACTGCTGAAATCACAACCAGGGGCCAGCCGCCTATTTTTGGCCCGTAAAGAACGACCATGGCAATAATGAGAACTATCTCTAATAAAAATAGTTGCACAAATACAGAAACAACCTTACCCAGGAAAATTCCACCCGGGTCAACACCATACACAAGAAGCCCATCGCTGGCGTTGTCGTGTGTTTCAATCGCAATGGCGCGATCGACGCCCAAGATCGAGGAAATCAAAACCGCAAGCCAAAACAGCCCTGGCGCGACCTTTTGCAGCGTATCCGGCGATGTATCAAGGGCAAAGGCAAAAACTATAAGTACTATAAATGCAAAGGGGAGTATCTGATTGAACGCAACCTTTGACCTTAATTCGATTCTCAAATCTTTTCCAGCGATCAATAAGGCATCACGCCACATTGCCGGTCCCCAACTTGGTGGTCAGCGCAGCGTCAGCGGATCCAGACGCTCGAACATCATTGATCACCTTTCCACCGCCAATCTCCACAGTGCGGGTCGGGACTAGCGCGCCATGGTGGGGTTCATGCGAAACTACGAGCACGGTAGAGCCGTTAGCCACCGCGGCAATTAGGGCCGAGTCGAGAACATCTCTGGTCCATGAGTCAAGCGACGCATGCGGTTCATCTAGAAGCCAAAGCTCAGGCTCTCTCGCCAAAAGCGCCGCCAATGCCACTTTCTTTCTTTGGCCTGCCGACATTACCGCGACCTTCAGGTCGGACAACCGGCCGGTAAGCCCAACGGCGGCAAGAGACGACTCGACCCTTGCAGTATCCGACCTAGTAGCCCTCAGGACAAAGCTGACATTTTCTCTCGCAGTTAGATCCTCATACAGGAAGCTATCGTGACCGAGAAGACCGACGCGATGTCTGGCATCAGCGGGATTAGAGACGAGGTCGACGCCGAGGACAGATGCGCTGCCTCTTGTGATGCGCAAAAGGCCGGCCACGGCTCTAAGAAATGAGGTCTTGCCGGCTCCATTGCGGCCTTTTACTGAAACAACTTCACCTGGACCAGCTTCGAAATCAATGCCGGTAAGTATCGGAAAGTTACCCGAAACGACAACCACGTTCTTGAAACTAACCAGATCTTGCATCCCTATCAATCTATTCGAGACTGAGAATTATCCTTTTTCAGTCAAGTTCGCAAAAATTCCAGATCGTGGCGGACCATCATTTCAACCAAGGCAGAAAACTCGACTTCGGCCGTCCAACCCAGTATCCTATGAGCCTTGCTGGCGTCTCCTACTAGGAAGTCAACCTCAGCTGGGCGCATGAAAGCCTCATTTACGACAACATACTTGTTCCAGTCCAGTCCCACCACGGAAAATGCCAGCTCGCAAAACTCACGAACCGAATGGGTCTTCCCGGTTGCAATTACAAAATCCTCGGCTGTATCCTGCTGGAGCATCATCCACATCGCCTTCACGTAATCTCCAGCAAATCCCCAGTCTCTCTGAGCCTCTAGATTCCCCAGAGAAATGGTCTCATCAATACCAAGCTTTATTCTGGCTACCCCATTCGAGATCTTTCGGGTCACGACCTCCAGACCTCTTCTCGGCGATTCATGATTGAAAAGTATCCCGGAGATGGCATGTACGCCGTGACTCTCCCGATAGTTCACGGTAATCCAGTGACCGTATACCTTTGCCACTCCATATGGACTTCTTGGATAAAAAGGTGTCTTCTCGTTTTGCGGCACTTCGAGGACCCTTCCAAACATTTCCGACGAAGAAGCCTGGTAAAACCTGATTTCCGGATCGACGATCCGAATTGCGTCGAGGAGGCGCGTGACGCCAAGTGCGGTAGTTTCACCAGTGAATACCGGCTGTGACCAGGAGGTTTGAACGAACGACTGGGCAGCCAGGTTGTAAACTTCCTGAGGCCTGCACTGCCTTAGCGCATTGATCATGGAAACTTCGTCTAGAAGATCGCCTGTTACCAAGGACACCCTGTTCTGTATATGCGCTATCCGCTCGAAATTAACCGTTGACGAGCGGCGGATCATTCCAAAGACCTCGTAGCCTTTCGAGAGCAAGAACTCGGCTAAGTACGAGCCATCCTGCCCGGTTATCCCAGTAATTAGCGCCCGCTTATTCGCCACGGTTCCCACCTTTTGCTTCTTAGGATCAAGATTTGACTAGCCACTTAGCATAGCCATTATTCTGCCGCCTGAATTGGACTTCCTGCAGCCACTCTGCAATCTTACAGATCAGATGTTCCTTGTTAGCTATGACATTCGAATCACCTCGAATACGTGGTAACCTACTACCTCAAGCCTCAACTAATTCGGTGTAAACAGAAGAGGGCTCAAAACCAATTTCGTGAAACTTCGGAAAGATCCTGGTATGGCCACAACACTGCGCGCTGGTCGGGCAGATCAAGTCAAAAAGCCTAAAACCTCAACTCGCCAGTCTCGGCTTCCGGCGCCGGAACGAAGAATGTTACTCATCCGCCAAGCCCTCCAGTGCTTTTCCAAAAGCGGTTACCACGCTACGTCAATGGACGAAATCTGTGCGGCGGCAGGTGTGACAAAGCCGGTCATTTACAGGCACTTTTCTTCAAAGCGGCAACTCTATTCGGATTTGATTAGAGAGGTGGGAGATGAGCTATGCAATAGCATTCGTCTCGCTGCCGAAAAAGGTGAGAGCCTTCATAAGCGCGTTGAACTGGGATTTGAAGCGTACTTCCGCTTCGCCTGCGAATCACGTGCCGGTTATGAGCTCCTATTCGGATCTGGGCCCCGCAGAGACCCTGAATTCAAAGATGCTATCGAGAAAATTGAAAGCGAAATCGCCGATCTAGTGTCGTCGAAGATTGAAGCTGATTTAGATGAGACCCATAGGGCGTTCCTGGCCCTCGGAGTTATCTCGCTGGCAGAAGGAACCGTTAGAAGATGGCTCGCAACATTGGATCCAGTCGAGCATCCGCAGCATAAACCAATATCTTACGAAGAAAGCGGCGCCCAATTATGGGCCAGCCGAGTCACCGACCTCGCCTGGGCAGGGCTGCGCGGAATACGGCGTGACTGATCGGGCTCAACTTAGCGAATGTGGACTTTGGAAATGGCCCGAGCGATGATCAACCTCTGTATTTCAGATGTCCCCTCGAAAATGGTGTAGATTTTTGCATCCCGATACCACCGCTGGACCGGATATTCGCGTACGTACCCATACCCTCCAAGTATCTGGATTGCCTCTTCGGTGACTTTCACTGCCGTCTCACCTGCGTAAAGCTTTGACATCGAACCCTGTGCGGCATCGAAAGGAATCTTGTTCGCCGCCATCCATGCCGCTCGGTGCACCAAAAGTCTTGATGCGTCAATCTTGACCGCCATGTCGGCAAGCTTGAAGGCAATCGATTGGTTTTCGATTATGGGCCGGCCAAACTGAGACCTTTGCTTGGCGTAGTCGAGTGCGAATTCGTATGCGGCCCTTGCGATACCGAGCGCCTGAGCTCCCACCATTGGACGTGAAGCCTCGAAGGTAGCCATGGCCGCCTGGGTCTGCGACTTCTTGCCTTCCCTGGCTCTTGCCAGTCTTTCGTCAAGCGCCTCCTTGCCACCCAGGAGTGCTGAACCAGGAACCCTGCAATTATCCAGAACTACTTCCGCAGTATGCGAGGCCCTGATTCCAAGCTTCTTAAACTTCTGCCCTTGTGACAGCCCCGGTGTCCCCGGTCCGATCACAAATGAGGCCTGCCCTCGCGCGCCCAACGAAGAATCGACACTCGCCACCACTACATGAATATCGGCGATTCCGCCGTTTGTGATCCAGGTCTTTGTTCCATTCAAGGTCCAAGTGTCGGATGCGGCATCATAAACCGCCTTCGTACGCAAGGATGAAACGTCCGACCCTGCATCGGGCTCGCTGACTGCAAACGCGGCTAACTGAGGCTTATCGGGAGTTCCAAAGCATTGAGGTACCCACTCGCCAATCTGCTCATTGGTCCCATTGGACATTATGCCCACAACGGCAAGTATTGAGCCAAACACGGCCAAATTTATACCGGCATCGCCCCAAGCCATCTCTTCGTTTACCAACGCAAGAGTAAGGCCGGTGTTGTCAGCGTACCCGTTGGCTATGAAGTCGAAAGAATATAACCCGATCTTGGCAGCCTCTTGAATTATCGGCCACGGGGTTTCTTCGCGTTCATCCCACTCGGCTGCCGCGGGACGAACCACCTTTTCTGCAAACTCGTGCACCCACTTCTGGATGCTTAGCTGATCCTCATTTATCTGAAGCGAAAAATCTCCCACGACAAACTTCCTCTCAACCTAAATGCTTCAACCATCTTACTAGTGAGTAACAATTAGGTCAATTGAATGGTTGAACTAAGAACATTGTGTTCTTAGTTCAACATGCACGGGCTTGCCGAAAGATTTTAAGTAATCGTGAAGGTTATGAAACTCGCACGTCAACAGCTTGGAGACCCTTGGGGCCCTCCTGGACCTCAAACTCTACAACCTGCCCCTCTTCCAAAACTCTGTAACCATTCATTTGAATAGCACTAAAGTGTACAAATACGTCTGCACCATTATCCTGAGAGATGAAGCCGAAGCCCTTCTCTGAGTTGAACCACTTTACAGTACCGGTCGCCACTGTGGCGATCTCCCTTCTAAAAAAGCAACTACTAGCAAGAAGGGAATTTCCAAATTCACACGAAAAAAGTCTTTCAAAGACAACGTTCAGATGGGTCGGCTACCCCTTCTTAATTTCTAACGATAGCACCCGAACATTACAGTTAGCCACAATAATTTATTAAATTATCGGCGAAAGACGCTAATTGGACCGATAAAGATATCCGCAGTGTGGCAACGCTCCAGCTGAAGTGTGCAAAATGGCCATTAGATCTAGCCGATTTACAAACACTATTGTGCATCATGAAAACTTGTGAAACTGCGTTAAAAATGGTCCTGCGTTAAAATTAATACCTTAATGAATTAGCTCAAGGTTGCGAACCCTACTCGGACGTTTCGGAAATTTTCCTTATCTTCTGGCCGCTGGAAGTATCTTCGACAGCATAACCGAGAGCAACAATTTCCTGCCTGATGCGATCCGAAAGGGCATAGTTCTTCTCCTTGCGGGCCTCAGCTCTCTCATCTAGGAGTCCCTGGACTTGAGCGGTTATTTCCCCATTCCAAATTCCCTTGAGGCGAAGCCCCAGCACTTCTAAAAGGTGCTCCATCGTCGCACAGAAATTAGCTGCCTCCACCAATCGCCCTTCGTCCAACAATTGGTTGATCCGTGATCTGAGTTCGAAAAGTCTTGCCGTCGCAGCCGGAGTGTCAAGATCATTGTCCATTGCATCCGCGAAAGCTGCCAGCTCAGTTCGATCGAGTTCCGTCTCGTCTAGATTGACGCCTGCCTCGCCTACCCGCTGCCGAGTCGCATCGAGGCGCGCCAGAGCTCTAGAGGCCTCAGATACCGTCTGCGGATTCACCTCAAGTGGCGACCGATAGTGAGACTGAACCACAAGCAGACGATAAGCCCTAGGGTCTGTGCTTTGTAATAGCTCATCGAGCGTGGTGAAGTTGCTCAAAGATTTTGACATCTTTTCACTTCCCACCATCACGAAACCGTTGTGAACCCAGTGCCGTGAAAACTTGTAATGCATCACTGCTGCCTGCGCCCGCTCATTTTCGTGGTGAGGAAAAGATAAATCAAGTCCCCCCCCATGGAGATCAAACTCCTCGCCCAATAGATCTACAGACATGACCACGCACTCCGTATGCCATCCAGGCCTTCCATCACCCCATGGAGACTCCCAGCCCCAGGAAGAGCCTTCTGAAAACTTCCACAGAACAAAATCTGTCGGTGAGCGTTTGAACTCCTTCTCTGCAATCCGCGCGCCGGCCTTCAAAGAATCTAGGCTCTGACGTGCCAGCAAGCCGTAGTCGGAAACCTTGCTGGTGTCAAAATATATTCCATCTTCACCGGCATAGGCAGCATCCTCTTTGATCAATGACTCAATTAGGCTGATCATCTGACGTATGTACTCGGTAGCATGTGGAATGTGATGAGGCTTGAGCACCCCCAATTTGTCCATGGTTGAGAACCATTTTTCTTCAAATTCCAATGCAACCTCGGCCGGAGAACAGTTTTCAGCCTCCGCCCTCTCTAAAATCTTGTCATCGACATCCGTAATATTTGAGACGTGCCTGACTTTCAGGCCACGCCACTCCAAATATCTGCGGAGCACGTCGAAGACCAAGGCGTACCGACCATGCCCAAGATGGGCGACGTCATATACCGTTGGTCCGCAGACGTACATTGAAAATTGGCCAGAAGTCATTGGAGTTATCTCAACGAGATCCCCAATAGCAGTATCAAAAAGACGAAGCACAAAAGGTACGGTACCTGATAGATGAGTTATTCAGTCCCCGAAAAACCGTCACTTGATGGATTAGAGGAAAAATGGCTAGAAATATGGCAGGGAAACGGCACATACACGTACCACAACGGCACGGAAAGAGAGAAAATCTACTCAATTGATACCCCGCCGCCCACGGTAAGTGGTTCCCTCCACATCGGTCACGTATTCTCATACACCCACACCGATGTCATCGCGCGATATAAGCGGATGCGTGGTTTCAGCGTGTTCTATCCAATTGGCTGGGACGATAATGGGGTTCCAACTGAGCGTCGGGTTCAGAATTATTACTCAGTCCGATGTGATCCGTCTATGTTGTACAATCCCGACTTCAAGCCAGGATCCCAACCCGGCAAAGATCAGACGCCAATTTCACGGAGGAATTTCGTCGAACTTTGCCAGGAACTCACGATTCAGGATGAAAAGGCCTTTGAAGACCTATGGCGTCATCTTGGCCTCTCTGTCGACTGGGACCTGACATACACCACTGTCGGCCCGCGGGCGCAGAAAGTATCTCAAGCAGCGTTTTTAAAACTTATAGAAAAAAGCGAAATTTATAGCGCAGAGGCACCTACTCTTTGGGACGTGGATTTCGCCACAGCCGTCTCGCAGGCAGAACTGGAGGACCGTGAGATTGAGGGCGCATTCCACAAGGTGCGTTTCTATACGGAAAACGGCAACTCGGAAGTTGTCATCGAAACCACGAGGCCGGAACTCATTCCCGCGGTTGTTGCTTTGGTGGCAAATCCAGAAGACGACAGATACAAACCCATGTTTGGCACCTTTGTCTACTCTCCCTTGTTCGGCACTCGAATTCCAGTTGTAGCCCATGAACTTGCGGAACCAGATAAGGGCTCAGGCATCGCAATGGTCTGCACGTTCGGTGACCTGACCGACGTGCTCTGGTGGAGGGAACTTGGACTGGATCTTCGCTTGATCGTAGGACGCGACGGACGCTTGTTGCAGCCAGAATGGGGATCACGGGGCTGGGAGTCACGTGACACCGACCTTGCCAAGGCAAATTACTCGCAAATAACCGGGAAACCGATCCGACGAGCTAGAGAAATCATTGTAAATCTGCTTGACGAACAGGGTCATCTGGTTGAGCAGCCACGAAAGATCACCCATCCAGTGAAATTCTACGAGAAAGGCGATAAGCCGCTCGAAGTGGTTGCATCCAGGCAATGGTTCATCAGAACGTTGGACCACAAGGAGAAGCTCATCTCCCTTGGCAAACAGCTCAACTGGGTACCGTCTTACATGCGGGTTCGTTATGAAACCTGGGTTGAAGGTCTTAATGCGGATTGGAATGTATCTCGCCAAAGATTCTTTGGTATTCCGATACCTGTTTGGTACCGTCTGGATCATCGCGGCGAGATCGACTATGAAAATCCGATCCTGCCAAGCATCGACCAGTTGCCGGTCGATCCGTCGCAAGACACTCCGAAGGGATTTAGCGAGGAACAAAGAAATCGATCCGGCGGTTTTGTCGGTGATCCAGACGTTATGGATACCTGGGCGACATCGTCTCTGACTCCACAAATAGCGACTTCCTGGCTGGACGATGACAAAATCTTCAACTCGCTGTTCCCGATGGATCTCAGACCGCAAGGCCAGGACATCATCCGAACCTGGCTCTTTTACACCGTCCTGAGATCCGCACTCGAACATGACCAGATTCCCTGGAGGAACACCGTAATATCTGGCTTCGTGCTGGACCCAGACCGCAAAAAGATGTCCAAGTCCAAAGGCAACGTGGTTACCCCAATGCCGCTGCTTGAAAAACATGGTGCCGATGCTTTGCGATATTGGGCGGCAAGTGGTCGGCCTGGAGTTGACACTGCCGCAGACGAAGGCCAGATGAAGATAGGCAGAAGGATGGCCATCAAACTCCTCAATGCCTCCAAGTTTGCGCTAAGCATTGCCAGCACCGATTCCGGCGAAAAGTTCAGGTCAGAAACGAGCTTGACCATCGCGGACCTTGATGCCTCGATGTTTGCCCGGCTCGCTAATGTGGTAACGGAAGCGACCGCAGCCCTCGAATCCTATGACCACACCAAGGCGCTCGAAACATGCGAAAGATTTTTTTGGGACTTTTGCGACAACTATCTTGAACTCGTAAAACTCCGTGCATACGGGGAGGAAAACAGCACTGGCCGCAAATCCGACCCGCTTCAATCCCAGGCAACTATGTCAGCCAGAGTATCCCTGCTAACAGCCACCAGGATCATGCTTCGTCTTTTTTCGCCATTTCTCCCGTTTGTCTCAGAAGAGGTTTGGTCCTGGTTCCAAGACGGCTCCGTCCATTTGACCGCCTGGCCGTCAGCCGAGCAATTTGAGTTCGAAATCAGGCAAAGCGCACTTGCCTTGTTCGGAATAGACGAGGTGAACCTAAGCGCCGCGAACCAGCACCTTTTGGACTCGGTCTCAGATATCCTCGCAGGAATTAGAAAGCAGAAATCAGAAGCCAAGAGATCTATGAAAACTAGGGTCGAGAAGCTCGAACTTCGAGGCAGGAAAAACGACCTCGACGAACTCAAACTAGGGCTCAGGGACCTTTGCGATGCCGGAGTCGTGGAACAATACTCCCTAAATGCGAGCGACTCTGAGAAAATCGAACTGGCAGTCACTCTAGAACAAGAGTCGTCGGCCTAAGCAGGATAATCCTGGCAGCAGAGGATTGGTCTTCGTTGTCCAATCCTCTGCCGATTCAGAGGGTCTACCCCTGGACTGACACATCCACGTAAATGGAGCCGCCCAGCTGCTCGAACTCCTTTGCCTTTTCCTCCATTCCAGAAGCAACCTCGTCATCCCATGACTGCCTAAGCTTCTGGGACAAAGCCATCGAGCAGAACTTTGGACCGCACATGGAGCAAAAGTGGGCCTTCTTTGATGACGGGGCGGGAAGCGTGTCGTCATGATAGCTTCTAGCTGTCTCTGGATCCAGCGCCAGGTTGAACTGGTCCTCCCATCGAAAATCAAAACGCGCTCTGGAGAGCGCGTCATCCCATTGCGACGCCAAGGGGTGGCCTTTTGCCACATCACCTGCGTGGGCAGCAATCTTGTACGCGATCATCCCCTGCTTAACATCCTCAAGACTTGGTAATCCCAAGTGCTCCTTGGGGGTCACATAACACAGCATCGCCGTGCCATAGCTCGCAATCAGCGCCGCTCCAATAGCAGACGTGATGTGATCGTAGCCTGGAGCGATATCGGTGGTCAGAGGTCCAAGGGTGTAAAATGGCGCGTCCTCGCAAACAACCTGCTGCAAATCGACGTTCTCTTTAATCTTGTTGATTGGGACGTGGCCCGGACCCTCCACCATGACCTGAACACCCTTGGCCTTAGCTCTTGCGGTGAGTTCGCCAAGGGTCTTCAATTCCGCAAACTGGGCCTCATCATTGGCATCGGCTATCGAACCCGGCCTGAGACCATCACCCAATGATACGGAAATGTCATATGCAGCCAGGATCTCGCAGACGTCATCGAAGTGTTCGTAAAGAAAGTTTTCCTTGTGGTGCGCGAGGCACCAGGTTGCGAGGATCGATCCACCGCGACTTACGATCCCAGTGACACGCGGAATTGTGAGAGGAACATATCCAAGCAAAAGACCAGCGTGAATTGTCATATAGTCCACGCCTTGCTCAGCCTGTGCGATCATAGTCTCGGAGAATACATCCCAGCTGAGATCCTCGGCAACGCCGCCCACTTTCTCGAGCGCCTCATAAATCGGCACAGTTCCCACCGGAACGGGCGAGTTCCTGATGATGGCCTCTCTGATTATTGCTATATCCTTACCCGTGGAAAGATCCATAACTGTGTCTGCGCCATAACGGATTGCCTGGCGCAGCTTGGTCACTTCCTCATCCACTCCGGAGAACACCACAGAATTGCCAATATTGGCATTTACCTTTACAAGAAACTTGCGGCCAATGATCATCGGCTCGCTTTCAGGATGGTTGATGTTCGAAGGAAGAATAGCGCGCCCATGTCTAATCTCCTGAGCCACAAATTCAGGCTCGACGCCCTCCCTAAGCGCAACGAATTCCATCTCTGGGGTGACTATGCCTTGACGTGCATACTCGAGCTGAGTGGGACGGTGACCGGATTTTGCCCGGACGACATTGTGAGTGAGAGTCGCAGAACCCATGTCCTGGGTCCTTTTTCCGTAGGGAACGACAATAGATTCAGTTCTAAGTTGCTCGACATCGCCGCGATCTAGGATCCACTTCGATCTAAGGGGAGCCAGCCCAAGTCGTGGATCTCCGTCTGGCCCGGAAGTATCATAAAGATGAAATCTTGCGAATTCTCCTTCGGTATTTTTTTCAGATAGAAGTACCTCTTTGAATGGTACCTCTAGTCCCCTTCCTGGAGTCGTTAGATAAACCTTGCTTATGGCACTATTCATTACTACTCCCTCCGCCGGCATTACCCGGATCAGGTCAACTCGGTCGATGCCATTGGCATCCTCTCAGCCGTTACTAAAGCTCCCGATGTCCGCATTTTCTTATTGACCCTACCACCGAAAGCGGTAAAGATTCCACCACAGTCGCTACAAATCGGACAGGTCTGGCAAACGTCATAGACACTGCTTCCGAGCCGGACTTGACTTATCAACCGAGTCGCTAAGCCATAAAAACTTTTTGAATACGAAAATCCCCAAAAGAATAGACTAAGAGCTCTCTCACCTAGAGCAAATTTTCAATTTAACGAAAACGCCTATAATCAACCTCTTATAGGTAATCCCATTTTCCTTCAACACCTAAAGCAAGAGAGAGGCATCTGAATGGATCGAGCATGGCTTCATGCCCATAGGGCTGCCACATTTTCACTGGGAATACTGTTGACGCTGGTCGCATCTTCGTGTTCCTCCGCGTCAACCGTCAGCACATCTGCATCTTCGACAGCAGGCGCGGCCAGCACTAGCGCCGGCGGAAAAACTGGCAGCACAGGTACGACAACTAAGAATGGGAAAGGCAGCCAAATCCCCTCGCTGGCACAGAGCCGACTGAACGGTGTCGATGCTCAAATATCATTTTCCACCATCCTGGGATCAATGTGGACAAGTCAGAAAATCAAGGTGTCAGCAATACCTCCGGCATCACTTGGCAGTTCGAATGGAGAAAGAACATTGTCTCTGCCGATAACGGGTGGCGACTTCCAATACTACAAGTCGACATCTTCGACCACTGGATCAATCAATACTTCAGGTGGTATCACACTTTCTGAGACAGGAAAACCCACACTCACGATAACCAAGATCTCGATCAATTTAAGCAGGCACGAAATCACTGCCACAGCCAACGATCTGCAGAATACTCCGATTTTCATCATCAACGGTGCACCAGCGATTTCGTCACAGGGAGCTCACACCGTTGTCTATGGAATCACGCTCCAGCTATCCACCTCCGCCACCGCGTTGCTGCAAGATTACTTCATCCCCGACCGATCGTTGGCAGCGGTCACGATTACGACCTCAGGTTCATGATCGCCATATCGGACTAGCTGTCATTGATTGAATCGGTATCCGCGGGACTGACCCTAACCGGTGTTCGCAGGCTTTTTGAGCTCGAGGTACAAGTTCAAGATTTCCAGAGACAGCTTGTACAACTTAAACACCAATTAGCTTCAGCCTGCACCCGAGCACCCCCAAATGCCGCTAACCGCTAAATGAAACTAACGTATAATTTAATGATACGAATATGCAATTAAACTGCCATTTCAAACCGTATTATCCCTGACGTTTAGGCCGCAAAAGTCTGCAAAACTCCCAATTTCGCAAAGGAGCACCGGCAATTGTCACCGAATCGAACTACCGGCGAACTGGCACCAGCTTTTGACAAAGACGCCGATGATTCCCCAATCTCCAACCTAGTGAAAGACGGAGAATCCAGATTTCGTCTAAATAGCGCCGTCTACATGCTACGGATCAAAGACTTTTTGACATTGAACTCGATAGCAGAATATTCGGTCATAGTTGAGTCTTCGTGGGACACGAAACCATGATCCCAAAGCCAGGTAGTTGTCTCGCCACAAGTATCGGAACTCAACCGCTAATCGTCAGCAGAGATGAAGACCGTCAGATTCACGTGCTCTTTAATCGCTGCGCCCATCGAGGATCGGTGATCTGCAGTGAAGACCGGGGGCATGCCAATGACTTCCGATGTCCCTACCATGGCTGGGTTTTTGGAAATGACGGCCGCCTTGTAGGTGCTGCGCAGCGAAATGGTTACCGTTGCCGTTGAGTGTGTTCTAGTGACACGCTCATACAGCTTCCCCTTGCGGGGTTTTGCTTCTCGCCTCACCGCGACTGGCCTTCCCTTGCGGGCGGGTCTTACGGTCGCTCCTCCGGCAGCGGGTCAACCCGCCGTCTAAGCCAGGGTCTGTACGGCCGATATCGGCGGCCCGAGTGTCCACTGGGGCGCTGGACCCAACTGGTCCAGGACCGGCATTTGACTCCGACCAGTCACGGAGATTCAGTGCAGTATTTACGTCACGGTCGACCACACAGCCGGTTATGGCGCAAAAGAGTGTCTTTGCCATTGCTACGGATCTTTGAAATTCCCTACTTACGATCACTGAAATTCCCTACCCTGTAAACCTCCCTTTGGCGTGGATTGGAAGAGAAATCCACCACATAGAGCGTGGGTGGGCTCATTCAATGATTGTGATGTCAAAGTCACAACACGAAGGAGACCATCTCCATGTTGTCAAGAAAAGAAGACGTGGAAGCACACGCATTGAAAGAACGGGGATGGTCAGTCCTGGCCATAGCCCGTCATCTTGGTCGGAGCGATGAGCCTGCACCCGCAGCCATGATGTATCTGGCTGGACGGGTACCACCTGTCAGCGACCATCATTGTCGTTCCGGCTCTAGCCATCTTGTATCTGAGCACTGGCCGGAACATGCCAAGGGCCGCATCTGAGACAGAGCGACGGAAGGCCCGTCTGCCCATGGAGCATTTCATCGCTGAGATGTCTAGGTCCTCTATTACGACCTCGCTATATGTGGCGCACAGCCAGGTCGTCAGCTGGTGCCATGTCTCCTGGCGCGAGTTCACAGCTCTTCGGTCCATCTTTGCGAGCTTGGCTTTCGCTCGCCCATGGCCTTTTGAGCCGGGAATGCGCCGTGACATCTGTCTTGCTGCTCTGCGCCGCTCAGACATCGTGGCTTTGAGCGGGCGGGGGTTGGGTAGTTCTATAGCGGCGCCCGATCAGAGTCGCTGGGCCACTCCACTTCGAATACGGCTCCAGTGATCGTCCACCCAGACGGAACCTCCAAGAGGGCACCGTGCCACCTTTTTCGTACAACTTGAACAGCACTGATACCGACTCTATTTTCGCCCGACACGCCTCGAAGTCTGTCCCGATATCCACGCCGTGCCCAAGTAGCGCTTTGCCGTCTTTGTCATTCTTGCCGAGCAGATGAGCCCCACCTGTGGCCTCAGCTACTTTAGCGGCTTGCGCGGTTGTACGCATCTCCACCAACACCATCAGCTGGAAGTCCTCTCCGTTGCCGCAATAGCTGCAGGGCCGACGTCTCTCTTGGCGCAACCGAGGGCTTTGATGGCCCGGTTCCTCGCGCCGCGCCTGCCGTACAGCCTCGCACAGAAGTTCGTGAGCACCTCTGTCATGTCCCGCACCAGATCGTCCTCAACCTCCCCGTCATCGATGACGACGACCTTGCGACCCTGCGCCGACAGCGCTGCCTCTAGGTGCTCCACCCCAAACCTTGCCAGCCGGTCCCGATGTTCGACCACGATGGTTGTGGCAGTAGGATCTGAGAGCAAACGCGCCAGACGCCGCCGCTTTGCGTTCATCCCCGAACCAACCTCTGTCACCACCTCATCTATTGACATCCGTTGACCGATCACCCAGGCAGTCAGCCGGGCGACCTGACGATCGAGATCTGTCCGCTGGTCATGTGAAGATACTCGCGCGTAGATTACAGTCCGGGTGCTTTGTGCGGCCGTAGCGCCGTCTATGTCCACCAAGATCAGCTTCCCGACTCGGCGAGCTGGAACCGGCAAATTGCCCTCTCGATACCAACGGTAGGCGGTGTGCTTGTTTATGCCAACTCTGTGCGCCCATTCAGACAAGTTCACGTAGAGAATAGTAGCACATACGTTCGCACACTAGATGGTATTATGACGCCAACAGTTTACAGCCTAATGATTTTTTGGAATGGGGTTTAAGGCTGGAGGAAGTTCACCGCGTCACCAGCTATCGCGGCCTGATCTTTGCCAACCTAGATCCAAATGCTCCCCCACTGGACTAACGGCTTAAATATATTCGGCGTTATATCGACTTGTGGTACGAACGCTCGCCGACAGGGAACGCAACCCTCACTGAGGGTACTCATCGATATGAATTTCCAGCCAACTGGAAACTCCAGGCAGAGAACGGTGTTGACGGCTACCACGGGAACTATGTGCATGAATCCTTCGTCAATCTGTTGGAACGCTCATGTGAGCGAAGCGAAGCCGATACCACCAAAGCACGTAACAGTGTTAGGTCCGTCAACTTTGCAAAGGGGCTCGCCTACGGAGACGGCATGCTCGAAAGGGAAGGCGGCATGCTGGGGACCTTTGATTACAGAAGCCAATCCTCATACTGCAAACAGCTCGAAGAAGCGTACAGCTATGAACGCGCAAATGACATCATGATGCAGCGCAATATATTCATCTTCCCGAACCTGTTCCTCTTCGAGTCTCATATTCGCGTCATCATTCCCATTAAAGCCGATAAAACCTTCATCGACGTGTATCCCACCTGTCTAGGGGGTGTGGACAACGAGCTAAATGAGGCTCGGCTGTATGAACATGAGCGTTTCTTTGGACCTTCAGGTTTTGGAGCACCCGATGATATCGAAATATTCGTCTGCGCCCAGACTGGAGCGGCCGCGACGGCAAACCCTTGGCTTGAGTTTACACGTGGAATCCATCGCTAGTCGGTAAATGAATTTGGGGAAACGGTCGGGCACTCAACCGACGAAATACCCCAGCGAGCTTTCTATCGCGAGTGGCGTAGAGTTATGGCCGGAATAAGTTCTTCAACGCTTACAAACGGGTGAGTGAAGTGGGACTCCCGGTTGATCTTATAACGCTCTTAGATGTACAGGCTTTCCTCTATCGGGAAGCTCGCCTTCTTGGCGAAGGACTACTGGAAGCGTGGCTTTCTTTATTCACCGACGACGGCGAGTATATTATGCCGATAAAAGCGGGCCCCCTCCAGAGCCGGCAATAATACGCGATTCTCGGGCCCGGCTTGAGCAAAGAGTATTCCGACTAACTCATACGCTCGCCCATTCCCAGCAACCAAGTTCGATGACCCAGCATGAGGTTACGAATATCGAACTGCTCGAACCGGAAAACGAAAACATGATTGTGGTGGCCTACAATCTGACTGTACACGAACTTCGGCCCGGAAATCCCTCCCAGATCGGCCTCGCCCAACCCCGGAGTCTTCACGGCCGTTGCCGTTACAGACTGTCAAATCAAACCGGAGAGTGGAAGATACGGGAGAAGTACTGCCTTCTCCTAAATCGTGAGTATCCAATTTATAATTTGACTTTCATTTTTTAGTTTTGCTTGTGCCAGTCTCGGAGGTTGAGATTAGCGGTCTAAGACCAAGTAGCCCACTCAGGTCCTGAGCAAATAGGGTGTGAATTCGGTCACCGGTTCGAAAGCCATGACTAAGCTTCCACGAATGAGCAACCTAACCCTAACACTTGCATGCGGAGCATACGATCGTAATGAGGCACTGCGGACCGGAACAGTAAAACCCGAGGGAATCGACCTGACCTACATTCCGATACAATCTCCGCCGGAAATTTTCACTCGCATGATCGACTTCAGATCTTTTGATGCCTCCGAAATGTCTCTGTCGGGATATTTTCAGATGTGCGCTCAAGGTCAAACGAAGTTTGTCGCTTTACCGATATTCCCGTCGCGAGTGTTCCGGCACGGGTTCGTCTTTGTGCGAGACGATATTAAAAATCCCAAAGACCTCGAAGGTAGAGTCGTGGGTGTGCCTGAATTTTGGCAAACGGCAGCTGTATGGATCCGGGGCATTCTCCAGCATGAATACGGCGTCGACCTCAGCAAAATCGATTGGCGGGAAGGGGGAGTAGATGTGCCACTCTCGCCCCAAGAGCTACATCTACGCAAGACTGCGGGCGGTTACCGACCAGAAATGCTCCCGGAAGGGCAATGTCTGAGCGATCAATTAGCGAATGGAGGTTTGGACGCTGTAATTGGAGCGAGAAAACCAGCTTCAGTGGGGAAGGTCCCGGGCCTCAGAAGGCTTTTCCCCAATTACAGAGAGGTGGAAGAAGAGTTCTACAAGCGAACCGGGATCTTCCCGATCATGCACACGCTCGTCATACGGACGGACATCTATGACAGGCATCCTTGGGTGGCTGAAAGTCTTTACAAAGCATTCCTGGAATCCAAGCGGATTTGCCTTGAACAAATGCACTTTACCGGAACGATCAGATACACGCTTCCATGGCTATTTTCAGATCTGGAGGAAATCGACGCCCTTTTTTCGGGCGACCCGTGGCCCTACGGCTACGCGGCAAACCGCAATGTCTTAGAGACTTTCGCTACCTACCTCCATGAGCAGGGCTTCATCGAAACGCCGATAGATATTGGCAGTTTCTTCACGCCCGTTCTGGACAGCACCCAATAGGAACCCAGCAGTGATTGAGGTTTTGAACTCGAACTACTAAGTTTTATGCGCTCATGTTCTCGGGGGTCAACCTACCGAAGGGTTGGTGCAGCTCAGGGGGTCGAGTACCGGATTGCGCGAAAGTTTTCGCGACCTTTCCATCGGAGGTGCACGACCCGTCAAAAGCCCAGTCCGAATCAAACTTGCTGCCCGGCTACCGAACAGCAGGATCTGAGTCAGAACGCGCATGATAATTGCTGGCTAAGCGTGTAGGTAGGCTTGAATTCCTTGGTCTTGGTTCAATCACGCCCGCTGTGATTGGCTGTTTCTATCTAGTTTGCTCTCGATTATCGACTGAAGAACCTTGGCAGCCGAATGTTCGACATCACGGGTTGCCGTTAGCAACAAAAGCTGCCCTGAGCCCGCTTTCCGGATCACCTCGTCCAGGAGGTTCTCTTTGCCAGAAGTGTTTAGCTCGGCTACATACAGCTGCCTGAACTCTTCGAAGCGCGCGACGTCATGGCCATACCATTTGCGAAGCTCTGGGCTCGGAGCGATATCCTTCGCCCAGAGATCCAAGTCAGCAGCCTCTTTTCTAATGCCGCGCGGCCAAAGTCGGTCTACCAGGACTCGATAGTCCCCTGGCACACGCTCGCGGTCTTCATAAACCCTCACGATAACCGCAATTGACAACGCCACTAAATTTCAGCCGATCAGAACCCCAAGCCCATCGCTGTGCTTGGATTCATCATGGACACATCCCATGGCGGATCCCATACCACGTCAAGATTCACATTCGCCCTGTCCTTCAAAGCGAAGCTAACAGCCAGCTGGGCCATATCCGGAAGATTCTCCGAAGCCGGACAGCCCGGAGTTGTCAGCGTCATCTTAATATTTATTGTATCCCCGTCTTTGCTCACCTCATAGATAAGGCCAAGTGAAACCAGATCTATGCCAAGTTCAGGATCATATACCTGACTCAGCGTTTGCCAGACGATGCCGACCAGCTCCTGATCTTCAGAATCAGTGCTAGCAGATCCCTCAGCCGACAACATGTCATTCTCAGCCATTGCTACCTCCTAAAAGTGACTTGCCAATCACCGTTTCCTATATCCACCGCGTCATAGGTAAAACCTTGAGAAGACAGTACTCCCTCCAATGGCACAGGCTCAAAAGGAGCAAGTATGACGAACTCCTCATTTTCGGTAAGTCCCGCAACAGCAGCCATGATTTGATCAAACGGCTCTTCACCTGCTGCAATGATTGGACGCGCATCCAAAGTAGCCACTAATATTCCTCCGTCGCTGGATTCTTTCACCAGGTTGATTATTTTTCTAGTATCAACTAGAATTAGTCTACATGCAGTTGAGCTGGTTAGTCAATTAGAGACCTACGTTTGACCGCTGACCCTGATTAATTAGACACTCCGACCGGGAGAGCTACGAGGAGGTACTCGATGCCGGACGAAACGACGCCTGCTTCAAAATTTGGAGCCAATTCGCCTCTTAAAGTATCCGGCAACACACCACCGCCATCAGTCCCGTTGGCCTTTTTCGAAGCGTCCTTCCTGGGACTGATCGCCTTAGGCATCGCACTAATTTTCGCTCGCAATCAAGGTACGATCGATCCAACCAGCGATGTCACCGTAGCAGCTGCCCATTTGGGAATGTTGGCCACGCTTTCGATGGGACTGCTCGGAGCTATACATCAATTTACCCCTGTCGTTACCCAGCGGCCTTTGCGTTCAACGCGTCTTTCCAGAGCCACATTTGTAACATGGCTGATAGGTGCCTGGTGCTTGCCGCTTGGGATTGGGACCAAGCATGAACCAGTGGTTGAAATCGGTGGAATTTTCGCCGCCACTGCGATCGTGCTGCTCATAATCAATCTTTGGTCGCCCCTAGGTGCGAAGGGAAAAGGAAGCCCTGTAATTGGACTTCGCTATGCCGTAGCCGGCTTTGCCCTCACCGCGTGCTTTGGAGTGGTGTACGTCTTTGATCGAACTGGAAACTGGTTTGACTTGAGCGGACACGTGGTGCTCGCACATGCTTCAATAGGACTGTTTGCCTGGCTCGGCCTGACCTACGTAAGCGTCGCTGAGCGCCTCTGGCCAATGTTCTTTTTGGCCCATGTCGCAGGCAAAAGACGCGCAGGACTGATCGCAGTGACGGCGATTCCTCTGGGTATAGTATTTCTTTCCCCCGGTTTATTGTTCAAAGTGACGGCTTTGGCGTGGTTTGGAGGGACTGTTCTAGTTATTGGACTTGGGTCACATCTTGTGTCCCTGGCAATGCATCTGACCAGTCGCAAACGAAAGGTCGACCTCTACTTCATCTTCGTCATTACCTCGTCCATATCGCTACTAGTCGGCATCGTTCTCGCGATAACATCTGCGCTGATCATTGGCAACCACCACCATCTCGGAATCATGCTGGCCGCTGCCGCAATTACAGCCTTTGGAGGCTGGATATTGGAAGCATTTGTAGGCCACATACACAAAGTGATCCCCTTCGTTGTCTGGTCGATGTTCCGCAGCAGAGGAATCACTAAAAACCGATCTGGCGGCCAGCTAATGTTTGGAGACCTTTATAACCATTCAGTCGCCGCGGTGGTCTACGTCCTTGTTACATTTGGAATTGCCTCGACCTGTGTCGGCTTTGCTGACTCGGGACCCTCCTTCATTGCGATCGGCGGAGCGCTACTTGCTCTGTCGGGGATAATGCTTTCGACCAATCTTTCGATGAAATCATTGCAGTTGTTGAGGGTGAACAACAAAAACTGAGCCCCCACAGCCAATTCTCGTTAGAAAAGCGATGCACCATTTTGGTGATGCATCGCTTTAGGCACAGAAGCTTCAGTATTTTGCGATATTAGCCTGCGGCTAGGGACGCCCAATGCGAACTCGCCAGGTCTTAGGTCCACTCTCAAGGTAATCCCAGGTGAACTCTCCTTTGTACTCCGCATCGAACTGATATTGCAGCGGTTTCGGATCGTGATCGTTGATCAGCAAGAATCCATTCCCCGACGTCAAATTCCGATAGGCGGCAAATATCTCCGAATGACGCTGCGCTGGAGCAAGAGCCCGGACATCCAATTCCCTCTCGACATTTGCGTTGCGCGAAGTGCTCAGAGTGACGGGCTCGCTGTTCCGGGAGTTAACCAGCAAGTGGAGCGCCGTCGTCGTTTTATTGGCCAGTTCCGGTCGTTGGGCTTCAAGCGCGGCCCATGCGGAAGCGACTATTCGGGCGGCCTTATCTCTTTGGCCAGCTTTTGCCAACAACTTTGTCGCGTCAAGAAGCAATGACACCAGTACGGCTGGCACATCGATGCCAGCCAGTTCAGCTGAGACAGCTTCTTTAGCCGCTTCGAAGAGTTCGTGCATCTCGGCCAGCGCCCCTGTCAAATCCACTTCAGGCGAACTTAGAAGCTTCGGCAAAATATGCTCGTTTTCCTTTGTTACATGGCGGTCAAAAAGTACGGCAAATCGGCCGGCATGCTCGGCTGCTTCAGCATCGCCGGAGCCACTGCTGATAGCTGCGATCTCGTCCACCAGCACCTTGTGTTCCGAAGTCATTTCCGTAATGAGATCCGAAAGGCCCAGCTGGTCGACTGCGACTTTATACAAAGTGTGCTCCTCGGCGATAGCGTGTGGTACCACTTCAGAATTTAAATATGAAACTAGATCCGTCACCGCAGATTGAGCAGCCTCATGGTGAGCGACTTTGCCATTAATGTATTCAACACGCAGTTTTACAGCTTCGTTAAGGGCTTGATGGTGAGCCAATATGGCATCAAAAGCCTCTTGCTGGGTTGCAGCCATCTCACATAACTCCTCTCGGATTTACTTCTTCATAATTTCTAGTATATACTAGAAAAATGAAGAAAGATAAATCGGAGTTCCGACGTCTCGACCTGAACGCTGGAATCAACGATACAGCTCCGGATGCGTTGCTCGTGGAGGCCAAGGCTTTAGGAGATCCGACCAGATATCGAATATTCCGTTATATCGATGATGCCAAACGACCGGTCTATGTCAACGAGCTCACAGACTTACTGAATGTGAACCACAATGCGGTCCGACAGCATCTGACAGTACTCAAAGATGCTCATCTGGTGGTTGAGCGCCTTGAAAATCGCTCAAAGCCTGGCCGCCCAAGACTGCAATACACCTTGGACTCTCAAATCTTGGGCGCCTGGGGAACTGAAGGTCCCTACCAGACGGTCGCAGTCCTTATGGCTGAGACAATAAAGTCCCAGCGGTCCGCCAGAGAGGTGGGACGGGATGCCGGCAAACGGCGAAGCCAAGCAGCTAAAGGTTCTAGACAAAACATTTTGAATGTCTTAAACCAGAGTCTCATTACAGAAGGCTTCAAGCCACAGGCGGTTCAAGTGGAAAATGGATGGGATTTCGTTCTTGAAAACTGTCCATACGTTGAAGTTGCGTCAGTTGATCCCAACACGGTATGTCAGATGCACTTAGGCCTGTTGGAGGGGCTATTTGAAAAGCTGGATCCAGCGATAGAACTTGGCCTGACAATCCGTGACCCCAGACGGGCAGGTTGCAGGGTGAGACTCCGCTCGACAGCGGGTGCTCTTGGGAACATTGAATCCTAAGAATCCCAAACCTTGGCCGCTTCTATGACATCCCAGCTCTCTCCGGGCAACACCTGCCATGCATATGGAAATAAATCAGTCTCTTCCAGCTCAGCATGATTAACTAGTTCTTTTAGTAATTCGCGAAGCTCGTCCGGGCGTGAAGCCGCAGTTGGGCTGCCGAACCCATTTCGAAACTTGATGTGATCTGCCAAGAGATTTTCCACTTCTTCAACTGCCTCGCCAGCCAAAAGCAACTGGCGAAACAAGCCGTTCTCCTCGGATGTGCCGTGGCGGTCGAACAAATCTGCGAGCTGAGCCGTCTGCATGGCCGCAGTCGCAATATCTCCCTGGTCAAGGTTGTCGACGATTTGGCGGGCCAAGAAAGCGATCGCTTCATGCTCGTCGGAAAGTCCTTTCATAACTTTCTCTGCCTCGCAGCCGCAATAACTGCACATCACACCAACCTCCTCGAGCCGCCTCAGTGGCAAATCAAACGTGCCAAATCAAAAGGCGACACTGCCCGTTTCAGCCGAAACGTGTCCCGGTACCCGACCATTAAGTCTAGGTGGACCAGCGCTACATTCTTATCCCCAGACCAGTTGATGAGTTCTTGCCGTACGTTTCTAGAGTAATCTTCACACCGATGCACCTTCATGTGCCAATCTTCAACCCCTAACTGGTGCATAAAATTCCGACCGGGAATTCAACTCTTCAAATTAGAGATACTTATTGAAGGCATTCGCACAATTGGAGGCCGAACAAGACAATGTCCTTCAAATCACCTTTCTATCTGTTATGCAATGGCTAGCTTCCATTCATTCTGGAATTAGTGAGCCAGCGTGATGTCGAAACAAGTACCAGAGCATCATCGATCAACATTTGAAAGATCGTCAAGCACTAGCGGGGACAGTCTAGGGATGAAGTGATTTTTGCCTAGTCTGAAATGATTACTGCCACGGCCGGGCATGAGTCAAATGGAACTTCCACGACTTCCGGCATGCAACTCGTTGCAACATCTCTTCAGGGTGGAGCAATACGAACTAGAGTTCATGTATACTAGTTCGTATAAGAGGCACCCGGGTACGAAACTATCTACTGGTGCTATCACCAGAGAGAGGACGTTCCCAGTGTTGGATAGAAAGTGTCTGCTTGTCACCGGGGTCGCGACTAGGGACAGCATTGCTACCGCGGTGGCTGAGCAAGCTATTTTGGCTGGCGCAGAGGTTTTGGTGGCCGCATACCCAAGGGACGTGGCTGCCGCGGAGGCGGTGGTCGCTACCTTTTCCAAGACACCCGAAGTCGTAGCGGTGGATGCGACCAGCGAAGATGATCTGATTGCCTTAGAGGCGAATTTACTCCAACGGTGGGGACACCTGGACGGAGTACTACACGCAATTGCCTTCGCACCACAGGCAGCGCTCAACGGGGTTATGGACGTCCCTGCCACCGATGTGGAGATTGCAATGCGCGCGAGCGTGTGGACCTACGCTAGATTCGGACGGCTGCTGCGTCACTTGGCGCCGCCCTCAGGTGCCAGCTTGGTCGGGCTCGACTTCGATAGTGCCCGGACATGGCCGGTGTACAACTGGATGGGGCCATGTAAGGCCGCACTGCGTTCACTTAATGGCTACCTGGCGCGTGACCTCGGCGCAATGCGCGTGCGTGCGAACCTCGTTGCCGCTGGGCCGCTTAGGACCCGGGCTTCCTCGGGCATCCCAGATTTCGAGGTGCTCGTAGATAATTGGGACCGCCAGGCACCCCTAGCGTGGGATCCAGCCGACGCGTCAGCGGTGGCCGATGCCGTCTGCTTCCTGTTGTCAGATTACGCTCGGTCCATCACCGGGGAGGTACTCCACGTGGATGGCGGGTTTCACGCTATGGCGACTCATCTGAACCAGCTGTCGAACTGACATCCCGCACCTCCTTACGAGCGCCAAATGGCATTGGTCCTGTGCGCGATGACGGGCATAAACACCAGCAAATCGGGGTTCCTGACACGAGTCATTCCCCGACAAATCAAACATATTGTCTGAGCACCATGCCCGGTAATCCCGCTTTGGACAGCAATATCCCGCGACCAAAGAAGCGAGACCCAGACAACCGGCCGGCGAAGAGCACCGATAATTGGAGTGCTCAGGGACGGGAACTGCGAACTGTGATTTTCCGTGGATTCCGACATTGGCGGGCACATGTGATCCCAATTAGCAAAAGGATCGCTTCGGATAGGCTCACGCGCTCGGTAGGTGGCGAGTTTGACAAGAATCCACCTAGCGGATGACTTAGGGATTACACATCGGACAATAGCTAGCCTTCGCGACCTCATCGAGATCATGAGCTTCGCGGAACGAGCAAACCGCGCAGCCGTTAATAATGGTTAGGGTGAAATTCGTGGGCCATCCGCAAATCTCACAAGGCAGCCCCGCCTTAGTTTCGACCTGGCCCCACCCAGGAGCACCACAGGCTGGGCAGAGGACAGTAAGACGTTTGGCAAGCTTATTGGCCGCTTCAGCGATTTGAAGTTGGCGAGTTGGGTTGCAATGGGCACGCATGTCGGTCTGGACGAGTGCCTGGCCATCAGGGGAGGCCGCGGCGCTAGCGGTTATGGCTGACTTCAGTTCGGCATCATCGGTGATTCCTTTGATGATCTTGCCGGGTCCGACAGAGGGTTGTACGACCAGGGCGTGAGTAGGAAAGCCGACACTGTGGGCGAAATCATCCGGCGACTGGTCAGGCGTGAGCCTGACGTGAGCAAAGTTGGTGTTTGTGGTCAGCACCTGCTCAGCGATGTGGCACCCTATGTCCAAGTCGACAAGAACGACGATTTCCAGATTAGCCGATACGAACGGGCTGCCGGGATGAGGTCCAAATGACCCCTCGCTGGCTACCCCTAAAGAAATCATTCCAGCATGCGCAGCGGCCTCCGCCTTGGCAATCGCCGTATGTAAGGTGTCACCGGGTCTTGCGATCTCACCGGTGAAGGTTCCAAACATGTCGGTGTCTAAATCAACGGGGACGACCTCAAGGCTGACCGCAGCGCGCAGAGCTGGACCGATCTGCGCGAGTTTACCGTGTTTGGTTGCCAGTGCCACCCGTCGTCCATGGTAAGGATGAGTCGTGCTCATGCCCGAGCGCAGGTCAAGCAGTGCTGAAAAGCACTTACGCCTGAGGTTGACTGAACTACTCCGATTATCGGCACCGAAGTAGTCTGCGTCAGCAGTTGGATACGTCGATTCCGTCTTCGTGAAGCCGACCAGACTCGCCAACTCGCCATGTCTGCGGGGAAATACCTTGGATTGGAGATCATTGTCCCTGCCCAAGCGAGAACCCCGCCTGGCCGTCGAAAGTGAATAGACCCTCAGTTTTGATAAACGGTAGTCCGGCCCCGGCTAACCGTCGGAGTAACTCGATGATCTGATCGTGGGTAACGGGATCGCCCAAGTGGGTAGCCTGGAAACGACACCGCCAATGATCAATACAAAAGGTTTCAGGCTGCCCGCCGGGATAGACCTTCTGGCCACGGTTACTGATCATCACGAGCGCAAGATCGCTTCCGGCATTTGCTTCGAGAACCTTGGCTAGCGCCTCAACCGATTCACGCCACTCTACGAAGACATCCATCCCTACCAGTTCTTTGTGGGCCACAGGATGGGACGAAACCTTGACGGTTATTGGTTCAGAGTGCGATGGGTAGTCGGCTACCTTCAAGGTGGTCGGAGTTGTCCCAAGGCGATCAATCACTGCGTAGGCGAATTCGGCGGTGCCGACCTTGGCTATGGAAACGGACGGGTCATAGATGTCGTAGGTGTGGATACCATCCTCGATCGTCCGTAGCCAGGCGTTATGGACACGGGCCGCCGCTTCACCCTGACCGATATGGACCAGCATCTGTACTGCCCCAAGCAGCAAGCCGGAAGGATTAGCCAAGTTCTGGCCAGCCCGACGGGGCGCGGAACCATGGATCGCCTCAAACATGGCAATCTCGGCGCCTATGTTAGCGCTGCCTGCCAGTCCAACCGAACCTGCGATTTGCGCCGCAACGTCGGAGAGGATATCGCCATAGAGGTTCGGTAACACCACTACGTCAAATGCTTCCGGAGTATCCGCAAGCTTGGCGGCGCCAATGTCGACGATCCAGTGCTCAGATTCTAAGTCAGGGTATTCCGCGGCGACCTCATCGAAGATCTGGTGGAAAAGCCCGTCTGTCAACTTCATAATGTTGTCTTTGGTGAAGCAGGTGACCTTGGAGCGACCGTACCGGCGGGCATACTCGAAGGCATATCGAACCAGTCGTTCGGTTCCCGGTCGGGTAATCAGCTTTAGACATTGCGTGACATCCTCAGTTTGGCGGTGCTCGATCCCTGCGTAGAGGTCCTCTTCATTCTCGCGGATGATTACTACATCCATGCCCGAATGTTTGGTAGCCACATATGGCGCGTATGAGGGACAGGGCCGAACGTTGGCAAACAAACCGAACGCCTTGCGGATCGTGACGTTCAAGCTTTTGAAGCCACCACCCTGTGGAGTAGTGATTGGAGCCTTCAAAAATACCTTGGTCCGCCGCAAAGAGTCCCATGCGGCTGGCTCGATCCCAGCCGTAACCCCCTGGGCATACACAGTCTCACCTATCTGGATCGTCTCGATCTCCAGATTTGCTCCTCCGGCAGTAATGATTCGAAGTGTGGCGTCCATGATTTCTGGACCAATGCCGTCGCCATAGGCTACGGTGATTGGAACCGGGCGCGTCAGATTAGCGGAAATGTTAAACTCCTTGGTCGAGATCCCGGCGACGGAATCATAAGCGGTTGTCATAGCGAAGGGAGTGGCGCAAAGGCAGGAACGCCATCGAACTCTTCCAACTTGACCAAACCCGACCATCGCATCCGACCGGCCAATTGGTTCAAGAGTTCGCAAATAGCTTCGTCAGTTACGTGAACATCGTCTCGGCGGGCGATAAATCGTAACTGCATCCCAACGTGGTTGTTGCCTTGAGTCGTTGCTTTCGGGTCCACCCCGTCGAAGGCAGCTGCCAGGCGTAGACAGGTATTAGTTGCCGCCAAACGAGCTTGAGCCACTACTTGTTCACTGCCAAGCGGGTATTCCGCCCACATATCAACCCCAATCACTCGCCTCCGCAAACATTCTCTCCATACAGCTGGCTTCGCCAAGCCAATTGGGGTAACAGCCTCGTCAACTAAGTTCATCATACGCTCCTCAACTCACGAACTACAGATCAGTATACATGAACATGAGCAGGTTACCAAACGGAGCGAAGAGAGTTGTGGCGCGGCAAGAAGAAACTGCCTGAGGACGACCTCGTCCACTCGCGGGAAGGTTGGCCTGAAGCAGTCAACCCAGGTGCTGGACAGCCGGTTCGGTTGATGTAATGGCACCGCTCGTTAAATGATTACAGTTTTACTTTTTTGCCTATTCCGGTAACTCCCACCACAGATTATTTCAACTCCCGCGATTCGTTACGGTAATTCACGCGAATTATTCCCGCAATTCACGCGACCTAGAAATTGTCAGATTGATTCAGCAAAACCCACTCTAGAAAACGACCCGGAAGGGGCCCGCTATTTGTGAGTGGAGCTGAAAGGTTGAACGAACCAGGCAACCAAAGACTGCTTCTTGGCCTTAGGATTGGAGACCCCGACAACGAGGTACACGGCACCTGGTTGGCCAAGGAATCCGTCCGGATATTTATCTGACTAGTGATCCAAGCCAAGCAGAAGTGCTACTCGACAAGACGATAACTGGCTGCATAGATGGCAGGGTTCCAGAGATCAGATCTTTGGGACGAACACTCAAACGCTGGCGCGGTGAGACCTTGAATCATCATTTGACTGGCGCATCCAATGGCCCGACTGAAGGACTCAACCTAGGTGTGAAAAAGGTCAAGCGTTGTGGACATGGATTCAAATCCTTCGAGAATTATCGTCTCCGAGTTCTGTGACGGGTTTGTCGCGTGGATTGATCAACGAAAGCGCTGTCATCGCAACCATGCAGTGACGCAGCTAACAGGCCCCCA
>DAHVRV010000016.1:0-55145 GCA_027322285.1 Actinomycetota bacterium
TCTGAGTTTTATACACGCTTCCGTCTTGTTCCAAAGATAAAAGTAGTAACGTTTTATACATGTCACAACCAGAAAACCTGCTGTTCACAAGCGATCATGAATGGGTGCGAGTGGAAGGAAAGACTGTAGTAATTGGGATTACTGATTATGCCCAGGATGCACTTGGCGACGTCGTCTTCGTGCAACTTCCGACACCCAATGACATTGTCAGTGCCAGCAGTACGCTGAGCGAAGTCGAGTCAACGAAATCTGTTTCAGATATTTACGCTCCCGTTTCGGGTACCGTGATCACGGTAAATAAAACCCTTACAACCAATCCGGAACTAATAAATTCTTCACCTTACGGCGAAGGCTGGATTGCTGTGCTGGAGATGTCCGACCCTGGGGAATTGAACCAACTGCTTTCACCGAAAGACTATCAAGAGTTAATAGAGAAGTAGCCTAGCAATTTGTTGGCAATCCGTTATTTTCCATGATGTAAATTGTGAGGGGAAGGTGGCTTTGGAGAGCTTCGATAATGCCAAGTCTGTTGCTCGAGTCGTTTCACCTAGATATCTGTATTTCATGCTCTAATGTGCAGATCAGGGGCTGCTGATCAGCCTTAACACTTGACCAAACGTTCTAGAACATCCGGCAGACCGGTCTTTTAAGTCCACTTTGGCTAGAGGCCCAGCTGCTTAGATTTACTTGCCGGTAATATCAACGGAAATCCAGCAACAGAAATTACCGGTAAGCGATTTACCGTTCGAAAATTAGTGGACTTAGAGAAGAAACGCGAGTAATCTTTAGTGCTTAACCCTAAGGTTTAGGTTGCGAGAAAATGGTGTAATCCAAGTGCAGTGCAGTAATTGCGGACACATGAATCCAAGCAACGCAAATTTTTGTTCATCATGCGGCCGACCGGTGAATGATAGTGACGACACGGGTACGTTAGCGTCAGTCGAGCCGGCAATTGATGCCGTGGACGAGTTTGTGGACCATGCCATTCTGCTCGCACCTGCCGATCAGGTTGTCTTGGTTGTCAAAGGTGGACCGAGCTCCGGCACTTACTTTGTGCTAGAGGGAGAATTAACCCGAGTTGGACGCCATCCAGATTCAGACATCTTTCTCGATGACATCACGGTCTCAAGGCGACATGCTGAATTTATGATCCGCAGAGAAGAATATTTTGTCGTGGACGCTGGCTCCCTTAATGGAACCTACGTCAATAAACAACGGATTGACCAGGCAAAACTTGTCACCGGCGATGAAGTGCAAATTGGAAAATACAAACTAATTCTCGTCGCGCCGTCACGGGAAGGTGGCACAAGTGGGCGATAGGGGATACAGGTCAATCGGCGAGACCCTCGACTACATCAAAGAGGAGTTTCCAGAAGTCACCATCTCAAAGATCAGGTTCCTGGAAACACAGGGATTAATCGCGCCAGAGCGTACGACAAACGGCTATAGAAAATTTTACGACCATGATATCGAAAGGCTCACTTTCGTGCTGCGACAGCAGAGAGAGCAATTCCTGCCGCTCAAAGTGATAAAGGATCGAATCACCGAAAAAGAGCCGGGAGTCTTCATCCTCGATCCAAGCAAGGGCCGATTTGCCAAGTACCAGCGATCTAAAAGTTCCAAATTTGAAAAGGATATCTTTGGGGACCCGTTGGATGAAAGCGCCAATCAGGCCAACCGAAGACAAGCTAATCGTAAAGTAGAGGCTAAGGGTAGCCCTGCTCAGGAAACGGGTTCCTCTTATGGTCAGCATGGCCACGCTGCGATGCCGATATCTGCTGGCCCCGCGGAAGGGCGAGGCACTCCAAGTGCGAATCCACGTGCTGAACCAAGGTTCCCGGATACCAGCAAACTTAATCCTGCGGCGCAGCATGTCCTTCCAAGTGAGGCCGGAGTTTCTACTACCCAAACTGGTCCGATGGCAGAGAAGCTGCCCTCCGCCAAGCGGCCCCGATTGTTCGCTCTGCCGTCGGCCTCCGCGTTAGCTGAGAAGCTAGAAGAAGCCCGGGCGCTGCACGACAGATCAGATGACACCGATGAAAGCCGTGAGTCGGCAAATGACGCTACAGAATCTGATTTTCCGAAGAATTCATTTACGGCCCGGAACATTGCTGAACTTGCAGATTTGAGTCTGGTCCAGGTCGAAGACTTGACAACCTTCGGCCTCTTGAACCCAACTTCAGTGCGCGGGCAGCAGATATATTGTGCCGCGGATCTCGAACTCGCCTCGTTAGCCAAGGAATTCGCGAGATTTGGACTCGAGGCAAGACATCTAAAGATGTACAGGGTGTCAGCCGAAAGAGAAGCATCTTTTCTCGAACAGGTAATCCTGCCGATCCTTGCGAATAAGTCCTCCAAGTCTCGGAATCGGGCCGAGACCGCTCTTACGCAGTTGGGCGAATTGGGAGCACAGTTCAGAACGCTGCTTTTGGAACGGGCGATTGAAAAAATCCTGCAGTCATAAATCCTATTTTCACTTCCGAGCTATTCATCTTGAAGGCTAATTAGGTTTATAGTTAGACATAGGTGATCAAAGATCATAAACGGCTGGAGCCGATTTTTGGGAACAGGCCTCAGCGCCAGAACTGTTGGCAGGAGGTGAGCTTGCGTATGATAGAGGTTGAACTTTCCGCGGTACGAGTTGACCTACGGTCCAACACCCCTGTACTTCTGCTCCAGGAGTTGACCAAACCCAAGCGAACGCTGCCAATATTCATTGGCGCTCCCGAAGCCACCGCGATCGCTCTTGCCATTCAAGAAATCGAGACTCCCAGGCCAATGACGCATGATCTGCTCAAAAATGTGATCGAAGAACTCGAATCACGGCTGAAAAGCATTATCATCACAGAACTCAGAGACTCCACCTATTTCGCTGAGCTAGTCGTTGTTCGGGGAAACAAGACCTACCACATCTCTGCCAGGCCATCCGACGCTATAGCCCTGGCAATTAGAATTCCAGCTCCGATATATGTAGCCGATGATCTTCTTGAGACTGAAGGTATTTCAGCGGAGATCCTGGACGAAGACAGGGGCACCATGGTTGAGGAGCAAAATCCCGAGCAACTTGTGGGCGAGTTCAGAGAGTTTCTTGAAGACCTGAGGCCTGAAGACTTTTCTGGGTAATGGCTTAAGGATTTTTCTGGGTATATTTTTTATAGAAGCATAACGCAGGGTAAAAATCTGCCATACTTATCTTCACTACAATTATGTAACTACGTTAGTGTAGGAGACGGAATGGAAATATCCCTCGGTTTTAGAGGTCTGCAGGCCTGCAAGCTGGCCGGAATAACGTACCGACAGCTTGATTACTGGGCACGCACCGGTTTGGTCCGTCCATCTGTAGCAGACGCGCATGGTTCTGGCACGCAAAGGGCCTACTCCTATCGCGACATACTCGAACTCAAGGTCATAAAGCACCTGCTATCTGGCGGCATATCGCTGCAGGCAGCGCGAAAGGCTGTCGAATATCTCCGTGCGAATCTAAAGGAAGATCTTTCAAACGCCGATGTTCTCGTCGTAGGACCTGGAACCGTTCTTGTGAGAACTGGCGAGGAGCTGATAAACCTTCTCCGAGGCGGTCAACTTGTGATGTCGACCGTCCTTTCATTACAGGAGATCGTAAGCGAACTAGATGCTGCGATAGTAGCAATGAAATACCAGGCCGGTCCCGAAGCCGAATCGGTATCGGATTCGCGAAAAACTAGAGTACCTGGACAGCAGAAGCTGGCAATATAGGCTTGCGGCGCTTGTCGCTTTGAGCATATTGCCAATATCGGGTGCATTCGAATGAGATTATGCTCACATTTGTGCGACCAGCGCTACCATTTCTTTAAACTCAATTGCATCTAATATTCCAAGCGATCAAAAATACTCTTCCAGAGCACTAAGTTAGGGACGTGACACTAAAGCGAACCGTCCTGTATAACAACCATCGCCAGCTCAACGCCAAATTGGTGGAATTTGGCGGCTGGGAAATGCCTCTCTCCTATCATCTCGGTACCGTAGCCGAACACATGGCGGCACGGAATGATGTGGCAATATTCGACGTATCCCACCTGGGAACGGTCAGGCTAGAAGGACCCCAGGCATTCGACCTGCTTCAAAAGACACTCACCAATGACCTCGAAAAGATATCACCAGGCAGAGCGCAGTATACTCATCTCCTCGACGATGCAACAGGCGCCGTGAACGATGACATCATTGTCTGGTGGACTGGCCAACATGCCTTTCAAATCATGCCAAACGCCTCAAATACGTCAAGAGTGCTAGCTGCCATCCCTGGGACCGATGTGACAGGAGATCGCGCTATGATCGCGCTCCAGGGACCCCGGGCCCGTTCGCTCGCGTACCCTTTGCTCCCCCAAGCCGCAGAGGTTCCACACTTTGGCGTGACAAATGGAATTTATAAAGGAACGCAAATTTTCATTGCGGGAACCGGCTACACCGGAGAAGACGGAGTCGAAATTTCTGTTCCAAATGAGGTGGCGCCGGCCTTGTGGGAAGAACTCGTCCATCTCGGAGCGACCCCGGCAGGTCTCGGAGCAAGGGATACCCTCCGTCTCGAGGCTGGATTGCCGCTGTATGGACATGAGCTTGGAGAGGGGATCACCCCGCTCCAAGCTGGTCTTGGGTGGGTGGTAGCTTTCTCAAAACCGCAGTTTCTGGGCAAGCAAGCTCTCGTCAGGGAGATGGAACACGGCTTGACGCGCAAACTGATCGGTCTAAAGGGCAATACAAGACAACCTCTTAGGCAAGGTCTTCAAATCAGTCGGAATGGACTCCAAATAGGATTTACCACCTCTGGGAACTATTCGCCAGTCCTTCAAGTTGGCATCGCTATGGGATTCGTCGAACCCGATTGTTTACCAGGCCAGCAAGTAATCGTAGAGTCAAAGAGAAGGGAAATATCAGTAGAAATCGTCAAGCTTCCATTCGTAAAGAAGGCCTATGCGAAATAGTGTTGGCGACAGTCCTTCTCAACGGCCATTAAATCGAACCCAATATCAGATCAACCAAGTAGGTGGAAATAATTGACAAGTTTCATTCCGCACACCTCGGCCGAGGTGAAAGAAATGCTGGACTTTCTTGGATTGTCGTCCGTGGAGGATCTATTTGATGAGATTCCAACTTCAATCCGCTTAGCGAAAGGCGGGCTGAATCTTCCCGGAGGTATTTCCGAGCCGGATGTGCTGGACGATATCGAACTATATGCCGGGAGGAATCTGCCGGTTTCGCGCGATCTCGTTTGCTTCGCTGGAGGCGGAGCTTATGACCATGATGTCTCTTCCGCTACCGTGGCATTGGCTTCAAGATCGGAGTTCATGACCGCTTATACCCCATATCAGCCCGAAGTTGCCCAAGGCGTGCTGCAGGCTCTCTTTGAGTATCAAACTCTAGTTTCGCGGCTTTCAGGACTTCCAATTGCTAACGCGTCACTCTACGACGGCGCCTCAGCCCTGGTAGAAGCTATAAATCTTTGTGTTGCACAAAAGAAGAATCGAATTGTCTGGATGAGCCAAGGGATAAACCCATCGTTCAGAGAGGTCGTCAATACCTTTTCCGCCGGGACAAACCATGAAATTATTGAAGTCGCGCTGACAAGGGGCGTCACCAATTGGGCATCTGCTCCCGAACCGATACCAGGAGTAATAGTCGTAGGATACCCGAATTACCTTGGGATCATTGAGGATTTGAGATCGATCACGGAGTTTGCGGTTCAAAACGATGTTCGCATCGTCATCGTCTATGACCCAGTCTCCGTAGCTCTGATCAAATCGCCAGGTTCGCTGGGCGCCGATGTGGCAGTTGCTGAAGGCCAGGCATTTGGAGTTGGACTCAATTTTGGAGGCCCATACGTGGGACTATTTTCAACTAAGAATGAATACGTCAGATTGCTTCCGGGACGGCTGGTCGGAGAAACCTTAGACAGCTTGGGCACCAAAGGATACGTCACAACTCTTCGCACCAGAGAGCAGGACATAAGGCGGGAAAAAGCCAGCTCCAATGTCTGCACTAACCAAACCCTTATCGCAATAACGATTGCGATACAAATGTCATGGCTTGGGAAATCCGGAATCAAAGAGTTAGCCAAAAGGTGCTATTCAGGCACTGAGTTTATGAAGGAACGACTGCTCGAATCCGGACCGGCGTATCGTCCGGTATCCGACGCGCCTACGCTACGCGAATTCGCGGTCAAAACACCAATTCCAGCTGAGGATTTAATAGATCGCATGCTCGAAGAAGGTTTTCTCGCCGGCATCCCCGTCAGGCATGGGTTTGAAGGCTCCGACGCAGAAGGCTCGCTATTGATTAGCGTTACCGAGAAAAGGACCGCCAAAGAAATAGAGGCCTTCGTGGATGCACTACAGAGAGTGGTGAAATAGATGGGCTGGACACCACAACCAGGCGCAAGGGCAAGTTCAATCCCGCTAATGGACGGCCGAGTGGCTGAGCCGACAATCTTTGAACTCTCTGTTCCGGGAAGAACTGCGGCATCGTTTAGAACATCTGGCATACCCCTGAAGGAGCCCTCGGCTACGGTTCCCTCATATCTGCTTAGAGACCAAGACGCGGAAATGCCTGAGGTTTCGGAGCGAGATCTGGTGGCGCATTTCACCAGGCTGACGCACAGGCAATTTTCAGTAGATCTCGGTGCCTACCCCTTAGGTTCGTGCACGATGAAATACAACCCTAAGTTCGCTGATGTTTCCGCTGCAATCTCCGGGCTAGCCAATATTCACCCCAATCAGCCCGAATCGACAATTCAAGGTTGGCTTGAACTCATGGTCACTCTTGAAACTTATTTCACCGAGATAACCGGCATGGCAGAAGCGACGCTGCAACCATCAGCAGGAGCTCAAGGTGAACTAACCGGCCTGTTGATCATGAAGGCCTATCACAAGGATTTCGGCAGACCGCGAAAAAATGTCATAATCCCGGACTCGGCCCATGGGACCAACCCTGCATCCGTCACACTGTCTGGTTTTCACCCAATCACGGTGAAATCTGGTTCAGATGGACTAGTTGATCTAGATGCGCTGAAGTCGCTTCTTGACGAAGACACTGCGGGAATGATGCTCACAAATCCCAATACTCTCGGACTATTTGAAAAAGACATTCTCGAGATCTCCCGCGCAGTTCACGAAGTTGGTGGCCTTCTGTATTACGATGGCGCAAATCTCAATGCAATTATGGGAATCGTACGCCCTGGAGATATGGGGTTCGATATCGTTCATTCCAACCTGCACAAAACCTTTGCAACTCCCCACGGCGGTGGGGGACCGGGCTCAGGTCCAGTTGCCGTATCACGGCATCTAGCAGACTTCCTGCCGGGGCCAAAGCCCGCGGTAGTGGGTGTCAATCCGAATGGATCTGACAAATTCGGCTTCATACAACCGCCCAAGTCGATTGGAAGGATCCATTCCTTCCACGGAAACGCCTTGATCTTTATACGCGCTCTCGCCTACATGAAGTACTGCGGAGGCCAGGGGTTGACTGAGGTTTCTCAGACGGCAGTGTTGAATGCAAACTGGTTGCGCAAGAAGATATCTGATTCATATCCGGCTGCGCACGACGTGACCTGCATGCATGAGTTTGTCGCTTCTGCTTCGCGACTGAAAAAGGAGACTGGGATTCGGGGAATCGAGGTTGCCAAGAAGTTGCTGGAATTCGGATTTCATGCTCCCACGGTTTACTTTCCTCTCGTCGTCGAAGAGGCGTTGATGTTCGAACCGACAGAAACTGAATCACTCCAGACCTTACAGGCCCTTGCAAGCGCTCTTGAAAGCATTGCTGAGCTTTCTCGAACGCCCGACGGGAAATTCGAGGTTCACCAAGCACCCACGCAAACGCCTGTAACCCGGTTGGATGAGACAAGAGCCGCAAGAACTCTGATCCCCACCTTTGATGTCTCGGAAACCATGGCCAAAGACTGATCTCCCTATTCATCTACCAGTTATTGATTGCGCGAGCTGGGTGCCATTTTGGACGGGTAGGGCCGCTCAGGTTGGGGAATTTTCAGCGCACCACAGAGCCATTTGGGCTACAACTCAGGGAGACGGGTGGCGAAATATCTCAGTGACCTTTTTTGCCGTGTCCAAATTGGGCGGGCTTGGGTATCGCGGCAAGGGTGGTGGTTGGAGCAGACGTAGTTGTCGGCGGCAGGGTAGTAGTGGTGGTAGTAGTAGTAACGATTTGCGAAAACGGCGGAGTCAGGTTCGGGCTAGCCTTAGGAAGCGAGCCATTTCTCAACAACAAGAAACTCACTAGAAGGAAAGTCGCGATCGCCGCCGTTATCACTACCACTGGAGTTCGATAGCGTCCGTGAGAGCTATCTTGCAATTTCCTGGTGATCGACCCCGCGACTCGATGCCATGCGCCAATTAGCAGGCCGGCAAGAAGTGCCAGAGCCATTCTTGGTGAAGATTTGCCCTCGAGGGTCTTCGTGTCTGAATAATCTATATTTGTCTGGTCATTCCAGTGCTCGCCAGCCAACGGAACAGTTGCCGCCAAAGGTGCGGCAACCATCTCATCCGCAGCAGTTGCAGAACTCGAACTGAAACAGACAGCGCCGATATCTTGGGTAGACAAAAGAGCGGTACCTTCAGGATCGCGCTCGAAATCAAGCGCAGAAGACATGTGCTTTGCGCTGAGATAGCGCGCTTCAGGTGAGCGAGCAAGGGAGCGGACAATCACTTTGGTGAGCTCTTTCGGAATCTCGGGATTGATTATTTCTGGCGATAGAAAAATACCCGACCTCACGGCGAGCATGGTTGCGATCGGCGAGTCTCCTTTGAACGGCCTCTCTCCAGTGACCATTTCATAGAGAATCACCCCGACGGCGAACAGGTCCGAGCTGGGAGTTACCGGTTTGCTTTCAACTCTTTCCGGCGAAAGATACGCAGGCGTACCAATTACCTGGCTACTGAGGGTTAGGTCTTGGGTACCTGTACCTTCGTAGACGCTAGCAATGCCAAAATCACCCAACTTGACCTCACCGGTATCGGCAATGAGGATATTACTGGGCTTGATATCCCTATGAACTATACCGTTAGCATGCGCAAATGCCAACGCGTCCAGTATCTGGCGGGTAATGAACAGTGCTTCGGAGATCGGAATGCGTCCATGTTTCATTCGAGATGATAGAGTACCTCCAGAAACCAGCTCCATGACGATAAAAGGCTGGCCCTTGGACTCACCAACATCAAAGATGGTCACTACACTCGCATGCTGGGACAGTCTCCCAGCAGCTCGTGCCTCTCTTTCGAACCTGGCGCGCAGTACCTGATCGTCGGCAACACTGTCCTTCAAAACCTTGATCGCGATCTCCCGATCCAGCTTTAGATCATGGGCTTTGTAGACATAGCCCATAGCGCCGGCGCCTATTTTGGACAACAACTCATAGCGCCCATTGATGATCTTGTCGGTGATGCCAGAATCCTCTAAGTCGGTAGGCCGATCATCCATATCTAGTCATTCTATCCTCAACGCTTACTCCACAGCTGTCGCAAGGAAGTGCCCGGGGCTCCCGGCCAAAGGTGATCGGTTTTCCTTCACATAGATAACGACACTTCCTCGGCGCGACAGTTGTCGATCAGCCACGATCGAGTTTTTGAAATAGATTTTGTCCCGCGCGGTTTTGAAGATCTTGCAATTGATATGATTTTCCTGGTAACTACCTGGGGGATATGCAGCTCCCAGGTTGAAGCAGGCGTTAATAGCAGCGGCAGACCTAGGGAGACTGACGCTTTAGGCGAGATCCTGACACTTGCAGCACTGAAATCACTAAGGAGACAAGATGGCTGACAAATACCACCAAATTGCCGAAGAGTTGCGCGGTCCGGCCAGAGAGCTAAGATCTGAAATCCCCGACGTGCTAAAAGGGTACTCCCAGCTGCACGCGGCAGCCATGGCCGAAGGCGTTTTATCGAAGAAGATCAAGGAGCTCATGGCCCTCGCAATCTCGGTGGTAAACAAATGCGACGGTTGCATATCAAGCCACGCACGAGCCGCCGCAATCCAGGGTGCATCAAGAGACGAAGTTGCAGAGGCGCTGGGTATCGCAATCATGCTCAGCGGCGGTCCGGGAACCGTATATGGGCCGCGGGCATTCGAGGCATTTTTGGAGTACCAGGAATCACAGTAGGGTAAATGCTTTTTTGCGCGATCATCTTTTCGCAGCAAACTTGTGTTGCATTTCCGCTGCAGACGTGGAGATTTAAAGGACAAGTGCCCGCGCAAATGCAAAACCGATGAAATTTAGCATAGGAATGGCTCAACGAGCGGGAGAAGGGCGTAGCTCTCCATGGATAATAAGGCATCCAATCACAAATTAATGCGGCCTGGGATTCGTCTAGTTTTCCCGAGCCAGATTACGGGTTTGTTTAAGTGGCTGCCAAAAAATTCCTTAGCCCGGGATCTTCGCAGCACATTTCTGGCGTTAACGCTCATACTGCTGGTTATGGGTGGAGTGGGAACCGGAGCGCTGATCTACTCCAATTCATCAAATTCTGCCTTGGTGAACCGCCTGCAACCCCTTATATCACGTAACAACAGCATGCTGATAGAAGTTCTGGAATTGGATTCCAGCGCAACGAACTTCATGCGAACCGGAGACACCTCGTATCTGACAATTTTCCAGCATGATCGGGCTTCCTACCAGGAAAATTTAAATTCCGCTCAAGCGCTTGAGAATCAAAAGGAGAGAAACTCAGGAGTCCTGCAAAAAGAGAATTCCGCAGCCCAAGCCCTTTTCAAGTTATATACAAACTCGGCGTTGGCTGTACAGCCAAGTCAGTTGTCCTCAAGCCTGATTAACCACATCCAGGCAACAATCAATCCCGCTCTCAATAACTTCGAATCGGATTACAACGCGACAAAGTTGCTTTTTTCCAAGGAACTCACGCAAGACCAGAACCGATTGCACACGATAGCAGTTCTCACAATATCTGCATCGCTTTTGATCTTCTTGGGTGGACTTGCACTTGGGCTTCGCCGCGCAAACTCAACCAGGCTGAAAATGGAATCTCTGCTTACGCGGCTAACCGAAACGCTTTCCAAGCTCGAGGCAGGTGAAACCAACGTGAGAGCGCCAATCGGTGACCTTGCTGAAGAAAATATTCTAGCAGCTTCAATCAACAGCATGGCAAAGGAGAAAGAGTCTCTAATCTCCCAGCTAGCCGGTCAGTATGCAAAGGAAAAGGAGCTCCGCGAGGGACTCGAACTCGAACGCTCTCTGCGCGAGGAACTTGCGAACGCGCTTCACAGCAATCTTGATGTCGCCTCGGCATTTCAACAGACGGTGAGCGGCATGGGTCCGGCACTGAAAGCTGACCGCACCGTGGTTCGGGCAATTGAAAAAGGTTTGCCTGGACAAGTTATATGCGAATGGTACTCTACTACTGGGATTTCATCCAACGAAAGGATCGGCAGTTCGACGCTCGGCAGAGAACGAACAGCCGTATTCCTGCAGCCAGGAGCCATTCGCGACAGTCTTCAAAAAGGGTTAGTGATCGCCGTCAACGACGTTGCAAATGACGATCGCCTGTCAGATCAGACCCGGTCCAATGTGCTGCGCACCGGCCTAGGCGCATTTCTCGCCGCTCCCGTCCTTGGAAGTCAAGGTCCTGAAGCCGTTCTTGTAGCTGCCATGGACGGCAAATCCCGAGTATGGTCCGACAGGGACATTCAGGTCGCAAAAACCATGGCAAGCGGGTTGGCCGCAACGCTGACCGCCGTGAGACTTTACGAGCAAGAGCGAGCGAGCTTAATTGCAATGAAGCAACTCGACGAGTCCAAAGAATTCTTCCTAGCATCGGTTTCCCATGAACTTCGCACTCCGCTCACGAGCATCGTAGGATATCTTGAATTATTACAGGACGACCTCAATGAAGGTAAGATTGCACATATTTATTCGCGCATGCTTGATGCAATTGACAGAAATGCCAAGCGCCTGTTGGATTTGATCGACAATATCCTCACGACATCGAGAATCGAGTCGGGGAATCTTCAGCTGACTAAATCTCGCACCCACATAACTCCTATTCTGATGCGGACCGCAGAGACTGTAATGCCTCAAATGAAGGCTAAAAATATCGATTTCAAAATCAACACCCTAAACAGGCTTCCGGATATCAGCTTAGATGTCAACTTGATAGAGCGGGTGCTTTTGAATCTTCTTTCAAACGCCATTAAATTCACTCCAATAGACGGCACAATCTCCCTAACTGCGGATACGGAGGGAGACTCGTTGGTGCTTACCGTCGCAGACAGCGGTGTGGGAATTCCAGAGAACGAAATTCAAAACCTGTTTACGAAGTTCTACAGAACCTCCCTCGCGCGTGAAAATGCAGTGCAGGGTACCGGCCTTGGTTTGATCATCATCAAGGCTGTAGTTGAACAGCATGGCGGAACAATAAGTGTGACCTCTGAAGTAGGGAAAGGCACGGCTTTCAAGATTCGACTGCCTTTGGCACAAGACGAACCGGAACTTCGCGGTTCCGACGGCAGCGCAATCGAGATTGAAACCTGATCCCTGATGGCAGGGGTGCTTATGCCGCTTGTAACATAATGTGATTGGATTGAAGATGAAAGGCATTAAGGTTTCGGACATCCCAACATACGGAGCTTCAGTGCGCTATAACTCTGGAATATCTTTTTCAGGACAACAGAGGACCATGTATGACGAAGATACTAATAGCTGACGACGACCAGGATATTGTCGAGCTGGTTAATTACAAGCTGACCCAGTCCGGATACGACGTGACTGCCGTTGCGGACGGCAAAGCAGCGCTAGAAATGGCTAGAGAAGTCCACCCTGACCTGATGATACTTGACGTGATGATGCCATTTCACTCTGGAATAGATGTGACCCTGGAAGCCAGGAAGGACCCCGATCTAAGCAAGGTGCCAATAATTCTGCTTACGGCCAAGTCAATGGAGCAGGACACCGAGCGCGGATTTGCCGCAGGAGCCACAGACTATATGACAAAGCCATTCAGTCCTCGGGAACTTTTAAGCAGAGTCCAAGCTGTCCTTGCAAGAGACGCCTAGAGTCCATGCGCTTCGCTCTAATAGCAAGTGTTCTGCTGTTGTCCACGCTGATTGTGCTGATGCTCATCGCGACTGGCATTATCCGGTTGGTAAGGACGCACAGCGAGATACGATCTCTTGCTAATCGAGCCCAGCTCCGACAGCTCTTCGTAAAATTCGTAAGCGAGGATTTAGACCCCAGCGAACTGCGTCAGCTAAAAACATCCAGATCGACCGAGCTCGGAGAGCTTTCAGAGGCAATGCTTTCCAAGGTGAAGGGTAGCGCAAAGGATATTCTGGTTTCATTTCTGGAGTCCCGGGGAACAGTAGAGCAGGCTATCAGGCGAACGACTAGAAGTGGTTACCTCGGCCGCTGCAGAGCCGCCACATTTCTTGGCCATGTTGGCTCGCCGCAGGCTAGAAAGCCCCTTGAAGCAATGCTACGCGACCGCAAAAGAGACGTAAGGATCACAGCCGCAAGAAGCCTTGGCCAACTGGGAGATGCTAAATCTGTTCCCTCGTTACTATCCGGGTTGGATAACAGACGGCGGTCACTGCCCTTTAGTACGGTCTTGGTAGCCCTGATGCGAATCGGTTCTTCAGCTCAGGATCTTGTCGGAGACGGATTGCAGGCAGCAGGGGAGCGGCAAAGAGAGGTGGCAGCGGAATTCCTGGGATTGATGGGCGCAATCAAGTTCACTGCCACACTGAGTGAACTGCTTGCAAACGATCCGTCTCTTGACGTCAGAATACGATGCGCCAGAGCATTGGGCAGGATTGGGAGCCCAAGTGCAATTGCATCATTGACAAGATGCATCGAGAGCGACAATCCTGTAGGCCTCAGAACTGTGAGCTGCGGAGCGCTTGCCGCGATTGGAGGGAGAGAAGTGGCAATGCTGATCTGCAAACTCATCGGAGAGGACGACTATCAAATTTCCCTTGCTGCGGCAAAGGCGGTTTCCCAAATGGGGCCGGTGGGAATTGAGTGTTTGGACCAAATCGCAAGCTCAGGCTCGCCAGGCGCACCCTATGCCAAAGAGGTTCTCGCCCGCGCGGCAGCAAGAATGGTTGGTAAAGCTAGAAATCCATCCGAGAGCTGAAGGTGATCCAGGCAACTTTTATGTCAACGCTTTCCGAGATTTTCACAGGACTTAACTGGATCGGTTTGGGTTATTTCCTAGCCCTCAATTCCATTTATCTAATTCTGATTACAGTCGCTGCAATCAACCTGGGCGACTACTTCCGCAGAAAGCCCTTTTCCGGATTTCAGGACGCCCTCAAGAGCCCAGTAACCCTTCCGGTGTCTGTTCTAATTCCTGCCCACAACGAGGAAACGGGAATAGTTGAAAGCGCTAGGGCAGTACTGTCACTTGACTATCCCCAGCTGGAATTGGTTATCGTGGACGACGGGTCTACCGACCTGACCTTCGAAAGGCTCCGCGATGCATTCGACCTCGTAGAGATACCAATGCTAGTGCCGGAACTGGTGCCCACCATTGGCCACATTGACTCAGTCCATATCGCCAAAGGACTTGACGATGTAACGGTTATACGAAAGCAGTCCATCGGCCAAAAGACAGATGCGCTGAACGCGGCAATCAACATCGCCAAATATCCGCTCCTATGCATTGTCGACGCAGACGCCGTTCTCGACGAAGATGCACTGATTAAAGTAACGATGCCATTTGTCGACGATCCCCAACGGGTTGTAGCAACTGGGGGAGCAATACGGCCCTCAAATGGATGCGCTGCGTATAGGGGACGAATAACCGAGGTCGGAATGCCAAACAATTGGCTGGCTCGCATGCAGGTGGTCGAGTATTTGCGCGCGTTTTTGCTCGGCAGAACCGGATGGTCCAAGTTGGGAGCTTTGCTGATAATATCAGGAGCTTTTGGAGTCTTTCGCAAAGACGTAATCATAGATATCGGGGGTTACAACCAGGGTTCCATCGGAGAAGATGCAGATCTAGTGGCCAGACTTCACAAATACATGCGAAAAAACAAGACACCTTACCGAATAGTTTTTGTATCCGAGCCGGTCTGTTGGACCGAAGTACCGGAATCCGTCGCGGTCCTAAGACGCCAGCGCAGAAGATGGTCGAGGGGGCTGCTTGAAACACTATGGAGCAACCCAACCCTGCTCATGAACCCGCGATATGGAACGCTCGGTCTTCTCGCGGTTCCATATTTCCTTCTCTTTGAAGTCTTAGGGCCAATTGTCGAACTCACAGGCTTCGTTACCTTGATAGTCGCCCTGATATTCCACTTTGTCAATTTCTACTTCGCAGGTCTCTTCTTCACCGTGGCCATCTTTTATGGAATCTTGCTATCAATACTTTCCATTTTCATAGAAGAGGTGTCCTATCATCGCTACGACAAGTGGCGCTTTCTTTTCCAGACAATCATCTCGGCGCTCGTTGAAAACTTCGGATACAGACAAATGCACGCGTATTGGCGCCTCGAAGGAGTGATCCAGGCGCTTCGCAGATCAGACCGTAGCTGGGGTTCAATGCCACGCAAGGGGTTCATTCCATCCGAGACTACGTGAATCGCCATCAACTCAAATGATGCAGTAAATCTGACTGTCGCAATCAAGCGGCCGAGAAATCAATCCGAATCTCCGAGGCTAAATCTTTTGGCAGGGTAGGACGCGCCCGGGAACCTCTTACTACCGTTTGAGCTAACTTGACATAATATCTATTTTAGGCGCACGCGATTATCTGAATTCTGCCTGGGTATTTGGTCATCGCCATGTAGCCGTGACCAACTGGAATCGCACTGCTTAGGGCTTGGAGGACTGACTATAGACAGTCTCGGGTGAATGGTTCACGGAAAACGCATTGAACATTGCGCCAGAGACGACAAAAAGCAACATCCCTCCGGCAATGTCAATCCAAAAATGATTCGCGGTGACAATGACGACAAATGTTGTCACAAAGGGATCCGCAATCAACGCACGACGCACCCACTTATTTTTGACGACCGGAGCCAATGCCCAAGCACACCAAATTGCCCAGGCAAAGTGCAAACTCGGCATAGCTGCGTAAAGATTCCCGGCGTCAGCCATCAGGGTCGCATCTAGCGATCCGGCACCACCTATGACTGACTGCGTGTCGATGAAATGATACTGGGGCGGAAGCAAATGAGGAGGCGCCACTGGAAAAATCACAAATACTACCAACGCGATTACGTTCATAACCGCCATTACATTGCGCCATACCAGGTAACGTTCCGGAAATTTCCTAAACAAAACGACTAGCACTAAAACTGGGAGTACAAAATGAACCGTGACATAGAACAGATCGGACAACTTAATCAGCCAAACAAAATGCCGAACAAAGAATTGCTGTATCTCCTGCTCGTTGAAGACATGAAACGCCTTCTCGACCTGAACCTCTTTCAGAGCATTAGCTACGGCACGTTTCTTGGATCCCCCGGATAATTCTGAGGTAGCCTCATATCCGAAATACACTACCAACGCTATCGCGAGCTGATTCCAGAAATGGATTACCTTTGATCCGGCACGGCGTTTTGGTGCGAGCCATGGATATCGCTCCACTAGAGCACGTAAACGCCCATACATTTCTGTCAACGTCACTAAATAACACTCCAAACTTCATCTCGCGTGCCGATCAATAATAGTGGCGAATTAGTGTTACCACGTGCTTTCCGGCGACCCCACCACTCCCCTCTCCCTAGATTAACTAGTACAAAAGGGCTCAGGTGCTTATCAATTATTTCACTTAAACAGCTCGTCAAACCGTCATCGGCCATGAAAGCTGTTCGCCGCAGATCAAGGGTCCTCATAATTTCTTTCTTTGATACTTTCGCCTATTCTGCATGACAGAAAGTAATAATGCGGATTATATATAGCTCGGTCCTACAGGTATAAACTTGAGCAGCCTTTTAGGTAGGTTAGTTCCAGCTGCGAATTCTCAGAAGTCGAGATTCAGCCAAGCTGCGTGCATATGGGGGGAATTGCGTGTGACTACATTTACGCCTGAATCAAGCAAAAAGCTTCCGCATTTGCTGACATCGATCTTCAAGCATCGCGCAATCTTGGCAGCGCCGCAATATAGTTGCGGGAATGCTGCTGCGATATTGAGGGGATGAGGACGAAATTAAAACCACGAGCGCCCCTTTTGCAAATACAGCTACCGACCACATCTATTTGAGATCTGGCGCCATGGCATTGGCGTCGGCATCGAGCCTCGGGTTTGCAAGATTCTCATATTCGCTGATACTTCCCGCAATGGAGTCAGCCCTGCATTGGAATTATCAAAAACTAGGGACTCTCAACACCGTCAACGCACTCGGCTACCTTTTTGGCGCATTCACCGCAACAACCTATTCAAATAGATTTGGGGCCAAAAAAACATTCGGCGCATCGATCGTGCTGCTGGCTGTAATGGGACTACTGTCGGGCTCGTCATCGAATTTCACGGTCCTCGTCGCTGCGCGCGCACTGTCCGGCCTTTGTGGTGGTGTAACCTTTGTGACTGGCGGCAGCCTGATTTCCGCCAGCTCGTCTCATCTCGGACATAAAGCTTCCGCTACCGCATCCGGAATTTACTATGCAGGTGCCGGAACCGGGATAGTCGTTTCCGGACTTGCCCTCAGACCACTATTCGCGCACTTCGGTCAATCCCATTGGCAGTGGGGATGGGCAATCATGGCTGCCTTCTGCTTTTTAAGTGCCGCGCTGACAATCCCACAAACCAGACACCTCATTGAACCCCCTAGGCAGAGTAGAAAAACAGCTCAAAAATTCCCAATCAGAGGTCTGGAGCCATCAATAATAACCTCGGCGCTGTTTGGAGCTGGCTACATATCATTCATTACCTTTCTAATCGCATTCCTGACCGCGGAAGGAAGCGGAGGCACGGCCATCGCCTGGTTCTGGGCAATGCTTGGGATATCGGCCATGCTGACGGGTCCGATTTGGGGCCGCATCCTGGCACGGCTCAAAGGCGGAACCGGACTTGCCGCGGTCTTGTTTGTGGCCTCGGTCGGCACTGCATTAACACTTGTCACCAGAAACTTCCCGATTCTGATGATCTCGGCATTTTTGTTCGGATCCTCTATCATGTCAGTGGCCACTTCTTATACAATTCTTGCCCAGAGGAATCTCGAACAACACCTCGTAGGTAGTGCCATAGGCGTCTTTACAACAGCAATTGCTTTTGGGCAGATTATTGGCCCGATAAGCGTCGGAGCCATATCCGATACCTCGCAAGGCATCAGGCTCGGGATAGTTGCCTCCCTAATCATGCTCCTGGTAGGCACTGTCGTCGCACTGCTTCAGAGAGACCAGATCCACCGTGTGAAACTGGCGCCAGAGATGAAAGCCAACCTAGATACTTGACTTTGCCGATCCGGGATTACTCCCTGATATTTAGGTACAACTATTCTGGTATCAAAACCGATACGGAAAGATTTCAAATGTCTCAATGTGAAGATGAAATTCGCAGCAAAAGATCTACGAGCACAAAATGGATGAAATACTCCAGGGATGTCTTGCCGGCATGGATTGCAGATATGGATTTAGGCATTGCGCCCGCGATAGCCAGCGACTTGTATCAGCGAATCGAATGTGGAGATCTGGGCTATCCGTGCGCAGATCTGGAGGCGAAATTCATTGACGCCTTTTCCGATCGGTATCTTGACAAGTTCAACACTCCGCTAGACCCCGATCTGGGCCTGGTTGCCACCGACGTCGTGCAGAGCATTGTAATCTCGCTGCTGACACTGACTGAGCCGGGCGACGGCGTCATTGTCCAGACACCCATTTATCCCCCGTTTCTGCACTCGGTTGAAGATACTGGACGCAATCTGCTGGAGAACGCGCTCATCAAATTGAATAATTCCTGGGAGATAAACTTTGACGAGCTGGAATCTCTTGCGAGTGACCCGCGCACCACACTTCTGCTGCTTTGTTCTCCTCATAATCCGACCGGACGAGTATTTACCCAAACGGAACTAGTCAAGGTAGCAAATATCTGCGCTAGACACAATGTGCTGGTGGTCGCCGATGAAATTCACTGCGATGTCGTCTACCAACCCAACTACCATATTCCATTCGCCTCAATCTCTCCAGAATTTGCAGTGAACGTAATTACGATGAATTCAGCGACCAAATCATTCAATATTGCGGGACTAAGGTGCAGCGTGGTTCACTTCGGTTCCGCAGAGCTGAAGGCTCGATATGAGCGTTACGATGCTCCGGCGAGAGGCTCTATTTCGAATCTGAGTTTAATAGCTGCGACAACCGCGTGGCAAAAAGGTGACTCCTGGCTGGCATCAACCATGGCTACCCTCGAGAGAAACCGTGAAATGCTCGACGAATTCATCCGCACGAATAGCTTTGGCATCACTTATCTTGCACCCCAAGGTACCTACCTTGGCTGGCTCGATTTCCGCGACACCAAAGCCGCAACTGCTCCAGGGGAGTACCTTCTTCGAGAAGGCCACGTCGCGCTCAGTCCGGGTTCCGACTTCGGCAAGCCGGGTGACGGCTGGGCTCGGCTAAATTTCGCCACTCAGCCGGAAATCCTAGAGGAGATCTTCGATAGGATCAGCTCAGCTCTCAAATAACGTGCCTCCCCGGTTTTCAGTTCTCTTGGTCCCTCCAGGTCACGAATTAAGATCTTGCGACATGATCGCAAAAGCCGTCTTTGTCAGGTCCACTAAGGAAAAGTTCATGTCGGCTTCAAGCCACGAAAACATGGTTGCGAGCGAACAGGCCACGATGCCTGACGATGCAGCCCTTAGGCTCTGCGAATCGGGATCCACACCGCGCTCCATAAGAGCCTTCCATGCAACCAGGTACAGCTGGGATCTGCGAGCTAAATTAAGTTCCCCTAGACTGGGCGTGCTGTTTACCACCTTGTATCCAAGCCTGAGAGCATTGGACAAGCTTGGCGTCCGTGATACCTCGATGAAAAGCTTCATGATGCCATCGGCCAGCGCTTCAAGAGGATTTAGAGACGGATCGGCTGTTCGGACTAGCGAACTCAACGAGCGGCCAAGGTGCCCTAGCGGAAACGAAACTATAGATTCCTTGGTGGGGAAATAGTTGAATAGCGTCCGGGGCGTAACCCCGGCTCGAAGTGCTATGTCCTCGACAGTTGTACGATCGAATCCTTGCCTGTCAAACAGGTATAGTGCGGATTGGTAAATAGAACGCAAAGTATGAAGCTTATTGCGTTCCCTTTTCCCTAGCGTCGCTGGTGCCGCTCCAGATAGGTCGGAATTATCGAGCAATCTCAATACCGCACCATCAAGGGGCTGTTGGCTCTGCTCGAACTCTTCTGAATGAGTAGCCATTCTTTTCCTGTCACAACTCCAGTTGGGGGTGTTATGCCGACAATTCACGCATTTGATTCCAATTATGCAACATTTTGCAGACACATCCGGCCCGGCTGTGTCATCGATAAGTCTATGGTCGAGAAAAACGCTTTACACAACTACGTTATACAAGACAACTAATTATCTAAAGGTAGCCAGAACTTGGAGCAGCACGACCCGGAAAACACAAAGCTAGGCAAGGTGCCAGATGGTACTCCGCTAAATTCCATTGCTGAGTCCACCCCTGGAGACTTCGATGAGATTGCAGGTTTCAATGAGCACGATCAAACCGATGAAGTCGCAACCGACAGCCTGGACGACCTTGAGACTACCAGGTCTAAGCTAAATTTTGCTGCCAAGGGACTCGCAGTCGGTTTGGTAATAGGAATCCTAATTGGCGGCGCGGGTTTTATTCGGAACAAATCGTCGCAAAGCGCTTTTGCAAGCAAGCTGATCAATCACGACACCTGTCTTGACGCATCCTCAGTGCCCCCGGGATTTTGCTTCAACTCGCCAGTAAACGTGTCGCTTCCACCGCAAACTCCACTGTCAGCACTTTTGGGATCACACGCTAGCGCAGTCATTTCCGCTTCACAGTCCCGGATTGGAATCTTCGGAAATGCAGCGCTCAATCTTCATCTGACAGGACTCACGGGAAACGACCCCGGAAGCAGCGCGTCGCTAAGTACGACCAAGGCTTCAGCAGTTTCCGGCACTCTCTCGTTGGCATACTCGGACTTAAATGCTACGCTCCAGAGCGGATCTAGCAATGGGGCTTCGATCTACTACGCTGGCAACAACGAGATCGCAACAAGCAATCGGATAACCTACCAGGGGCAACAGATACCGCTCGTCGTCATATCCAAGATAGAACTCAAGAACAGCCAGCTTTTTCTGACACCTGAAACGGTTAACGCCTTGGGCAGAACAGCTCCCGCCTCCTCGGTTTTTGCCAGCGTGGCGCCCGTGCCAGTTGACATTCCCTCCATTCCAAAAGGCATGAAATACCAAGGCATAACCACAACAAAAAAATATCTGATCTTCCAATTGACCGGTCAGAACCTTAGGCTGAGCACCCTGTTCAACGCGGGATAACTGCCGAGCCCGTCCGCTTATTTTGCAAACCGAGTCAGCTCCAGGGCAGCACAGAAACGTGAACGCTGTCCTGCCCTGCCTCATTAGCAGTTGCCCTGATCGCCAAGTCCACATCCTCCAGTCCGAATGACTTTGAAACCAGATTAACGAGCACATCCGGGTCCTTGGAAATCTGGCCTATTGCCCATTCCACTGCTGCGTAGCTATGGCCTCTTATACCGCGCAGTGACAAAGTCTTCCACTGAGCATCGCCAAGGGGTACTCCGCTCAAATCATTACTGGCGGTAGCAAAAAGATACTTCCCGCGCTGTCTCAGCATTGAAACCGCACTAGACAATGTGGCCGTATCTCCGCGCGCTGTGTCGATCACCAAGTCAGCCAGTCTACCATGTGTGAGATCCTTGATTAACGACAGTGGATCGGTGGCTTCGATATTCACTGCGACGTCAGCCCCGAGCAATTTGCCCACCTTCAGCCTGTGCGCATCCTTGCCAACGCCAAAAAGCACTACCCTTTCCGCGCCAGCCTTCTTGGCGGCGTAAACACAGGCGAGGCCCTGCTGACCAGGTCCAAATACTACAACGGTCTGGCCTGGCCCGGACCCACCTTCGACCACAGCCCATTCGAAACCATTACCTAGGGGAAGTGCCAGCGTCAACAGGTCTGGGTCAACATCCCCGGGCGCCTTGTGCAATTTTGAACGCGGATGCAGGTACAAGAACTCTGCAAAACCACCCCAAAAACCTGGCTTCACGCCTATCCCGGTTGATCCATAGCGAACGCCCCCTACCGTTGGATCACTCTCGCTGCAAAATCTAAAATCCGTAGTCTGGCAAAAATCGCAGTGCCCGCAGGGAAGATATTCTTCTACAACCACTCGATCATTTACTACCACTCCCCAGCGTTCAGCCGCCTGAGAACCCAAGACCTCGATTACTCCCACGTTCTCGTGGCCTAAAATTCTCTCAGGTGCGATATCTGCATGGGCAGCTATATCGCTGCCGCATACCCCGGCGGCTTCAATTCTCAGCAATCCGGCGTCATCAGCTACCTCGGGGATAGGAAACTCTCTGATCTCGCTATGGAACGGCTCATAAGTAACGCTCGCTCTAAATAGGTCTTTAGCCACTGTCGTTCCCAACCCCAAGCACGCTCGGAAATCATCTCTATGCCCTGGCGGAAATCTTACTCACCAAGAATTTGCTACCCTCCGAACTCGTTTCGAATCAACCGCAAAGAAAAACGGCACCAGTATTCAACCGGTGCCGCCATCTTAACTACGTCAATTGACTATTAGCCGAGTCCCCACAGTGCTTTATATCCCGCAACGTATGCGTTGCCAAACACATTAGTGAGATCCTTCAAATCCAAACCGGCCAAGTTCGACTTGTTCACGTAGCGAATCGGAACAACCGGGTTCCCGGGCTGCATTCCGCTCATCGCGCGCAGTGCCTGGTCCATTGCTTCCCATCCAGCCCATGGAGCTGAATATCCAGGGTCGGCCAGATAGATCGGACCCTTCTGAACCAATCCAAGAGTACCCGCACTCGAACCGTCGTCAGAGATTACGCTAACCTTTCCGCTGGCACCTGACTGGCTGACCCCCGCCGTGGCAAAGATCCCAATAGTGTCCGCCACAGGGAGTATGTAGTTCAGGTTCGGATTGGCCTGAATCATCGAGGAGACCGCGCCTGCAACTTTGGTTGGCCAATACTGCGGCTCGATGTCCTGAGTAGTCAGCACCTTGCAGTTAGAGCAACTGCTAAAAACGGAGTTAATTCCTTTAATAACAGCTGGGCCAATCGGATTGTCAAAAGTTATTACGGCCGAGTTCACGGCACTGCCGTTGGAGTTCACGATTGCCGTGTCCGCCACCAGCTTGCCGAGATCCACGTAGGATGGACCTGAAGCTCCAAACAATCCCTGTCCAAATCCCTGGCCTGGCGCAGAGGTGTCTGGCTGACCAGTGATGACGCCGACTACTGGAATCTTTGCCGCATTTGCCGCTGCAATGGACGATGGCACCAAAGAGGTCGCCACCCCTACAAGGATGATTGCTCCAACCTTCTGGTTGATTCCCTGCTGGATACCTTGCTCGATAGTACTAACAGTGCTCTGCCCATTGAAAGTATCCACCGTTATGCCGAGCAGCTGACCTGCACCCTGAATTCCCTTGGTTATTTCCACAAGTGCGTTTGCTACAGTATCGTGCTCAACCACCAAAATCGTCTTCCCTCTAAGCTTGGAAGTATCGATGGCCGGCCCCGGCGCAGTGAAAGTTGGCACCGAAGTATATTTAGCAATTTCGGCTTTCGCTTGGGCGACGATATCCACCTTTGCTGCGGTCGTAGTCGAAGCGCCGCTTGAACCCGCTGTTGTCGCAGTCGAAGACGAACTGCTCGAACTTCCACAAGCAGCCACCACCATCGACATAACCGTAAGGCCACCCGCTAACGCTAAAGATCCTTTACGATCAAATTTCATTTTCCCCCACCCTTTTTGTTGATGCATTTTCGTAACATCACTACATAAACGCTTTACCTGTTGCACTAGCAATGATTAGAGACGATTGCAAGTGTTTTCTGTGAATACTTCGCCCCTGAATGCCCCTCGTCAACCCCCTTGTACTCCAGAAACAGCTACACAAGGGTAGCCGTTTCCCCCTGATCACACAAACCCGGTACGCTGGCCAGCAAACTAGCGTTGTATAACCCGCTAACCGGCAACGTCCACAATCGCACCTCGTCAGCCGAGCTAGCCGCTCGCCCACAAAAGGCGATGCGGGCCATCTGGTTGGCGGGTTCACTCACCTGGCTGTCTAAGCCAGAGTTGAAACCAGCTCAGCTACCATTTGACCATCTGACGATATGACTACCATATCCGATATTTCCCGCAACCACGACAATTCCGGGCTCCGTGTTCTAAAACCACCGGCTAATTCAGCTGATCTTCCCTCGTCGATCAACACTCCTACTACCCTCGTCGATGAAAGCATTAATGGCCCTAGGTCGGGAGGCATACTGCCCTTGCCAAATAAGTCGGCACCGGAACCTGACCACAGCGCGACGACGAGAGTATCCCTGGCGGGAGCTACACCTCCAAGCTTTCCGGCGGATACGATGACGGCTATCCCGCGGAGCTGTTGCCGCCATTCGCTCAATTCTCTTGCCGGAACGCCTACTTGGACCAGCAATACGTCGTCGCCTTCATTGCGGAACATCGCACTGCCGCTTCCAGTCGTTGCATTTGCCAGAGACGTCCTGGATCCTTTCACAAGGTCGCCACCATGACATCTTGACGCGCGATCAGCGCCTCTTGCGCGCCGTCGGCAAACGGCTGATCTTTCGAGAGCAGGAGTGAGGCTGCGCGCACCTTTTGGCTCGCCGAATCCAGCGCTGGAGGCTCTGAATTCGTTTCGTGCAGAGCAAGGGCTGCCTTCGCCATGCGGCGCCTTGCCAATATTATGCCCACGTCAGACGTCCCAAGGTGTTCCCTAGATCTATCCTGGATAGGACCAATGCTCTCCTGCAGAGCCGTATCTTGCATGCCGACGCCGAAAATTCCACTGTAAGACCGCTTCTCCTCCTGAGCGGTCCTATCAACCAAATAGTCATTCCGCTTGTTTGCAACGGTGCGAAATGTCCCTGGTTCGAGCGCGGCATGTATTCCGCTCCCTGACTTTATGCCTTCGACCTCATGGTCGATAAGTTCCCGATGAGGATGAAAATTGATGCTCCACACTATGCAGTTCTCGTCATCTACAGGAACCCAAGCATGTCCCCCCATCGCATGGTCGCCAAATGGCGGTATGAGGGTAAACCAGGGCAAAATGAATTGGGTAATTCGCCAGTAGTACTGATCTTGTTCCGCTTCCCGCCTCGCACCGATTAACAGGCCACCCGCGGATTCCACCACCTCGAACTTCGGATGGGTGTCAGCGCGCAGGTACTGATTTCCTTTTGCGGCCATGAAGAGGGGCTCCTGTTCGAGATCATATCTGTGCAGAAATGAGACGTGGCTGGAATCAATTCCTCCTTCAAGGGCCTGCATATAATTCGACTCTTGAACTCTCTTCGTCACGTAACGATAGGATTCTGGCAGGAGGCTCCATTCCAGTTCGGGAAGCGATGGCCTCAGCTCCTTCGGACCCATATAGGCCCAGATAACGCCACCCCTAATTTCGCACGGGTACGAAGTCACATTGATTCTCTCCTTGAACCTGCTCTGCTCAGGCTCTGAAGGCATGTCTATGCATCGCCCCGAAACGTCGTACATCCAGCCGTGAAACGAGCATCGCAGGCCTTCGCCTTCGTTGCGCCCGAAGAACAGTGAGGCTCCCCTGTGCGGACACCACTCTTGCACCAGCGCAATGCGGCCGTTCTCGTCACGGAACCCAACAAGCTCCTCACCCATGAGCTTGACACGAACTGGAGCGCAACCGGGCCTCGGAAGTTCGCTTTCGAGTAAAGCCGGCACCCAATAACGGCGTAGGTAGTTGCCCATAATGGTGCCGGGACCGGTTCTAACCAGCATTTCAATCTTGTCCATATCTGCCATGCGAATCCCCTCAAGCTCTTATTTTGGGTCAATACTAACACCACGAATAAAGCTAAAAGAAGAGGTTTGATCGGCTTGACCTGCGACACAAAATGGCTCCGCAGCATCTTTTCAAGATGCGACACACTAGTGAATTGACCTTGGAAGCGTACAGTGCTTTTGTCACGCATTCTCTGTTATTAGCATCGATACCACGGGCGTGAATCAGGAAAGAGCTGGCGTTGCCTCGGCTTTGCCGTAACTGCGGGCGACGATATTCTCGATATTCACGTCAGACCCGGAAATCGTCGAAAAGATCTTTCCATCTCTGAACACCAGCACTCTGTCGCTCAAGCTGGCGACGTCCTCATACTGCTCCGACGAAAATATCACCGTTCCGCCTCGGGATGCGAATTCACGCAGAATCGCAATAATGTCCTGACTTGCGCCAATATCAACGCCGGCTGTGGGCTCTTGAAGCAGTAAAATCTGCGGTCCGCTTCCCACCCATCTGCCGATCAAGGCCTTCTGCTGGCTTCCACCGCTCAGTGCAGAAAATGGCAAGTGGGGAGAAGACACTTTAATTCGAAAACGATTTAGGACTGACTGGACGATTGACACCTCGTCCCGGGAATGAAGCCAGCGCATTTTCCCTACCAAGGTTCCAAGAACCGGCAGAGTGACATTTTCCGATACCGAGGCTGAAAGCACTCCACCCGCCCGAATCCGATCGCCTGATACAAATGCAAGGCCATTTAGTCGCGCTCTGACCGGATCCGGAACAAAGGTCCTGCCGCGAACAGAAACAGAACCGGAGTCCGGCCTCTGAGCACCATAAAGTAAAAACGGCAACTCCTCATGTCCTGCACCCATTAGCCCAGTGAGCCCAAGAATCTCTCCGCACGCAACCGAAAATGACGCGCATTTAACGATCCTGCCGGAAAGATCCTTTACCGAAATAATTTCCTCGCTGTTAGAAAAATCTTTCTTCCCCGCCTTTTCAGTCTTTACAATACTGCGCCCAACCACCAGCTCAGCAAGACTGTCGTAGCAATGAGCGCCTATATCATCCGAGGCAACCAGTTTCCCGTCGCGCAGAACCGAAACCCGGTCCGCGAACTGCAATGGTTCTTCCAGGTGGTGGGTTACCAAGAGTACGCCCACGCCATGTTTTGCAACCTGTTTGATGACATCGAAAAGGCGGCGCTTCTCCTCCTCGGGCAAGGCTGCAGTCGGCTCGTCTAAAATCACCAGACCGCCGCCCTCACCTTCAGAAGATTCTCCCCGAGATACATCTTGGAAGGCGCGTATAACTCCAATTACGCTGCGCTCAGCAGCCGATAGCCTTGACACAGGCGTATCCGGGCTCAGATCCAATCCAAAGGAGGAAAGCAGCCTATTGACCGTCCGCCGCTCACGTGACCATCGGATGTTCTTGAGGGGGCCGGTCTCTAGCCGGCCGATCCTGAGGTTCTCAAGTATTGAAAGAGACGGCACCAGACCAATGTCTTGATGCATAAAACTTACGCCATAGTTTTTGAGTATCAGGGCACTCGTTGGATAGTGAACCTCATGACCGTTCACTTCAACCTTGCCACAATCCGGGCGGTGATATCCCGAAATAACCTTGATCAGCGTGGATTTCCCAGAACCATTGTGCCCGAGCAGAGCATGTACTTCGCCTAATTCAACCTTCAACGAGACATCCTGCAAAGCCGCCGTGCCCCCGAAAGTCTTTGTAACTCCCTCAACTGCAAGTGCCAACTTTGTCATCGTCAGACTCCCCCAACCCAATCTCATTACACCTTAGTTCAAGCCCGCCCGGCAGTATTCCATCTGGAGGTTGCACCGAGGCATTTCGCCTACCGGCCAACCAATGTCGCAAGACCTATCGCGACTATAAGTATCGCACCGTCGAATACATTGGTTACCCAATCTGTCAGGCCAAACAGCTGCAGCCCTGTGGTCCCTACTGCCAGCAAAAGAACTGCTACAAATGTCCCTATTGGATTAAAGCGGCCGGGCTTTATGGTTGCAGCACCTAAAAACGTTGCCGCATAGGCCGGAAGAAGATAAGGATCACCGGTTCCCGCTTGCGCAGCGCCAGTTTGGCCCAGGAGCACGAAGCCAGCAAACCATGCGCCTATCGCGGAAACAAACAGGGAAATTGTGCGGATCCGATTGACACGGATTCCTGCCAGCCGTGCAGCTTCCCTACCTTCCCCGGTGAAATACAGAAACCTTCCGCTCTGCATGTGGTGCAGAGCGTACCAGATCACAATGCCCACCACGACAGAGTACCAAAATGGCAGTCCAACGCCAAGAAACCGTCTTTGCATAATGTGCAAGATGCTGTTTGGGATGTTGCCAATGGTAGAAGAATTGGAGACCGCCTGTGATAAGCCGTCAAGAATTGTTCCCATCGCAAGGGTGGTGATCAATCCATTCACCTGGATTTTGACAATTAGGTAACTGTTGATTGCTGCAACGGCCAGCATCGCTACCAGCGAAATTGCAAGGGAAATCGGTACGGGAATTCCCTTGACCGCGCTGAGGTAAGCAATAAACACGCTGCTAAAACCCAGACCACCACCTATCGAAAGATCAATCTCCCCTGCTCCAAGAGCTACCGTCAGCGTGAGCGCAAGGGCAAAAAGTGCAGACTGACCGGTAAGGATAGTCTTGATATCGCTGAGAGCCAAAAATGTCGTTGGCCTGAGAATGCCGAAGACAATTATTGTAATTAACAGCGCAAATACAACTGTGTAGTGACGGAAGAATTCCTTAGGGCTCGACAGCGCCATGCTGCGAGCTCTTGGAACCGTTCCATGAAACTCCTCGTCAACGCCTGCCCCCAGATTGACCGCAGAATTCTGTCCAGCCTTTCCGCGCTCTTTCTTGCTGTCTTTCTTCAAAGAAATCATGTGAAGCTAAATTCCCCTCAATCTACAACTCATTCAGTCTCGAGATCCCACGAGCACCAAATTGATTCTCGACCAAACCACAACAACGATGCCGCCCCCGATGACTCACAATATCGCAGTTAGCTAACCGGGTTGGTAGCATTGCGAATTCAGCGACCTAAGTCACCGAACCTACGACTGGCCGATATGATAAAACTCCCACAGCCAATCTCGAGATAGCCGCATCATTCCCACAATAACTTTGGTCATGCTATGCCAAAGCCGGCCCGTAAAATCCTGCAGCATCACTCATGCACGTTAAATCCCCAAATCCCCGGTGGGCGCTAGAGGACTCGAACCTCCGACCTCAGCCGTGTGAAGGCTGCGCTCTAACCAACTGAGCTAAGCGCCCGGCGTTCTTATACATTAGTGCTGCCCACACCAGTCGCACACACGAGGAGAAGATTTTCTTGCCGGCACGCCATCACTATCTCGGCATTATCGACACGCCTACTCTCCAACGTGGCAACCTTAGGCTTTGGTTGCGCAACGGTTCGTCCATCCCTGGTGCCAACAGACCTTACACCCGGATCCCGATACAGATTAAACCAGCGAGACTGACTACGCGATTACCAGCGCGAAAACCTTATTTGCAATTGCGGCCGTCCAAAAAACACGAATGTCTTGACCACTGCAAAAGACTCAAGGCGAGCAAATTAGACCGTGTGACCGACAAGCATTTTCTTACGCCAGGAAGTATTTCGCCAGGCGGCGTAATCGCCATCCGACTTTCGGCAGGTCCAAACCAAGAGTTCACAGCTATCCCATTAAAAATCATCGATCTCAAATCGCGTCATTTCAGCGAGGTTTTTCTTTTTTGTCCTAAACTATCTGGCCAATGACTCGCCTCACGCAAAGAGAGAAAACATACGGCGTCGTGATCGGCGTATATGGGTTGATCGTTCTGGCCATACTGATGGTACCACATTTTGGCGATCCGACACCGAAGGGGGCCATCTCACCATTTATACAATGGCTCGTGGGAACACTGGCAGTTCTTTTGGGCATCGGGCTGATCCTAACTGGAATCCGAATAGCTGCAGGGCTCGAAATGGCCGCAGCCGCAGTGTTTGGTCCATGGTCCACCCACCTCTTGTACGCATTTCCCCTAGTAGTCTGGGCAGGCTTTGTCTCGTTCAAGCGTGGAGCCCGCCTTCCTCGGGGTTCCACTCGGCCAAGGGGGTCTCAAAGTCGATCTGGTGGCAAATCAGTGATCGATGCCAGTTCTACGATCCGAAGACCACCGAAAGCATCGCGAAGGTATACCCCTCCAAAGCAGTCAAGAAAAAAATGAATTGCTACCATAGTCAGGGAATTCCAAGTTCATCAAATGCACGATGGAAGGCCATCCTCGGTGATGAATACAATTCAAGGAGATACTTTGATCGTCGATAGACTCTCTGGCAAAGCTATTTTCATCACCGGCTCCACAGGATTCCTTGGTACTGCTCTTGTGGAAAAGCTATTGAGAACGGTTTCGGACTGCGAGCTCTACTTGTTGATCCGGCCCGGCAGGACTAGCACTTCCTCTGAGCGCATCAATAAAGAGATATTGAAAAACGACTGCTTTGATCGTCTGCGTAAAGCTTACGGAGACCGATTTGAAAGCGAAATCGTTGCTAGAGTCCATCCAGTCAGCGGAGACGTGATATCTGATGGCTTGAAGCTCAATGATGTCGACAGAAAACTCCTCTCTGACTGCGATATCATCATCCACTCAGCTGCATCAGTGAGCTTTGATTCACCGCTTGACCAGGCAGTCGAAGTGAACCTTCTCGGCCCTAGACGAGTCGCAGAAGCTGCAATCCAGGCAAGAAATGAGTTCAGGGTCACCAAACCCGTCCACTTCATCGCAATTTCCACGGCATACGTGGCTGGACGCAGGCGTGGCCTCTCCCCTGAGCTGCCGTTGAGCGATACCCCTTTTTCAATTCAGCTTGATTGGCATCGTGAAGTCGATGCGGCGCGAGGTCTAAGGGCTGATGTGGAGTTAAAGAGTAGAGATTCCAAAAACCTCGAACTCTTTCACAAAAAAGCGTCCAAGGAGCTTGGAGCGGTCGGCGTACCAGCGCTGGCTGACAAACAAGAAAAACTCCGCACTCAGTGGATACACGATGAAATGGTTCGCGCAGGAATCGCAAGAGCCACTTCGGTAGGCTGGCCCGACGCTTACGCCTATACAAAGGCGCTCGGCGAGAAGGCGCTGCTCGAAAAGCAATCTCAAATACCTATCACCATCGTTAGGCCGTCAATCATTGAGTCTGCGATGCTCGAGCCCAAGCCTGGATGGATCAGAGGTTTCCGGATGGCCGAGCCGATCATAATCTCCTATGCGAGGGGACTCCTTAAAGAGTTTCCAGGGGTGCCTGAAGGCGTCATAGATGTAATTCCGGTAGACATGGTTGCAGCTGCAATAGTGGCAGTCGCGGCGAAAGGACCTCGCAAAGGCGGGCCGCAGATTTTTCAGGTCGCATCGGGATCGAGAAATCCTCTTAAGTACGCGACTTTGGTGAAACATGTTCGAACCTGGTTCCAGGAACATCCTATATACGATTCGGATGGCCAGCCGATAATGGTTCCGGACTGGTCTTTCCCTGGCCGGGGGCGGGTCCAGTCGCAGCTGGACAAGACTTCCAGGTTCCTGCAAGCGCTCGAACAGGTTACGGGAATGCTTCCCATTCGAGGAGAGCAAGCTAACTTTATCGTAGACATCGAAAGAAAGCGTCAGGCGGTCGACAGCGCGTTGGGATATGTCGAGCTTTATGGCACTTACGCTGAGACCGATGCAATCTTCAAAATCGACAATCTTTTGGATCTGTACAACTCGCTTGATGAGCAGGAGAAGGCTCATTTTGCATTCGATCCAGCACTAATTCATTGGGAGAACTTCATTCGGGAGATTCATCTCCCTTCCGTTGTTCAGCACGCAAGAGTAAAGACAACACCCACCAAGCGTCCTGCGAAATCCCGGGTTGAAAGAAATCTGACCCTCATACTCTCCAAAGATCGGCATCTTGCAGTATTTGACCTTGAAAATACCATCATCTCATCCAATGTCGTCGATACGTATGCCTGGCTGGCAACTAGAAGGCTACCTAACCTTAAAAAGGCCTTGTTTGCAGTCGATCTGGCAATGCAAGGGCCCGCGCTACTGGCGTTAGATCGCAAGGATCGAGGAGATTTTCTCAGATCCTTCTATAGAAAATATGAAGGCGCCAGACCACAAGCGCTTAAAAAGGACAGCCTTGAGTTCTTTAACGCCTATCTGCTCAAGAAGTCATTCCCTGCGGCCATAGAAAGAGTCAGGCGCCACAGGAGCCTCGGCCACAAAACATTGCTGCTCACCGGCGCTCTTGACTTTGTTCTCGAGCCACTCAAGCCGCTGTTTGATGACATTATCTGCGCAGAGCTTGAGATTGGAGACAACGGTCTCTACAAAGGAAGATCGCTTGCGGTGCCCCCTACCGGTGAAGCACGGGCGTCAATACTGGCAAACTATGCAGACGAACACTCCCTCAAGCTTTCGGAGTCTATTGCCTATGCTGATTCGACGTCGGATCTACCAATGCTGGAGGCGGTTGGCTATCCGGTGTGCGTAAATCCTGAACCAAAATTGGCGGCCATAGCTCGTAAGCGAGGGTGGCATGTAGAACAATGGAATAAAGCCAAGGGACTCCCTCCAGTTTATCTGCCAATAGGGAGATCAATGTGAAAGCCCTGATCTATGAGAGGAATGTTGCCAGATTCGCTGCTACGAAGCTGTTGGGATTAGCCGCGCGCCCAAAGATATCGATCTCTCCCCTGCGCCTGGTCGATATTGATCCTCCCGAGCTTCCCGGTTCTGACTGGATTCGGTTCTATCCCAAGCTTTCAGGTATTTGCGGCTCTGATTTGGCGACTATAACCTCTAACTCATCGCGATATCTCGAGGATTTTGTGTCATTTCCTTTTGTCCTGGGTCACGAGATGGTCGGAGAATACCTAAGCCCTGACGGACTGATGAAAAGGGCGGTTCTCATCCCATCTCTCACCTGCGAAGTAAGAGGCACCACCCCAAAATGCAGATTTTGCGAGGTAGGACAACCACAGCGCTGCCAATTACTTCACCTCGGCTCAATCGCGCCAGGACTTCAGACCGGATTTTGCAAAGGAACTTCTGGTGGCTGGTCCCAGGAACTTATCGCACACAAATCCCAGTTATACGACATTCCTGATGCTCTGAGCGATGAAGACGCAGTGCTGCTCGAGCCATTCGCCTGTGCTGTGCACGCAGCGATGTCGATCGGAGACAATCTCAACACTCAGGTAGCTGTCATTGGATCAGGAACACTGGGCCTACTGACTATTGCAGCGCTCAGAGCTCTTCATCCGAACGCCGAAATATTCGCTGCTGCAAAATATGAGCATCAAAAACAGATGGCGATGCTCCTTGGAGCCACGACGCTCGCCCCTGGCGACAACCTGTATCGCCAAGCTCGAACCATCCGCGGCTCTCAGATGATAGCGGCCGACAAGCCTGCCGACGGATTCGGAATCATCTTCGACGCCGTTGGATCTTCTGCAACCATTGAACAAGCTCTTCGGGTTGCAGCCCCGGGAGCGGATGTTATCCTCGTTGGTATGCCGAAAGATTCACGTATCGACCTTACGCCGCTCTGGATGAAGGAGATTTCGATCAAAGGCACCTATGCTTACGGAACCGAGGATCTTGAGGGCGAGCGAATCACCACCTTTGAATTAGCAGCCCGCCTTGCGCAAAAACTCCCGTTGTCAAAATTGTTGAGCGCTACGTATCGACTCGACGACTACGAAATGGCAATCGACCACGCTTTGAATTCCGGGAAGCGCGGAGCGGTCAAAATTGCCTTCGACATGCGCAAAAGTCACAAGAGAGAAAGTTGGAGTCGATAAAGATGAGCCCACGGCCAGGATTCATTCTTGACGTAGATAAATCCACACCGCCATCATTGTTCTGGCATGGCGAAGGATTCCGACTGGAGAAGCTTCCTGTGGGATCGCGAGTTATTTACCCACCAGAAGCTCTGGACCCGCTAAAGGATCCCCTAGGCACCATAGCGCAGGCTCTGGAGCATCCTGTTGGCGATTCGAGTCCGCTTTCGAGCCTTTTGTTCGCGGACATGCGGCTAACAATTGCTTTCGATGATCTGTCGTTGCCTTTGCCCTCCATGCAGTCGCCCGATATCCGCCAAATGGTAATTGAGCAAATCCTCGACCTGGCGGCCGCAAAAGGCGTGGATGACGTCGTCCTAGTCGCCGCGCTTGCTCTTCATCGACGCATGACTGAATCAGAGCTTCGCCACATACTTGGAGACCGGATTTTCGACTCATTCAACAAGATGGGTAGACTGACGCAACATGACGCGGAGGACCCGTCGAATCTAATTCATCTCGGGCTTACAGACAAGGGCGAAGATGTGGAGATCAACAAGCGGGCTGCCACATCCGACCTGCTGGTATATGTCAACGTCAATCTGGTGTCAATGGACGGCGGGCATAAGAGTGTAGCTACCGGCCTGGCGTCCTACAAGAGCCTGAGACATCATCACAATGTAAAGACAATGGTGCACTCAAAGTCGTTCATGGACCGCCATAATTCCCAGCTGCATTCCTCCAACTGGCGCATGGGACGACTGATAAAAGAGGCCGGGGTCAAAATATTTCAGGTTGAAACCACGCTGAATACTAACACTTTTCCGGATTCGTTCTCCTTCCTGCAAAAACGGGAGTGGGAGTGGAACCTCAAAGATCGTACTGGATTTATCGCCGCGTCAACAGCGCTAGGCAAGACGCCACCCTGGCTTAGCAGAAAAATACTTCATTCCATCAGATCTCCATACCAGCTAACTGGCGTAACAGCAGGCGAAGTCGAGGCTGTCCATGACATTACAATCGAGAACATCTACAAGCAGCAGCTAGTCGAGGTACGCGGTCAGACAGATATATTGACTATGGGACTGCCGTATATCGGTCCCTATAACGTCAACTCGATTATGAATCCGATACTGGTGTACTGCCTCGGTCTCGGGTACTTCTTCAACATGTACAAAGGAATGCCGTTGGTACGCAAGGGAGGGGTGTTGATACTCAGCCATCCAACCCGAAGAGAATTTGATCCAACATTCCACCCGAGCTACATAGATTTCTTCGACAATGTCCTAGCTGATACCACAGATCCGCTAGAGATAGAGAGCAAATACGAAAGCGCATTCGCCACCGACCCGTGGTATATACATCTTTACAAGACCGGACACGCTTACCATGGAGTGCACCCCTTCTACATGTGGTACTGGGGAGCGCACGCGCTGGATCACCTAGGTGCGGTGATAATACTTGGGGGCGATCCAAAAACAGTGCACCGACTTGGGTTCATGAGTGCATCCACAATGTCTGATGCGCTTGAAATGGCTCAAAGCTTCGTTGGACCCGATCCGTCCCTCACCCATTTGCACTCTCCTCCCCTACTCATGGCCGATGTCAAGTAGCCGGAGCAATTACGTGTTGTTAGCAGCGAGGAAATATCGTGGAATACAAAACTGATAGAATTAAAAAGGCGCTCTCCAGTTCGGTACCAGGATTTCCTTTCAAGGCGCCAACCTGGCCGACGACTGTCTCTCGAAAGCCAAAACATTCCAGGCTAGGAGCTGACTACGACACGGAATGGTCCAGAAAGTACCCGGTACGGATGGTTCGGGCTCTGTTCTTGGACGGAGTTGCCAGGCCGCTGATAAAGGCGCTCATTCCCCCGACTGTGTTCGGTGAGGACAGGTTAAAAGATGCACCCGTTCCGGCCATCTTTGCCGCCAACCATTCATCGCATCTGGACACCCCGCTTCTTGCTTCGCACATTCCCCTTCGTTATCGGCACAAGACCGTCATAGGAGCAGGTGCAGACTATTTCTTTGACCGGACGTGGAAAGCCGCCCTGTGGTCGGGGCTTGCTGCCGCGATTCCAATAGAGCGGACAAGGGTGAACAGAAAGTCATCTGAGCTGGCAGAATCCCTGCTAAAAGAAGGCTGGTCCCTTATCATCTTCCCCGAAGGGGGACGAACCCCCGATGGTTTCGGACAGAGCTTCAAAGCCGGCATCGCCCAGTTGGCCAAGAAAGCCGATGTGCCAGTGATCCCGGTGTATATCAAAGGCACCTACGACGCGCTTGGAAAGAACTCCAGGGCCTTCAAGCCGGGACCAACTTCTATCAATTTCGGCTTGCCTCTTTTCATGGACGCTGGTGAAGACGTCAGAATATTTGCGCACAGAATTCAGCAATCAGTGGATCAGCTCTCCTATGAACTCGAGACAGACTGGTGGACTGCCCGCAAAGCGGCGGCAGTCGGAATGACTCCGGAGCTTACCGGACCCGAGATTAAAGGTTGGATGGACGAATGGCGCCGCACAAAATCCAAAGCGACGAAGGGTCCGAGCATCTCCCGCTGGCCAAAGACGGACTGAAACCGCGAGCCGCAATCCGGTAATCTCAATCCACCAGGCGCAGCCCGGAGGGTGCAATAGACATGACCTCTCCAGACATCTCCGTCACAAACTCGGTTAGATGACCCGGGAAAACGTATTCGGAAAATAGAACTGCCTCCCCGGCGGAATCGAAAGTTGTCCGCAGACATCGCAGAGCAGGCGACCCGGTAGGCACACCCAGTAGCTTCGCATCCTCCGCGGCAATAACGATCGCGCTGATAGTCTGCACAGCTTTCGACAAGGGCCGCTTTATGACGTTTCTTGTATTGAGCAACTGATAAAAGGAGTTCTGCTCATAGTCGCTAAGAGAAAAATCTTTTGCCCAAGCGGAGGGAAGCCATACAGTGACCCTTGCAAATGGAAGCTCATCGGCGAGGTTTATCCTGGTGACCCTCAGCATCTCTTGCTCGCCCAGGATTTCTGCTATCTCTTTGGTTGGCCAACAGATTTCTGAATCAAGGACTTTGCGTCTTGGCCGCACCCCTGTTTCTGCCATTTGATCCTCGATCGTAGAGAATCGTCCGAGGCTTTGCCTAAGTGGCGGAGAGACTACAAGCCAGCCAAAGCCCTGTCGTGAATCGACATAGCCCTCTTTCCGCAAAACTTCGAGAGCCTTGCGAATGGTTATCCGGGAGGCGCCGTATAAAGTCGATAAGACTGCCTCGCTAGGCAGCACCTGATTTGCAGCGAGGGCGCCGCCTGTGATCTGCGACCGAAGTTCGCTTGCAATATTTAGGTATCTGGGTCCAACCTGTCTTATACTTGTATTATAGCAATTCCAAACCAAGGAGAGCAATAGTGGCAAAGGTGACAGCGGGAACTCCCCAAGAACTTGTCGAATCCGTCTACTCCCGGCTCGGAGAACGAGTTTCAATTGGCAGAAAACGATTGGGACGGGGTCTTACGCTAACAGAGAAGATCCTTTTCAATCATTTGGCCGATCCCAATGGCCAGGCAATAGATCGCGGAAAGAGTTATGCGGAGTTCTATCCAGACCGGGTGGCGATGCAAGACGCTACAGCTCAGATGGCTCTTCTCCAATTCATGACCGCCGGGCTTCCGTCGGTCCAGGTCCCCACTACCGTCCATTGCGACCACCTCATCCAAGCAGAGTTGGGTGCAAAAGACGATCTGACCAGGGCAGAGATAACCAATAAAGAGGTGTACGATTTCCTCAGCTCTGTTTCAGCAAAATACGGAATCGGATTCTGGAAGCCTGGATCGGGAATAATACACCAAGTGGTGCTGGAGCAATACGCATTCCCGGGAGGAATGATAATCGGCACCGACTCACATACTCCAAATGCCGGAGGAATGTCGATGGTCGCAATTGGAGTGGGCGGCGCTGATGCCGTCGACGTGATGGTCGGTGCAACATTCGGCCTTCGATATCCAAAGATCATTGGCGTGAAACTCACGGGAGCCATGTCCGGATGGACATCCGCCAAAGACATCATACTCAAGGTGGCTGAAATCCTCACTGTAAGTGGAGGAACCGGAGCGATCATAGAGTATTTCGGTCCCGGAACTCAAACTATCGCGGCTACGGGCAAGGCAACCATATGCAACATGGGCGCAGAAATCGGAGCCACTTGTTCTCTGTTTCCCTACGATGAGAACTCCAGCGCCTATTTGAAAGCAACTGGGCGCGAAGAGCTGGCTGATCTGGCAAACAGGTATATCGACGATTTGAATCCCGATCCCGAGGTGGCCGACAATCCTGAGAAGTACTTCGATTCGATCATAGAAATCGATCTCAATACCCTTGAGCCGCACATCGTCGGCCCGCACACACCTGACCTGGCGAGGCCCGTCTCCGCGATAGCTAGCGAGGCCAAAGCGAACTCATGGCCGTTACGTTTGTCCTCCACCCTGGTCGGCTCTTGCACAAACTCCTCTTACCAGGACATTTCACGAGCCGCTCACATTGCTAGGCAAGCTAAGGCTAAGGGCTTGAAGGTCAAGTCTCCTTTGCTGATCACCCCCGGTAGCGAGAGAGTACGGGCTACCATCGAACGAGATGGGTTGCTTGCCGATCTTGAGGCCATTGGAGCAACCGTGCTTGCCAATGCCTGTGGGCCGTGCATCGGACAGTGGAAGAGAAACGACATAGAAGAAGGCCAGCAAAACTCAATCTTGAACTCCTACAATCGCAACTTTCCTAAGCGCAATGACGGCAACCCTGGGACGCTCTCTTTCATTGCCTCTCCCGAAACTGTTGTCGCATACGCGCTTGCTGGAACGCTCGACTTCAATCCCCTTACCGACGAGATTGGCGGCGTCCGGCTGGCGTCTCCAGTCGGCGAGGAACTTCCCGCCAAGGGTTTCGAGTCCGGAGAGGCCGGTTTCATCGCTCCTCCCCAAGACGGTTCGTCGATTACCATCAATGTAGATCCGAAGTCCGATCGGTTGCAACTTCTCGAACCCTTTTCTGCCTGGGCAGGCAAAGACTTCGAAAACCTCGTGATTTTGATGAAGGCAAAGGGAAAGTGCACCACTGACCATATCAGTGCCGCAGGGCCGTGGCTTGCCTACCGCGGCCACCTCGAGAACATCTCTGGCAATCTCTTCTTGGGAGCCAATAACGCCTTTGCCCAGAGTGACGGAAGTCCCTACAAGGTTGGACATGGCTACTGCAAGGTGCATAACGCGACTGAGAGTTACCCCGATATTGCCAAGCATTATCGCCAGGCAAATATTGCCTGGGCAGCCATCGGCGACGAGAATTACGGTGAGGGCTCTTCGAGGGAGCATGCTGCAATGGAACCCAGATACCAAAATGCAAAAGTCATCTTCGCAAGGTCGTTTGCGCGAATTCACGAGACAAATTTGAAGAAGCAGGGCATCCTGCCACTAACTTTCGCCAATTCGAAAACCTACGACCAGATCGGCGAAAAAGACACCATTTCCGTGACCGGGCTCGCTGGGCTTGCGCCCGACAAGCCCGTGGTCTGTGTCATCAATCACGAAGACGGGTCAAAGGAGACCTTTGAAGCGACTCATACAATGTCACAAGAGCACATTGAATGGTTCAAGGCCGGCGGAGCTCTGAACGTCATAAGGGCTGCCCAGTCCAAGTAGTTTGCCAATCAAGTGCAACTGTAAGTGGAAAACTTTGCAGTTGCACTTGATTCATTTAATGACCTGGTCGATCCTCTCAGAATAAAGATTCTCATGTGCGGCACTCAGTTCAGAGTCGTCGATTGGCTCCAGTGAACCAAGAACAAGCGATATAAAGAAATCGCACAATTGTGGGTTGCGGGCAAATACCGGACCATGCATATATGTCCCTAACGCTCTGCCATTGATCGCTCCATCCACCTTTGTTCCATAGTTGTTCCCATTGCCCGCTACGACCGCACCCAAAGGCTTTGCACCCTGCAACAGTTCGGTTACGCCCTGGTGATTTTCGTACCCGGTTAATAACCCCATATGGCCAAGATCATCGGGTGGTGCGACAATCAGCTCGCCAACACTTCTTGGACCTTCAAATCTGTGCGTCACGCAGCCAAAAATCCCAATTCCATTTCGTGGCTGAAGATCTGGGCCGAGAAAAGAAGCACCCAAAATTTGGAATCCCGCGCACACCGCCAAAAGAGCTGCCCCGCTTGCCAAAGCATGCTCAATTGGCTTGTCCGCCGAAAGCAATTCAGCTGCTCGAGCTTGGGGACCATCTTCGCCGCCCCCAATTAAATAAAAATCACCGTCATTCGGAACGCCACTTTTAAGGTTCGCCTCTACTAGTGTTACCTCAAAACCCCTAAGAGCAAGCCGTTTCGAAACTACCAAAGCATTGCCCGAATCCCCGTAGGTGCCCAGCAACTCTGGGAACACCGAAACCACTTTGACTCTTGTCATCTGAAAATCCGTTCGCCAAATCGCCGAACCGAGTTCAACGTCGTACTCCCTGAACCGCCCAATGCCTTTCGCAGATCTTGAAAACTGGTGTAATTGCCTACGAATGTAACCTCATCGCCATGGCAGGCAACTATGGCTTTAAGTGGATCCTTCATGACGCGGTGCGCCACGTCCGCGTAGTGAAGCCGTACAGAAAGATCGTATGCACGCTCGCCTGCTGCAACCACCTCTTTGCCTCGCAGCGCCTCGAAAGGAACATCCCACAACCAGGATGGATCCCTTCCGTCGGCAATTTGCGAATTGATTCCGACCACTACCGAGGGATCGTCCCCCACCATGTCAAATACTTCGAGCCATCCAGCCGGATTCTTCGACAAAAGAAGCCTCACCGAATGACCACCAATGGATACGCGCTTGTAACGGCCGGCAACTTCCGTCATCTGCGACATCCGCCTGGCAGCTGAGTCGAGATCAACATTGAGCAAACCTGAAATCCCCAGCGCAACGGCTGCATTTGCCACGTTGCACTGACCGGGCAGAAGCAAGTCGACGTTGATTGTTTTGCCCCCGAAGATAACCTTCTTTCCTTCCACTTTAACATCCGGAGCAGGACGTGCAAAACCGCAACTGCACCTCCAACCAGAATCCAAGAACTCGATCTCTCCTCCGCACACAGGGCAGGAGCGGGCATCTTGTCTAAAATTCAACCCTGCCGAGACCCAAAGTACCTCAGACGCGACCTGAGCAGCATAAACAACTAGTGGATCGTCACAGTTGGCCACAACCTTGATATTGGGACTTGCACCTATGAAAGTACGCCACTTGCCAGACGTCATCCGTGTCTCCGACACCCGGTCCAGCTGATCTCTAGATAAATTCAAGAGCGCGATAATCCTTGTTTCCATCCGCGCGCCGATGACCGCCAAATAGGCCTCGTCCACTTCGAAAACACCAAGTGATTTAGATCCCGTCGAAAAATCACGCGATGCTAGCGAAAATGCGACACCTTCCTCCATGTTGGCCCCTGTAACGTTGGAGACGATGCTGAAGCTCCCAGACAAAGCTTCCTTGCAAAGTGCCGTGGTAGTCGTCTTGGCATTGGTCCCGCTTATCAACACCGTCGGCAAAGAGCGAGAGAGATCCTTTATTGCATCGGGATAGATGCGAAGTAGTACCCTCCCTGGAAGAGCAGCTCCTTCTCCAATATTGAGTGTCCTGACTATCCACGAAGCCATCCGCGCTACAGCAGTAGCGAACCGCAGCCTAGGACTAATAATCGAATTTTCCACTACAGAGCATCCTAAGTGCCTGAGATCGACATGGCGCGGTATGTGGACTCGTCGGAATTTCGAAATTATCGCAAACTAGACTTGCAGTTTATTTAAAATAGGAAGGAGTTGGCGGGGGGAGCCAACTCCTTCATCAAGGCAAGGTACGGAGGGGGGTCCGATACCTGCATTAACAATTATGTACTGCTTTTCCAAATCCCTTGCAGCAATTCATTAGATACCTACTATCTATTTAACTGATGGATATCAAACAGATGAAAGCAATCGTAGGGGTCGAAGATTATGGCGGGTTCTCCAGTGCTGCAAGCGCAATGGAAACGGTTCAGTCAAATATTTCCATGCATGTCTCAAAGCTTGAATCTGAGCTGGAGGTCATTTTGGTTGACAGGCGGACCGGAACTCTCACCCCGGAGGGATCCGCAGTAAGCGCACGAGCTCGGCAGATCCTACAGGAGATGGAAGCGATTCAATCCGACCTGCATGCTCTCAAGCACGACATACGTGGAAATGTACGAATGGGAATGATAGGTACCACCGCAAGATGGCTGATCCCAATCTTGATTCCTGAGCTAAAGAAACGTCATCCGAACCTTCATTTCGTAGTATCGGAAGGTACGACAACATCTCTGGAAGCTCGACTACAAAACGGAACGCTTGACCTGGCCTTAGTGAATAAACCCCCATACTCCAAAGATTTCGCTTTCAAATCCTTCTTTGATGAGGAGTACGTGTTGTACATCAGTTCATCCCATCCGTTGGCCTCGAAACAGTCTGTAACCATTGCCGATATGGACCAAATCGATCTCATAGCTCCGCCTAGGGGCATCCCGTTCCGTGATCTTCTTGACGCTCTCGCCAAGCGGAGCAACACAGAATTCAACATTATTGCCGAAGTTGATGGAGTTAGGCTGATTGCATCAATGGCATTCGATGGCTATGCGCCAGCGATAATTCCAGCTACTGCCGTACCTCATTATCTAAGTGATTTCGCGGTTGTGCCCGTAAAAGATCTTCCAAACCGGAGAATCGGCGTAGCAAGACGGAAAAGGGCCCCTGAATCGGCACCCATGATCTCGGTATTATCACTTCTTGACGAAGTCTTTTCCGGTAATGAGCCTTTACGATTTCCGATGCCAGCTGGAACAAGAAAAATCACCAATCTTAAAGCATGACGCCCAAAGATTTGATCGCTCTCCCACCTTTTTCCAACCGATTCAGTCACTGCAGCTCGACATCAACTTTCTTTTGCAGATCGTCATCATCCCCTGCTCATTCGTCGGCTGGTCAATTTCGGTTTCTGACTAAAAATGCATATACTTTCTAAAGATCACCATGGGTTCTGCTGGCGCTTGCCGGCCAGCAATCTGTTTCCTAGTCTGCTGCTATTCCGCGCAACGGGAAGTAGGAACATACTGAAATGGTGACGTGAAAGAATATATTGACGTAAAAGTCCTCTCACCAGCTGTGGCTAGCTTCGAGAGGATAATTGGGTCCTAAGTAATATATAGTCCGATTCACGGTCTATCAGCGAAGTGGGAACTTTAAAGAAATGCGCCAAGGGAAAGGTTGAGTCATGACTAAGATCTGCGACGGTCGGATTGTAATTGTTACTGGGGCTGGAAGAGGGATCGGCAAATCGCACGCACTCGAATTCGCGCGGCAAGGAGCCAAGGTCATTGTCAACGACATAGGTGCGGAAGTTGACGGAACAGGCTCGTCCGCTGGACCCGCTGGGCAGGTTGTCGACGAAATAAGAGCCATGGGTGGCCAAGCAATTGCAAACGGGGACGACGTCGCCGATTGGGAAGGTGCACAACGCATAATAAATTCTGCGATCTCAACCTTTGGCGGCCTTGACGTGCTGGTCAACAACGCCGGAATTCTTCGGGACCGGATGATCGTCAACATGACCGATGCTGAATGGGATGCCGTAATCCGAGTTCATCTTCGTGGGACGTTTGCATTGACGCACTGGGCCGCAACATTTTGGCGGGAAAATGCGAAGGCTGGGCACACCAACGATGCCAGAATCATAAATACCTCGTCTGCATCGGGGCTATATGGCAACGTAGGGCAAACAAACTATGGGGCCGCCAAGGCAGCCATAGCTTCCTTTTCGGTAATAGCTGCAATGGAGTTGGCGCGCTATGGCGTCACCGTGAACGCCATTGCTCCCGCGGCGCTTACCCGCATGACGGAATCGGTTGCCAATCTTGGATTCAACCCCGAGAAAGACCCAAACAAATTTGATGTGTTCGCTCCAGAAAACATCTCGCCGCTGGCAGCATGGCTTGGTTCCACTTTTTCACGGGAAATTACCGGGCGCGTGTTTCATGTCGTTGGCGGCAAAATCGATGTTGTTGAAGGATGGCATGCTGGTCCTAGCATCGACAAGGGAGAACGCTGGACAACGGAGGAGCTCAGCGCAGTCATTCCCGATCTGGTAGCAAAGGCTCGGCCAAATGCTGACATGTCGGGGAGATAATCCACAATTTTGGGTCCCTTCCAAACAGCCGGTCAGATAGCCCATATATTGGATGTCCGGCTGGTAATGCAAGGCGAGTTCAGGCCAGGACCGTCAGTCTGAACCTGAACGTCGATACTGCCGTGAACGGGATTTGCCTATTTCGATACAGGTGATGCGAAGCTCGCTTGATCAGATGAGAGAAAGTAATGGATAAAGAAGAGAGACCTTTGACTTTCAATACCATTGAGCGCGAAATGACCGAACTCTTCGCGCTGGTTGGAGATGGATTTGTCGGCGCTACCGATGCGCTTCTCTCGGGTGACCAGGTAGCAGCCAGAACTCTCATTGAAAGGGACCGGCTCATCGATGCGCTCTACAGGCAGCTTCTTGGAACAGCGCAGACAATGTTGAAGGAACAACGGCTCTCGTCAGAAGACATTAATTATCTTATTACCGTGCTGCGTCTTATTCCCGAACTTGAGAGAAGCGGTGACTTAGCAGAGCATATTGCCCAACGGGCGCTCCTTGGAATCAGCAGTGAGATGACTCCCAGAAGCCGCGGAATCATCCAAGAAATGAGCGACGTCGGCACGCAGATGTGGCGGCTAGCCACCGATGCCTTCTGCGACAAGGACAACGAACTGGCGAGCACCCTCGATAGCCTGGATGACGAACTCGACGACCTGCACCTGTCTCTAATCGCGGAGATCGTTACCGGCACAATGTCAGTTGCGGTGATAATCGAAATGGCGATGCTAGCCAGGTTCTATGAAAGGTTCGGAGACCATGCCGTGAATATCGCGAGAGCCTGTGCTCAGTTTGCTCAACGCTAGGAGCCTCACGAAACTGTGACTACCCCTCAGGAGAGACCCACCGATCAAATATCCAAAAAGCAAAGTTCAAGAAAGTTTATTCCCGCCCGAACAACGTCGACCCAATCCGAATTAGGCGCGTTCAACGGATAATACAGTTTACTGGTAGCCTAGATGCGTTTTGGGGATCCAGATGTCTGCGAAAAGAATACTTGTTGGGGTTGACGACTCTCACGAGTCACAATTAGCTCTGGATTTTGCAATCGATCTTGGCCGATTGCTGAATGCGCAAGTAATCGCCTGCCACGCCATTGGGAAGCTCCCCAGATCACCAGACGGTCATCTCATGCAGCTTGAGACCTATCGCGCTTCGGTCATTCGCGCATTTGAAGAAGACTGGTGCCAGCTTCTCGATGAGTCGGGTCTGCATTCTCAAAAAATCATTGTCGATGGAGATCCCGTGAACACGCTTCTCACGATCGCCGATGAGGAAAAGGCCGATTTGATAGTCCTCGGGTCGAGACGCCACACCCTAGATTCACTGATTGGCTCCACAAGTCATCAACTTATTCAACATTCTCCCATTCCGGTTGTGGTAGTTCCACGAAAATCTAGCTAATATCCAATTACAGGAGGTGAAACGGCACATGACCGTAAATTCATCTCAATGTCCAGAGTGACTGATGCAACTTGAGGTAAGGAGCAGAGCTATGCAGATTAGAGAATTCAACAAAATCATCGTTGGTGTCGATGGTTCACCCAGCTCCAATGCTGCGCTCGAATGGGCCGCCCAAGAAGCAGAGATCCGTGGAGCCAAACTCGAACTCATCCACGCATGGAACTACCCAAACCTTGGCTACGGAGGCTACGTTGCCGTTCTCGAGGATTTCGAAAAAGATGCGGCTAACGTCCTTGATGAAGTGGTTGCGGCAACCCATGAAGCTCATCCAAATCTTCAACTGGTGAGTTCGCTTCTGCAAGGGCCGACTGCGCAAACCATCATGGAACGAGCCAAGGAGGCAGACATGGTAGTCGTGGGATCCAGGGGCCGAGGCGGATTCAGCGGCCTTCTTCTGGGCTCGGTGGGACAGCAACTAGTTCATCACTGCCCCGTGCCCGTCGTCATTATCCACCTTGCTGAATGATCCACTCAGGCCTTGCTTGAGATCAGGCCGCGTACTCGGTGAGAGTGGCGCGTCGCAGTTTGCTTCCTTTTTGCGATAATTCATATTTGCCGCGTCGACTCTGGCGAACCGAGTGACAATCGGCGCACCGACTCTTTGCCCGCTAGGAGAAAACATTGAATTTGGGTCTAACAGGAAAAAAAGCGCTCGTCACTGGAGCATCCTCCGGACTTGGTCTCGGTGCGGCAAAATCTTTGATCGAAGAAGGAGCGAGGGTGGTTATTGCCTCGCGTTCCGAACAGAAACTCCAGGCCGCCACTCAGGCTCTTGGTCCTCAGGCGTCCTACAAAGTCGTTGACCTGAGCGAGCCCAGCAATGCCAGGGGACTTGTGCAGGAAACTGCTGCTGAGCTCGGAGGTCTTGACATCCTGGTTTGCAACTCCGGCGGACCTAAAGCTGGCGGCTTTTACAACATCGAACTCGACGAATACCGTAAGGCTATCGACGTAAATATGCTGTCGTCCATCGAACTTTCCAGAGCAGCGGTGCCATATATGGAAAGCGCCAATTGGGGACGAATCGTCGCCATCACCTCTTTATGGGTGAGACAGCCCTCTCCAGGACTGATTCTTTCAAATGCTGCCAGAACGGGACTGACGGCCTTCTTCAAGACCATGGCTCAGGCAGTCGCCAGCAAAAATATTACGGCAAATACAATCCAACCGGGTTTCCACCAAACACAAAGGCTGACCGAACTAAATGGAGGCAATATCGCAGCGATTGCGAATCAGGTTCCCGCACGATCTCTTGGTTCTCCAGATGATTTTGGTGCCGTAATTGCTTTTTTGTGCTCCGAACAGGCGAAGTACATAACTGGCGTATCTCTGCCTGTGGATGGAGGCTTGTACGCAGGTCTCATGTAACAAACCTCGCCTCGAAACCTAAGGAGAAACCTTGATACGTCATGCGGTCATTTTCACCTGCAAGCCCGGAATACCCGAGCAAAGTGTTTCCAATGCGATTGAAAGCGCAAAAAATGTCTTGCCCGGCATTCCCGTAGTCCGTTCTTTTACCATAGGCCGCGATTTGGGATTGCAGCCTGGCAAGTCGGGAGAAATAGCAGTTGTCGCAGACTTTGATTCGATCGAGGATTGGAGGACCTACTTAAGCCATGCAGTTCATCTGGACTATATAAAAAATGATCTGGCGCCGATTACAGATACAAGGATTTCAGTCCAGTTTGAAATCTAGATTCAGCAAATCTCTACTATGAGCTCACCCTCACTTGGATCGACGGAACACACCAGCCGACCCTCCAAGGTCAGCCGCTTCAACTCGTCCGCAGAATCCCGTCCTCTGGCGATTGATACTGAGCTGCATTCAACACTTGTGCCCTCGATCTCCTGCCGCCATCGCGAATTGACCTCCCACATGCCGGTTAGAGCTGTCCGGTCTTGCAATACCTTCGCAATCTCATCTATCTCAGCTTTAAACTGATTCAAGATATTTGGCAGATAACCGTTTTCAACGAGAAATGGAACGACCATTGAGCCGGAGGATTTGCACACCCTTGTTGCATCCTTGAAACTTCCCGCCACCATACGCGAAATCATCGATTGCTCGCCTGAACCACGCACAAGGCTCACCAGCGCCAAGGCAATAAGATGCTCCAGGTGGGACGCTTTTGCGACCGCCTGGTCGTGTGTGCTGGAATCCATGACTCCAACGCGTGCATGCAAACCTGAGGTGATCAGCTGTATAAGCCGTAACAGGGCATCCGCCCTGCCATTACTTGCCACCGCACCAGGAGTAAGGATCCATGTCCTTTCCTCAAACAGGCCTTTTCGGGCCCCCGCAAATCCCGAAATATCGGAACCAGCCATGGGGTGCCCACCGATGAATTCGACACTATCGGGCCAATGGGCTTCATCAGCCCACTTCATAAGGCTATGCTTGGTCGACCCAACATCTGTGACAATTTGCCCGGGCACAAGATGACCCATCAAGCTCTCTATCACGTCAACGCTTTGGTCAACTGGAACAGCAATAAAGATTAACTCCGATTGTGCTGAAAGTTCTTCAAGAGTGCCACACAACCTAAAGCCCGCAGATGTACCTGCTTCCTGCGCCGTCCTGCTACGAGCATAGAAACTCACTCTGGAGCGACCGGCCAGATCCAAGGCAATCGAACCCCCGATCTGCCCAAGACCTACAATTCCAACTGAAGGTAGGCCGGAAGAAGTCATAAAGAAATTCTAGACCGGAGCAACTTGGGGATGTTTGAGCTTTGCGAGCTCGTCAGGCGCTGCAGAGCTGTCAACGCTGCCCAAAGGCAGAAGTGACGAGGGAGTAGTCACTTCGGTGCCCTTCCATTTGGGATAGGATCCAAGTAACTTGACGGATGCCCCGAATTCCAACAAATCGTTGAGAACCGCCTGAACATCGCGATCATTTACATGACCCTCGCAGATTATATGGAAAGCGTAATTGCCAATCCGGGCCTGTAATGGACGAGAGAGAATCGAAGTCATATTTACGTTATGCCTGGCAAATCGCGAAGACAATTCAGCCAGGAATCCAACCTTGTCAGCCGAAGGAGTAACGACGACAGATGTTTTGTCGTCTCCGCTTCTAGGTGCCACTTCCCTACCGATTAGGACATATCTGGTTCTAATATCAAGCGTATCCAAGACCTCTGTTGCATTCACCTGCAAACCAGCACTCTGTCCCACCTTTGGGGGCGCAAGCGCTACTGCGCCAAGGCCAGCCTCCTCCCGAACAATCCTGCAAGCCTCAGCAGTTGAGACCGCATGTTGAGTGGCCAGGCCCCTCTCCTTGATAAATTGGCTGCAGAGATCGAGTATCAGCGGATGCGATATCACAGTTGTGATAACGCCGTCAGGGTCGGTTCCAAATGCGCAAATATCCTCTACAAGTACAACCTCTTCGCGAATTAGCACCGATTCGACTTCGAATATGAGCCTGTCCAGAATCGTTGTCAGTTCACCATTGGTCGAATCTTCCAAAGGAATTATTCCAAGACAGCCCGGCATGTAATTGACCGTCTGAATAATCTCCGCCACCGAAGACATCGGCAAACGTTCTGCATCAGTCACTGTCGTGAGCAAATCAATGGCTCTATGGTCGGAAGTACCGGCAGGTCCGAGATAACAAACAATCACGCAAGTGATCCTAGTTTCCAAAAGCCATGCCTACATCAAAATTGACCTTGATTAGCTGGACATTTTCAGTTCTCTTTTGAAATAATTCTCACTTATTTCGAAAGTCGCTACATAAAAGCAGCCGATCGGGAAGACTTAGTAGTAAATACAGGACGGCAGGAAACCCTTCAATGCAAGGGTTTTAGCGACGCTCGCTTCCGCTTCGACCCGCGGGAAGGCTGATGACTCTATCGCTTGGGACAATGCTTGGCGCGCGGCAAAAAAATTGGCCATTTGATTCGGATTCGAGGAGGCAAGCATCACCATGTTGACTCCCCCTTCGGCCGACTTTACAACCGCCTTGGCCAGATCAGGCTGATACGAAGATATTGACACGGTCTCCAAGGAATCAGTCATGATCAGTCCATTGAAACCGATCACCCTTCTCAATACTGATATGGCCTTGGAACTTAGCGAAGCTGGGACCCCGTGGGTCAGTCCAGGGACAGATGCATTCGAAATCATAACTGCCTTAGCATTCTGAGCCAACGCTTGAAATGGAATCAGACCCGTCCTCAACAATTTCGAATACGGCAAAGTAACGGCGGCAGCGAAATCCGTATTGCCGCTAGCACCGCCCAAGCCCGGGAAATGTTTGATCACGCTAGTGACCCCTGCCTGTGCCAAACCAGCAATGAATGCATTAGCGTATTTCACCGTCATCGACGCATCAGCGGAAAAGGATCGCCTCCCGTCTGGATTCGTGCTAGACGGCCCCGGACCGGCATCCAGGTCAACAACCGGGGCAAGATCCATGTCTATCCCCAGTGACCGCATGCCCTGGCCCACTTTGTAGCTCAAGTTCTCAACCTGAGAAATGGACATGGTTTCAGCCATGGATCTAGGCCATGGCATAGAAGATACCAATGCCGACAATCTTTGGATCCCTCCCCCTTCCTCGTCAGTCATAAAGATCGGAGTTACAGTCCCGGTAGCAGACTGTTTCAAATTGGCTATTTCGCTCTTAAGGTTGGGTGAGGAAGAGTTTCCCATTAGCACTATCCCGCCAACTCCATCTCGAACAGCCTGGCTGACATCAGACAGCGCACCCATATTTGCAGACACTGCAAGCATCTGGGCAGCCAATCTGTCACTGCTCCAGTTACCAATGTCTACGCTCGATGCGCAAGAGGAGAAAGTTGCCCGCTGATCTGATGGAGCAGTTGCAGAGCTAGATGACCTTTCCGGAGACAAGCTAATAGGCTTTGGACTTGGATGCGATGCAGTAGCAGAAAGCTGGGCCCCGCTGCAACTAGCTGCGGCCATCGCAAACATTAACAGGAATGCGATACCGACAGCTTGAGTCTGGTAATGCCCAAATTTCAAACTCGGCTCCCCTTTTGACCAATTTGTTCAAGTATAGGACTCAGCGGCGCAAAGCCGAAAATGCCAAGCACCGCCAAAAAATAGGTCGCCGCTGTTGGTTGCAAGTCAATAAATAGTCCCAAATCCAAATTGACGGGTACTGAGCCTTCCCACCAGGAGCTATGTTGACGTGGCAAATTGGCTGTCACATACGCCCCATCACTTCAGAGACAACAGCGCTTATGGGACACTTGATCTATCTCCTACTTATGCTGCGGTCTATAACGTCGTGCTCCCCAAGGCCACCCAAGTCGTCGATCGGTTCCATTTGATAAGGCTGTGCAACTTAACCCTCGTCGACACCATCCGAAGAAGAATCCAAAACGAACGTTACGGCCACCGTGGAAGAAAAGACGATCCTTTGTACAGGGCTAGGAAACTTCTTGTCATGCGATCGGAGCGGCTCGACGAAGCCATGAGCGAAAAACTGAATACACTGCTGGCACTTGGAGATGAAGGTGCGGAGGTGGCAATCGCTTACCGGGTCAAAGAGTCGGTTTGTGACTTTTATGAAATGAAAGACTACGAAAACGCGCAAAACTACTTAGCTCAAATTGTAGATCGCATAACGAAGCCGTCCATGCCGAGAGAACTTAGGCGGTTAGGTCAAACGCTTGAGAGGTGGTTCGACAAGATAACCACTTATCATTTGGCCAGAGTTACCAACGGTCCCACTGAAGAGTAAATAACTTGATCAAGAGAGTCAAAAGGGTGGGCTTCGGATTCACCAATTTCAAGAACTACCGAATCAGGGCATTATTGTATGCCGGCAAACCTAACTGGAGAACTCTCGATTCAATAGTGGTTAGCTAGAGGCAAGAGAAAATGGCTCGGACCCCGCTAAAAGCTGAAGAGCCAGTTTATTAGGGAAATCTTTGCCTCGGTGTGTATCTTGATCAGGGATTTTATAGTGGGCCGTACAGGACTTGAACCTGTGACCCCTTGCGTGTCATGCAAGTGCGCTACCAGACTGCGCCAACGGCCCATAAGAGACATATGCTAGCCCAGTCATACCTTCAACGGGGTCAGTTCCACGCCTTATTCAGTAAAAGTTCCCAAATCAACTCGGTTAAGTTGAAACTCTCTGTACATCGAGGCGGCGAGCGGAATCGAACCGCTGTACAGGGCTTTGCAGGCCCTTGCCTATGCCACTCGGCCACGCCGCCTAGTTCGCTTAAACCATAATTGAATTCGCAGCTAAGTTAGGCCCTTCTACACCAACTGTGAGCAATTTCCCGCTACTTTGTAGATGGCCCACCCGTAAATACATTCTTATTCAAAGCGTAGAGGAACTATCAGATGGCCATTCTCAAGACCAGACGCAGCAAGTGGATTACAGGCTCAATTGTCTTGATCGCAATGGTATTAGGAACTCTCTTCGGTCTGCCCTCGGGCGGTAAATCGCACAGTCTCCCACTAACGATGGGCAGTATGAGCGCTGCGTCATACTTCGCTCCGGTGACGCCTTCTGGGGTTGTCCCGCAAAATGTCCTCGACGCCCTTTTGATACCTCGGAACTCAACTAGAACGGGCTGGCGAAATTATGACCGAGGCAACGGCCAATACGACCGCCAAATCAACATCCTCGTTCGAGCAAATCCGAGCTCCACAAAGACATTCTTCATTTTGGCTCTAAAAAACCAAGCCTGGAAGATCATAAATACACGTTCTGTTCCCAATGGATATGAAATACTCGCACTGCATGCGGGGTCGGACGGATACTTCTGGGAAATCGGGGTCACGATTGCCACAAACCGTCCCGCCGCGAAGCAGGGCTCACAGCCAGTATCGGCCCCGGCTAGCAGCTCCGGAGAAAGCCAAGTGGCGCTGAGACTGCTGCAATATGAAGCCGCCTAACGAATTTTTTCCGAATCCAGACCGGCAAGGCCGTCGACGCTAGCCAAATTGTTCATCTTCCTATATTCAGCCAATCCGTCCGGGCCTTTTCTCTCGATCCATTCGTCAATAGTCGGACGATGCCCGACGAAGTCCATAATTGGAACTCCGTTACCGCAGCTGGTCGACACTCTTTCAATGTCAACTGCAATTACTGCTCTTATGCCGAGACTCTTGCCGACTCGGGCCGTCATAACCTCAAAGAATTCATCGGTCGGTTCGAAAACAACGCCGTGTCCGTGTAAGCGGAGAATCAACGGCTTGGGACCAAATGAGCAAAACATCAATACAACGCGCCCGTTTTCCTTGAGGTGAGCAATGGTCTCGATTCCCGATCCAACAAGATCCAACCAGCCAACCCTCCTCGGTGAATCGACATAGAAGCTCCAATCCACTGGACGGGGCGAGCAGTTGATGTGGCCCCCAGATCCGCTTGGTGCGCTAGCCACGAAACAGACCGCTGATCCTTTTATGAACTCGATTTGGTTACTCGTCAGCTCCGGTCTTACTACACCCATTGATTCGACTCCTTCAATACAACGATGTTGGGCAATGACACGAGTCCCAAGGCTATCCTCATTAGGATTGAACCGTGGATCAGACCCCAATTAGGCTCACCAAGTACAGTCACGGCGCTGGCTGAGCCTGCAAGCTCTCGCCGAGCTACCTGACTCAGGTACTGAGCCAACTGCCAATTCCTAGCCATCCTAATCTGTTGGTAGGCACCGACAGCGGAGACGACGCTGCCATCTGGCAAATTGCACCCGACCGAGCATTCGTTGTAACGGTGGACTTCATCACCCCAATCGTGGATGATCCATATGTCTGGGGACAAATTGCAGCCTCCAATGCAGTCAGCGACGTTTACGCCATGGGAGGCGATCCAATCTTGGCACTCAATCTCGTCAACTGGAACACTACCGAACTTCCATCGTCTTTTCTGGTGGAGCTGCTACAGGGTGCATCCCAAAAGGCGGTTGAAGGCGGGTGGCTAGTAGTGGGTGGACATTCCGTCGAGGACCCAGAACCAAAATATGGCATGTGCGTCATCGGCGAAGTCAACCCGGCAAGGATTCTCAAGAATACAGGGCTTCGCCCTGACGATGTACTGATTCTGACAAAACCACTCGGAACCGGCGTCCTCACTACCGCCATAAAGGCCCAACTGCTGAGCCAGGAGCTGCAAAATAGCGTCATCCGCTACATGCTGCAGTTGAACAGGGGAGCCAAAAATGTGGCGGTCAAATACGGCGCTACCGGCGCTACCGACATAACAGGCTTTGGACTCCTCGGGCATCTCCGAAAAATGATCGCAGGTCAAAACTTGGACGCCCATATCGGCATCGAGAAAATACCGTTGATTGACGGCGCCTACTTCTATGCCAAAAGCAATATCATGCCAAGCGGATCGAAGCGAAATCTGGAGTGGGTCACAGAAAGCGTAATCGCGCATGACCAAGACGAGACCGACCTGATTCTGCTCGCCGACGCCCAAACGTCTGGTGGCCTCCTCTTTGGAGTCAATCCTGCAAACGTAGAATCCGCAATGCGGGAGTTAAAACATTTGGGTTCTGATGCGGCAGTCATAGGAAATTTAAAAGCTGGTACGGGTCAAATCCTGATTTCCCCGGGACATTTGCAGCACTAATTTCCAAACTCGGAATAACTGATGTGCCATTATAGTTGATTAAGCAACTACCAACTATCTAAAATTCACGAGGCTCAACATGTCCAGCGTCAAAATCTTGGCACTTTCCGGAAGCACCAGAAACGGTTCTTACAACACCGCGCTCTTGCGAAATGCGCAGCTTTTAGCACCCAAGAATACGGTTATCGAGATCTACCAAGGACTCGATAAGTTACCGTTCTATTCCGAGGATCTAGACGGAATCGGGCTTCACGCTGAAGCCAAAAGACTGAGAGAAGAAATAGCATCGGCTGACGGCGTCCTCATTGCGACGCCAGAATATAATTATTCGCTCACGGCGGTTTTAAAGAACGCGCTTGACTGGGCGTCAAGACCATCAGGAAGACACGTATTCGTGAATAAGCCTGCTGCGATAATTGGAGCTTCTGCAAGCATTCTTGGTACGGTACGGGCCCAGCTCCATACCCGGGATGTACTTCATGCCCTGCAGGCCGATGTCGTCTCGCGGCCTGAAGTATTGGTAACGCAGGCTGGCAGCAAATTTGACCAACAGGGTCGCCTGGCGGATGAGACCACGCAGACATTCCTTCGGCAGCTCCTTGACGGCCTCGTCGCAAAGATAGAGTCCCGGCGGATCCTTTCCCAAATGAGCCAAGAAGCAGCCTCATAGACGGGTTAATGAACTCCAATCACATTCTGAAATAAAACTCCAGGGAAACTGAGAAGAGTCGGCGTTCAATACCTAGGGCTTCCTCGATTCCTCTGGCACTTTAGCTCGCACTGATACCGACAATAGGCTTGTTCAGAGTGTGGCCGCCCATGGAGCCGTAGAACACTGCGTCACCGAAGGAGAAGATTCCGCCGTCCGAGGCCACCTCCCAGTAGCCTTTGCCGTCGGGCGTAGGGGCTATCCCGACAATAGGCTGGTTCAGAGTGTGGCCGCCCATGGAGCCGTAGAACACTGCGTCACCGAAGGAGAAGATTCCGCCGTCCGAGGCCACCT
>DAHVRV010000017.1:0-53989 GCA_027322285.1 Actinomycetota bacterium
ATGGTCATCGCGGATTCCTCATGCCGACATTAAGTACCAGCCCTATGGATGCGAAAAAGGCCAGCGCAGCCGATCCGCCGTAGCTGAGAAAGGGCAGCGGAATACCGGTTATTGGCATGATCCCCATAGTCATGCCGGCATTCTGGAATATTGAAAAGGCCAAAAATCCCAGTACGCCGCCGACTAGCATCTTTCCCAAAGTATCCTTGGCTCGCTTCATAATGCTCCAGACTCGCCAGCTCATGAAACCATACAGCAAAAGCAGTCCGCCAGCGCCCACAAAGCCAAGCTGCTCTCCAACAGCTGTAAAAATGAAATCTGTCTGCTGTTCCGGCACATAAGAAAGGTTTGTCTGCGACGACTCAAACAGCCCTTTGCCAATAAGGCCGCCGGATCCAATTGCGATCTTTGACTGCGCGAGGTTGTAACCACTTTGCAGAGTTGACGTGTTTGGATTGACGAATGAAGTCAACCTTTGCAGCTGATACTTCTGCAGAATTCCCAAAGAGACCACTAGCACGACAGCAACCGCTCCGGCAACCAACAGAACTGAGAGCCAAACAAACGATACCCTGGCCAGCACCAGCATAGTCAAGAGCACTACGCCCATGACAAGCGCAGTTCCAATATCCGGTTGCTTGACCACCAAAAGCATCGGTATACCGGCGAGAAGAAGAATCTTTACGATCAGGGACGTCGTCATCTCGTCTTCATCGTGAGCCTGCAGAAAGACGGCAATCGCAAATATTATCGCGAGTGCTGCAAATTCAGACGGCTGGAGCTGAAGCGGACCTATCTGAAACCATCTCTGCGAACCCAGCGCTCTTTTGCCGATCGAGGTAAGTACCGCAAGCAGAGCCAGAACAACCCCACCGTAAAACACAAATCCAAGACTTCCAAGCTGATGATAATCGATCGTGACTAGCACAAACATCACGATGACGCCAATAACGACATAGATGGCCTGCCGTTCAAGGTATGAATACGGACTTAGGCCGGCCAGAGACAGCTTTTCCCTTGTGGCGGAGTAGATCATAATCACGCCAAGAAAGGCGATTGACACTGTCACCAGAAATAATGTGAAGTCAAAATGAAGAAGCGTCTTGGTCCAACTCCTGGACCTGTCTATCGGCATCGACGCTCCTCTACAATTAAATATTGTGCACTGTACATATCTGTTACATGAATCTAGTGATGCTGCCTATTCATACAGCTCCCGAGGAGCCACTTGAAGAAGTTGTCAATATCTGCACATGCAAAACATAGATTTTAGCGCTACATTAAACCTAACCCTTTTACCCCAGCTTTTAGGTCAGGAGCAATTTCGATGAGTCTCTTCAAAAGAATGTCACAGGTCTTTCAACAAAAGGCCAATGCTGCCCTTAACAAAGCTGAAGATCCTACCCAGGCACTGGATCTGTCCTATCAAAAGATGCTGGAAAACCTCCAACAAGTAAGAAGATCCATCGCCGACGTGCTTACTTCGCAGAAGCGCCTGGAAGCACAGCAGGCCACATTGGCTGCGCAATACGACAAACTCCAGGGTCAGGCTCGTCAAGCGCTCCAACAGGGGCAGGAAGATTTGGCACGGACCGCGCTTACCAGGGCCACGACGGTAAAGAGCCAGATTGACCAGCTGACTCCTCAGATCGAACAACTTAAGTCACAGGAGCAATCTCTCGAAGGCACCGGACAACAGCTCCAGGCCAAACTTGAACTCTTCAGGTCTCAGAAAGACAGTATGAAGGCTCAGTATACGGCCGCCAAGGCATCCACGAATGCAATGGAAGGCCTGACCGGACTTTCCGAGAATATGACCGATGTTTCCATGATGATCGACCGCGCCCAGGACAAGATAACAGGGCTCCAAGCGAGGGCTGCTGCTGTCAGCGAACTCGCCGATTCCGGAGTCCTCGACAATCTGGCAATCGGTTCGGCGGCGCACGATGATATCGAAGCCAAGCTCAACGCGGGATCAACAGACTCGAATGTGGACTACCAGCTCGAAGCTATGAAAGCGCAAATGGGAATCGGTGTAGGATCTTCAGCGCAACCAAAAGGCGTCGCTGCCGGCAGCGCTGACACCATGGTTATCAGGATCACCGGCGATTCAGTATACGAAGTTCCCGCTTCGGTGAAGCCGGCGCTTGACAGCCTGGACGAGGCGCTCGACAATGCAATTACCCAGAACGATTCGGATACATTCGCCAAGTCCATTGACGAGCTCATTAAGCTTATCCACGCGGTCGGCAAGGAGCTGCCTGCGAGCGATCTTAGATCGTCAGATCTCCTCGTTCCTTCGCATGATATGACGATCGAACAGGCACAGAAGATGCTCGAAGAGGAGCCGCACGAGTAACAGCACGCCGGCCACTGCTTCGGTCTCAAGGCTAGAAGCGCTGGCCTGGCAGAAATATTTTTGGTCGACGTAAGAATCAGCCCGATAGCTGCGCCCAGCAATGACACTCGCTGAACGGGTTCCCTCCAGGCGGTTCCAGTAGTCCAGATCACGTGTGTCGAGCAATCCCGAGTGCGGGCTTTCCTTCTTGAGTCCGACACGGTTTGCGCACCCCGGCCACGTTCTCATTCGGGGAAGCATGTCTTAACGGATTCTCTGGCCCTGAGCCTTCTCGTCGTTTCCGCGCTGGACATGATTCATCAAAGGTCTCTTGATCTGCAAATATCCGTCCGCCATGAAAGCCTCGTGCGCGTATCTAATGGCCGCGCGAGTGAACTACATGAAGCATCACATCAAGCGGAGGCTCATGTCCGGTCCATATCCAAAATGCCCTGGCGGCTTGATGAGCCAGCATTCCAATACCGTTGGAAAACCTTGCACCGGCAGCCCGCGCATCCGCCAACAGCGGAGTCATCGCGGGATAATAAATGATATCGCACACAAAGTGCCTGCTCTCGATGAGCTCAGCGGGAATTGGGCTTCGTCCCTCACCGTCTGTCTCAGCCATCCCAATACTTGTGGCATTGATAATGATATCCACGTTCCCGGCATCCTGGACTGTACCCGCGTGAGCTACTGGCCGACCCAGCGCCACAACTTTGGATACTGCCTCATCACGCCTGCCAACTACCACAATCTCACTTACGCCAGCCTCTTCCAGAGACAACACTATTGCCCGCGCGGCGCCACCTGTCCCCATGATCATCACCGATTTCCCGGCAATGCTCTCTGTGAGGTCTGACTCCAGGGAAGAAACCAGTGCGGGGCCATCGGTGGAGTCCCCGACAAGCTCACCATCGTCCCAAAAGACGCAGTTGACCGAGTTCAGCCTCCGGGCACGCTCTGTTACCCGGTCGAGATGGCCAATTATGCTCTCCTTATGAGGCATTGTCACAGACAGACCGGCAATTCCCGTGGAACGGATTCCGTAGGAAGCACTTTCCAGATGCTCCCGAGTGACCTTCAGAGCTACAAAGACCGCATCCAGCTTTGCCGCCGTGAATGCCGCATTCAATAGCACTGGTGAAAGTGAATGGTCAATGGGATCTCCAATGACTGCAAACACTTTGGTTACGCCAGTTGGCCAGGGAAAAACACTCATCGACCGCTGGTGAATCATAAGCCGGTCTCCATATACCGTCGCAGCAGATTGCTCAGGCGAATGGTAGCTCATAATGTCCTCCTCTAAAATCGGTCCCTTCAAGATACAGAAGCTTCTGGCTGCCAGATAAACCTGTCGCCCAGAATTTCCAGGATGTTCCTGCGTAAGGCCGGCAAGATGGCACCTGGTTTTCTTGGCTATCTAAATCTGCGGCACAGCAATGTTCAACCTTATCCGAGCCAGTGCCCGGACCCTTCTCCATGCCTAACCCAGCCCATTGCTGCTGGCTAATTTCTCATTTGCCAGCTGATCCGCATAGGTTGTCGAAAATGCCTCAGCTCCGTTTTTATTTACAACCACGTAGTACAGCCAGTTCCCAGAAGCTGGCTTCAGCGCAGCCTGTAGTGCCGTTTCTGAGGGCAATGAGATCGGAGTCGGCGGAAGGCCATCGATGAGATACGTGTTGTACGGCGATTTCACTTGGAGATCAGCCAGAGAGAGATGGGTGACGGTGTTACCAAGGGCATATATAACCGTCGAATCAAGCTGCAGCTTCATCTTCTGGGCGAGCCGATTGAGAATCACCCTGGCCACCTTTGCGGCATCCCCTGGATAGACAGCCTCTTTCTCAACTATTGACGCCAAAATCGCCAGCTGGTATGCGTCCAGACCGTGGCTCTTGGTTTGTGGAGTGAGTCCGAGACTGCGCGCATGGGTCACAAAAGCAGTGACCATCATTTGCAAAATGCTTTTATCGGAGGTTGCCGGATCGAAACTATAGGTATCAGGATAGAGAAGGCCTTCGAGCGAGTTTACAGAAGTCGGCTCGAATGGCGAGCGAACCTGGCCGGAATTTGCAACCTGTAAAAAATGCGCGGCATTGTGCTGGGGCAGTTCGCCGACCTTCGCGGCAATCTGGCTCAGAGTCAGTCCATCAGGAATGACGAGCCTATCAAGTGCTGGTCCCTTTTTTAAGGTAGCTAGAACACGAGAGAACGGATCGTCCTTTTTGAACGTATAAGCTCCCGCTTGCAATACCACCGATGACTGCGTCTGAAGCCAAATTTTGAATATGAGAGTGGATCCGATAACTCCCTTGGAGGCCAAATCTCCTGCAAATTGGCCCAATCCTTCCCCGGGGCTTGCAGACACCGTTACGGATATTTTTGACGATCCGCCGCCGACCTGCGACCGGTAGTAACCGTAAGGAGCAAGCACAGCGACAAGCAGCAATATTACGAGGCTAGTAATGAACCATCGTCCCCTATTGCGCCGCCGCCGCCTCAACTCTGCCCGGCTCGGCCGCCAACCAGGCAGGTCTTGACCACCCGGTGCTAAATGATTAAGCTCGACCCGATCGAAAGTCACGGCTTTGCCATCCTGCCATCCAGCCAACTCTGGAGAATCACTGCGGCAGCCGAAGCGTCAATGACCGAACGCTGGGCTTTGGCAGACATGTTGGCCTCCCGCAGGCGTTTCGAAGCTTCCGAGGTGCTGAATCTTTCATCGTGGAGCACTATCTCCACCTCCACCTCGCGCGACAGCTCAGACAAGAACTGCTGAACGGCCTGCGCACTAGCTCCTGCATAGCCAGACAATCCGACCGGATTCCCAGCGATGATCTTGGCAGGTTCGTATTCTTTGATCAGGTTGGCCAGCTTGCGGATATCGCCTTTGTGATCCTTGCTCCTTAAAAACGACTGCACCGGCAATGCTACTCGTCCCTGGGAGTCGGAAACCGCAACCCCTATCCTCTTGCGACCATAGTCCAAACCGACAAAACGCACTTGCCGCTTATTCTCCCTCGAAGAGTAGCGACTCGATCACCTTGTACGCTTCATCAATCTTGGCTAGATTTTTGCCTCCGGCCTGGGCGAACTCCGCCTGCCGTCCGGTACCCCCGCCAAGCAGAATTGCAGCCTGCCTTAGAAGATCAGACGCCACTAGACCACTGCTTTGGTTCACGGCAGCAACGATGGAGGCCTTTTCGCCGTCTGGAGTACCAATCAAAACGACTGCATCGATTCCCTGGCTGGACCTCGCAAGCAACGTTAGTTCACGCATGAGATCAGGACTCATCCCATCACGTCTCGCCAGGATTCGCCCCTTTTTCGCTTCTTTGACGAGCTCATTTGAAATAGCGGTCAGCTCCCTTGCCTGCAGCGCCCTAACCTGGCTCGAAAGCTCACCCTCGCGATCCTTTAGAGCCTCGATTTTGGAGATCAGCTCATCAGGACTAGCGCGAAGTGCTTCAGCTGCAACTTTAAGAATCTTACTGGTCGCGTTGAAATGCTCTATGGCGACAAGACCAGTCACGGCTTCTATTCGCCTTGTGTTCGCCCCGATGGAACTCTCTGACAAGATCGCCACCGGACCTATCGCCGCAAGGTTGGCAACGTGCGTTCCGCCGCAGAGCTCCAGAGACTTGGTCCCGGCCCGGACCATTCTCACCTCATCGCCGTATTTGTCGCCGAAGAAAGCTATCGCTCCCTTTTCGAGAGCTTCAGACTTTGACGTCTTTTCTACAGTGACCTCCTGATTCGAAAGGATTTCCCTGTTGACAAGGTTCTCAACGGCTGAAAGCTGCTCTTCGGACACCGGAGCCCAGTGCGAGAAATCGAACCGTAAGCGATCAGAAGCGACCAGACTGCCCTGCTGTTTAACGTGATCTCCCAATACTTCCCGCAATGCCCAGTGCAAAAGGTGGGTTGCGGTGTGATTGCGCATAATGGCAGCTCTGCGTTCAGTATCAATCTCCAAATCCGCGATCTGGCCAAGAGCGACCGACCCAGAAACTATCTTTGCCCGATGTCTGATCAGTCCCGGCAATGCAAAGGTGGTGTCGAGTACCTTAATGGTGGCGCCGTCCGATGTGATCTGCCCGGTATCGCCAGCCTGACCCCCGCTTTCCGCATAGAAAGGAGTCCGGTCAAAGAAAAGCTCCACCTCGCCAGATTTTGCCCTCTTGACAATTCCCACCAGGCGGCCGGAATCCGACACCCGATCATAACCGGAAAAATAGGTTGTCCCGAACTGTTCCAGAATTTCACGGTATTGCTCAGCCAGCTCAGGGTCCAGGCCCCCTTCTTTGCCAGCTGCACGCGCCCGCTCCTTCTGAACCTTCATCTGGGAATCAAAACCATGCTTATCCACGCCCACACCGCGGTCTGCGGCGATCTCCTCAGTCAGCTCTATGGGGAATCCATAAGTATCGTGCAGCTTGAAGGCCGCCTCACCCGATACCACAGCATTTGTCTCGAGTTCTTGGTCAAGCAAGACGCTCCCCGACTTCAAGGTGTTTCGGAATCGCTCCTCTTCGCGGGCGATTACCGAAATAATAAAATCCTTGTTCTCCGTCAACTCAGGGTAGGCCTGTCCCATAACAGAAACGACCGATTCTACCAGCTGAGGCATGACTGACTTCTCGACCCCGAGACTAAATGACCGGAGCGCAGCGCGTCTAATGATCCTTCGCAGCACATAGCCGCGGCCCTCATTTGAAGGATAGACGCCATCGGCTACGAGGAAAGACATTGACCTGGCATGATCCGCCATAATGCGCAGCGCAGTATCGCTGGCATCCGACTTGCCATACTTGGTTTTAGTTACCTCGGAAGCAACCTCCAGAATCGGCCTGACCGCATCCGTGTCATACACGGAACTTTTACCCTGCAAAATAGGAAGTATTCTCTCCAAGCCGGCGCCAGTATCGATCGACGGCTTGGGAAGAGGCTCCAGACTTTGATCCGTCTGGCGGTTAAACTGCATGAACACAAGGTTCCAGATCTCGAGAAAACGCTCGTCCGATCCATAGGCAGGTCCGCCATCAGCGCCGTGTGCCGGGCCCTTGTCGAAATAGATCTCCGAACACGGCCCGCAAGGTCCCACTTCGCCCATTTGCCACCAGTTGTCCTCGTCCATGCGCTGTATTCTCGCCGGGTTTACGCCAATCGAGTCCCGCCAGATCGCCTCGCCTTCATCGTCTTCAAGGTGAACGGTGATCCAGATACGGTCGGGATCAAGGCCGAGAACTTCGGTAACCAGCTCCCATGCCATGGGAATCGCTTCCTCTTTGAAATAGTCCCCAAAAGAGAAGTTTCCCAGCATCTCAAAAAAGGTAAGATGCCGCGTGGTTCGGCCAATCTGATCCAGATCGTTGTGCTTCCCGCCAGCCCGCATGCATTTCTGCACAGAAGTGGCCCTTTTAAAGGGCGGTACCTCCGCGCCTAAAAAATATGGCTTGAATGGCACCATCCCGGCCACAGTGAACAGAATCGTGGGATCATGGGGTATCAGAGACGCCGACGGAACCAAGACATGGCCTCTATCGGTGAAAAATTCTGTAAATGCTTTGCGAAGCTCGTCAGATTTCATTTCTAGGCCAGCCTATATTGTTTCGCCAGGCTTTTGGCTTTTCTACTACTGAGCCTGGGATCTTCTCTTGGGATCCAAGCCCATCTCGTCCCTAAGCGCTGACTCGGTTACCGCTGCCTCGATCCGTGCATCTCCGACTGCTATTTTCAACTTCTCCATTACTTGGGTGACTGAATCGACCGTAGTCTTAGCGACCGCCAAAGGGGTAAATTGCTGGACCTTCGCCTGAATTTTTTTGTGAGCCCAGACGCTAACGCCAATTCCAACACCAGTCCCCGATATGAACCACCGCAACCTTTTGACCACTACCTGCCACCTTTACTTTTGGCAGGCTGCGACTTGAAAACCGTGATCAACTTAGCTGCCCCGGCCCGAAGCGCCTGTACCTTGACCACCGGAGTAGCTACTGCATTGTAGGCCAGCCTGGAGGCTCCCCCCATCGAACTGGTAACGGCACTCGCGGCATCCAGCAGCGTCTCAAATTTGTTGACATCATTCTCCGCATCGCCGACGAGGCCTGAAACCTCCCGAACCAGCTTTGTCATCTCCTCCTGAAGCTCCCCGGATATCCGCTCCAAGGATCTAACAGCAGACCTGGCTTCGGAAATCAGCAACCCAGTTATAATCAGAAGCACCACTAAGAGAACCGTAACCACCAGATCAACTATTTGCGCAAAAGTCACCCGAAACCTCCTCCTCTATTCGGTCGAGTTGTCTAAATTATCCTTTTTCAAAAATTCAACCTCGGCTAATCCCTTGGGAAAACCACTTAGGGTCTCCCGCGCCCCCCGGCTCTTCCCGCGGGTAACCTCGACTTCACTGACCACTCCCCGCAAGTGTTCTGGAACCGACCAGCCCAAAGTACGTTCGGCCACGTGAAACGCCATAGTAATCGCCTCGTAGCTGGCTTTTGACTTTGGAGCAAAAGCCAGATAAGCCACACAATGCCCAAGGTTGATTCGAACCTCAGGCATGCCTATTCGTTCCGTTGCGTCCATCGCCGCATGGGCAACCGCCAGCGCGTTGGAGTCAGCCAACCCGATATCCTCGGAAGCAAAGATCAGCAGCCGCCGTGCAACAAACCGGGGATCCTCACCACTGACAAGCAGGCGAGCCAACCAGTAAAGTGCCGCATTCACATCAGACGCCCGCATGGACTTTATAAGCGCAGATGTCATCTCGTAATGTTCGGAGACGGAAAGACCATGCGAGATAGTTTTTCTGATCGACCGTACGTCTTCCTCGCTTATCTCGATTTTTCCTTCACGCCCTCGCCGTGATGCCACAGCAAAAGCACCCTCGAACGTATTGAGAGCGCTTCGTAAATCGCCGCCGCACATACTGTAAATCAAATCAGCCGCGCCACCCGCAAGAGCCGCGCCAGTCAGGCTCATTGCCCGGTCCAGGACTTCAAAAACCTCGGCACGACCTGCTGGTAGGAGTTCAACCACAAGGAATCGGGACAGAAGGGCGGGGCTCACCTCCATCCATGGGTTCTCCGTGGTCGCCCCAAAAAGGATAAATGTTCCTTCCTCCACTGGAAAAAGCAGGGCGTCGCTCTGGATCTTGGTCAGCCGGTGAATCTCATCAATGAACATCACAGTACTGATCCCTTGAATCTGATACGACCGCTCTGCGTCAACAGAAGCTGCCTTAATCTCCTTTATACCGAGCGAAGTCGCGACAAGAGGGACAAAGCGACAACCCGTTTGAGAGGCAACGACCCTCGCTATGGAGGTCTTCCCAACGCCCGGAGGCCCTGAGAGTAATAAAGAAGACAGTCTCTTTGAAGCCACCATTGAACCAATAAGTCCATCGGGTCTCAGGTACTCTTCGTGGCCAATAATCTCAAGCAGAGATTTTGGCCGCAACCTTGCAGCCAACGGTTGTTCAGCCTTTTTGGCAGGTTCCTCAAATATCGAACCGCTCGATTTGAAAGACATGCCCCTCCCTTTGCACCCTAAGTTGCAGCTATGACAAATCTTTCCTCGGAACGTTCACCGAGAGCCCAAGGAGATCCCAAATTCTGGCGTCGATCTCCTTTGGTGCTCCAGTCATGACATCAGCTCCGGACTGGGTCTTGGGAAAAGCAATTACCTCTCTGATGTTGTCCTCACCCACGAGCAGCGCAGTCAAACGGTCAATGCCAAATGCGAATCCTCCATGTGGCGGGGCCCCGTACTTGAATGCCTCCAAAAGAAAACCAAACCTGTTGCGGGCCTCTTCTTCGTTGATGCCAAGCGAAGCGAACACCTTTGACTGGATATCGCCCCTGTGAATTCGGATACTGCCCGATCCAAGCTCCCAGCCATTGAGAACCAGATCGTAGGATTGCGACCTCACCGACAGCGGATCGGTTTCAAGCTTGGAAAAATCATCCTCATTCGGCATGGTGAAAGGATGGTGCGCGGAAATCAGCCTGCCTTGCTCATCAATGCCTTCAAACAACGGAAAGTCGACTACCCACACATACTTAAGTTCATCGGGATCCGCCTGACTCCTGCCCAGATCAAGCCGTATTTGACCGAGCACCTGGCAGGCCTTCTCCCATTCATCTCCAACAATCAGTACTATATCGCCCTCCGATATATGCGTAACGTCCATCAAGCCCTTTGACTCTTCAGTGGTGAGGAACTTCGATACCGGCGAATCGAAGTGAAGTCCATCGGCTCCTGCGACGGCTCTCAGCCACAAGAGTCCCTTTGCCCCAAGCCCTTTAGCCCTATCTACCAGGCCATCTAACTTCGACCTGGTCAAGGAAGCTGGATTGGGGACTACGAGCGCCTTTAGACAGGGCGCGCTGAGGGCGCGGACGGCAGTGTTTGAAAATACAACCGTAACGTCCACTAGCTCGTTTCCAAAACGCATATCCGGCTTGTCGCTTCCGAAGCGATCCATCGCTTCCTTCCAAGCGATTTCCGCAATTTCACTGCTGGCGGCAGCTCCCGCAGCCTTGGATGCCGAGATGACCGCATCGGAAATGAAATCCATAATGTCTCTTTGAGTGACAAAGGATGCTTCGAGGTCAAGTTGGGTAAATTCAAACTGGCGGTCCGCTCGCAAGTCCTCGTCGCGAAGACATCGGGCAATTTGGTAGTAGCGGTCAAATCCTGCCACCATCAGCAGCTGCTTCGCAAGCTGGGGAGACTGCGGCAGAACGTAGGTGGTGCCTGGATGAAGCCGTGACGGAACGATGAACTCCCTGGCGCCCTCCGGCGTGGGAGTCCACAGAAGCGGCGTCTCGATCTCTGTGAACCCCTGCCGCTCCATTGAGGCACGTATGGCGGAGTTAATCTTTGAACGCATTCTCAGATGATGCTGCATCTTGTCTCTGCGAAGATCGAGATAACGAAACTTCAAGCGCGTTGCCTCATCGACTTCAACCCTGTCCTGAATCGAAAACGGAGGCGGCTCCGCCAATGAAAGGACATTGATTATCGTGTCAGTCAGTTCAATTTCACCCGTGGCAAGATCTGAATTCACAGTTCCCGCAGGACGTCGCGACACCAGACCTTCCACCTGCACCACGTACTCGGGTTTGAGGTCGACCGACGAATGGGCGACCACCTGGACAATCCCGCTGTAGTCTCGCACGTCGACGAAAATAAGGTGTTCCCCGTGCTCTCTGATCCGGGACACCCATCCGCATACGCGAACTTGCTCTCCAAGATCGCCGCTTGAAAGCGACCCTATATACCGATTTCGAAGACCCCTAGCTTCGATTCCCGAAGTTTCAATAATAACGGGCTTCGATTCCATACAAACTCCCAGAGCCTATCAGTTCAAACTTGACGATTAATGTAATGTGCTGCCACAATCCCGAATTGAGCCTAAAGCCAATCCAGCATCTTTCAAACAGATGAAGAGGCATAATTTCTGCCGCAATCATGCAAGCGGCAATTTCCCCGACTACCTACTCTTTGCAGGAAGCACCCTGTAGGCATCGAATACAGAATCAAGCCGCTTTATAGAGGCCAAGACCGAATCTAGATGGCTAGGATCAGCTAATTCGAACTCAAAGCGCATACGCGATACTCTATCCGCGCCAGCCTGCGAGGAACTGGAAAGAATATTGAGGTGATGTTCCGAGAGCACGCGAGTCACATCTGCAAGTAGATGTGACCTGTCCAATGCCTTGATTTCGACAGTTGCCGCGAAGATTCCGGTAGTGTCTCTGTCCCATTCCACCTCGATGAGGCGATCCTCATCAGAAGAAGCAAGTGCGACAGCATTGGTACAGTCTGTCCTATGTACCGATACGCCCCTTCCTCTAGTGACGAACCCAGTTATTTCATCGCCGGGCACCGGAGAGCAGCATTTTGAGAGTCTGATCATCACGTCATCAAGTCCCTCGACGTATACGCCAGCTCCCTTCCGCTTTCTATGAAACGACCTGGAAGTGGTGACTGTCGAAGGTAGCTGCTCATCTCCCTCGCCGACTCTAAGTTCCCTGACTAGCCTTTGAGCGACAGCTTTCGCGCTGACATGCCCTTGGCCAATGGCCGCGTATAGAGACTCTAGATCCGAATAGCCCAGCGCCTCTGAGATGTGAGCTATCGGCTCGGAAGTTGAAAGCTTTTGCAGAGGAAGATTTTCCTTGCGCATCGCCTTGGTGAGCTCATCCTTGCCTGATTCAATAGCATCCTCTCTACGCTCCCTAGAAAACCACTGTCGTATCTTGTTTCTAGCGCGCGGAGTAACGACAAGCTTGAGCCAGTCTCGAGAGGGCCCGGCATTTTGAACCTTGGAAGTGAATATCTCAACCGTGTCGCCACTCTTGAGCTTGGAGTCAAGGGGCACTAGCCTTTGGTTCACCTTTGCTCCTATACACCGGTGACCAACCTCGGTGTGAATAGAGTATGCGAAGTCAATTGGCGTGGCGCCAGCAGGAAGCCTTATCACCTTGCCTCTCGGCGAAAAGACGTAAACTTCGTCCATCTCCAAGTCAAGTCTGAGCGATTCCAGGAATTCAGCCGGATCAGGCGTCTCCTTTTGCCAGTCTACGATTCTGTTCAACCAGACAATCTCATCCTTGGATGACCCCTCTTTGTAGCCCCAGTGGGCGGCAACTCCGAACTCAGCCCTGCGATGCATATCCTGGGTGCGGATCTGAATCTCAAGTGGATTGCCGCCGTGGGATACAACCGTGGTGTGCAGCGACTGATAGAGATTAAACTTCGGAGAATTTATATAGTCCTTGAAGCGCCCCGGAACCGGCGACCATACCGAGTGAACTACGCCCAAAGCAGCCCAGCAGTCCTTCTCGGTTTCCGTGATTACACGCATACCTATGATGTCATAGATATCGTCGAACTCCTTGGCCTTGACTACCATCTTCTCGTAGATTGACCAGAGGTGCTTTGGCCTTCCGGAAACCTCTGCCGTGATTCCGACCTCATCGAGTCGATCCTTGGCGGCCTTGAGTACAGTTTCGAGATATTGCTCGCGTTCCGGATTGCGCGAGGAGACCATGCGGTCGATCTCGGCATAGCGACGCGGATGCAGCGTTGCGAAGGACAGATCCTCGAGCTGCCACCGAATCTCCTCAATACCCAAACGGTGAGCCAAGGGGGCATAGATATCCAGCGTCTCCTGCGCAGTCCGACGCTGCTTCCACTCGGGCAGCGCACCTATCGTCTTCATATTGTGAAGCCGGTCTGCAAGCTTGATTACAAGTACCCTGGGATCCTTGGCCATTGCGAGCAGCATCTTGCGCATCGACGCGGCCTGCTGAGCCTCCTTAGACTCAAAACTAAGCCGGTCCAGCTTAGTAACGCCGTCGACAATCAACGCAACGGCAGGATCGTAGAGATCCGCGACCTCTTCAAGCCTGACATTAGTGTCTTCCACCGAATCGTGAAGAAGCGCTGCGGCTATCGTTATCTCATCAACGCCCAGCGAGGCGACAATGCGCGCTACGCCTAACGGATGAATGAAATAAGGCTCGCCCGACGCCCTGACCTGACCAATATGAGCGGCTATAGCGCCGTACCAAGCCTTATCGATCAACTCAGTCGAATGGCCGGGATGACGTGCTAGGTAAGTGCCTTTCAGGTTTTCCAGCGCAGAACTATCGCTCTCTATCTGGCTGGAAACCGCAACATTACCCATATATAAATTGTAGTACCACGGCTAATAGTCGGTCGCACGGCACAGGAATTGGAAACCGCTGGTGCTATCTGCGCCGGCCTTTTGATTTGTTCCTCGCCGAGGGCCGATTCGACCCATGAAGCGACTCCACGCTGACTAGCCGCGACTTTGACTCGCGGTCTGTTGCCCCCGCCTCATTGCTGGGACCAATGTCTCCAACCGGAACCCCGGCGGCAACCTTGCCGGCAGCCTTACCCGTCTTGGCATTCCTGGCGGCTTTAACCTGAGCAGAGCCTATATTCTGCCGCAAGACCTTATAGCGGGGCTCCCTCTCTTTCAGCCAGGCCAATATAGGTGAGGCAATGAATATGGAAGAATACGCTCCAGTGGTCAAGCCGATGAAAAGCGCCAGGCCAAAGTCCTTCAGCGTCGTTGCACCCAAGATGTAGGCGCCAACAACCAAGACCGACAATATTGGAATGATTGCGACGGTCGAGGTGTTGATAGACCTGGCCAGCACCTGGTTGACCGAGTCGTTGACAGCGCCCGAATAGGTACGGCGCCCAACATTGACTACGTTCGAAATGTTCTCATTTATTCGGTCAAAAACCACAATCGTGTCATAGAGCGAATATCCAAGAATTGTCAGAATTGCGATGACAGTCGAAGGCGTGACCTGAAATCCCGATAAAGAATAGATGCCAACCGTGACCAAAATGTCATGGACCACTGCCAATAGAGCCGCAACAGCCATCTTGGGCTCAAAGCGAAGCGAAATATAGACGGCAATTGCTAGGAAGAAAAAGACCAAAGCTCTAATTGCCTTGGTAGTGATTTCCCCTCCCCAGGTAGGTCCAACATCAGTAAGGGAAACCTGATTTGCGCTAATATGGGCGGCTTTCCCGAGCGCCGCGGAAACAGCCTGCTCTTTGGCAGTTTTTGCAGACTGCGTAAGACTGTTCAAGTCGGCCTGAACCTCAACTGTCCTGCCAGTTCCACCTCCCAGGGAAACAATCGTTGCGGATGACATGCCTAGCGGATCAATTGCGGCCCGGGCTTGGCCAACTGTTAATGTTGCAGACGGCACCTCCCACGAGACCCCGCCTTTGAAATCAATTCCAAAATTCAAACCCCTGATCGCAAGCGAACCCAGCCCCAATATGATCACAACGCCAGACAGAATAAACCATCGCTTCGCATTGCCGATGAAGTTGATCTCGGTTTCACCTCGAAAGATGCGTCCGAACCCTCTCCTAAGACTAAACCCCTGATCCATTACTTGAATTCTCCAAACACGTATTGTCCCATTTCCAAAAACAATCCCATCCGGCTAGTGGGAAGCAACCGCTGGCGCTGGAACGTTTTGCTTTGTCGAGCCTAAACCTCGGGCCATTCCCCAAAAACCTGGGCCAGTCACCTTGGGCCACTGGCCCAGCATAATGACGAGAGGCCTGGTAAAGATGTAGGCGGTGATGACATCCAGCAAGGTAGACAGACCCAGGAAGAACGCAAATCCCCGAACAGGACCGATGCTGAGCAAATAAAGCAGCAGCGCACCAATGAACGATACAGCGTCTGCTGCGATGATTGTCCTAAATGCCTGCCTGAAACCCTTGTCAACCGAAGATCTGATGGTCTTTCCAGCCCTCACTTCATCTTTCAAGCGTTCGAAAAAAACGATATAGGAGTCCACTGTGACTCCAACTGACACAATGAGTCCCGTAACCCCGGACAGGTCCAAACTAAGTCCTGAAGAATGACCCAAATACGATATGATTGCCCAAAGGAGTGCCGCAGTTGTGCCAAGACCTAGAACCACCACGATGCCGAGAAGTCTATAGTAGAGAATTGTATAGATCATCACGGCCGCCAAACCGATCAGTCCAGCGATGATGCCTGCCCGGAGAGACGATGCTCCCAGCGTTGGCGAGACAGTCTGCACGGTCTGCTGCTGTAGCTGCACGGGAAGTGCGCCATATTTCAGCACCAAAGCTAAGTTTTGGGCCTGGGTCTGGGTGAAACTGCCTGTTATCTGACCTTGGCCGTTGAATGTTTTCGAATTTATCGTCGGTGCGGATTCGACGATTCCATCCAGCACGATCGCTACCTGCTGCTGATAATACTTCGTAGCGATGGCATCGAATTTAGGCGAGCCAGCAGCCGTCAAACTGAAATTCACTAGCCAAGTACCAGTCGAGTCGACCCCGGCGTAGGCGCTTTTCAGGGCCGAGCCAGTCAGAAGTGATGGGCCGACTATGTAACGCGCAGTCGTATCGCCCTTGATCGTCAGAAGTGCCTTGCTCTTGTCGGATACCGTCGTTACTGGAGTGGTCGGTACATAGGCCATTGCGCTTGACTCCGCCTGCGTGGTCGGACACGACAATGCCGTATCCGATGCGGGAACGGAAGCCCCTTTAGGCGGCTTGGCATAGGCCGATACCCGGCATTGCACCGCCCTAAACGAAAGCTGGGCGGTCTGCCCAACGATTTGCAAAGCACGATTAGCGTCTTTCACGCCAGGCAGCTGAACTACGATGTTGTTTCCCTGTTGCGAGATATTTGGAGAAGCTATGCCAAGCGCGTCAACCCGGTTCCGAATAATTGAAATGGTCTGTTGCAAAGTCGCCTGAGACACTGTCTGTGCCGGCTTGTAAACCACCGAAGCTCCACCTTGCAGATCCAGACCCAATACCGGAGAGTATCTTGTCAAAAGCACAGCGACAAACGAGCCAATGGAAATTAAAATGGTCGCAGCCACCAAAATAACGTTAGAACGCTTCATTTATCTCTTTTTTCCATTTCCAAACAGGGCGCGCCCGTCTTATGCAAACTCTTAAACACTACTATTTGACAGCCGATCCGCCGCCGCGGCCGTCAATTCCGGATCAAAAATGAAGCCACCCGTGGAAACCATCCGAAAGACAGCCGAAGACTGTAGGTCGCACAATGCTGACAATCAGATGATCCCCAAAGCCTAATTCATCGAATGTCAACTTTATCACCTCGCTCGCCCGCCAGCTCAAGTCAGTAAAAAGTTTCCGTCGGCGATTTCGGACGACTGCTCTAAATGCGCCCAATATAAACCACCAAACGATGTGAGGATTTTCGCTCACTCCTGCGATGCAAAAACCTTCAAGGCTCAGTTACTGCTGGTTTTCTCCGTCAGTCTTGGGAAGCTCGTGATCCTCATTTCCGGTCTGGCTGACTTGGTCGTCTCCGGTCACTGCACCGGATTCCGGGTCTTCCAATTCTGTACCCGAAGGCAGGGTATCGGTCGCGTGGGCCTCCAAATGGTCATGAAGCTGGGAGAAGTCATCATCGGAGAATTCGGGAGCCAGGTTCTCTTCAGAAAGCTGTCCGTCAACATCAATTGCATTGGGAGCCTTGAGCACGCTTCGCCTGTCAAAGACCAATTCGAGCCCCGGAGCAACCTCGACTACAGCAAGATCTTGCGAGATCCTGCTTACTCGGCCATAGATGCCGGAACGGGTAAGGACGCGGTCCCCGCTTGCAATCATCTGCTGCTCCATTTGAGCTGCCTTGAGCTTTGCCTGCTTTGGCCTGATAATGAAAAGGTAAAAAATTGCAAATACCAGGATCGGTAAAATTAGACTCACTGAAAAATCTCCATATCAAGAGGACACCCTAAATACTAATTCCCGCTGACAAAACCACGTTGCCCAAAAAAGTGGCGTAGCGATGCGCTCGGAATTGTCACAAACCGTAAAACTAGCACACACGTAATTGAATTGGCTATCAATTCAGAACCCGCATCGCTACGACTCCAGCGCCTTCGTCGCGCAGACTTACACCTGGAAATCGTATGATCGCCGTACAGCCTAAACCAACTCCCTAAACCTGACTAACGAATGATTGTGGCCGGGATTTTACGGCCTGGGCACCCAACTGGCTAATACTTGCCCATAAATGTAGGCGCAAACAGCCTGCAAGGCGTGATCAGGCCATGGCTTCCTCGCCAGTTCGACACCAAATTCTGTCTATAGATTCCCCGCTGCCCGCGTTATAGCTCCGACAAGAATACCAACGCCGGCATCGGCCTCCGATTCAGTGATCGAAAGAGGCGGAGCAATCCTCAATACATTCCCGTCAACGCCGCCTCGACCCACCAAAAGTCCCATTAACTTTGCGTTTTCCAACACAGCCTTAGCGCCTGAAGGCGACGGAGCGCCATCGGGCGGATTGATGATCTCAACACCGAGCATCAATCCCTTGCCTCTCACCTCGGCCACAATTGGCGAATCGGCTAGCTCGTTTTGAAGCCTCGCAATCATACGCTGTCCGATGCGCAGGGCGTTTGCTTGAAGTTCATTTTCAAGAAGGAACTTCAAATTGGCAAGACCTGCGGTCGCCGCCAAAGGAGACCCGCCAAACGTCGAAATAGATGAACCCGGTAACGAGTCCATCACTTCGCTCCTAGCGACTACGCCCGCCAAGGCTAACCCGTTGCCGATGCCTTTCGCAAAGGTGAGCATATCCGGAACCATTCCGTGAGCCTGGTAGCCCCAAAAGTGCTCTCCGGTCCTGCCCCAACCAGTTTGAACCTCATCTGATATAAACAGGATTCCGTACTCATCCAGTACTTCCTTTATTGCTCCAAAGTAACCATCAGGAGGCAGATTGAATCCCCCGACTCCTTGGATAGGCTCGGCAATGAGTGCCGCGACATTGCCGCCAATGCCATTTGTAATCAGGTCCCTGAGATCCTTCACGCCCATATCACAATATTGCTGATCCGAAACACCAGAGAGGGGACCTCTCAATCGTGATCCGCCGAGTACATAGCTGACATTTAACGGGTAGTAGGTCGAGGGTGAGTATCCCGGATTTCCAGTAACCGCCATTGATACCAGAGAGCGCCCATGATAACTACCCCGCACCGCGAGAACACTGTTGGAGCTCCTGTAGCAGCTGGCCAGGAGCAATGCGGTGTCGTTCGCCTCTGTCCCAGAAGTGGTGAAAAAAACCTTCGCATCCTCGATCCCCGATAGCTGTGATATTTGCTCAGCCAGCTCGATCATTGGCGATATCAGATATAGCGTCGACGAATGAATCATCTTGGAGGATTGTTCCCTGATGGCATCCACTACCTCCGGTACTGCGTACCCAGTCATAGTAGTTAGTATCCCGCCAAAGAAATCGAGATACTGATTGCCTTCAGCATCGCTAACGTGACACCCGCTGCCTGACACAAGTTCTATAGGTTCGGAATAATAGAGAGCCAGCCATTTCGGCAGCACTTTTTTATGTCGGGCAAACGCTTCCGAATGGTCCATCCGATCCACCTCAAACTAGAGCTAATGGCTGTCAAATGCGTCTTGTGCCAATGTCAACCCACCCCGATGCAGCAAAAACCATGGCGCCGCATTTGATAAACCATCACTGTATCACCACGTCCTCGTTTGTCGCCTGGAAAACAATGACTTTCCCGCTAAATCAAAAAAGCGGCGCCGAGGCGGGAGGTATTTCCAGCCCTAGATGCTGCCAAGCGAGAGGACCTGGAATTCTACCCCGGGCAGTACGCACGATAAGACCACTTTGCATAAGAAATGGTTCGTAGACATCCTCGATCGTTTCCGGCTCCTCGCCGACTGTAACAGCCAGTGTCGACAAACCAATAGGCCTGCCTGAATAGGTTCGACACAGAGCGTTGAGAATGGATCGGTCTACTTTGTCAAGGCCAAGCTCATCTACGCCGAAGATGTCAAGCCCTTTGCGCGCACTGTCGCGAGTGATGACACCATCTGCCTTCACTTCGACGTAGTCGCGGACCCGACGAAGCAGCCGATTGGCCAGGCGAGGTGTCCCGCGTGACCGCGATGCGATTTCGCTCGCGCCTTCCGGATTTGTGTTAACTCCGAGAATACGGCTTGACCTCTCTACAATCTGACAAAGCTCCTCAGGCTTGTAGTAGTCGAGCCTGGCTACAAAACCGAACCTGTCCCGTAGCGGACCGGTGATCATTCCAGTTCGTGTAGTGGCGCCAACCAGCGTAAACTCCGGAAGATCCAGTCTTATCGACCTAGCGGTTGGACCCTCCCCAATAATAATGTCCAATTTGTAATCCTCCATTGCCGGATAGAGAATCTCGGCAACGGCTGTAGACAACCGGTGGATCTCGTCAATGAAGAGCACGTCGCCCCCGTGGAGAGAAGTCAGAATAGCCGCAAGGTCACCTCCTCTGACCAGTGCAGGCCCTGAAGTCACCCTGAACCCAGTCCCCATCTCATGGGCGATAATCGATGCTAACGACGTCTTACCCAACCCAGGAGGTCCGGCAAAAAGAAAATGATCTGCCGATTGCCCGCGCCTCTTGGCCGCTTCCAACATTATGCGCAAATGGCTCTTCAGATCCTCTTGGCCGACAAACTCGGCAAGTGAATTTGGTCGCAAGGAGGTGTCTACCGAAGCTTCTAGCTCCTGCAACTCCGGACTGACTTTGCGGTCCGGACCGCCCACCGAAGCCACCTGGGGTTCCGCTGCTCTAGAAAGCACCTCTTTTCTCGGACTCATGCTGAAAGCTCCTTCAAGCAGTATTTGACCATCTCTTCGAGGGTGAGTTCAGGGGGCACCTTCTCCAATACTCCACGAATCTGATCCTGAGAATAGCCAAGCGAACCTAAAGCCAGCCGCAGATCAGTGACCACACTATCATCCGAGGTTCCGAAGCCTCCAGAAAAACCCTCCAGCCCAGCAAACTGAGCCAGCCTGCCCTGCATCTCCACGATCAACCTCATGGCCGTCTTCGGTCCAATTCCAGGGACACTTTTAAGCAGGGCGACGTCATTGGTCGAAATGGCCCGAACCAGTTCAGACCTCGATATCGAGGAAAGTACATTGAGCGCCAAAGATGGACCTACACCTTGAGTTGTCCTTAGCGCTTCGAACAAGTTTTTATCATAACCATTTTCAAATCCGTAAAGCGTTATCGCGTCCTCCCTGACGGAGGTAGACACTACCAGCTTCAATTCTTGGCCCAGACTCGACTTAGAAAGCAGATCAGTTGGGCAATGAACTAGATAGCCGACACCGCCGACATCAACTACCAGCACATTTGGAGGCATCACCTGATCGATAACGCCACGTAATGACCCGATCATCTGAGCTCGAATCCCTGAGCAGTCCGCACAACACTTGCGTAAGCGTGGTTTGCCAGGTGGCAGAAAGCCAAACCGAGGGCATCTGCAACGTCCGGAGGACTGGGAATCTGGTCCAGTTTTGCCAGTATCTGAACCATCCTCTGAACCTGCAACTTGTCCGCCGAACCATATCCCGCAACTGCAAGTTTTACCTCGCTGGCCGAATATTCGACTATTTCGCATCCAGACTCAAATGCGGCAAGAAGTATCACGCCTGACGCCTGTCCCACAGACATCGCCGTCTTGGCATTGCTTCGAAATAGAATTCTCTCGATCGCCACAACGTCGGGTTGAAGCTCATGCAAGATCTCTCTAATATCGCACAAAAGAATCGAAAGCCGTTCGGCAACCGGTAGTTCCCGCGATGTAGTAATGAGACCAGCCGAAACTACCTCGCTCCCGCTCCGAGTAGACTTCACAGCCCCATACCCGCAGCGCGACAATCCTGGATCAATCCCTAACACGAACACTTGTTCGATATTATCCTATCCATGCCGGCCCGGCAGGCATATTTGCCAAAAAACTAATCTACCTGCGAAACTGCTTTCAAGAGCTCTGACGTCGGCGAGTAAGTCAATCCTGCAGTGGTGCGTCGGACATAAGTCACGACTCCCGACCTGCTTATGACAAAGATAGACCGCCTGTAGAATCCCAGAGGCCCGAGCACATTGTATTTCTCGGCAACGGATTTGTCCTCGTCTGAAAGTAGTGGAACTCCAATTGACTGCTCGACGTAAAACTCCTCGTGAGAGGAAATCCCCTGAGGTGAAATGCCAAGAACTACGGCATCAACGTTTTGGAAGCTCTTTAGGTCAGCAGTGTATGAGCGCAGTTGAGTCGTGCAGATTGGAGACTTGTCGGCCGGATAAAATGCCAGCACAACAATCTTTCCCAGATAATCGCTAAGCGAGTAATTGCCCTGAGGTACGCCTGGCAAAGTGAATTCTGGCGCCTTGTCGCCAACGCCGATCATGCGTCTACCCGCACGTCACATGCTCGCGGCTTCCAGAATACTATCGGGAATGTCGAAGTTGGAATATACGTTCTGCACATCGTCATTATCCTCCAGTGCATCAATGAGCTTCAGAACCTTGCGAGCTTCGTTTTCATCGCTTATATCTATGGTCGAAGTGGGCAACATTACTAACTCGGCCTCGGCAACGGCAAATTCGCCTTCCTCCAAGCCTGCCCTCAGCGCCGCCAGATCACCAGGTGCGCAGACGACTTGCCATTGATCACCCAGATCGTTGACATCCTCGGCTCCAGATTCCAGAGCCACAAGCGTAAGCGAGTCTTCGTCGGCAGATCGATCCACCGCTACAACACCTTTCCGCTCGAACTGCCAGGAAACAGCCCCCGGCTCAGCCATCGAGCCGCCGCTCTTAGAAAATATACTTCTTACGTCAGCACCGGTCCGATTTCGATTGTCGGTTAGGCATTCCACAATTACAGCAATACCGCCCGGACCATAGCCCTCGTAATTTATCGCCTCGTAGCGGACGCCGTCAAGCTCCCCTGTGCCGCGCTTGATAGCCCTCTCGATGGTATCCAGAGGAACCGACGATTCGCGCGCCTTGGCAAACATCGTCCTAAGGGTAGCATTTGCATTGATATCGCCGCCACCCTCTCGCGCAGCCACCTCAACCTGTCTGATCAGTTTCGCAAATAGCTTTCCACGGGCCTTGTCCTGAGCCCCTTTTTTATGTTTAATCGTTGCCCATTTAGAGTGACCAGACATCTGGATATCTCCCTTTACACATCTATATACGCTCTAAAAAAAGTCTATGAAGCCTGTCTTCACCAACAAGTTCCGGATGAAATGAGGAAACGAGAACCTTCCCATTTCTGCAGATCACCGGGACCTGTCTGCTGGCAGAATCAGGAAAACTGTAGTTCACCATTGCCAGCACTTCCACTTCGTCTGAAACTTTTTCCACCACAGGCGCGCGGATGAACGCTGCCTTCATGGGTCCGATGCCCGAGACGGCCAGTTCCGTCTCAAACGAAGCAAGCTGTCTCCCGAAACCGTTTCGCCTAACCACGATGTCGATTGCATCAAGCGTCACTTGATCAGGCCGTCCATCGATGACAGACCTTGCCAGCAGAATCATACCGGCACAGGTTCCAAAGGCCGCCAATCCGCTACTGATTAGACTTGCCAAGGGCTTGTATAGTTCCGATGACTGAAGAAGCAGCGACATAGTAGTTGATTCACCCCCGGGAATGATGATTCCATCAATGTCGAGATCACTGGGGGTCCTCACGAGAACCGACCTGACCGAGAGCTTGTCAAGAATCGCCACATGATTCAGAAAATCACCCTGGAGGGCTAGAACACCAATTTTCATTAACTCTGCGAATCGCCCTTCTAGATTGTACTACCAGCCGCGCTCTGCAAGCTTTACCTCGATGTCGTCCATTTCAATCCCAACCATTGCCGGGCCGAGGTTTCTCGAAACCCTAACAAGAACACCTGGGTCACTGAAGTGGGTAGTCGCCTCAACTATGGCCCGCGCTCTACTGGCAGGATCAGAGCTCTTGAATATTCCTGATCCCACGAACACCGCTTCCGCTCCGAGCTGCATTACCAACGAAGCATCCGCGGGGGTAGCCAGCCCGCCGGCACAGAACAACGGCACGGGAAGCCTGCCCGTCGCGGCAATTTCGCGAACCAGCTCGACAGGAGCCTGAAGACTCTTCGCCCAGGCGTAAAGCTCAGCGGTATCGGCTTGGGTGATCTTCCTAATGTCGCCGGTTATCGAGCGCAGATGCCTGACCGCCTCGACTACATTGCCTGTCCCAGCCTCGCCCTTGGACCGAATCAGTGCCGCCCCCTCTGAGATCCGCCTCAGAGCCTCGCCGAGGTTCGTGGCTCCACATACGAAAGGAACAGAAAACTTCCACTTGTCAATATGATGTGCTTCATCCGCAGGAGTCAGAACCTCCGACTCGTCAATGTAATCCACTTGCAGTTCTTCGAGAATCTGGGCTTCGGCAAAATGCCCGATTCGAGCCTTCGCCATGACTGGTATCGTGACAGCCTTCTGAATCTCTTCGATGAGGTACGGATCGCTCATTCGGGCCACTCCGCCGTCCCGGCGGATGTCAGCAGGAACTCGCTCCAGGGCCATTACGGCCACTGCCCCTGCATCCTCCGCGATCTTGGCTTGATCCGCGTTGACGACATCCATAATCACGCCGCCGCGCAGCATTTCAGCAAGTCCGCGCTTGACCAGAGTCCCGCCGGTCACATTAGCTGATTGCTCAATCTTTTCCACAATATCCTCCAGTGAATCAAGTCTAATTCGCCGCGTTCCTGAAAAGTACGACCTACAATTACGACGCCGTGGTCGGTGTGCCGATCGGAGCAAATTCCACCCAAGTTCTGCCAGGAGCTAGCTCGATTGGCTGGCCCGAAGAATCACTGAATGTAGTCACCGCGCTCTGTGAAGCTTTCGACCAGGTTCCGACTGCTTCCTGCCCACCAGAAAGAAAGATCGCCTTTCCGGTGCCGACAGAGTGCGCCTGAGGAACTGGGTTTCCTGCGGGATCGATGAAGCCCGTATTGGTATAGCTCACAAATTCGATTATCACGTTCGTCGCATTTTCGGAAATACCCTGCGGATTACGCTGTGGAACTCCGTTTGTGCTACGCGTCCAGTACCTAGAACCCGCATCCCAAGTCCACAAAGCATTGGCATTGCCAGAAATATCCACTCGGAATGCGGAAACAGGCTGTGCGCCTGACGCTGCAAAGCCAGAACCTGGCTTTCTGAATTCAAAAAGTTTCGGTGGAAGCTTCGCAGTCAGCCCTGCCTTAGCTGCATCGGCATAAATAGAGGTTGTCGAAGAGTAGAGGTTGTGCGGCGCGGGACGCGACGAAAGCCGGTAGTAGGCATTTAGCACGTTGACTCCGACATCGGTAACGCCCGAATTGCGTATGTCCGCCACAAAGGTTGGAATCCCCCCTGAATAGGCAAAAAATCCCCGCAAGGGGGCAGCGATATCGGCATCAGATCCCCTAACCGACCTGATTGGCCCCAAAACTGATGCATTCTGGGACTGAAGCACCGCCATGTATCGCGTATAGCCTCCCTCAACCATCTCTTCGTAGATCACATCGGCGTGCAGTAAGCCAGACTGGGGCCATGCCTGTGGAGCATTATCAATCTTTACAGCGATTACCGGCCGCTTCGAGTAAGCAGGGTCAGGATAAGGAAGACCAGTGAGTGGTGAAACTTTGGCCGCTGTGGTGGTGGTAGTCGAAGCCAAAACGGTGCTACTAGTAGTTGTGGTGGGAGCTACCGCAGCCGAAGTTCCACACGAAGCCAGTGCTAGACCGATTACTCCCAAAGCCAGGTATTTACCATTTACCATTCTTCAAATCTCCTAAACAAACCGGATAAAATAATTTTCTAGTATGAACTGAGCTCTTTCATTCGAGCCGCCATCTCAGCGTTCTCGAGTGTGGGATGTGCCCAGTACGGAGCCAGAACCATTCTTCTGAGACTTGAACCGGTTACTTTCGCATTTGGATCGCGTTCCATCTTCTCGAAGGCGGAAATCATCGCAACCGGATATCTGGTGAAATAGACACCGCCTAGATCGTCGGCAATCAACTTCTTCGTCAATGCAGGACCTTGACGTCTGGGCACGATAAACCCTGACAAAGGTGCCACAAGTTTTTGAAGAGCTCTTATGCGGGCTTCAAAAAATATCTGACCTGACCGGGCCCTTACCAATTCCCTGGCAATCAAACCTTCAAACTCCAGCCTGGAGAATGCCTCCAAGGCTCCTGAAGTCACCACAAGTACCGAACGGGTATTGCCGACGGAAAATGCTGCAATATTTATCTGAGGCTCTTTGAGCTCGAGTACCCTCGGCATATCAATTCCCATTGTCAGACACAAGCCTTCGGTTATATTCATCAGCCCCGGAGCCGTGTCCATCGACAATCTATGAAGCTCAAGGCCTCTCGCCCCATTCGAGGCAGCACGAAATCCAGCAAACAACGCAGCAACTAAGGGAACCCCAAACCCGATTATGACAGCCCAATGAAATCCATCGGACGCGTGGATAACTCTTAGTATCTGCGAAATTATTATCGAGGCCACAGCCCCCGTAACCACAACGAAGAGCAAATAGTAAAAAACCACCTGCGCCACAGCTCGACGGGTATCAAACTGTTGCACGTCTCCCCAAATTTGAGCGCGAGTGGATGTCCTAGGCATGGAAGTCGATTCTAGAAGACATTCATGCGATCAAAGTAGCAAAGCTGTCTAAATATACCTTCGCGAGATTCTCAATGGAAAATTCGAGGGCCCTCTTGCGCCCATTGGTACGCAGGTTGTCAGCTAACCCGCTGTCGCTAAAAGCCCTTATTAGCGCTTGGCGCAGCAGCACCACTTCATTTGGGGGAACCAAGATCGCCTCCACGTTATCTCGCGCCACTCCGCGGTAGCCGGCAATATCGGTTGCCACAACCAGCGACCCGGCCGCCATTCCCTCTAGGAGTACCACTCCAAACGACTCACCATAAAGCGAAGGTGCGCACACGACATCGGCAGCCTTCATCCTCGCCATCGCTTCAGCATCGGAAATCCTGCCCAGCCACACGATCCTGGGATCCCTTGCCGTGATGGTGCGCAGATAAGGAGTTTGAGGTCCGTCGCCAGCAATCCAACATGTCAGCTCCGGCTCGTTTATACCTATGAAAGCTTCAATGAGCACCTCCAACCCCTTTCGGTGCTCATGACGTCCGATGAATAAAACCGTTGGGTTCTCCTTAGGCCAAACAGGGGAGACATCAAAGGCCTGCAGGTCAACACCGTTACCAACTACCTGGTAATGCCCTCCAAATACGCTCCTTGCGGTAAGCATCGCGTCCACAGACACGGCAAAACGCGCCTGGAGCCGGCTTCCAAAACCCGACAACGCCCAGCCGAGGACTTTATATGGAATTGTAACTCCATGACGGTGAAACGTCCCAGCTACCGGAACTTTTGAGGCTATCAAACCTACTAAAGATGGGCCCGGGGCAAATGGCTCGTGGATATGAACGATGTCATAACTTCCATCACGGATCATGGAAGCAGTCCGAGCAAGAGCTGCTGGAGATATGCCAACCGGCGCCCGAGAACCGTTGGCAGGAATTCTGATCGAAGGGCCGATGTTTCGAAACGACTCCGTGGCGGGCAGTTCATCCGATGGTGCGATTATGTCCACTTCATGGCCCAGCCGACGCATAGCCCGGGTCAGAGCTGTTGCCTGACCTTGAACGCCGCCTGGGACCGAAAGACTATAGGGGCATAGTTCAGCTATTTTCACTTATCGACCGCTCCATCCGACTTTGCCACCAGATTGAATTACATGGTAGAGCCCCATCACTACCTTTACAACTGAGAAGGCCAGTTGGGCTGGAAAAGGTGCCACTGAACAGGATCTGCGCGAATCAGCCGTTCATAACGCTCAACAATCCTCCCGGTAAGGCTTTCGACATCCTTTCGCAAGGAGTCCGATCTCTCTACGGTTATTGGGTCAGTGACCAGCGCGAAATGGCCGCCGCCCGGCAGAAGGTAGACGGCGGCAGTGATTATCGGCGCGCCGGTACGTATTGAGAGGAGCGCAACACCTTGCGGAATTGAAGTCACCTCGCCAAAAAAGGGCATTTGGATCCCAGAGCCGGAAATATCCCTATCAGCGACCAGGGCAACAACCTCGCCTCTGGATAACGCCTTGGCAAGTTCGCCGAAGGCTGTGGCCGTTGCAGGGATCGCACTGACTCCGAAGCTGACCCTATGACTTGCGAACCACTCAAACAGTTCGCGAGGTTCAAGCTCCTCCATCACTGCTGTTATGGGATATCCTCCCGAACCTAGCCAGGCCGCACCAAAGTCCCAATTTCCCAAATGCGGAGTAGTAAAAATTACGCCCTTGCCCTGACCTATGGCCTTATAAAAATGCTCAAATCCATAAATGCTCATCCTTGCGCTGAGATCTCGGCGGGTCAGTTCACCTAAAGCAAGTGCCTCCACCCAGTACCGCGCATATGAAAAATAACCCTGGAGAGCGAGCTTGTTGCGACCCAGCCAACTTTGCTTTGGATGCGAAGCCCGCAAAAGGTTGTCCATCACAAGTTGGCGTTTTTTTGGAGAAAACACAAATGCCAGCAAGCCGAAGCCATACGCGAACCCGGTATCGAACGAGGGAGACACGAAAGCTAAGAATCTCGAAGCAAATTTATATCGCGCAACGACAAACCGATCTCGACCCCAAAGATCTCTCAGGTTTAGCTTCGTCATTTCACCCAACTCGACCAAAAGACCGCCTCAAATCTCGAACACTTCCAGCAACCAAACCAACGATAATCAATCGGCGTGAAAAAGTCCATCATGGGCATCAATCCGCAATCCTGCGATATCTCCTGGTGGAGAAGTCATGAGCTCTAAAATATCTCCAGCTTCGCGGCTGGGACAGATTCAGGTTAGTTCTCAGGGTCCCCGAAACTTCGTGCACCTCTGTGCTCCAGCCATCGGGAGAAGGATGAGGAAGCGGAAGACGCCCCAGAGCGCCGGCGAGGATGAGACAAGCGTCTGGCTCCTGCGGTACGGAAGAAATCAGACCTCTGAAATTGACGCCTGACAGGAGGCTCGTGCTCTTTTCTGAAGCGCCTGGGCGAACTGACAACGGACGCAGAAGCCTGACTCCATATCTTCAAAAACCGCTGTAAAACCGTCACCACACTCAGAACAAGTGTTATCCATAAAATCGCCACCAAGACAGGCGAAAACAAAAGTCCTGCGGCCAAAGCGAAGATCCGCTCGCCACGTTCCATGATTCCACCCTTGGCGCTGAAACCAAGCGACTCGGCCTTCGCCCGCTGGTAAGAAATCAATGAAGCGGCGCCGTAAATCCCGAAAGGCAGCACTGAAAGGTCTGGCCTGTCTGAATGAAGGAAATACCACCCCAAGCCACCGAAGAGAAACAGGTCGGAAACCCGGTCGGAAAATGAGTCGAAAAACGCTCCGCGCTTGGAGGTTGTCCCCTTCGTTTTGGCCAAAGGACCATCCAGCAGATCGGAAATCGCGCCGGCTATTACCAGTATGAAGCCAACCCATAACCTCCCACTAGCCACAACGACACCAGCAAGGACCGATAGCACAATTCCAGCGATGGTGAGAGAATCCGCACTAAGCGGCGTTTTTGCCAGTGCCTTACCGATGGGGCCAGTTGTTTTGTCCACCCCGGCTCTCAAATGACCGTCAAACACGGCGAAATACTCCTCACATTGTGAACATAGCCAAGTTTAGCCTAAATTGTCGGACCGTTCACAGATAAGACGAAACGCCATCTCAGAGGGCCTGAAACCCCTCCCTGATTCGCAAATAGGTCTGGGATAACGCTTCAGGAATCACTCTAACATTTGCCAGGGTAGTCATGAAATTGGTATCACCCAGCCATCTAGGCACTACGTGAAAATGGACATGATCGCCAAAAGCTGCGCCGCCGGCTCTGCCTAAGTTGGCCCCAAAATTGAATCCTTCTGGATTGTAGATCTCTTTAAGAGTATTTATAGCCACTCTTGCCAGATCTATTGATTCCAGCAATGTAGTGCTCTCAAGATTTACAAAGTCTCCCTCATGCGCATACGGAACTATCATCATATGACCGGCAGCGTAAGGGAAAGCGTTTAAGACTACGTAGCAAAATCTGCCGCGGAAAAGGACATAGTTCTCATGGTCGAATTCCTGTCCAATTCCTCTAGCTATGTCACACAGAACGCAACTCGTAGGCAACCTCAGATGATCTGGTTTATCGGCATTTTGTAGGAAATTCATCCTCCAGCCTGCCCAAAGATTATCAATCAAGGCTCTCACCCAAAGGCTGTCCACTTAGCTGGGGAACTAGGCGTGCAACAAATTCGCTCAGTGGAACATCTCTGTCAGGATCCTTAGATCCCCTTTCATTCACTCCAACGGTTCCGGATGCCACATCAGTATCGCCGACGACTAGCACATACGGAACCTTCTCCGTTTTTGCCTTCCTTATTCGACTTCCCAAAGGTTCATCAGCTGCCATAAAGTCAACCCTTACGTCTGAATTCTCGAGTTCCCGAACAACGTGTCGAGCATAAGGGCTGTGATCGTCGCGAACCGGCAAAACTACTACCTGGACCGGCGAGAGCCAAACCGGAAGTGCGCCGGCATAATGTTCCAGAAGGATTGCAAAAAATCTTTCTACTGATCCAAACAACGCCCTATGGATCATGTAGGGCCTCTTGCGGGTATTGTCAGAATCGACAAACTCCATGTCGAAACGTTGCGGCATTTGCAAATCCACCTGCAGGGTGGAAACCTGCCATCTGCGTCCAATCGCATCCTTTAGATGGACATCGATCTTAGGAGCATAAAACGCACCTTCCCCATGCGCAACTTTGTAGCTGATGCCCGATTCTTTCAGCGCATGCTCCAATGCCGCTGTGGCGTGGTCCCATTCAAAGTCCTCACCTACTGACTTTTCAGGCCTTGTCGCCAGCTCCGCCTCGAATTCCGAAAGGCCAAAGTTTTTGAGTATCGAAATGATGAAGCCAAGCAACCGCGACAGTTCCCTAGCAAGCTGATCTGGCGCACAAAAGATATGTGAGTCGTCCTGGGTGAGTCCGCGCACGCGCGCGAGGCCATGCAAAACCCCTGATCTTTCGAATCGGTAGACCGTGCCAAGTTCAAACAGCCTCAGTGGAAGCTCTTTGTAGGACCTGCCCCTGGACTTGTAGATGAGAATGTGCATCGGGCAGTTCATCGGCTTGGGATAGTAGGTGGCACCTTCCATCTCCATTGGAGGATACATTCCCGCCTTGTACCAGCCGAGGTGCCCTGAAATCTCAAAAAGAGTGGACTTGGCGATGTGGGGCGTCCATGCCAGCTGATACCCTGCCTTGCGGTGCTCCCTCCTTGAATAGTCCTCCATGATTTGACGAATCAACGCTCCCTTGGGATGGAAAACCGGAAGTCCGCCACCGATCTCCGGAGGGAAATGAAACAGATCCAGCTCCAAACCGATCTTGCGGTGGTCTCGCTTTTCGGCCTCCTCGAGTCGCACCAGATGCTCTTTCAGCGCCTTGTCAGACTCCCAGGCCGTCCCATAAATGCGCTGGAGCTGCGGGCGCTTCTCGTCTCCACGCCAGTATGCTCCCGCCACCCGCATCAGCTTGAACGAACCCAGCTTCTTGGTCGATGGAACATGCGGCCCCTTGCACAGGTCGACGAAACCCGAGGAGTTGCGGTAAACTGAAATCGAATCGTCACCGACGCCTTCCTCCAGCTCTTCGTCGTCATCCGAAACAACCCTGTTATTGGCAACGGTTTCAATGATCTCACGCTTGTAAGGCTGGTCGGCAAAGAGTTCGAGCCCATCAGAAATGGAGTACTCGGAACGAGCGAACGACTGTCCCTCATTGACTATTTCCCGCATCCGGGATTCGATCTTCACTAAGTCCTCGTCAACAAAGTGCTTAGCTCCAGGCAGCTCAAAATCGTAATAGAACCCATCCGCAATTGACGGGCCAATGGCATAGTGCGTGTCCGGCCACAAATCTGTAACTGCCTGAGCAAGAATGTGTGCCGTCGAATGACGAAGAACCTGCCTACCATCATCGCTGTTTCGAGTGACAATCTCTACTTGGTCACCATCGGAAAGAACGAAATCTAAATCCCGAAGAGTCCCATTTATCCTCGCCGCGACCGAATCCTCGCTCAGCCTTTTCCCAATCATCGCCGCCAGCTGGAAAACGGTGAAGCCAAACGGCACCGTTCGCTCGGAGCCATCCGCCAACACAACCGAAATATCCATCTAACGCGCCTTTCTCATTCAACAAGCCCAGTCCAGGCTAGATTTTTACGCCAAGCAATGCTGCGGCTTCCGAAATGCCATGATTTCGCGAAGCTGCTTCGTCGATCACAGCCATGGCCGCCGGTATATTCAGATCATCATCGAGTGCGGCCCTAGCATCTTCAAGTCCCGCACTGCCATCTCCCGCTTCCAGCCAGCGCTTGAGTCGCTGGTCGGCCGCTTCGATCATGTTGTCGCTCCATTCCCAAGCTGTCCGATAATGGTTGCCAAGGATCGACAGCCTGACTGCCCGTGCGTCATGATCAGCTAACAGTTGCTCTACGAAAACCAGATTCCCTAAAGATTTGGACATCTTCTCACCGTCCAGATAAACCATAGCAACGTGGAGCCAATGTCTCACGAAGATCTGTCCGGTTGCTGACTCGGACTGCGCAGCCTCGCACTCATGATGAGGAAAAATCAGATCGCCTCCCCCTCCATGCAGGTCGATCGTAGGTCCGAGTTCTCTCATTGACAGCGCAGAGCACTCGATATGCCAACCCGGACGCCCTGGGCCCCAAAGTGAATCCCACGACGGTTCATCCGACGCCGATGGTTGCCATAGCACGAAATCCAGCGGGTCTTTCTTGTGCGGATCGTCTGGATTTCCACCGCGGTCCCGCGCATATCGCAGCATAGTTTCACGATCCAGGTGCGAAACCTGGCCAAACTTCTCGTAGGTCGCGGTATCAAAATATACCGATCCGCCCCTCTGATACGCATGCCCGGATTCCAGCAGTTGTGAGATTAATCCCAAAATATCCGAAATGGCGGAAGTAGCCCTTGGCTCGGAATGGGGACGCAAAAGGCCGAGCATGCCCATATCTCGGTCGAAGCGGGTCATTTCCGATGCCGCAAGATCGAGATAGTGAACGCCCAGTTGCCTAGCCTTCGCCAGAATCGAGTCGTCCACATCCGTAATATTTCTTACGCATGTAGTCGTGTGACCTATATCCCTCAGCCTGCGCTGAAGCACATCGAACGTAAGATACACAGCAGCGTGACCCATGTGCGCGGCATCGTAAGGCGTGATTCCACAGGTATAAATTGAAACGTTTGAACCAGGAGAAAATTCGACTATTTCCTGTCGTGCGGTGTCATACAAACGCATTTTCCCAACCCTAATTTCTTGGCAAACCAGTAATTCGTAGCGCGGTTCTGGTTTTATATCTGATGTTAAGGTTAATGAGCACCGCAGTCATAGCTTCAATCGCCGCCGAGTTAGCAAGTGATCCTGCATCCAATGAAACTAGCCCAGGAATCGAATCAACTAATTCCATGACCCGTTTCTTTGGCTCGAGATGATCCGAACAAACCAGAATATCCGACTCAACGCGCCTTCCGATTTCGCCCAGTTCCTTAGCCGGCACATGATGCAAGGTGGAAACGACATAGCTTTCCGGCAGGACTGACTGGATAGATTGGGCCACCGAGCCACGAGGAAGAAGGAGCGGCTGCATCTCCGGTCCAACTTTCACCAGAGCATTAACCATTGAGATGACGATCTTCCCCGACAACTCCTTTGCCAAACTCCTTGCGGTGCTCTCCGCACCGTCCCACGGCGTTGCAATGAACGCAAGCTCACACTCCGCAGCTTCGAGATTTGTGACTCCTTTGATGACTCCAACAAGGCCGTCATTAACGGAGAGATCCGCGGAGGTTTCCAAGGCCCTTTCGAGGGCCCTCGAACCTAGCGCGACATAGTGTCCAAGAGATGACAAACGAAGGGCAAGCGACTTGCCAGCTGCACCTGTCCCGCCTACGATTCCAATTTGCAAACTAGACCTTTCCTAGACTGTCACGCAAACAGGCCGCATTTAAAGATTGCAACTTCGCATTCTTCCGTGCCCATTTTGAGACAATCTATGATTGTGGCAGCTATCGTCAATCAAGGCTAAAAGATTGTGGAGGAAGTATGGGCATACTCACCGATAAAAAAATCCTAATTACCGGCGTCTTGAACGACCAGTCCCTGGCATTTGGCGCCGCACGCCTCGCCCAAACCGAGGGCGCCGAGATTATTCTCACCGGAGTGGGGCGTGGCCTATCGATAACTAGCCGCACCGCCAGAAAACTCCCCACTGAGCCAGAAGTCTTAGAGCTTGACGTTACAAACCCGGACCACATCGATGCCGTAAAAGAGCACATACTAAAAAAATGGGGCCGACTGGACGGCGTGTTGCATGCCATCGGCTTCGCACCTTCCGCCTGTCTTGAGGGTGACATTTTCAACGCCGGCTGGAGCGACATAGCTGTCGCCATTGAAGTCTCGGCATACTCGCTTAAAGCACTTGTAGAAGGATTTCTGCCACTTTTGAGAAACGCCGGAACTTCCTCCGTGGTTGGACTTGATTTTGATGCCACCCTGGCCTGGCCCGGGTACAACTGGATGGGAGTTGCCAAGGCTGCTCTTGAGTCGGTATCGCGCTACTTGGCTAGAGATGCTGGCAAAGACAAAATACGTGTAAATCTTATATCTGCTGGCCCTATCAGAACTATTGCAGCCAAGTCTGTCAGCGGATTTTCCTCATTCGACACGTTGTGGAGCGAACGTTCACCGCTCGGTTGGAGTATGACCGACTCTTCAGCAGTCGCTAAAGCGATCGTCGCTTTCCTATCCGACTGGTTCCCGGCAACCACCGGAGAAATCGTCCACGTCGACGGTGGCTACCATGCCGTAGGAGCCTAAAACGTCGTCATGGAGCGTGCTGCAGTGACGCGATTGAGCAACTTGCAATTGGGGGGCGAGAAGCGGATGCCCTTTGGGAGAGCATTTGAGAACGACGTCTCATCTCGTTGCATCCGCAGGCCCAAAACAATCGCAGCACGCCGATCTAAATCTGGACAAAAGCAGTACGGCTTTGAGGTGCATCCACACTGGCTACCATATCGCTGAGATGACTTCCGATAAAAAGCTCCTGCCCTTGATTCCCTCATATGCGGGTCACAAGAAGCTCGCTGTCTTGGCCTGGCTGATTGCGATTGTACTTTGGCCACTAACGATTGCCCTAGTCCTCGGCCGCTTAGCAACGTCTATCACCAAGCCGGCAATCCGTTACCTGATATTTGGGCTGATAGCTTTTCTCACCCTTTTCAACGGCGTGCTTTGGGTAGCTATTTACTCCGTATCCACCAACACCACCCTCCAGACCCCCAATACATCCGAGTCGGCCACAACGCTGGCTGGGCAAGAGCCGACTAGCACAGCGAGGGCGGCGACAGCAACATCGCCATCGCCGCCGACATCAAAGTCCGCCTCGACCAGTTCAACAGGGGCTGCATCCGAATCCTACAACTGCGACGCCTCCCTCTGGAACCATATCTATCACGCCTACCGGCTCCACATTATTCAACGGTGCGTAACTGTTTCCGGCACAATCGATCACCTTATTCACGAGGCTGACGGCGATATTCATGTCCGTTTGCATCTAGACGCCGCATATAGCAAGATGCTCGACAGTAAGAACATATCCGAGCAGCATGGTGACTTGGTTCTCGAGGCAGTTTGTGAAGAATCACCGACCCAGAGCGATGCCCTTCGCGCTTGCGCCAACTATCGAAGCGTGGTCGACATCCCACCAGTCGGCACGCATGTAACCGCCACGGGCAGCTATGTCTTTGATGCCGACCACGGCTGGAATGAGATTCATCCCATAACTTCGATTGTTCCCACTCGGTAAGCTTTGGCGATTAGCCCGCGAATCTGCTCTGCTTATCGGGGAGTCAAGATATCGCCGTTGGGTTAGCCCAGCACTATTGACACTCCGTCATGCCAAGCACGAGCGTTTATCAGTTTGAATTGAAATAGCAACTGTTCTTCGAATACACATTTATTGCCCCGACCGACAACACTCTTAGCGATTGCCGTCAATCCGCCCTTTGTGAAACTGCCTATTGACACGGAACTGCTCGGGCAATAAAACTGAACGTGCTTTCCCCAAATTGCGAAGAATAGCCCTTTGTGGCTTTGACAGTTGGGGAACCATGAAACATACCAAATACTCCCACAAACTGCTTGTAGTTTCGTCTTGTTTGCTCTTTGGAACGGCCGTACCTCTTTGTCTTGCGGCCCCGGCCCGTGCCGCTAGTTCTGTCACCGGATCAGGCGGAACAATTATCGTAGACGCATCCGGCTCGAATACCGCGACGTCACCAGGTGGAATCACTACATCGTCATCCACCCGCTATGTCTACTACAACGGATGGCCAATCCAAGAAACCGTTCCCGTTTATTACGTCTACACGCCGCAAGTAGTGACGGGCAGCTCAACCTATTCCAATGAGCCCTGCCTGGCGGAATCAACAAGTGCACCAATTTATTCGTACACTGAGGCATATCAGCTCCAGTTTTCGGCAACCCAAACCTGGAGCATCCTTGCCGGAACCTATCCAGGCTGCAAATACAACTCAAGCAGATCATCATCTGCGACTCAGATAAATCCAACTCAGACCATCACGAGCTACTGGAATCAGCACGTGCAAAACGAACTCCCAATACCTGAGTTCACAGTTCCGCCAGGGTTCGCTCTCACCGGCCTGCCTTCCTTCTTGACGGCAAACTGCACCACTGCGAAATCGTTTTACGACAGCACTCCCATTGGAACCGCAGACATCCAGGCAACAGGTGAACTGTGGGTCAAATGGAATAGCAACGATGGATGGTCAGGACCATACAGTTCATGCGGTCTCCCCTGGCCCGACGGAACCATTTCCCATGTATACGAAACTAAAGGATCGGCCCAGATCACTCTAAAAGAAACGTGGACCGCATCGTGGACATTGGCGGGTGCGTCAGGAACGTTGAGCGGGCTAGCCACATCGCCCGGTTCCAGCACCTTGCCAATCTATTCGATCACCAGCGAAATATATTCGTGACTCTCGAAGGCTCCAGGACCTGCGGCTTCACTTTAATATGCCAGTCTCCGCCCCGCGGGTAGCGGTGTGACATAGCGCTAGATTTGCGTCCTTTGGCCGGCGCTTGAGCGCCTTCGCAGCGCAACGTTATCTTTAGACCAAGCGCCGCCTCGACCAGCAGGAGCTTGTCGTCGGGGCGGCAGCGTTTTGATAAATTTCGGTGCGCAGTTCCTGCGGGCGTTCCAGGGAATGATTCGCTGTTACACATACGCGAGGTCGGGACTAGACCATCGCAACTTACCCATTCCCAATATTTCCCATATTAAATACTCTCCCTCCTGTTTGGGCTGCTGAGCGAGCGAAACAAATTGGAGCGAAAGGGGCCGCGGTTATCGCGAGACAGCTGATCAGACTCTGCTTCGTTCAAGGCATCGACCCCGGTGAGGCGCCGAAGAGACAAACGCGCTCAAAACCGAATTTTCTGGGCGAGAGTACTCCGCGATCATATCGACTCCGGAGAAGCTCCATAATTCAGGGGAGGGGTTCCGCCACTTCGCCTGGTAATCATCTCAGCGCACCGGCGAATCGCCTCGCCCACAGAGCTGACGTTCGATGAGTCAAGTTCACTCGAAAACGCGAGAGAGCATACCACCAGCCGGACACGCCCCGCTGAGTCGAAAATTGGTGCCGCGACACCCCCTTGGGCCATATTGTACTGTTGAATACTCTCTGAGTAGCCTCGCCGACGCACCTGGACAAACGCATCCTTTAGCTGATCGATTCCAGTAATGGATTTCTCTGTAAAGGGGATCAGCTTGAATTCGTGAACTAGCCTTTCAACCTCATCCTCGTCGGTCCAGGCAAAGAATGACTGCATTATCGCGGGTGCGGAAAACGGGAAACCGTCACCAACACTAACAGTGACCCTGACCCCTGACGTCTGCTCCGCCGCCGCTACAACTCGATAGCCTCCCCCTCGTTCCTTATCGACTACAAAGACTACAAATCCGAGTTCAGCGCTGAGAGCTTCAATCTCCTTCTGCGCAATTTCATTCTTGATGTTGTCGGTGACCCCTGTCAAAACAAGAAGTCGGGGACCCAAGGTCCATCCTGGCCCGTTGGCACGTCCGGTTACCCAGCCCGCCTGTTCCAGCACACCCAGGATGTTATAGCAAGTGCTCCGATTCAGTTTTAGCTCATTCACTAACGTACTGGGCGCCACCATTTCCGGCCAGCCCTGAGCTAGACATTCAAGGATTCTGATTGCAGCGGATACTGCAGGCACGTTGGTTGCCAAGACGGATCTCACTCACCTTTCCCAGCTATCTTCTCCAAACCGGCGTTACTCGCCAGAATTGAAAAGATAGCTCCATTTCTTGTATACCTCTGCCAATAATGCGGGACTCGACTCCGCGACAAGGGGGAATTCCGCCTTTCGGTCGAACGGGCGACAAGCGTCGATGACCACACGGCTATTATAGGGCGGAGCCCCCGGCGCAAGCATGGGATCGAGTTTGCTTCCCCATGCCCGATGAATAATTTCGAAGTCTGTCGCAGGATCACAGCGGGTTGACATAGCCCAAATGACCTGTCCCAAGTCACTTGGGTCTATGTCGTCATCAACCACTATCACGAACCGATTCATGTAGGCTGCAGCTGGGCATTGTGAGGCAAGCAAACCAACTTGGCGGGCATGTCCCGCAAATCTCTGTTCAATGGATACCGCGATGAAAAGGCGCCCGCCACCTGCCTCGTGTGCCCAGGCCGACTTGACTCCAGCAACGCCAACGTCGGAAAGCTCGTCTTGGATCATTGCCGACTTAAGTATGGTGCGCATATATGAATAGTCGTGAGGAGGTTTGTTGGGCGGAGCCCCTAAAAGGATAGGATCGTCGCGGTGATATAAAGCTTCGATATCAATTGCAAGACAGGGACGCTGATCACCTGAGTAATACCCTGTCCACTCGCCAAAAGGTCCCTCGTTCCTCATATTATTTGGAGTCAGCCACCCTTCGATTACAATTTCGGCTGCAGCTGGAATAGGCAGGCCCGTGATAGGACCCATTACGACCGGAACACGCTGTCCGAGGATCGCGCCGGCATAGTCCAACTCGAAAATTCCAGGAGGAACCTCGGTGCCACCAACAACTATGAGCAGCGGATCGTGGCCGAAGGAAACTGCCACCGGGGCCCTTCCTTCCTTTTTGAACCATCGATCAATATGCTGCGCCCCATGCTTGCCAGGGACGGCTGCCATTGTAACCGAAGCACCCTCATCCTGAACCTGCATCCTGTAGCTGCCACCGTTGTAGACCTCAGCCTCAGGATCACGCGTAACGACAAAACAACCGGTACCTATGTATCTGCCTCCATCGTGCTCATGCCAACGCGGCACAGGAAATGCGAGCAGATCAACTTGACCGCCGCCAATGCGGTTTTCAAAAAAAGGAGCTGTGCCGACTACCTGAAAGGGAAACCTTTGGGCGCCAGCCGCCCACTGCGATGGCTTGTTCCTAATTGCGGCGACGAGCTCCTTATCATTGAGATCATCGCCAAGATTTAGCGTTCTTCCCAGCCGTGCCGGCGAGGTGGTACTTCCTGTCAGGACTCTCAAGCCCTTTTTGTAACCGACAATCTCGTCGAACAGCAAAGCCTCAGAATTCGGAATCTTGTAGCTCAACTCAGCAATCGCACCAAGCTCCAAGTTCCAGTGCGCGCCTTTTACTTCGGTCAACTCACCTCTAGAGCCTATGACCTCCAAGTAGGTTCGAAGACTGAGCAACGGCTCCATGTCATGGGTATCTTTCATTATCAAATCCCGCCGATCCTCATCCTGCTGTCTCCTAAAACTGTCATACACGCGTCACTTTTCTTGGATGTCAACCTATCAGGTATCTCTAATTGCATTTATTGAGATGCAATATCTGACTATCAACGATCACAGGTGGCCACCAGACCTCATTCCTTGCCAAGTCCATATAAATCGAATGTGAATTCACCATCAGCAAGACGAGACCGGACGGAACTCTCGCTATTTTCCCGCTGCTCGGCCAGCATCAGAATATCGCCGACCCTATCCCTGGAAACCACGACACCGCCATCTGAATCAAGAATTACGGTGTCTCCCGGGTTTATCACCACGCCCCCAATCTCCACCGGGATGCCGAGACTGCTATCGTCATCCTTCGCAGCCCCTCTTGCCCGCACCCAACGCGCCCAGATGGGCAGGCCAAGCTCACGTATCGCATCCACATCACGTACCGCCCCATCGATTAAGATCCCTGCCACCCCAGCTTGTTTTGCCTGAAGTGCCAATAACTCGCCTATAAGTGCTATTGGCTCCGGCTCCTCCACAGCAATTACCAGCACCTCCCCAGGGGCTACATATTTCATCGCTTCATGCACCGCCCGGTTACCTTTCGGTCCCAGTAATACCGTGTACGCCGGTCCTGCAACTCTGCTGGCTCGAATTATCTGGCGTAGCTCAATATCAATCAGGCCTCTTCTCTGGCCGGCTTCATAAATCGTCGCCACGCCATATTGCGCCAATCGGCGAAACTCCTCTGAGGTAGCCATGCAGTCCTCTCCGTACGTTCCGAGGACAACCCATCCTCAGCAGCCACGTAATTCTCGTTAATGCCATCGGTGGCACCGAATGACATGTGATTGACAACCGACTCCTACCAGACTAGTGTCTATCACACAGAACATTCGGTCTTGTCAGGTGGTCAAATATTGCAGATTTCCTCAAACTTTACCATTGCAGCTCAGACCAGTCACGTATTCGATACACTTCTCGACCCAAAAGTTATGATCAAATGCATACAGGGTTGCGAGGAACTAGAACGCATTGACGAAACGCATTATCGGGGAAGAATCACAAACGAAGTAGCTCACATTAAATTCAATGCCCGCTTCGCCGCGGAGATCACAGAGCTGAACTATCCAAATCACATCCGAGCAGTGCTGAATGGCGAGGACCGCCACCTGGGCAGTTCGATCAAGGTAACAATCTCGCTGAATCTGGAACCAACCGAGGAAGGCTCAGCGATTACCTACCAGATGGAAATCGCGTTATGGGGCAAGCTTGGTCGCCTCGGCGAATCTATTGTTCGCAGAAAGAGCCTCGAGTTTGAGCGTGACTTCATTTCTGAACTGTCACGAGCATGTGTTCAGCCGGAATACACACCTGGGCCCGCCCTTTCCCACCAGGAGGCTGCCACACCTGAGTCGGTGCAAATAGCTGTTCCACCGGCCGCGCCTACCTCTCATCCGCTCGCCGCCGCATCCCGGCACATCGGCTGGTTTGCAAAACTGTTGGCCTTTTTCAGGAGGTCCAGATGAATCCGCGCATGCTGTACCCCGAAAGCCTGGCAGACGCCTGCGCCTTGTTATCCCAAGATGAAGACGCCTTGGTATACGGCGGAGGAACTGCCCTCCAAATTCTTCGCAAGCAGGGGATCCTCTCGGCATCGTCATTTGTCGATATTTCAGAGATACCTGGCCTGAATGAGCTGCACCATACCGGCAATGAGCTCCTAGTGGGACCGATGGTATCGATCCGCCGAATGGAGACAGATCCCGTTGTTCGACAGTCCGTGCCAATCGCATCAGCGGCCTACGCCAAGGTGGCGAACCCGCGGGTGAGGAACACCGCCACGGTCGGAGGCAACATTGCCCACGGCGATTATCGCCTCGACCCACCTGTTGCGCTGCTGGTCCTTGGGGCGACCATAAAAGCAACTTCGACAGCAGGTACCCGCGCCATCCCCATTGACAAGTTCTTCATCGACTTTCAACTGACGGCTTTGAATCGCGGTGAAATCGTCACCTCGATTGAAATTCCGATCTCTAACGACATTGTTGCGTCGACCTTCGTCAAATTTTCGAGTCTCAGCGCCAATGACTGGCCGAGCGCTTCAGCTGCCGCGGCGATATTCGCAAGGGATGGCGAAGCCCAGATCCTCCGCCTCGCGCTGGGCGCCCTAGCTCCAACTCCGGTTATGACTGCGGTCGACATAACGGGAATGCGTGAAGCCCAAGCCACCGAGGCGGTAGTTGAAAGGGCGATGCTAATCATGGACCCGTTACCTGATGTTCGCGGTGGCGCCGAGTACAAACGCAACCTGGGCCGGATTGCAGTAGAAGACGCAGTAAGGAATTTATGGAGGGATCGTCAAAGTGACTAGCGAAGTATTCTCTTTGGAATCCCAGGATGGCAACGCTGTGGGACAGAGCTGGAGAAGAACGAACAGTGAGTCCAAGGTCTTGGGAACGTTTCGTTATACCGCCGATCTGCCGGTTCCGAAATGCCTTTACCTTGGCGTACACAGAGCGAACCAGCCCCATGCGCGCATAGCCGGCATTGAAACTGAAAGCGCGATGGCTATCCCGGGCGTAGTGAAGGTTATCACCGGGGCCGACCTCTATGACGCGCTGGGAGAGAACCTCTTTACCGGCCCGGCATTTTCCGATCAACCTCCCCTAGCCTGGCAGCGGGTACGCTACGTCGGGGAGCCGGTAGCCGTGGTCCTTGCTGAAGATCTTGCAACCGCTCGGGCAGCGGCAGATGAGATTTACGTCGACTATGAGTTCATCACTCCTGTCCTCGACGTCGATGCTGCCCTAGAAGGAACTGACTACGTCCACGACGAGCTCAGGCCATCCGCAGTCTTCCCAGATCTCCGGCACCTGATGGGCGAGCACGACACAAACGTAAATTATGAATACAACCTCATTCGAGGCGATTCCGAAACTGCCCACCAGAAGGCTCCGGTCACAGTCAGCGGGGAGTTTTGGACTCCGCCCACCTCCCACGTGGCCATGGAGAACTTTAGCGCCAGCGCATGGGTGGAGGAGGATCGCTTAGACCTTGTTTCAACCACGCAGACGCCTTCCTATGTCCGCCAGGCCATAGCTACTATGCTCAATCTAAGGTTGAACCAGGTCCGGGTCAGGACACTCGGGCTCGGAGGCAGCTTCGGCTCGAAGATGTATGATCGCCTTGAACCGCTAGTGGCCGCAATTGCCTGGACACAGAAGCTTCCAGTACGTCTGGAACTAACACGAGAAGAAGCTTTTGTATTGACAACGCGGCATGGAGTTGCGGTCAGCTCGCGAATGTCGGCAGATGCCAACGGCAATATCGTCGCCGCCACTGCTGATGTCCGCTACGACACAGGAGCCTATGCCGACATCGGGCCCCGGATAGCAGCCAAGTCCGGGATGGTCGCCTGTGGCCCGTACCAGATTGAGAATGCCAAGATTAGATCTCGGTGCATCTACACCAACAAGCCCTCGGCCGGACCATTCCGCGGGTTCGGCGTGCCCCAGGTGACTTGGTCCCATGAGTCGCTCGTAGATGATCTAGCCCGAGAATTAGGAGAGGACCCAGCCCGATTTAGGCGGCAAAACCTGCTCCGTGAGGGAGACGTGTCCCCAGTCGGCACTATGATGCACAGCGCCGACTTTATCGGCTGTCTTGACGCGGTGACCGAAGCCATCGGCTGGACGGATCCATTGGAAAAAACTGATGGTAGCTGGAAATGGGGCCGCGGAGTGGCCGTGGGTATAAAGGCTGTACTCACCCCTACGGTTTCCAATGCCGTGCTCCAGTTGAACCAAGACGCAAGCGCAACTCTGCTAATTTCTACGGTCGACATGGGCCAGGGCAGCGACACAATTATGGCCCAAATTGTAGCTGATGTGCTCAATCTCGGGCCAGACATGGTGCGTGTAATTAATCCGGACACAGACATCACGCCTTACGACACAATTACCGCGGGTAGCCGATCCACCTACCATACCGGCAATGCGGTCAAAAAGGCAGCTGAAACCATGCGAGACAGGCTTATCGAGATCGCTGCAAAGCAAATGGGTGTCTCGGCAAGTGACTGCAAACTTGTGCCCGGAGGAGTTATCTCAAGCTCATCTCAGCGTCTCATTTCGTTGGAAGATCTGATTCTGTCTCAGTTCGGTGCCGCCGGAACCACAATGACCGCCGAAGCAAACTTCACCACAGAATGGGTTCCTTACGACAGGGCGACTGGGCAGTCAACCAAAATAACCGAACACTGGTTCGCGGGAGCCGCGGCAGTTGAACTCGGGGTGGACACCCGCACAGGCAGAATTCGAATCCGCCATCTTGCGGTCGCTGGCGATGTGGGTCGTGCCATCAATCCGGCCCTTGTCAACCAACAGCTTGTCGGCGGGGCAATAATGGGGATGGGCCACGCGCTGTTTGACGAATTAGTGTTTGACCAGGGACAGATTGTAAACGGCACCTTGCTCGATTACCAGCTGCCGTCGATTAAGGACATGCCCGAAAAGCTAACGCCGATCATCGTCGAGAATCCTCATCGAACCGGCCCTTTTGGGGCAAAAGGGGTTGGAGAAACCGGACTAATCCCAATTGCGCCCGCTATCGCCAATGCTGTTAGAGACGCCACTGGAATCCGCATCACCACACTTCCCCTTACACCAGAGAAGGTGCTTAGCGCACTTGCCAACCGAGGAAACAAATGAATCTAACACTGAATATCAACGGCACGGCCCATTCTGTCGATTGCGCCGGGGGCGAACTGCTTCTTGACGTGCTGCGAAGGCTGGGCTTTACTAGTGTTCGCGAAGGCTGCGGAGTAGGAGCGTGCGGATCCTGCACTGTCTTGGTCGATGGGCACAGCGTCAGTTCGTGCCTAACCCTAGCTTCGAGGTGCTCAGGGACGGAAATCCGAACAAGCGAGGGACTTGGAAAGGATAATCCCGTGGTGCGCGCATTTGTGGATGAGGGAGCCTTACAATGCGGATACTGCATACCTGGGTTTGTTATGATGGCCACCGAACTTCTCTCGGAAAACCCGCATCCTGACGAAAAAGAGATCGCCGACCACCTTGAAGGTAACATTTGCCGATGCGGAACCTACCGCGAGATCGTAAAAGCGGTCTTATTGGCGTCGTCGTCGGCAACGAATTAACGAGTGTGACCAAGATGCGCCCTCAGATCAAGTTCTCTTCGAAAATCAATTGCCCGGATAACAGCGACAAATCAACTGATGCCAATCCGGCTGGATTCCACTCAGAGCTCACTGGCCCGTCCAATGTGAAGCGGACGATGAAATCCGTCGAAAATAGCAAGCCATGGCGATCTCCGAGCATCAGTAGCCACACAGAAACGCAGGTGACCATGTAGACAGTAGTTTACAAAAAAGCGTCCGGCAGGAAGAGAATGTCGCAGCCCGCGCCATTGACACATCTTGACCTCTGTGATAATGTCTCGCTCAGAGGATAGGGTGTCTCGGCTACATCAAATGTATCTTTGGGGGAGTTCACTGCCACAGGTTTTACGGGCCATACTTACGCACCTCAAAACTATTTAGCTAATTAGTCGTCATAGCGGGAAGAAGTCGCTTCCCGATAACAAGGAGCGGTTCTATGTGGAGATCAAGGGTCATCAGACGAGCAGTTATCTCACCTATTGCCATTGGCTCGATAGTACTCGCGGCGTGCGGGTCTACCGGGAGTTCAACGTCAAGTTCGAATCAATCGTCAACGACGTCCAGTGGATCAAGCATCACGACAGTAAACGTAGCCTATGACCCCAATGCCACCGCGCTTCCTGCCTGGGTTGCACAGGACGAGGGAATTTTCGCTAAGAACATCCTAAAGTCAACTTCACCAAAATCCAAAACCTTTCCACCTTGCCGGGAACGCTAGGCAACACATTCGACATTGTTCTCAGTACCCCCACAGAATTGATAAGCGCAGCCGCTTCGGGGTTGCACGTAGTAGAGGTTTCGGGTTCGTCGGTCGACACACCAACAGATCCCGCGAGCGCTGTCATCGTAAGCCCGTCAAGCGGTATTCAATCATTGGCCGACCTTGAGGGAAAATCAGTCGGAACCTTGACCTTGAACGGAACGCTTCCTTTCGCACTTAAATACGATCTGTATACCCACAGCCTGAACCCCAACGGAATCAAACTCGTGACCATGGCGGGTCCAACAATGGTCGACAACCTGAAAGCGAACAACGTCTCGGCTGTGATCGCGGTTCCTCCATTCATCACCGCACTAGTCAAAGCCGGCAATACCAAGCTGCTCAACCCCTATGATTCGGTAGGGTCCACCCTAGCGAGCATATTTTGGATCGCCAATGGCGACTGGGCGGCCAAAAACCCCACAATTGTAAAGGAATTCGTCGACAGCCTCGACCAAGCCGGCACCTTCATTTCTGCTAACGACCAAACTGCGCGGAGCATCCTGGCAAAATACACCGGATTGCCAGTTGCAACGGTACAAAGCTTTACCCTCCCCGTCTACAACACCGATCTGCGTCCCAACGACATTGCAAAGTGGGAGCACGTGATGGTGACACTCGGAGTTCTGAAGAATCCACCCGCCGTCAGCTCGCTCCAGGTAAAGTAAGTAAACAAATAGATGGGCGAACGGCAGTTACCTGGTGGCCAAACTATGTCAGAAGTGAGAAATAAAGGCGAGGTTATTTACCAAGTCCACGACTTGTCCGTCAATCTTCGCCGCCGCGGTCAGGAACGTGTTATCCTAAAGTCCCTTTCCTTTGATGTTCGAAAAGAGGAATGCCTTTCGATAGTCGGACCCTCCGGGACAGGCAAAACCACTCTGCTTCGGGCGCTCGCAGGACTGATCCCTTATGCCGGATCGGTCAGGTATCTGGGCGAGACTCTCGATGGTCCTGCTTCCGATGTGGTTTTGGTGTTTCAGGACTACGTGAATGCCCTGCTTCGTTGGCGCACGGTCCAGAAAAATGTGGCTCTTGGGATCGAAGGCCGCATTCCAAAAGATCAGTGTCAGGAGCGCATAGATGAAGCGATCGAAACCGTGGGACTGCAGAATTATAGGGACTCCTATCCCTGGGAACTATCCGGCGGAATGCAACAACGTGTGCAGATCGCACGCGCACTAGCGATGAAGCCCAAGGTGCTTCTCTTTGATGAGCCGTTTGGCTCCCTTGATGCCATGACCCGGGAAGGCCTTCAGGACGAGTTGCTAAGAGTTCGCTCCGTTTTCCAAGCCACCTGCGTGTTCATCACTCATGACATCGATGAGGCCGTCTACCTTGGAGACCGATTGATGCTACTCTCGGGCAGCCCCGCGTCGTTGAGCTTCGAGGTGGACATTCGCCTCGGAGAAACCCGTAACCAGATTTCAACTAAAGAATCCGGAGAGTTTCTTAGCCTGCGTCATCAAGTGCACGAGCAGATGAGGAAAGCCCATGGCGCCTCCCAAGCGACAAATTAGGCTTATCGGCTGGATTGCCCCGACAATCTTGGTAGTTCTATGGCAGCTATCCATTGATGTTGGACTAATCCGCTTCCGATATTTCCCTACTCCAGTTGCGGTAGCCCGTGCCCTTTACACCATTGCGCTTTCGGGCGCACTTTACAAAAACACGGCGCACACGGTTTTTGTGGCACTGATCGCTTGGGCTATTGCTTCCGCGCTTGGGGTCGCCGTCGGCTTGGTAGTCGGTCTGTCAGTTCCTCTTTGGAAAGGGGTCATGGCAAGTATCGACCTGCTCCGATCGCTTCCCATTATCGCCCTTGTTCCCGTCGGGGTGATTATCTTCGGCTTCACCTTGAAACTCGAAATCGTAATTGCAGCATACGCGGCAATCTGGCCAACATTGGTCAACACTATTTCAGGAGTGCGGCAAACCCGAATCGAACTGCTCGACGTCGGAAAGATGCTTAGAATGTCAGCTCTCGAGCGGCTAAGAAAACTCATATTCCCGTCAAGCCTGCCCGTCATCATGGTTGGCCTGCGGCTCGGCCTCGGATTATCGCTTGTTCTCACTGTCGTCTCAGAGATCGTGGGCACTCCACACGGTATCGGCAATGCCCTTATCTCCGCGGAGCAGGCGCTTCACCCTGGACAAATGTTTGCCTACATTCTTGTTGTGGGATTGGTGGGCTATCTGCTCAACGGCGCGTTTCTCTATACCGCGCGTATTTTCTCTCCGGCGGAGAGATCAAGCGAGATCACGCGATGACGCGCCAAACCTTCAACACCAAGACCGGAAACATCGGAAAATCACACAGCGGTAAAGGAGTAGCTCCCCTTTTCGGACTGTTACCTCTAGTGGTCCTCCTTCTTGTATGGCAGATTTTCGGCAATCCGCACTCAGTGTTTTTCCCACAGCCAAACCGCTGGCTGGCAGCGATAAACTCGCTTCAGCAGCAGGGCACTCTTTGGACCTCGATATTGGCGACAGCATCAACGTTTTTACAGTCGATGATCGTAGCCACGCTAATCGGAACCACCCTTGGAATGGCGCTGGGAAGCATCACCTGGGGAGGTAAAGCGCTCGACCCTCTCCTCGATTTCCTTCGAAATCTCCCTGCGGCGGCATTGGTCCCTGCCGCAGCGATCGTACTTGGCACAAATACAAAAATGGCTCTGGTGATAGTTGTTTTCAGCTCCGTATGGCCGATACTCCTAAGTACTAGGTCGGCAATCTTGAACCTTAGCCCTGTTCTGTCGAGTTCTATCACAAACCTTCGATTGAGCGGACTGCGGCGAACCAGCGTGATGATCGGCTCAGCTCTTCCAGGGATTCTTCTCGGAGTCAGAGTTGCAGCGCCATTGGCCCTAATTGTCACGCTTCTGGCGGAGTTTATTACCAACCTCTCCGGAGTTGGAGCGTTGATCTTGTCAGCCCAGCAGAACTTCAACTCGGCCGAGGTCTACGCACTTCTTCTCGTTGCCGGCGTGCTCGCGCTGGTGGTTAATAGTATCGTCAGCGTTATTGAGGCGTCGGTGCTGCGGCGCCATGGTCCCGTCACAACCTAACTGAGACAACTTGCAATCATTCCGAACTTTACGATAGCCCTCGACAGCCAGGCAACGATATTTCTTGGCTAAGGTACAAAAACTCTTGACCAGAGGTCGATTATGGGAGTGAACACTTTTGCAAGGGCCCCTGGAAAGACCAGAAAAAGCACCAACACTACTGGCAGCATGACGCCGCGCAGGCGGAAGTAACCAGGCAGGGCGCCCGCCGGAAGCACTCTTTCAATCAGTGCCGAGCCATCGAGCGGCGGTATCGGAATCAGATTGAAAACTCCAAGCAGCAGGTTGATGGCGCCCAAATAGAACAAGATCCTATCTACTAGAGATGGATCTATCGTGATTTGAGCAGCGGAAAACCCGCCTACCTGCGAAAGCTCGTGGCTAAGTTTGAAATGAAGCAACAATCCGGCAACCACGGCCAGGATGATATTCACCGCCGGTCCGGAAAGTGAAACCAGCACTGACTGATTTCGGGGCGAGCGAAGTCTTGATACATTGACCGGAACCGGCTTGGCATACCCGATGGGTGTGAGGCCAGCAAATATGAGCAGCGCTGGAAGCAGAATCGAACCCACCGGATCAATATGCGCAAAAGGATTCAGGGTCAGCCTCCCTGCTCTTTTGGCTGTATCGTCACCAAAGAGGGAGGCAACGGCGCCATGCGAAACCTCATGCAGGATTATCGAAGGCACGAGCACTAAGAGCAGTATCAAGGCATTTACACTTATCACATGGCTCAACTCGGCGGCGAGAAGTACCGCCACGAAGACCACCATCATTCCAAGACCCTTATATGACATGATCCGCTGTCTTGACATGCTCCAAATTCATCAGGTTTGCACCTTGCCCGAATATGCTCATCGGCAACTCTTCCGCGTTATCTCAGCAATGTGCGAGGAAGGACCGAAACAAAGCCCGACACTCGGGCAAATCGCTCTCGAAACAAAGCCTATGCCGAGAATACCGCGAAAAACGCTGAACCCAGTCTCAGGCAACGGTAGACAACTCGTAAGATAAAGATTTCAAGAAGGAGGCCCCGACTCGCCGGTCCATCCACTGAACCTGAGTTAGTTGCGAGCCATCTCCCCGTGAAGAGCCGGCCTGAAATCGCCAACTCCATCGCAGCGAACAATCTAATTATGCACGCCGAACCTCCCATCTCCGGCAAATAGGTGTGTAAATGGTTCAACCGATCGGTCGGCAGATTACAGCCAAGATCTCCTTGAACTCTTTTGAATTAAAAGGCTGCCTCAGATACGACTTCCTCGGCCTGCCCGTGAGCCCACTGGCCGCCGCGAGGATAATCGGAGATGCCTGGAGTTCCATTGCTGGATTTGCACGCAGCTCGGTGCACAACCCAACCTTCCTGGCTGCCCCGTTGGAGCATACGAACCTCTCCAGCCCCTAAACAAAGGTCTGCCCTTGCCTGGCGTCGGCTCTGGCAAGGCTGACTGAGCAGGAGATCGACAACAAAAACATACGCAGGAATCCCCGCTTTTTCTGAAGCAGAAAACATGACCGTAAACAGCTGCAAGCTGGACCTCCGTGCTAAGGAGAGCCCTAAACTCCCTAAACTCCGGAATAGGCAGCTACCCCTTTTCCATATCTATGAATTGTCTTGCCTGCATGGTCTAGAGAGCCCAGGTCAAACAGCGTCATGTAACGATCGAAGAGCCAATGATCCTAGAGTGATCCGGTCATTCGCATACCTAACGGCTTCATCTATGAGTCTGTTGGCCTGCGCCAGTGCTCTCGATTGCCCAATTTGCCAATTTTGAATCGCATCTTTAGGGCCAGCTGACGAACTAGCAGCCATGGCGGAGCTGGCTACCTTCACCCGCCATCGGCCAAGATCGTCACGCAGGCCACGAATCTGCCATGACACCCAGCGTCCATTTGCCGGGATATCCTCCAAAAGATGTTCCAGTGCAGCAGTATGCACCACTTGATCAATCTCCTCAAAAGCAGCGATTACCTCGTCGACAGACCTTCCCGTATTGCGGCTCACCTCTAACGCCTCGACTAGCCGAGGAAGCTTCGAGACATTCGACAGCTTGGCGGTAACTTCGGGTGCGACACCCGCATCGCTCAGGAAACCTGACAAACTTGGCTCCACTCCCCGGCCCGACCAATTTCCTAAGCTCGGCATTGATGCAATCGGCGCCATGTCACGTGAAATGACTTCAGAGGGTGCCATCGCCTCGCCGCAGCAGAGATAGATTCTGGCCAACTCGTCGACGGACTTCGCGACGGTCTCATGGAACCTAAGTTTTGTCTCATGCCCAAATACCGAATCTTGATTTTCAGCCAAAAGCCAGAGCCCTGGCGCATCCAAAACCTTGCAACTCGCCCAGAATGCGCCCCCCACTTCAGCCAGGGTGCAGTTGAACTCCGCTGCGGTCTCCCGCGCCCAGACTATGCCCATACGGTCAACTATTTCGCTTGCAAGGCTGGTCGCAATAAGTTGGCGGTATAGCGCGTGCTTGGTAATTAGGGAAGCAAAACGTTGAGTAACGGAATTTGGAAAATAGGCGCAGGCCAGCTCTACCAAAGTCGGGTCGTCTACAAGCGGTTGGTCGACCAGCGCCGACTTTAGATCCAGCTTGGAATACGACAGCAGAATTGCTAGTTCAGGACGGATTAGCCCCGCTCCGTTTTCCCTCCGCCTTGCGAACTCCTCAGTGCTGGGAAGAGACTCGGCAGCTCTGTCCAAACGGTTCAAACTCGCTAGACCGTCGACAAGGGCCTCAAATGCGTCAAGTTCCCTGATGCTTGCTGGCACCGCGCTGGTAATCGCAAAAAGACTGAGGTCGACTTGTCTCAAAACTCCCTCAGCAACCTCATCTGAAGCCTCAGCCAAGATCGAATTCCGGTCTGCTTGGTCCAGCAACCGCTCCTTGATCGCGAGATCAAGGAGAATCTTTAGGTTGACCTCCCGATCTGATATCGCCACGCCCGCAGCATTATCGATGAAATCCGTATTGATACGGCCACCTCGGCGGGCATATCGCATTCTGGCTCTTTGAGTTGCTGCGAGATTTGCACCTTCGGCGACCACTCGGGCCCGGACCTTGTCTGCCGTTATTCTCACCGAATTGTTAGCTGGATCGCCTATATCTGCATCTGACTCGTCTCGATCCTTCAAGTAGGTGCCGATACCACCAAACCAAATCAGGTCAACCGGGGCTTGCAAGATCGCGGAAATTAGCTCTGGCGGGCTGAGCGATTCTGCCGACAATCCTAGTAGAGCTTTCGTCCGAGGATGGAGCGGGATCTCTTTGGAGTCACGGGACCAGACGCCACCTCCCGATGAAAGGATCTTGGGATCATAATCTTTCCACGACGACCGCTCGAGCGCGGCTAGACGTTGCCTTTCTCCGAACGATATCAGGGGATCCGGGTCCGGATCGATGAATATATGACGGTGGTCAAACGCAGCGACCAACGCAATGGACTGACTCTGCAGCATGCCATTGCCGAAAACATCCCCTGACATGTCGCCGACGCCGACAACCTTTATCGTGTCGCTCTGTACATTCATTTCCAACTGTTCAAAATGGCGCTGAACCGCGATCCAGGCTCCACGGGCGGTAATACGCATTGCCTTATGGTCATAGCCATGAGTCCCCCCGGAAGCAAATGCATCCCCTAGCCAGAAGTTTTTGGCAATACTGATGGCATTGGCGACATCAGAGAAGCTGGAGGTGCCTTTGTCCGCCGCTACCACTAAATAGTGGTCATCCCCATCGAAGGCCACCACTCCCTCAGGGGTGACAACCTGGCCATCAATTAGGTTATCTGTAACATCGAGCAGCGAACTAATGAATTTCTGATAGGCATGCAGCACCTCGTCCGGCGCCGGATTAATGCTCTTTCGAATAACAAAGCCGCCTTTGGCGCCTGTTGGCACGATGACAGCATTCTTTTTGATTTGGGCCTGAGCCAGGCCAAGGACCTCCGTGCGAAAGTCAGCAATCCGTTCGCTCCAGCGAATACCTCCACGCGCGACTAGCCCGGCGCGAAGGTGCACCGCCTCCATCCCGGGGCTGTAGACAAAAGTCTCAAGGAGGGGATGCGACAAGATCTCACCTGACAACTTAGAAGCTGCCAACTTAACGACCAGCGTTGGCAGTGCCTTGCCGCTTGAGTCGCGCAGGAAATAATTGGTTCGCACGGTTGCGTTGATTAGCTCTAGATAGCCGCGCAATATCTGGTCGTGGTCGAAATCAGATACCAAACTCAACTCATAAATTACCTGTTTTCCGCAGCCAGCCATAATTTCGTCTCGAGAAGAGACAGCCGGATCGAATTTCCCCTCGAAACAGGCCACCAGTGCAGCTGCGGTTGAAGGAAAGGCAAAAAGAGCTTCGTCAAGTTCCTCGCGGGTATATTGCGCGCTGATCTGACGCCGATACTGTCGATAGGCACGCAAAAGCTCAACTTGTTCCCAGCGAAGCCCGGCAGTCATCACCAGTCTGTTTAGCAGGTCGACCTCGCAGCAACTCCTATCGACGGCATTCATCGCTTCGATCAGTCTCTGGCTGTCAGCCTCAGATTCCAGAGAAATATCCAGGTGTGCCGTGTCAGCCCACCGCAATCTGATGTCATCGAGGTAAACCGGTTCATCGCGCAGCCCACACGCAGGGAACAATGTGGGCAAAACTTCCACCACCTTAAAGCCAAAACTCTCGAAGACCGGTACCATTTCACTCAGCTCAACACTGGAAAACCCATATCGTCGTAGTTGAAAATGTCCAAGGTCATCAAGTGCTGGCGATGGCACTGCCAGGGTGTAAATCCCACCAAAAATAGAGCTGTCACGAGCTACACTCCCACCCTCGCTTAGCCCTTCATTAGCCAAGCTTTGTGAAGGCGCGTCTTGGCGCCCGAGCTCCAGCTCAGCGATATGCTGAGCATCGAACCCAGCGCTGATAATTGAGTTTCGCTCGATATAGCCAGATGGCATGCGGTTGCCAAAGCGCTCTGCGGCCATGTAACCGTCAGGCCCTCCGAGAATCTCGGCTAACGCCTCGAGCCATTTCGGATCTATGCCATGATTGTTCTGCTCCACTTATGAAACCAGCTCCTAGATCTCCAACAAGCAAATATTAGCTGCTTGCCGGTCTCAACGAATAGGAAAACTCATTGAACTTCGTCCACTTGGGTTACTCGCTGCTCGTTGAGTGGAACCTGGCTTCTCCCGCGATCATATGAACAAACAAATAGTGCACGGATTGCAAAA
>DAHVRV010000018.1:0-47659 GCA_027322285.1 Actinomycetota bacterium
GTGCTAATGCTTCGCCTCGTCTCGCTCCTGTGAGAGCGCAAAGCGCGAACACTGCCGCAAGTTGAGGGCTCCGCTGTGAGGCAGCGGTCAGAATCCGTCCCGGCTCCTCCGGCGTCGGAGCTGATGCCACATTGCGCCTGACGGTTGGCGGTGGAGGCCATTTTGGCCACGTTCTTCTCAAGCCATCCCCATTTAACCGCTTGCCCCAACGCTCGGCTCAGAAGAGCGTGACCGTATCTGGCGCGAGTAGCGCTCAACCACTTTTCGAGAATCGAACGGTAAAGGTTATCCAAGTCTCGGCCAGTCAGGGTCTCGATGCGTTTATCACCCAAAGTCGGTATCACGTGATTTCTGGCAATTTCACGGTACCCGGCGATGGTCCTGAGTTCGAGACCCAAGATTTCACCAGCCCTAAGAAATTCTTCTATAAGGCGTTCCGGAGTGATGGCGGACCGGACCTTGCGGCCAGACGCGACAAGCTCAGCCAAAGCTTGATTGGCGATCCTCGGACCACCTTCAACCGTCTTCGAAAGATAGCGGTATTTGCCAGTTATGGGATCGCGACCAGCGCTGACACGAAGCCTCCAGAACCCTGGCCGTATCTCTTTCTTATGGCCTGTCAAGATCTGATTATGTCCTAGTTATGTCCCGCTGTCAGATCCCCTTCTCTAAACCGCATAATACCTGGTGGGCCGGGAGGGATTCGAACCCCCGTAGGCTGAGCCGGCAGATTTACAGTCTGCTTCCTTTGGCCACTCGGACACCGACCCGTAGAAATAGGATAGCCTGTTGATTCATGCCTACCTTCGATGTTGTTTCAGAAGTCAATATGCAAGAAGTAAAAAATGCCTTGGACCAAGCAAATCGTGAGGCAAATACCCGATTTGACTTCAAGGATACAGGTTCGAGCATTGAACTTTCGGGTCAAGAGATGAATCTGAGTTCGTCAAGCCAGGATCGACTCAAGGCGTTGGAACAGGTCCTTGAGGAGAAACTGGTGAAGCGGGAAGTGTCACTCAAATGTCTGGATCGCCAACCTGTTGTCGAAGGCTCGCGCGGATCAGCTCGGCGCGTCATCAAGATCGTCGCTGGAATATCCTCGGACCGGGCCAAGCAAATAAATAAATTCATCAAGGATTTGGGACTAAAGGGAGTCAGCAGTTCAACCCAGGGTGACTCTCTAAGAGTCTCCGGCAAAAAAAGGGACGACCTTCAGCAGGTAATCGCCAAGCTCAAGGAAGAAGACTTCGGAATCCCCTTGCAGTTCAACAACTTTAGGGATTGATCCTGTCGTAATAGCCGGAGTGAATGTAGACGCAAGGGATTCCCTTGGCCTTGAACATTTCTACGTTGCGCCTATCGTCCTCGAATGCCAACACCGGCTCGACTCCATGACGGCGTATTTCATCAACGCTCTCGGACTTGAACTCCATGGCAACTGAATAGTCGCCAGAGTCCCGCATGATCAATACGTCCCAGCGAAGCGAATTGTTTCTCAGCCAAGATACGGTCTGCCGCCTTACCGAGGAGGGCCTTCCGGTGAGCAGAATCACCGCGAGATCTTTGTCGAGCAGCGAAAGCACTGTGGCAACTTCGTCAAGAAACGGATCATCTCCGCAGTTCTGAAAGAAGCTGTCCCAGTCTTTATACTTGCCCTTCTCGATAAAATGCTGCCTCCACGCGGCATCTGAAAGCACGCCATCGAGATCGCACAAGACGGCAGGACCGGCTAGGCTTGCGAAGTTTTTGGTACTATCTTGTGGAAATATCCAGTGAGGTGGAACAGACTTGCTGACAAACATATTGCAATTCTACCCGCGTTTTGCGAAGCTAAAATTGCTATAGCATTATGCATCTGGCTTATGGTTGCTAAGAATGCAGAGATAAATGAGCGATTTCCCAACAAACCCTGACCATCTTGACAACCATTCGGCCCCGGATCCAAATGCAGTCTCGATCCATTGTCCCGCGATTCGTACGGTCGAGGTCGGCATTGGCGAAAAGGTCCTGATTGCATCGGACTTCTTCATCAAGCCGTCAATCGAAGGCTCAAGCTCCACCTCTGATCAATATTGCCTTGAACGGTTCATTACCGCCTTAAACCGCTGGGACGGACCTGGGACAGTTATTATCGCAGGAAATCTCCTTGATTTTCTGACCCATTCGGTCGATTCGAGCACGGCTCCCGATTCGCCCTTATTCCAGGCCTTCAGGTCGCTTATCAACCGGGCAAGCGTGCAAATATTCGTTCTTCCGGGATTCAGAGACTCAAGACTCGCCTACGATACCGCGGCAGCGGCAAATTTGCGCCGAATCTTCCCGTTTGAACTAGCGCTGGAAATTGATCTCCAGATAGAAACCATCGGCGGATTCGAAAAGGTTCGGGTAACCGCTGGGAGAGAGTTCGACCCTATAACCAGCGCAAAGGATCCATATTCGCCAGTTGAAACGCCCTGGGCACAACACTTGCTGGCTGATTTCTGGCCAAGGTACCAGTTGAACAAGAAATCTAAATGGCTCCATGGCGTCGAGCGTCTAAGGGACCCAATCGCTTCGGTGAGATTCGTTATTTCAAGGATTACCTATCAAAAAGCCGTTCGAGTTGCTCCCTGGATTCTGCTGCCGCTGGTTCTCTCATTTCTGGTAAAGATCCCGATTGTGATTTCACTTCCCGTTATAAACCGGTTGAGGTACCACGCGGTAGGCCTGGGCTCGCGGTTGGCCTATATCGGCGCGGCAACAATAATTGATTCCGCGGTTCTACTGATTGCTATTCTCATACTGCTTCGCATCTCCTATTCCCGATTCGTAAGCGAAGAATCGGAAAACATTAAGACTTCCGACATCAACGTAAACGCACGGCTGGGTGCGGCCAAAGCGATTGAAAACGGTTATGCCGGCCTCATAGCGGGTCATTTTCTTACGCCCGAGCTGTCTAGAGTTGGCGATGGCTTTTTCGCCTGTACCGGATCGGTGTCCCGGGTCTACGTGGAAGCTCCCGCGGCACTGGGACTTCCGGCAATATTCAGGCCCAGAAATCAGGTCACCTGGATCGAGATCGATGTCGGTGCGGCGCTTCACGTGCGGCTACTGAGCAGCTCCAGCTTTGCCAAAGCCGATTCTCTAGTCGAGCAGCTCCTTATCAGCAAGAGAAAAGACAAGACATTTCGAACCGGACAGCTCGCCTCTTTCCCGGACGGAAGCGATTACCGGGAAGATCAGCTTCCAGTGGTAAAGCAAGTACGTTCCAGAAGGATTGCATCGGCCGCCATTTTCATTATCGGCGCACTGGACCTCGCTTCGGCGCTCACTCCTCCAATACGATCGCGGCTACATTTCATTCAGGAGTTTCTTCCCGTAACTATCACGACGACGGCCAGCGCTTTGGTGGCTATGGCTTCAATTGGCCTTATGTTCCTGGCCGGCGGAGTGCGCAGAGGCCAGAGACAGGCGTGGACCTTTGCGCTGGTGCTGTCCATCGGTGCCGCGACCTTGAACCTGCTCAAGGGAGGCGACTTCGAAGAGGCCCTCGCCTTGCTAATCCTCGCCCTGTACCTGGTAAGCAAGAGGAACAGCTTCAAAGCACCCTCAGACCGCCCTTCGCTGAGGCGGGGCGTTCGGGCCTTAGTTCTGGGTGCGGCCGCAATTATCGTCTTTAGCACAAGCATCGTCTATGGCTACATAACGCTGATAAAACACAACCACAGCTTCTCCTACTGGTACACGTTCATCGCGGTTAGCGAAAGAATGGCCGGTTTCTCCTCGCACTTCTTGCCGGGAACTATCGACCAGTTCGCCGCTCCGGCATTGGCACTGAGCGGGCTGTGTCTGGTGACAATCGCGCTATTCCTGGCTTTTCGTCCCGTCGTTGACAGATCGGTGGGTCTCTCCGTGAGATTTGGCGCCAGGTCCGAGCGCGAACGGGCCCGGGCCATCGTGGGAAGATATTCGACCGGCACACTCGATTATTTCGCGCTAAGGGACGACAAACGCTACTTCTTTGCCCACGGTTGCCTTGTGGCATATGCTAACTACGGATCTGTGGCGCTCGTTTCCCCTGACCCGGTGGGACCAGACACCACCAAGGAGCAAGCATGGAAAGAGTTCCTTACCTTCGCCAACGCCAAGGGGTGGATCGTCGGTGTGCTTGGTGCGGATGAGGCCTGGCTCGACAGCTACCAAGCCACGGGAATGCATTCTGTCTACGTCGGAGACGAAGCCATAGTCGCCGTAAAGGAAACCCAACTGGAAGGCAAGAAGAACAAAGGCCTTCGCCAGGCCGTGGGGAGAATCCGAAAATACGGATACGCCGTCGAGTTCCATGACCCTTCCAGGTTAGATCCTCAGCTGAAGGCCGCTCTGATGTCCGTCATGAGCCAGAGCAGAAAAGGCGAGGCGGAACGAGGCTTCTCGATGACTTTGGGGAGAGTCTTCGACCCATCCGACAAACATCTGCTACTGACCGTGTGCAAGGATCACGACGGAAGCGTCGTGGGTTTCTGCCAATGGGTCCCCGCGCCGGGAATCAACGGCTACTCACTTGATCTCATGAGACGGGACCTCGGCACACATCCGAACGGACTCATGGACTTCATGATCGTGTCAACTATTGAATACCTGGCCAGCAACGGCTACGAGCACCTAAGTCTCAACTTTGCAACCATGCGCGCCGTTCTCTCCGGAGAGATGGGCTCAGTGACCCAGCGTGTGGAAAAATGGTTCCTCAAGCGCATGGGCGACTCTATGCAAATCGAAAGCCTGTGGCGTTTCAATTCCAAGTTCGATCCGCACTGGCATCCTAGGTACGTGATCTACGATAACGCCGAGCATGCCCCGGCCATTCTGCTGGCAATCGCCAGGGCTGAAGCATTGTGGGAGCTCCCAATAATCGGGCGCTTTCTAAACCCAGCCGATTCGCCGTCGAACCCCTGAATCCCAGCTAGGGCCTAAAAGAACAGCACTGCCCTATTGGCCAGATTGACCAGAGGACCTGCCCAGATTCCAAGACCAATCGTTACTGCCACAGCAACGCCTATGACCAAAGATACGCTATCAACTTTGGTTTTGACCGCTACGATTACGTCCTCTTTGACCAGAACAGCCGAATTTCCAGGGTTTTGATTCTCTTCCAAGCCGGAAGCTCCCGGTAGCATGGTTTGGAGTTCATCACCCGCCGCGCGGAACGGCAAAAGCGCCATTCGCAAATAGAAAAACACTGCAATGGCGGCTGAAATCATGGCAACAAGCGCGACAGGATAGTGCCGCGCATCCACGGTCGCAAGCACGACGTTGAACTTAGAAAGAAATCCCGTAGTAAATGGCGCACCCGCCTGGGCGAGAATTAGAACAACAAATGAAAAGGCCAGGAAAGGGGACTTCTTCGAAAGCCCGCGCAGATCTTCAAGCTGCAAGCCCTGCTTCCTCAGCAGCTTCTCCATTGCGCCAACCGTAGCAAATGCGCCCACGATCACAACCGAGTAGGTGATCAGGAAGTATAGAGAAGCGCCAACCCCTCTGGCGGAAACAGCGTAAAGCCCAAGCAGAATGAAACCTGCCTGATTAATGGAGGAATAAGCGAGGGTCCTCTTGATATCTTTTTGAAGAACCGCGAGAACAGCTCCAAGGAGAAGCGTAAGCACGGCAAGCGCCCCGACTACAGGTGCCCAGTCGGACTGATAGGTGATGAACCCGGAGTAGAAGACCCGGAGCAATGCTGCAAATCCGGCAGCCTTGGCGGTTGCGGCCATAAATCCAGTCACGGGGCTGGGAGCACCCTGATAAACGTCAGGCGCCCAGAAATGAAACGGGACGGCTGAGATCTTGAACCCAAGCCCAACAAGAATCATTCCGATTCCCGCCAGCAATACGCCGTTTGACTTGAGAAGATTATTGGCGAGGAAAGTCAGAATCTGCCCGAGGTTCGTTGATCCGGTTGCGCCGTAGACCAGTGCGACACCGTAGAGAAATACCGCCGATGAAAACCCGCCAAGCATAAAGTACTTGATCGCTGACTCGTGGCCTCTAGGGCTATTCGATTCGATAGCAACCAGCACGTATAGAGCGATAGACAAAATCTCGAGGCCGACGAAGAGAACAATCAGATCCAAGGCCGATGCCATGAGCATTGCCCCAGATGTGGAAAGCAACACCAGCGTGACGAAATCCGGAACGCGACCCCGGTCCAGATTCATCAGCTGCCGGCCGAGCAGCACGGTCAATAGTGCGACGATGGAGAACAGCGCGTAGAAGAAAATCGCGAATTTGTCCAGAGCAATGGCACCGGACAATACCGCCTTGTTGGCTCCGCTGGCACCTGATTGAAAACCCAAATAAATTGAGTCTGCCAGGCTCGCGAGTGCCACCACCGCACCAACAGCAACTGAGGTGGCTTTCGACACGTGCTTGGCCACTAGCGAACTAATCAGCATTACCACAATGGCGCCGATGATCATGATCAACTCTGGCGCAATTGCGGAGTATTCGACCGACGGCAACTTGATTGGTGTTGAGGATGCTACTTGAGCAATAAGAAACGACATCGACCTAACCCTTTGACTGTGCGCTGTAGTTGGCAGAAGAAGGATAGCTTGGGGCGTGTGCCACCTGGGCAACGAGAGCATTTACGGTTGGATCCACCCGATCCAACATCGGCTTGGGGTAGACCCCAAGGAAGACTATCAGTGCAATGAGTGGAAGCACCAAGGCTAGTTCAGCCTTCGTTATATCTTTAAAGCCCTCCTTCGCTATGGCCTCCGATTGCTTGCCGTGGAATATCCTCTGGTATGCCCACAACATATAGATCGCACTGAGCACCACACCGGTGGCTCCGACAACCGCCCACCATCTATGAGAAAGAAACGCGCCAAGCAGAATCAGGAATTCTCCGACAAAACCGCTCAAACCCGGCAGGCCTACCGTAGCCATAACCACCACCGCAGCGATTCCCGCCATTATCGGCGCCGATTTTTGAATGCCACCTAAGCCGTCGAATCCCATTTTCGAGCGCCGTTCATAAATGAATCCAATCACCAGCAGCAGTGCTGCTGTGTAAATACCGTGATTGAACATCTGCACAACTGCACCCGTCAATCCCTGCGGCGTCAGCGCGAAGAGGCCGAGAATGATGAATCCAACGTGAGATAACGAGGAAAACGCCACGAAGCGACGCATATGGGAGGCTGAGGCGGCCACAATAGCGCCATAGATTATGCCAGCAACACCAAGCGTCAGCAGCAGCGGCGCCAAGATATGCGAGGCCCGCGGAAACAGCTCGAGATCGAAACGAATCATGCCGTAGATTCCAAGCTTTGCCATCACCGAAGCGATGATTACAACCGGACCCAACGGAGATTCACCGTAGGTATCCGGCGACCAGGTGTGTAACGGAAAGAGCGGCGCCTTTATGGCAAAAGCTACTGTGAAGGCAATCAGCAGCCACTCTTGTGCGGTGTCGGAAAGATGGGTTGAGTGGGCCAAGGTCACTAAATCAAATGTGGTGACGCCAGTCTGGGCCTGATGAATGAACACCAGAGCCAAGATACCGACCAGCAGAAAGGCCGACCCGAAAAATGTGTAGACGAAAAACTTGACCGCAGCGAAACCGGATCGGGCATATCCCCACCTTGCGATAAGGAAATACGAAGGAATCAGCGTCAGCTCGAATAGAAGGAAGAAACTAAATAGATCCAGAGAGAGGAAGCTGCCGATTAGCGACGCCTCGAGCATAAGCATCCATGCCGCGTACGACCCAACCGACTTCGTCTCCTTCGAAGCGAACAAGGCTATTGGAAACAGGACTGCAGTCAATAACACCAGAAAAAGAGAGATGCCGTCGATGCCGAGTTTCCAAGAAATTCCAAAAGCTGGGATCCAAGAAACACTTGACACCCCCTGGAACCCCGTGGAGGTGGTATTGAACTGCACCAGGACAATTGCCGCCAAGACGAAATCAAGCAAAGCCACAACTTTGGCAATAGTCATAGCCGACTTCTTGGACCCGGCGATCGCCGCAATTACCGCACCAGCGAGAGGGACAAATATAAGAAGGTTCAGTAGCGTGCTCAAATCAGTGCCTTCCTCAAAATAAACCCTTTCACAAACCCAGTCTTCATTTACGCACCCGCCCTTGTCATAAAGTAGCCAAGGATCAAAAGTACCCCAACGCTGATATAAAGGGCATAGTTCCGGATATAGCCGCTTTGAACCTTGCGGACATACTTCCCGACAAGCCCAACCAGTCCGGCAATCGACATGGTCGCGCCGTCTATAACCTTCACCTCAATGACATCGGCGAACTCCGCGGATAGCCGCGTCGACGATCTTGCAATCAAACGATCGTAAAAACGGTCAATACCCCACCCATTGGCTAGAAGCGAGGGCTCGATAGCAGGCCGCGACGAGCTCTTTACCCATAGCGAAGTAGCAAGGCCAATACCAACCAGCGCGAAAACACCATCTGCGGCGCCAAGTGCCAGTCTCAAGGAACTCGAAAGCGTGGCTGGCGCTAGGGCACCGCCGAAAACTGGCGCGAGCCAGTTCTCCAGGAACCTGAACTTGTCGCTAACCGGGAGATTAAGGACGCCGCCGAAAATAGACAGCACTGCAAGTATCAGCAGTGGTATCGTCATAACTTTTGGCGACTCGTGAACATGGGTCGATTTCTCAAACCGCTGCTTCCCAAAAAACACGAGGTAAACTTCCCGACCCATGTAGTAAGCAGTCAAGATTGCAGTAAGCGCACCGATCGCCCACAAAAGCACCGACTTCTGATACGCTCCAGCCAGGACGTCTCCTTTGGACCAGAATCCGGAGAAAGGTGGAAGTCCAGCTATCGACAGCCATGCCACAATAAAGGTGACAGAAGTTATCGGCATCAATTTCCGCAGCGCACCCATCTTCTTGATGTTCTGCTCATCGTGCAAACCGTGGATGACTGAGCCGGCTCCCAAGAAAAGGAGAGCTTTGTAGAACGCGTGAGTGACCATCAAAAAGATAGCAGCCACATACTGTCCGGTACCGATGCCAAGGAACATATAACCCAGCTGGGAAACTGTCGAATATGCCAGAACCTTCTTGATGTCAGTCTGTGACGTGGCAGCCATGGCGGCAACAAATGCTGTGATCACGCCCACAAAGGCAATGAATGTCCCGACTCCGGCGGTCAGATGCAGAATTGGCGAAATTCGAGCCATCAGATAAACGCCGGCGGTAACCATAGTTGCTGCGTGGATTAGAGCCGACACCGGCGTCGGGCCTTCCATGGCATCAACAAGCCAAACAAAAAGTGGAAGCTGAGCCGATTTCCCAACCGCACCAAGGAAAAATAGAAGCGCGATTGCTATCAGTGTGCCATGACCAATGCTGCCGAGGGAACCGAATACCTTCACATAGGACAATGAACCAACGTAGCGAAACAGGAGAAACACGGCAATGAGATAGCCGAAGTCACCCATTCTATTCACTATGAAGGCCTTCTTGCCTGCTGCGGCTGCAGTCGGCCTCTCAAACCAGAAGGCGATCAACCAGTAGGAAGTGGCACCAACTCCCTCCCATCCGAGGAAGGTAAATACGAAGTTGTCAGAAAGCACCAGTACCGACATCGCAAAGACAAAAAGGTTGAGGTACACAAAAAACTGACTAAAGCGCTCGTCATGAGCCATGTACCCGATGGAATACACATGGATCGCCGCAGAGACTCCGGTAACGAAAAGAATCATTGTCACGGACAAAGGATCTATGTAAGCCCCAACATTTAGATGCAGACTGCCGGAGGAGATCCAGTTAAACAAAGTGAAATCAAATACTCGCTGGCTGGCCGGCTTTGATAAAAGTTCCAGCCATGTGACGATCGCCAGGGCAAACGACGCGATGACAAACAAGCTGGCTATGACTCCAGCAAGCGGGCGTTTAAGCCTGCTGCCGAAGGCCAAATTTATCAAGAACCCCGCCAAGGGCAACAACATCATTGTGAAAACTACCGTGCTATTCAATCTCAGCCCCTAAATATAGAGAGATCGTCTGCGGTAGCAGAGCTTCTGCGCCTGAATATGGCCACGATGATTCCAAGACCAACAACAACTTCAGCAGCTGCTACTACCAGGACAAAAAAGACCAGCGTTTGCCCCCCGATGTCGCCTAGCATTCGAGAGAATGTGACGAACGTCAAATTGACCGCGTTGAGCATCAGTTCCAGACTCATGAACATGATGAGAATATTTTTACGAGTGAAGAACCCCAAGGCCCCTAGGGAAAACAACAACGCCGACAGGACCAAGTACCAGCTTCCAGGTACCGTCATTTAATCCCACTTTCACTATCGAGATCAATTGCCTCTCCCGGGTCCCGGCCTGGCTTCAAATCAGACCGTCTAACAAGGACCACAGCACCAACCACTGCAATGATCAAAAGGACAGAGGTGGCTTCGAACGGAAGCAGATAGGTAGTGAAGATCGACTGTGCCAGCTGCACAATGTTCGAGCCCGGCGAACTTGTCGAAAGCACGGTCGCTTTCGCGCCCGTAGTCCAGTTACCGTTGGAGAGCGCAAGTATTTCGACAAAAATCACTAACACTGCCACAAAGGCAAGCGGCCTCTGACCGCGAAGCTGGTCCTTCGCCAGATTCTCCTGCTTATCAACTCCAAGGAGCATGATCACGAACAGGAAGAGGACCACGATCGCCCCGGCGTAGACGATCACCTGTACGGCCGCAAGGAATTGAGCATCCTGTTCAATAAATAGAACCGCAACGGCAAACAAGGTCATGATCATCGACAAAGCGGAATGCACTGGGTTCTTCATGAGGATGACTCCCAGAGCACCAAGAATCACCGCGCACCCTGCGATCAGAAATGTGATCAAGTCCGGCATGGTGGTCTGCACAGCTAGAAGATCGATCATCTGACCCTTCCTCCATGGCGCTTGGAGATACGATCTGATTCCACCTGTCGGATCATGTATCTTGGACTGGCATCTTCATCCTTTAGGCCTGATTGGCCGGCCTCCGGCTTGCGGACACCCTTGCCAAGCTCGCCAGACCAATGCACCATTCCCTCATAGTCCTTGGCTCCTCCCGGAGAGGTAGCTCGCATCCACCCGGATGTGAGTTCGTCGTCCCCGACCCGCCAATCCTCCCAAGGAAGCCGTTTCGGAGTGCCATCGTTATTCACGACCAGCTCCTTCTTGGTATAGATTGCCTCCCGGCGCGAGGTAAAAGAGAATTCCAGGATCTTTGACTCTGTAATCGCCTCCGTGGGACAGGCTTCGACGCAAAGGTCGCAGTGTATGCAGCGAAGAAAATTTATCTCATAGACGTAGCCATAACGCTCTCCGGGTGAAACCGGTGCGTCAGGAGGATTGTCCTTGCCTCGCACGTAAATACATCCGGCAGGACATACGCCTGCGCAAAGCTCACAGCCAATGCACTTTTCGCTACCGTCCTCGTACCTATTCAGCACGTGGCGGCCATGAAAGCGACCTGGCTTCTTTCGCTTTTCCTCAGGATATTGCTTGGTGACCCTAGGCTGAACCATTTGGCCAAACGTAACTTTGAAACCTTTCAGGCCATCAAAAACAGCCAACTACTCCACCCCCTTCGTTCCCGCTGAACGACTTCGGCCAAGGCGGAAGGGATCGCTTAGATCTCCCACTCCACTAGCCCGCGACAAAAGCCCGCCCGAGATCAAAACTAGGATGAACACTCCAAATCCCAAATAACTGCTAACTTGCATCGCAGCAATAATCAAGAACCACGCCAACGCCACCGGAATCAATATTTTCCAGCCGAGCGTCATTAGCTGGTCGTATCGCAACCGTGGAAGCGCAGCTCTGACCCAAACGTAGAAGAAGAGAAATGCCCCAGTCTTGATCAGGAACCAGAGAATCGGCCAAATCCAGCTTGGACCGATAAGAACCGGCCCGGAGGCACCGCCAAAAAACAGCGTGACGATAATTGCCGACATGGTCACGGTATTCATGAATTCTGCCAAATAGAACAGAGCAAACCGAAGAGAGGAATACTCTGTGTGGAATCCACCTACTAATTCCGATTCCGCCTCCGCGAGGTCGAATGGAGGCCGATTCATCTCGGCGGTGATCGCAACAAGGAAGACCAGGAACGGTACGATCCCCAGACGAATAAGGTTCCATTTAGGTATGAACCCCAGGAAAGTACCGACCTGAGAAGTGACAATGTCCCGCGTGGACAACGATCCCGTAATCAACACCACCGATGCGATAGATAAGCCGATCGCCGCCTCATACGAAATCATCTGCGCCGTGGCGCGAACGCTTCCGAGCAAAGGGTACTTTGAACCTGAACTCCAACCAGCAAGAGTCACTCCGTAAACGGATATCGAGGACATGACCAGCATGAACAAAATTCCCATTGGAGGATCGGCTACCTGCAGCTCGGTGGTATGACCGAAGATATGCACCATTCCACCAATTGGCACGATACTGAACACCAGAAACGCTGGTACCACAGAAAGAAATGGAGCGAGTTTGAAGACAGTCCTATCGGCAGAATCCGGTATCAAATCCTCTTTGAAGAAAAGCTTGGTCCCATCTGCCAATGTCTGAAGTATCCCAAACGGTCCCGCCCTGTTAGGTCCGATTCTGTTCTGCATATCTGATATGAGCTTTCGCTCAAACCAGATCATCAGCAGCACGCTCACCAAGAGAACCGCAAACGCGACTATCACCTTGACGATTACTATCAGAAGGACGGCGAGGGTAATGCCGTGGGAAAAAAGCGGATCAGATCCCATTATGCACGCTCCACCTTGACGTAGTTAACTGTTTCATCACTGCGAACCGGAGAAAATCCTGGAATCGTGAATGACCCGCGAACCAGTTCGACAGTATCATTTGGTACGGAATCATCAACTTCCAGCTCAAACTGACCTTCGCCGCCCGCCTTATCAGCAATCAAAACGGAACCACCGGAAGACAATCCAAGCTTCTCCGCCGTCTTGCTCGAGACTCGGCATTTTGGCTCCACCGCTAGGCGAACCAGATGCGCGCTGTTCCTGAGATGCTCACCCTGCGAATATAGCTTGCGCGAGTATGCCAGATTCATGAACCCAAGCGGTTGCACCGGAGCTAACCGCCATTTCGGCTCTACCGTTCCTGCTCCTGCTTGACTGGAAGGTTCGCCTGCCAGCTGATCGTCCTCGGAACTGGCTCCATTTTCGACGTAGGCTGTCTTGGAGGATGGCAAACCCTGGTCCCATACCGAGGCGATACCCGGAGTCGATATCTCATCGAGCATCGCTTTGGGCCTGATTGATAAAGAAGTCGCCGAGATCGGAATCATCATGCCTTCAATGGCGGAAGATTTCACCAGGCGTTTCCATGAAAGTCCCCAGTGCAGCGGGGACACTTCAGCTATTTCATCGAGAACCCCGGCAGCGCTGTCAAAGCCAAGATCATCGCCCAACTCAAGGGCAATCTCGCTGGCAATTGCCCAGTCCGGCCGACATAGCCCTTTCGGTGCGACTTTTTGATTCAGCGTCAAGACTCTGCCTTCAAGATTTGTCGTAGTGCCCGACTTTTCAGCGAAGCTGGAAGCTGGCAATACAAGATCCGACTTGGCGCTCGACTGGCTGAGGAAAGTATCCACGCTTACCACAAACCCGACCTGGTCCAGAGCAGAGTTCGCAAGCGCAGAATCGACATAATCTTCTCGCGGGTCGGATCCAACCAGAAAGAGAACATCGAGTTCGCCCTGGAGGGCCGCTGCGAGCATTTCCTTGACCCCTCGGCCCGCCCGGTCTGGCAAGCCGGCCCACTTTTGTCGTGCGGCCGACGAGGCGCTTTCAAGAGGCAGTCGGCCAGGCAACATGCCCGGAACTGCTCCTAGATCTACGCTGCCGGCAAAATTCGAACTGTGAAGAGTAACCAGGAACTTAGCTCTTGGAAGCGCCCTAGACAGCTCGAGCGCGAAGGCCTCGACTATCGACTGATCCCAAGCTAAATTCTCACGGCCTAGAAGGACCACAAGGCCTTCACCGTCAGCTCCCACTCCCTGATTTGTGAAAAGCTTGGCAATCTCAGGAAACTTGGAGGACTCCTTCATCAATTCCTTCGCCAAAAGCTGCAGTTGGTCCACTGAAACCGATGCTGTGACTTCGCTCAGCTTGTCCAGCGAACTCCCATGGGTGCCTATCGTGGCTATCTTGGTCCAGCCCGACTTGACCGCCTCTCTCAAGCGCAGGAACAGTACCGGTACCTCTTCTTTGATATCGCCGGTAAACGCAAGGATTGCTTTGGCAGAGACGGCTTCGTTGATTGTTGCTCTGCTCAGCGAGGCAATTACCTCTCCCTTGAGGCCGTCACCTAGTTGCGAATCCACTGAATCAGAGCCAATAACCCCTTTGGCCAGCTTCACCCAGGAGTAGATATCTTCGTTGGTCAGCCTCGCACCAAGGATAAAGCCAATCCGGTTCGGATCACCAGCCGCCTTTGCGCTCGAAACTTTGGACGAGATTAGCTCAAGTGCGCCGGCCCAGGTAGTCTCGACAAAACTATCTCCCTTGCGGACCAGCGGCGCAGTGAGCCTGTCAGAAGAGTTGATTGCTTCATGGCCAAATCTGCCTTTATCGCAAAGCCATCCGTGGTTGATCGAATCAGCGTCCAGCCCAAGGTACCTCGTGAGTTCATTTTGCGATGACTGAACCATGATGCGGCAACCCATCGAACAGGTGGTGCAGCTTGATTCGACCTGGGACAAGTCCCAGGGCCTCGCTTTGAAGCGGTACGGAACCGCAGTCAATGCCCCAACCGGACATATCTGCACAGTATTGCCCGAGAAGTAGGAAGAGAACGGCCTGTCCGGGAAAACATTTATTTCAGTGTGGTCTCCCCTGCCAACGAATTCGATTAACGCGTCACCAGCAACCACATCGGCAAACCGCGTGCACCTGTCGCATTGGATGCAGCGCTCACGGTCAAGCAGAACCAGATCTGAGATCGGGATCGGCTTCTCCCAGTGGCGCTTCTCTTCGGCAAACCGGCTCTCGCCTGGCCCGTAAGCCATGGTCTGATCCTGAAGCGGACATTCGCCACCCTTGTCGCAAACAGGGCAGTCCAGCGGATGGTTAATGAGCAGGTACTCAAGAACGCCGTCCTGGGCCTTCTTCACCTTTTCCGATTCCGTGACCACTTCCATGCCATCTGCTACCGGAAGGTAGCAGGCTGGTTGAAGGCTAAAACCTCTAGGGCCATTTACTTCGACCAGACACATGCGGCACATTCCAACCTGGGGAAGACGGTTGTGATAGCAGAAACGAGGAATAAATACCCCTGCCTTCTCAGCCGCCGCAATTAACAGCTCTCCTTTGCCGGCCTGAATTTCCTTGCCGTCGATAGAGATCGTCACTAAATTCTGAGATACATCAGTGGACAAAGGGACACCCTTCTTCCTTAATGTGGACCATGAACTCATCCCTAAACATCTTGATTCCGCTGACTACAGATGATGGGATTGAAGGGCCCAGAACACAAATCGTTGTCTGCTGCGGAGGCCAGGTAAGTCCTGGCGCGATATTGTCACACACGTCCAAGAGCAAATCCAAATCACTTTCGGTACCGGATCCCAATTCGATCCGATGCATAATCTTTTCAATCCAGCCTGAACCTTCGCGGCATGGCGTACATTGGCCGCAGGATTCTCTGGAGAAGAACTTCGTTATGCGCCAGACAGCTCTTACCGCGCATGAATGGTCATCTAGCACGATGATCGACCCGGATCCCAACATGGAGCCCGCCTGAGCGACCTCGTCTTGACCGAGAGGCAGATCCAAATTATCTGGGCCGATCCACGGTGCTGACACGCCTCCCGGAATCACAGCTTTTACGCTGCGGCCGTCTTTTAGTCCGCCGCCAAGTTCGGGGTCGTAAATCAGCTCCCTGAATGTCTTCGACGTCATCTCCAACTCATAATTTCCTGGATTCATGACATCGCCAGATAGGGCGAAGAGCCGCGTACCCGTGGAACGGCCCTTGCCGAGCGCGGCAAACGCCTTGCCCCCGTTTGTTATAATCCAGGGTACGTTTGACATCGTTTCCACGTTGTTTACAATCGTCGGTGCTCCATAGAGACCAATAACAGCCGGGAAATAGGGCGGCTTAATCCTTGGAAACCCGCGCTTTCCCTCCAAAGATTCGATCAGCGCCGTCTCTTCGCCGCAGATATAAGCTCCCGCGCCGGGCTGAAGAACCAGGTCGATAGAAAATCCGGAGCCAAAGATATTCGCGCCTATAGCGCCGTAGGCATATGCCTCGTTTATGGCGGTCTGGACCCTTTCCAATCCTAGGGCAAACTCGCCTCTCAAGTAGATGAATGCTCGGGTAGCCCCGATAGCGTAGGCAGTTATCAATGTGCCTTCAACCAGCTGGTGCGGATCATTCTCCACCAGTAGATGATCCTTGAAGGTTGAGGGCTCGGATTCGTCGCCATTGACAACCAGGTACCGGATGAGGTCCTGCTTGAGCATCGACCACTTTCTCCCGGCTTCAAAGCCTGCGCCGCCTCGCCCAAGCATGCCTGAGGCCATCACCTCCGCATGAACCTCCTCGGGAGTCATCGAAAGCGCCTTCCTAAGCGCCGAGTAACCGCCATGATCTAGATAAGTGGAAAGCAGAAACGAGTCGGGGACTCCAACTCGCGCAGTCACGATCTTCGTACTCATTGATTGCCCCCCGCATCCTTATTGAGGGCAGCCAGCCTTGCCTTCTTCTCGTCATCCATTGCTCTGCGCTCCCGGTGGATGATTTCCAGTGGAACCATTGCAGGGGCGTCTCTGAACACCTGCGAAAGAACTCCATGTGGTGGCACAGATTCTGATAGCCGGTCATTCCTGAGATCATCAACAAGCTGATCAAAGTCTCCATTGGCCAAAGGACCAAAATAGCGGTAATTCACCTGAGCGCATGGAGCCTTATCACAGTGGGCTACGCACTCCACCTCTTCCAAGGTGAACATTCCATCTTCCGTAGTTCCCCCAATAGGCACACCCAGCACATCACTTGCATGTTCAAGCAGCTCGATTCCGCCGCCAAGCATGCAGGCAACATTGGTGCACACGCCAACCAGGTACTTGCCTACTTCCTCGGTATGAAGCATGTCGTAAAAGGAGGCTGTGCCCAAAACCTCTGCCGGCTGGATATCCAGCATTTCAGCAATCTGTTCCATGGCCTCATTGGATAAATGTCCGTGTTGGCCTTGGGCCAGGTGGCAAAGCGGTATGAGCGCTGAGCGTTTTTCCGGATATAAACCGATTAGGACCTGAGCTTTTTCCAAATTCTCTGAGCTAAAAAAAGACATCGTTAGCGATCAACCTCTCCCATAACCGGATCAACTGAGGAAATTGCGGCTATCGCATCGGCGATGATGCCGCCGCGAAGCATGGCGGGAAGTGTTTGCAAATTGACAAATGACGGCCCACGAATGTGCATCCTGTATGGACGGTTGGAACCGTCGGACACCATGTAACAGCCAAGCTCGCCCCTTGGCGACTCAATGGCCACATAGACCTCGCCCTCAGGAATTTTGAAACCGTGGGTGAAGAGCTTGAAGTGGTGTATCAGTGCCTCCATTGACTCGTCAATTCGAAGCCGTGGCGGAGGGGTCACCTTCTTGTCCTGAATTCTGTAATCTCCGGAAGGCATCTTCGCGACGACTTGCGCAATGATGCGCAGGGACTCGCGAATCTCGTTCAGCCTCACCGAATACCTGTCGAAACAGTCGCCAACCGAGCCCACGATTACATCAAACTCGACCTGGTCGTAGTTGAGATATGGCATGTCTCTTCGAAGGTCCCAGGCAACTCCGGTTGAACGAAGAATCGGCCCCGTGGCAGATAGCGCTACGGCCTGCTCGGCGGTGAGTATCCCCACGTTGTCTACTCGCTCCCTGAAAATTGGCTGGCCCGTAAGCAGTTCGTCATATTCGTCGAGACGGCCTGGAATAGTCTCCAGAATCGACATCACATCGTCTTCCCACCCGTCAGGCAGGTCAGCCGCCACACCTCCTGGGCGGATGTAGTTGTGGTTCATCCGCAGGCCGGTTACCTTCTCGAAGAAAGCCAGGATCATTTCACGTTCTCTGAAACCATACAGCATCATCGATGTGGACCCTAGATCCATGCCGTTAGTCGCCATCCACATCAGATGTGAACTGCAGCGGTTTAGCTCGGTCATCAGCATGCGAATCCAGGTGGCTCTTTCGGGAAGCTCCAAACCAAGCAGCTTTTCAGTTGCCAGGGAGAAAACCAGCTCGTTGTGAAGCGGAGACAGGTAATCCATCCGAGTTACATTGGTTGGTCCCTGTAGGTAAGTCAGGTTTTCGGCCGTCTTCTCCATACCGGTATGGAGATAACCAACCACTGGCTTGGTCCGAAGTATAACCTCCCCATCCAGTTCCATCATCAAACGCAAAACCCCATGTGTCGAAGGGTGTTGAGGTCCCATGTTGATGATCATCTTCTCATCGGCAAATTCGATGTCGATGTCGGAGGGATTCACGTCAATCCCCTCCGGCAGTCTCAGGGTCGAGCCAAACTCAGTAGAAAGCTCATTCGGGCTAGTCTGGTCCTCCAGCTGCATTTCCTGCAGACCTTCGCTGGTCTCTGCGTTCAGACTAAAGCTCCCAGCTTCTTCCCCAGAAAGACCATCGGCCTTCCCCGTGTCGTTCATTTTCTTTCCCATATCTAGCCTGCCCCATTTACTGACTTGAATTGAACCGGCACAGCACCGACGGAATAGTCTTTTCTGAGTGGATGCCCATCCCAGTCCTGAGGCATAAGTATTCTGGTGAGATCAGGATGGTTGACGAACTTGATTCCTAGCAGGTCGTAAACTTCCCTCTCCATGGCCTCGCTCCCAGGGTAGAGAAAAAACAGAGTCTCTAACGTCGGATCATCCTCAGGAAGCTGAACACGGATTCTAATTCTCGATCTCTTGGCCAAAGACAAAAGAACTACGACAACTTCGTAACGCTGGGGAGCAACCCCGTCTGGAAGCGGACGTTCCATATTGGCTAAATAATCAACTGCTGTGACGTCTGCACACATCTCATATCCCTGAGACTTGAGATCTGAAATGGTGGCCAGATAGCTGGCGCGTTCAACGTGCAAGATTTCGGACGTGCTCATACTCCCAAGACCTTCTTTTTCGCAGCTCCGCGAACGCGTATCGGGTTGGACCGCTCCTCTTCGCCGAGCTGTATTTGGGCGCCGGCCATAGTTTGGGCGCGCCTTTTGGTGATATCGCCAGTTCTGATCTTCTCATGCAGAGTTAGGATCGCATGTAACAGAGTTTCCGGCCCCGGAGGGCACCCTGGAGCGTAAACGTCAACAGGAACAATCTGGTCTACCCCTTGTACGATGGCGTAGTTGTTGAACATTCCTCCCGTTGAAGCGCAAACTCCCATCGAGATCACCCACTTTGGATCCGGCATTTGATCATAGACCTGCCTAAGGACCGGAGCCATCTTTTGAGACACACGTCCGGCCACAATCATTAGGTCAGATTGCCTCGGAGAGGCCCTGAAGACCTCCATGCCAAAGCGGCTGATATCGAAATCTGCGGCAGCGGTGGCCATCATCTCGATGGCGCAGCATGCCAGACCAAATGTCGCAGGCCAAACCGAATTACGTCTCGCCCATTTGACCAAGTTTTCGATATTACCTGTAAAGAAATTGTGATTTAGATCTTCTAATCCCATTTATTGACACGCCCCAACGTGAGATTTTTGGTTCATGCTGCGGTCTTTTCTTTTGAGCTAACCCGTCGAATGGTGGATGCAGTAGTCCGTCCCTCGAACGGACTATCTTCGCCTATATTCCTCTTGATGCGACCCCAGTTAAGAGCTCCATTGGAAACCAGGTAGAGAAACGCGACAAACATGGTCGCACCAAATACCAGCATTTCCACAACTCCAAAGGTCCCAAGAGATCTAGAAATGACTGCATACGGGTAAATGAAAATTATTTCAATATCGAATACCACAAAAATCATTGCCACTAGATAGAAACGAACCGGAAAACGTTCCGGCGGTTCGTGACTTGGAATTATGCCACATTCGTATGGTGCACTTTTAGCAGGATTTGGCTTCTGAGGAGCCATCATGACTGAAGCAATTATTGAAAGTCCTGCAAACAGCGTCGCCAATACCATTAAAGCCAAAATTGGCAAATACTGAATCAAAACCTCACATCCTCTCGCGTAGATAATAAACCCGAGACCGTCGCCCCGATCACCTTAGTATGATCCCGCCAGATGCTGGATCCGAACCAGATAATTTTCCACTACTTTTCTTAGCATTCAAACACCTGTTGGCGCCAAACGAAAAGGTGATTTCACGGTAATTTCTCCGATAATTTTCTACAGCTGTGAAAAACCGTGCAATTAAAACGTTATCAAATAGTCGCTTATCACACAGGTCGTGGCTATGACCTTGTTATTTGCCGAAATGCGGCGAGTCAGCTGGCTACCTCGTAATCCGTGCTGCGGCCTCAGCGGCCGCCTCTACAGTGCGGCTGATTTCAATGTCGGAATGGCTCAAACCAGGGAATACGGCTTCGTACGGGCCAGGCGCCAGAGCAACTCCCAAATCCAACATTTCCTTGAAAAACTTGGGGTAAAGACCAAGAGCCACCGATCGCTTGGCATCTGCATAATTGGCCACGGGATCGGAACCGAAAAATATGCCGACAAGGGTAGATACCCGCGGAACTTGAACCTCGATCCCGGCGGAGGCTATCGCCTCTTTCAAGCCATTTGCCAAACGCTCGGCGGTTTGAGCAAGATCCTGATATCTTGCATCGTCAAGAAGGCCAAGAACGGTTGCGCCAGCACTAGTCGCTAAAGGATTACCGGACAAAGTGCCAGCTTGATAGACAGGACCAATAGGCGCCAGCAATTCCATGATGTCCCGTCTGCCTCCGAAGGCTCCAATTGGCATGCCGCCGCCAATAACCTTGCCAAAACACCACACGTCGGGGACAACTCCGAAATACCCGGAGGCCCCGCCTGCGCTGAGGCGAAATCCAGTTATTACCTCATCGAAAATCAGCACAACGCCATTCTCGCTGCAAAGCTTCCTAAGCCCCTGCAGAAAGCCGGGGGCCGGGGGGACAAGGCCCATATTGGCCGCCACAGGCTCAACGATCACCGCGGCATAGGAATCGTCTATGGGCGGCAACTGGTTATAGGGAGCAACGACTGTGTTAGAGACCGCGCCAAGAGGAATCCCAATTGAATCCGGTATCCCGAGCGAAGCGACGCCCGAGCCGCCTCCTACAAGCAATGCATCGGAATGCCCATGATAGCAGCCGTCAAACTTGAGTATCTTTTCCCGTCCGGTGAAAGCCCTCGCCAAACGGACGGCGCTCATTGCCGCTTCTGTGCCGGACGAGGTAAGACGCACCATGGCGCAACCTTCGACTCTGTCGACAATCAACTCCGCCAGAGCAACTTCTCCCAAGGTGGGCGCTCCGAAAGTCGAACCTAATCGGGCAGCGTGCTCGATGGCCAAAGTGATCCGCTCATCAGCATGACCAAGGATGACCGCGCCGTAAGACTGTATGTAGTCTACGTAGCTTTTACCCTCCTCATCGATCAGATACGCACCACTTCCCTTGGCAACAAAGAAAGGAGTTCCGCCCACCGATTTGAAGGCCCGCACAGGAGAATTAACGCCACCAGGGATTACTTTGCACGCTCTCTCGAAAAGCTGCTTGTTGGTATAGGACGGTTCTGAATGGGCAGACATGAGTTCTATACTCCTTGTTCGTCGGCGAGATAAATGGAGACTACCTGCAGCCGACAGCTAGCCCAATAGCTCCGAAATTAATGGAGCGAAATAAGTCAATATCATCGACGCACCCGCACGCTTGATGGCTGTCAGCTGTTCGATCGCGACTGCGTCGCCGTCTATCGAACCGTTGGCATCGGCAGCCTTTATCATTGCGTACTCTCCAGACACGTGATATGCAGCTACAGGGACAGTCACGTTTCGGCTTGCCAGCGAGACGATGTCCAAATACGTCATGGCCGGCTTGATCATTACAATGTCAGCGCCTTGGTCCACATCTGCAAGTATTTCCGACAAAGACTCCTTGGAGTTGCGAAAGTCCTGCTGGTAAGTGCTCCTGTTGCCGCCGTCGGCAATGGTTACGTCCACGGCATATCTGAACGGGCCATAAAGAGCTGAAGCATATTTCGCGGAGTAAGCCATGATTCCCACATCGGTGTAACCATCGCGATCGAGGGCACTACGGATTACGCCGACCTGACCATCCATCATTCCTGATGGTCCAACTAGATCCACACCGGCCTGCGCCTGCGCTATTGCCACTTTTGCGTACAGTTCGAGCGTCGCATCATTGTCAACATCGCTTGGAGCCCTGAAAACTCCGCAGTGGCCGCTGGAGGTGTACTCGTCAAGACACAAGTCGGCCATCACAACCAGATCGTCAGCCACGGCCGATTTGATTTCAGATATGGCAATTTGCGCTATTCCATCCGGATCCCAGGCAGCCGACCCGAATTCATCCTTGCTCTCAGGTATGCCGAAGATAATCACTCCTGGGATACCGAGATCGGTGAGCCGCTTGCAGAACTCCTTGGCCGATTTGACGTCGTGTTGAAACACTCCTGGCAAAGATGGAATCTCGATTGGGGAATCAATTCCCTCGCGAACGAAAATTGGGGTGATCAGATCATCAACGCTAAGACTTGTCTCCGACACGAGGCGGCGAAGCGCGGGTGTTCTTCTTAGGCGGCGATGACGATGCATTGGAAAAGTCACAACTCCAGATTATTTCATTCCCGACCTCACCCAGCAGAGAACAGCGGGTATTCCCCGGCACGTTGCCGGTAAGCCTTTCCCTTGCAGGCAACGCCACCTAAGCGCAAATCAACCCAAATGCGAAGTTGGCACTATTGATTCAGTGATGAGACCAGCGTATTTACGAGCCCGCCCATGTCGTGGGTAGCAGCCGTGACTGTGTTCCTGACCCCGAACTCTACCAGGGTCTTGCTTGTGATCGGACCGATTGAGATCACTAGTGCCGGCAAACATCCGACGCCATACTGTGACAAGAAGTTCGAAGCAGCAGAAGACGACGCGAAGGTTATCGCGTCGCTGGCCGCTATCTTCTCTGCAAGTTCGGCGTCCATGGGCGGGGTTTCGGTTCGGTAGGCCTTGACCACGTCCACTTGCCAACCCGCCCTGCCCAGTTCGACAGGTATCACGTCTCTTGCCACCTCTGCGCGCGGCAGTAAGATGCGCCCGGAGCCGGGAGGGAAGTCCGCGACTAGAGCTTCCGCGACGAAGCGCGGCGGCACCAGGTCCGCGACAATGTTGAACTTGGCAATTTCTCTGGCAGTGCCTTCCCCTATTGCGGCCACTTTGACGCCGGCAAGATCGCGTGAATCGCGTAAAAATTTGAAGAATCTCGGCACGGCATTTGCTGAGGTAAAAATTAGCCAGTCGTAGCGCGAAATATTCTGCGCGGCTTCCGCCAAAGCTTGATAATTGTCGCCAGGGGGTCCGATTTTGATTGCAGGCACAGAGATGACATGCCCGCCCAGATCCCTGAGCTTCTTCTCCAGGCCCGACGACTGTGCCTTGGCACGGGTAATCACGATCTTTTTGCCAAGCAATGGCCGCTTTCCAAACCAATTCAAATCAAGGCTGGCGACGCCACCGATCACAATCGTCGACGGCGAAAGTATCTCAGCGTCCCCGAGGTCCTCCAAGGTCGTTCTGATCGTAAGTTGGTCGCCTCTCGTACCCCATCGAATAGCTGCGACCGGCGTCTTGGGTATAAGACCCCCGCTGATCAGCTTCTCAGCAATCTCAGACCGGTGTGCGACACCCATGAGCACGACAATTGTCCCCCCAAGTTTGGCCAGAGATGCCCAATCGACCTGGTCAGTGGCATTTCCGTGCCGATGTCCGGTGACCACCGTAAACGAAGTCGAAAGCCCGCGATGCGTAACTGGAATACCGGCATAGGCGGGCACTGCAACCGCCGAGGAAACGCCGGGCACGACTTCAAATGAAATCCCAGCATCGATTAGAGCAAGAGCTTCCTCGCCTCCGCGACCGAATACGAACGGGTCGCCGCCCTTCAGCCGAACAATCGTCGGGGAGCTCATTGCACTGCGGATCAAAACTTCGTTGATTTCGTTTTGAGGAACTGGACGTCCCGGACGTTTGCCAACATCTACAAGAAGTGCGCCTTCTTTGCAGAATTCAAGTAGAGACTCGTCTGACAAGTGATCAAACACCACTACATCAGCCATGGAGAGCAGCTCTTTCCCGCGAATGGTCAGCAGACCGGGATCTCCGGGTCCGGCTCCTACCAGGTAAACCGTTCCAGCAACGATTTCAGTCATGTTTCTCGCCTGCGCCCGTCTGCGCCAGCAGCACGGCGCCACCATTGGCCAGCAGCTCGCGACCAAGCCTGGAACCTAAGGCAATGGGATCGCCACCACTGCCGCTGACGCGAATTTCGGTCATGCTGTCCATCGAGCCTACGAACGCGATCAGATCAATCTGGCTGTCGGACAAACGCGTAACCGCGTATGCGCCAATGGGCAGCGCGCAGCCGCTTCCAAGCTGCCTCAATAGATTGCGCTCAGATTCGACCGCCAATCGGGTTGCCAAATCGTCAAGACCCGTGAGCAAACTGCGCAGATCATCAGCACCCGACCTGCATTCAACCGCCAATGCGCCCTGTCCAACCTGAGGTATTATCTGTGTTGGATCGAAAACCTGTACCGCCAGATCGATGCGGCCCAACCTTTCCAAAGCCGCGTAGGCGACTAAAACAGCACCGACTCGTTCCACCATTGCAAAACGTGTCGCCATGTTTCCCCTGAGTGCAACAAAGTCGAGATCAGGCCTGATAGCTTTTAGCTGCACCTGGCGTCTGATGGAACCGGTGGCAACTAAATCGCCCGGTTTCAGCTGATCTAAAGACTTCCCGATAAGGGCGTCGCGGGGATCACCTCTTCTAGGGTAGGCACCTACAACAAGCCCGTCAACCGCTTGAGTTGGAAGATCCTTGGCGGAGTGAACAGCCATGTCGGCACGGCCATCAAGAAGTGCGGCCTGTATCTCTTTAACGAAAATACCCTGGCCGCCAATCTCGCTAAGCGATGAAGCCTGATCTCTATCGCCGCGCGTACTTAGGACTACCAGTTCTGATTCGCGCCCCAGCCTCTCGGCGATGAACTTTGCCTGCCACAGCGCCAGTTCCGAACCTCGCGTGGCAATTCTGATCGGCTTCATAAATCAAACAAGAAGGAGAGATCCTCGACCAGCCGCTCTCCCCGCTTGGAACCGGAGTGCTCTTTGACCTTGGCAGCCGGCCGGTGAAGAATTTTTCGGACAATTCCATAGGTCAGGGACTCGACAACTTTTCTCTGAGCGTCGGTCAACCCCTCGAGCCGACCGGAAAACCGTGCAAGCTCCAGAAGTCTGACCTCTTCGGCAAATGCATAGAGCGAGGCAACAGTAGAGGTGGCTGATCCCGAGTTCTTCAGATCGACGAACTTGCTGGTCTCAGATTCAATGATCTCCTCGACTAGCTCCGCTTCCTGCTGGCGGTGCTCGATTGCGCTCCGCACGAATGCGTTGACTCCGTTGAGATCGTACAATGTTACCCCGCTAAAAGAGTCCAGGGCGGGATCCACGTTTCTGGGTACCCCCATGTCGATTATGAATGTCTTGGGATCGCGGGCGGCGTCGAACAACTCGGCGTCGCTGCCATCCAACAAATGCTTCCTCGAGGAAGTCGCGAAAAAAATCCCGTCTAACTCAGGTATGTGGGACTTAAAGTCATGAATGTGAACCGCCTTCGCGTTGATGCGGTTGGCCAGACTCTCGGCTTTGGCAAAGGTCCGTGACGTCAAATACACGCCATAACCTCCCTGTGACAAGGCCTCCGCAAGCTTCGATCCGATCTCGCCAACACCAATAACCATCACCGTGCCATTGCCCTCGAGGCCGCAGGCTTCAGAGAAAAGCTCTGCTGCGGCGTGTGCCGAAGAGGTGATTCCCCGGGCAATCCCGGTTTCGCTCCTAGCCCTCTTTCCCACCTCCAGCGCCTTTCGGAACAAACCGTAGAGGCCGGGCCCGCAATATCCGGCATCATGCGATCGGAGAAAGGCCCTGCGGACCTGACCAAGGATTTCTGTTTCACCAATCAGCTCCGACTCCAGGCCGGAGGCAACCCTGAGAAGGTGAGACACGACTCCTCTCTCGTAGTACACGGTGGCCACCGAAGCCAGCTCTTCACGTTCGACTTGCAGCATCCTCGCGAAATTGATCCACATTTCCTCGATCCCGCCATGGAACTTGGTTATCTCAGCAAAAATCTCGGTCCGCGCGCAGGTGCATATCAGGACCGCTTCCTCGACTCCGTCTGCTGAAGAAAATATCTTCAACCTTTCAAGCATGTCCTCTTCGGAGACGAAATAGCGGCCAAAGTCATCAATCGGTGAGTTAGACCTATCAATTCCAATGGCTACAAGTGGCATTCGGCCAAACTTTCTTCAGCCTGGGGAAAATCACCCATGCGAATATATTCGAAAACTCTGGAATGTAATACTTTTACCCAATCTAAACCGTCTGCGGAATGACCAGAATCTAAAGCCTTTGACCTCGCCGCCGCTACTAAGACCAACAACCTATCTAGGTCTTCCGGCAACGCTTCTTCTATGAGTTTACTGACCGCCTTAGAAAATCCGGGAACCTTCGGATTAGAGGATACCCCGATGCTGATTCCCCCTTTGTTCACCAGAGCCACATTGCTAAAGCTGCTTTGAAGGGAATCTGATACATTGTTGACAAGGATTCCCCGCTCACGCGCAAGCCTTGCAATGTCGTTGTTTACCCCCGAATCTGATGTAGCTGCAAAAACAAGGCCGCAGCCTGAAAGATCCGAAGGTTCGAATTCGCGTTGCGCCAAGGTGGCTTCCCAATTGGCCCGAGCCAGCAGCTCGATGATTTCTTTGCTTATTTCAGGCGCAACAACTGTCACACCTAGAATTGAAGCTGGCAGTCCTCTGATCTTCCTGGCAGCCACCCGGCCGGCCCCAACTACCAGCACCTTGAGATACGCCAAATTCAAAGAAACGATATAATCTCCGCCGTCCATTTCCACCTATCTGAATTTGAATGTTTATCCCATTCTAATAATCTCGTGGCCGTACTATTTAGCATTCGGTCCGGCGCATTGGTTCCAGCTGCCGCTGCGCGCATTAACCAGCTCGGCGACAAAGGCATATTGCTCAGCATCCGGGTGCCATGGCGCCCCGAAATACCGCGTCAGCTTGGTTATGGGTGTGCCTCGACAGCTCGGCAAAACGGTACTCTAAAAATACGCTAGACCGGGCTGGGAAATCGTTTAGCGCTCAGGGTCACATATGACCCCGTGCATCCGCTTCGCCGCGGCACATCGCACGAACCCGCCTGCCGAGGCAGCTTGGTTAACCATGGGCCGAAGATGTCCGGCACTGTCGCCAAAAGCCGTTGGAAGGATCTTCTAGTGTTTGAAAAGTTCAGCTGTGATTTCGGCTGAGCGTTCCTTCGCTTTGACGATTGCGCGCGCAAATGCCGCCCTCAGAGCCGCCTCCTCAAGCGCGCCGACTCCTGCGGCAGTGGTGCCCCCGGGCGACGTGACATTTTGTCGCAAAACCGTTGGTGATTGCGAGCCCTCTGCGAGCATCGCTCCCGAACCGTAAATAGTCTGAGTCACCAGTTCCCTGGCAAGGTCCCAGCCAAGCCCTTCGCTGACAGCGGCCTCTATCATCGCCTCAGCCACCAGAAAGACATATGCTGGCCCGGAACCGGAAATCGCGGTTATTGCATCGATCTGCGCCTCTTTGACCACTACAACTTTTCCAACGGCCGTCATGAGCGTCTTTGCCCATTGGATATCTTCGGCGCTTACGTATCGCCCGCTGCACAAGGCTGTCATTCCCAGACCGAGCATCGCAGGAGTATTCGGCATTGCGCGAATCACCGATGGTCTTCCGCCGAGCCAAACTTCAAGGGCTGCCGTAGACACCCCGGCAGCGATCGAGAGGACCCTGCGCTTGTGATCGCTCCCCATCGAGCCTGCCAGTTTTTCGACGCTGTCCGGCTTCACTGCGATAATGGTTGACCGTGAAGCTTGCGGCGACGCCAGAATCTGGCTCCCCGCGAACTCCTTTGCAAGTTGCAGTCTCAGCGGTTCAAAGACCTCTACGATACCAAGGGACTCAGGATTGACCGCGTTCGCCGAAAGAATCCCGCGGGCCAAGGCCTGACCCATTTTCCCGCCGCCGATTATCATGAGTTCGAGCACGTCATAAATAGTACCCTGATATTGTCTCTCGAACGTCTTTGACTCAATCGGACTCGATAACTGGATATTGGCTCTGGCGTTCTAGAATTTTCTGCTTCCCCGACCCGAATGTTCTAGAACATCGCCAGAACCAACACAGCAAAGTTACGCCAGACAAATGCGATGAGTCAAGTAGAAATTTGATAAATCGAAAATTCTTCCCCTTATTTCCGACAGACTGCCCGGGAACGGCTATCGGAGTTGATCTTCGCCGGTCCAATTCAGATCATTGAAGAGAATCTTCTACACCAACAGCTGCGCCGCATATATTTGAGTACTCAAGCAAAAAAGGAGCTGCCAAAAGGACTTGATTTTCTCAACCGCACTCGAGAAGCTCTTTTGCCGTCAGTCCCAGGAGCACTTGCTGGAGGCGAAGTGCCGAATCCCGCCAGCGGTAACTGGTGGACAATGAGCTTGCAGCAACCTGGAGCGGTCTGGCCAGCGATGGGTCCTCCAGAACTTTTACGAGATACCGTGCGAATTCACCCGCTGTACGGTCTGCAACCAAATATCCGCTGGATCCATGGACGACGAGGGTTTTCAATCCCCCTACATTCGAAGCAACGACGGGAACGCCGCACGCTGCCGCCTCTAAGGCCACCAGCCCAAAAGATTCAGTGCGTGATGGGACCAGACAGACATTGGCAGCTCTGTAAAAACTCGAAAGTACTTCATGGGGCTGCGGATCAAAAAAATAGACCTTTTCGTTGAGGCGTTCTCTCGCAACAATGCTTTTGATTTTCAGAATCTCGTCGGTCCCAAAAGGACCCGACGGTCCCCCGACCATCGCAAGAAAGGCATCCGGAACCCTTGATGCAATTCTGGCAAACGAACGAATGGCTACATCAGCACCTTTGAGGGGCTGAATCCGACCAACAAAAAGCACCATCTTCCCGCGGGTTGGCAGTCCAATTGCCCTCCTGGCCATATCACGGTCCCCGGGGCTGAAAAAGGCGTGGTCCACACCCAGAGGAACAATTGAAATTCTCGATCGATCGAGATCGTAAAGAGTGGATATCTCATCCGCCTCAACCTCGCAGGAGGCTAGCACCTGGTCGGAACAGTAGATGATCCGGGACTCCTCTTCCATTCTGAGGTTCTCCGAAATATCGTCGTCTGGAACTGCCCTGTCCTTCGCCTTGACCTTTTCAAGCGTATGAAATGTGGTGATTAGAGGAACTTCAAGTGCGTGCTTGAGCGCATGGCCAACAATTCCCGAGAGCCAATAATTGGCGTGAATCGCATCCGGCAACTGTCCGGGGTTCATGTGGATTCTTTCAAGGACGTTATCTGTGAACTCACTCACATGCTTGAGAAGACCCGGTTTAGTCACTTCGCTCAGAGGACCTGCAGGCAGATGATGCAGAACGAAGCCGGGCTCAACCGTTACACAAGCCGGCAAAGTTGGAGAATACGCCCTCGTATAGACATCGCAGCAAATACCGAGCCGGGCCAAAGCACTCGCAAGCTGCTTAACATAGACATTCATCCCGCCGCCTTCACCGGTCCCAGGCTGAACCAATGGCGAGGTGTGGTATGAAATAATCGCTAATCGCTGCATCTAGATCGCTTTCATCCGAGAGTCGTCGGCGGAGTGGCTTTTAGATCCCGCTTCTTTTAACTTCGTACTGTAAGCCCGTATTCCCCGATCTTGCATATCATGCCGGCATCGGGGGCGGATCCGATACTTAGACAAAAATCTTCCCCTAGTCAGACGTAATTTCTGAACTAAGTACCTCCACCATGTTAGTCGTGACCTAGTCCCATTAGGAGGCACTCATAACTTCCCACTGATTTGCAACCCTCAGAATACATTTCCTAGGCTGCTCCATGACCTGCGTAGGGCAAGCACCGGTCCAGCTGACGCCATCTCAGGAAAAGGTGGGGCTAGCGCTGCACCAAGACCAACACGACGCATCTGCCGGCACCTTTGCAGGAGATCAGCCGTGCCGCATGAATCTCTTCCGCCTAAAAGACGCGTACAGCGAATTAAGTCTCGATAGCTCGACAGCGTGCCCTAAGGGCTGGGATAACTCCAATTTCATAGACCTCGGAGCCTCTCTTGCAATCCCGAGTTGAACACTGCCGACAACGAAATTTTGATCGGCCTCGGAGCCCATTCGTTACCCAGGCAGATGGATCAATAGCGCCCGGCTTGCTTGCGCCACGTTCCATGCCCGCAGTTCCCGTTACTGGCCTGAGCCTGGCAGCGGACCAAAGCCGCCCAAAGCTCCGGCCGCGGGCCCCGCCTGAGGTGCTATCGAATTCGGCCCGCTGCATTCAGGGGAAAATATCGATAGACGACCCTTCCCATTAGCGAACCGCTAGCAAAGCTGCCGAGAAAACGGGAATCGGTTGATGCGTCAGAATTGTCCCCCAGCAATATAAATGAATCTCCATCCAAACCGGCAAATCGCTTGATCACAAGATTCCCGTTCTCGCGGGGATCTCTGGCCACGACAATCCGGCCCGTTAATTCAATGCCCGGGTGCTTGATCCGGCGCACAACAAGTCGATCGCCTGGGTTCAAAGACGGCAACATAGAAACGCCAGTGACAACAGCTAAAAAAAACAACGGGTTATAATTCCTAATCTGAAGGCACTTAACGGACGATACTAAAATCCTCTGGATTTTTCTGCATTTCAGACTAATGTCTGTATCTGTTCTCATAAATAGGAAATTGCAAACTATACGGAAAAGGAGAGCAACCATGAAGCTATTCGCCAGGGTCATCAAATCACTAGAAGGAATCGTTACGCCAGTTTCAGTTTCTGCCCACTGTGATCTCCCCTGCGGAGTTTACGATCCCGCCCAGGCTCGCATCGAAGCAGACGCAGTCAAGGCTTGCATGGAGAAATTCAATGGATCCGACGACTCGGTTTTCAAGTCACGCGCCGTGACAATCAAAGAACAGCGCGCAGAGCTCGTCAAGCATCATTTATGGGTACTGTGGACCGACTACTTCAAGCCGGAGCACCTTGAAAAGTACCCACAACTCCACACTCTCTTCTGGAAAGCAACCAAGGCTGCTGGCGAGAGCAAGAAAACCAATGACACCGCGGTGGCGCAAGATCTCCTGACCCAAATTGCCGAGATTGACAAGATCTTCTGGGAAACGAAAAAATAAGTTCGTTCCCGCCGAATGCCATAAAGGAGAGGCCTTCGGGCCTCTCCTTTATATTCCTCCGGAAACTGGAGGTAACACAGCCAGTTCATCGCTGGATGACACTGCTGCCTCTGGTTCGGCAGGCTCGCCATTAAGCCATATCTTTGAAATTGAGATCATCCGAGCCAAGGCGTCTCCACTAGCTGCGACAGCTGCATCAAGAGCCGCCTGAACCGAATCCGCCTCCACTTCCATACTCGACGTACCAGCTGCCTCGCGTGCGCCTGCGAAAAACTTCACGGTCACCATAAGATCCTCAGCCTTCTCATCGAAATACAACATTACATTGGCTGCCGAATAAAACTGTCCAAAAATTCCATTGTGGTCGATCACTCCGACAACCCCTTCGGCAGGGGAAAAGGATAGCGCTAACAGCAGAGACTGGCGGATTCGCCGGAGAAGCTGCCAGCTAACATCGATCATAGGGCCCTTGCGGACTTAAAAAAATAACGACGTCCACAGGTTGCTACATTAACATGGCCATTAAGGGGAGAAACTCATGTATAGGCCAGCTGCATTGCGGGCATTCTTGCTCATCGGTGCTTCCGCGTTATTGTTTTCCAGCTGCGCTGCAGCATCATCTGACACGCTTGCAGGCAACACCGCAAAGCCCTTCCCCGCCTCAAAAGGATCGTCGATAAAGCCTAATGCACATCCTGGCACAACAGCTGACTCGACTACGACGACGATACCGAATCTTCCTGCTCCCGCTCCCTTGCTCCCATTCACATCTTCAGCAATTGCCGGAGAGGGCATTTGGAGTTCTGCTGGCAGACTTGTCGGCGGGCTTCCAGCTGTCTACGAAACTAAACTCGTACCACCTGGCGGCAAGCAACCAGCGGGACTTGCATGGATGGATACCAAGCTGCTTTCCGCGAGACTGTACTCTGGATCTATCAGCCCAGGCGGCGGACCATACAAATATACCGCGCCAATCCAACCTGCTCAGGCTGCTTCACTCGTCGCAGCGTTCAACGGCGGTTTTATCATGAGCGTTGCCCATGGAGGCTATTACACGCAAGGCCGCGTCATAGACCCGCTTGTACCGGGTGCAGCCTCTCTTGTCATCTACTCCAACGGAAGCGTTAACGTGGGCGCGTGGGGCAGCGACGTAAACATGACCTCGAATGTTGCCAGCGTGCGCCAAAACTTGGTACCTTTGGTGGCCGGAGGCCAGCCTACGGCAGCAGCGGCAAGTCCTAATTGGCAAACTTGGGGTGCAACTTGCGGAGCGAATTCGTGCATTGGACCGGGTCTTGAATACCAATGGCGTTCCGCATTGGGCATTACCGCTGACGGCGCCTTAGTATATGTGACTGGACCGGCAGTTGACCCACTCCAGCTTGCGCAACTCCTGGTCCGCGCGGGGGTTATTCGCGGCATGGAACTCGACATCAACCCTTACTGGACCGTATTGGCAACATATGATCCGGGTCAAAGCGGCCTTGCCGCTCCATCCAACGGAAGCAAATTACTCTCGGCTACCACCCAAGGACCTGCAACCTTCTTCGAAAACTGGTGGGCGCGTGATTTCATAACCATGTCGGAACGATCCACCACGGCAAACTGACCTAAAATCCGCACACCGCACAATACCTAGAGCCATTAGACGGACTGCAAATCCCTGAAGTGCCGCATAGGCAGTCTCGGCAGACTTGCTCAGCGCTAACGATACGGAGTTAGGAAGGTTTCTACGGCTGGACTTGGTCCATCAAAACAGCCACACGGGCTGGTTGACGCCAAACGCTTGAGGGCTGCGCGACCGGGTTTTTCAAGGAACCTTTTTCAGTCTTGAGCTATATGCGGCATCATCGCTAGTTTGGTTATTAGATGGCATGGCTCAGCGATGGGCTCTGCCCAACACATTTAGAAAATAGGACCCTTAGTCTCTCGCAGGTGGCTGACAGTCGCCGGAATTAAGCAGGAATCCTCTGCAAAGGCCTCTTGATTCCGGCAAGTTCTCGAAGTCCGGTCGTGGCGACCAGACACCCAGACGTTCCCCCTTCGGCGTCCTCGTCAAAGCTAGCATTTCACTTTATCAGTCGCCGGCGATCGTTGGCTTTGCAAAGCTTTTCTTAAACCCTCGTCTTTGCGCAGCACTTTTCTAAATCTGTGCCTCTTACAGGCCAGGTTTCGGCCGTGTCTAATACATTCCTCGCAGCGACATTGCAACTCGCGATCCGGTACCACATACGTATTACAAACTTTCCCCGTCTAGGAAGAGGAGAGCGGTCTGCATACTTATAGTTGCAGTTGTACTCAGTGTGATTGATCAAGCCAGCCAGGCACGTCCTGAATGCTCGCAAGGACCACATCTGGCTGGTTTCGTGAATTCATTTTCTGGTACATTTCAGGAGTGGTAACACCTGATAATACGAGCACGGTAGTGGCGCCTAGTGTCCTCCCCAATCTGACATCTTGTGAAGGCTGATCGCCTATGACTGCGATGGCCTCTGGTGGAAGAGACAACTGGCTTTTTATGACGGCCGCTATTGTCGGTGATGGTTTTCCAAGAACTACCGGACGGCGTCCGGCGGTGTACGCGACTGCCAACGCCAGTGAACCGGCGGAGGGTATGATGTGGTTTTCCAGCGGATAGCCTCTGTCAAGATTGGTGACATAAAAAGCGGCACCCTGTCGTACTGCCTCGGCTGCAGCGGTTAGTCGGGTTAGATTCACGTCGGGATCAGTGCCAATAAGGACTACTTCAGCAGTTCCTCCTTCGTCATCGGACAGGACTGTCATATCCGCTTGTGCAAGGCGATCCCGCAATGTTTTGCTACCCATGACATATACGCGGGACTCACTATGGCGCTCAGACAGGTATCTTACAGAAACCGTTCCAGCAGATATGATTTCTTCTTTGACTACTGGCAACCCGCTAGATACCAGCCGATCAGCAATATCCTCATCAGATAATTGGTTTTCCTGGGTACAGAAAATCAATCGATACCCAGAACTACGCAGAATATCCAGTGTCTCTAATGCACCAAGAAGTGGTTTTCGTCCACGTACCAAGGTACCGTCGACGTCAAGCACGATGCCTCGTATAGACATTTTCGCTCCTTCTAACACTCACTAGATATCGATTACATGGTACGTCCACCGTTGACCAATATTGTTTGACCGGTTACAAAAGCACTGGCGTCAGAGAGCAAGTATGCCAACGTTCCAAAAATATCATCTGGATAGGCGAGGCGTCCGAGAGGAGTGCTGGAAACATCGTACTTATCTATATTCGCCAGTGCTCTGCTTGCCTCAGTATCGGTAAAGCCTGGAGCTATCGCATTGACGCGGATACCACGACTACCGAGCTCTCTAGCCAGGGCCCTCGTTAGCGATATCACCGCTCCTTTTGAAGCTACATAATGGGGAAACCCATTTGATCCGGTATAGGCCACCTCTGAAGCCATGTTGACTACTGCGGGGTGGGACGACCCTATTAATACGGGAGCAAATGCGCGGATGCTCAGCCAGACTCCCTTTACATTGACTGCCATCACCCGATCCCACTCGTCAACCGGAATTAGCTCGAAGCTTCGTCGCTTGAGGCCGTCGTAGATAGCAGCGTTGTTGACAAGTCCGTCCAAGGCGCCCCAATGTTGCATAATCCATTTAACTGCCGTATCAAGTTGGTCTTCTGCGGTCACATCGATTCGCAATTGAGCGATTTTACCCTGGTCGTATTCTTGGACGTCTCCGTTGGCATCCGAGGGTGAATAGCTTCTATCAAGGCTAAGTACCAGCGCACCCCTCTTTGCTAACTCCTCTGCGAAGTATCGGCCGAGTCCTTGCCCTCCCCCGGTGACTACAATTCGCATTCCATGCATGTCTATCATCACGTTATCCTCGCAAGAAGTCTTTGATATCTCTTCCCAAATACAAAGTTTTGGCTTCTAAGTATTCAAGGAGTCCTTCCCGGCCTTTTTCACGACCTAAACCACTGGCCTTCCTACCGCCAAATGGTACCTGAACGGCTGTATGGTGCACGGCATTGACCCACACTGAACCTGCTTCGATTTCATCTGCCAAGCGCCAGCCTCGTCCAAGATCACTACAAAAAACGTAACCTGCCAATCCATAAGGGCTGGAGTTTGCCAAATCTATGGCGTTTTCCAAGCGGTCCACGGCAGTGACAGCGACAACCGGACCAAAGGTTTCCTCTTTCATTACGAGCATTTCCGGGCTTGCGTCTGCCAACACTGTGGGGGGTACAAAATAACCATTTTCGTAGCCTTCGCCATTTAGGCGATTTCCTCCACATAACAGACGGGCTCCATGGTCAACCGCATCTTGGATATGCCGCATTACCTTCTCGTAGGCTGGTTTATTTCGCAGTGGAACTATTTGCGCCTTTGCCTGATCTCCTGACGACCCTACCTTTGAGACTGAGTGCTCTCGTAAATCCTCCAGGAACTGTTCGTAAAGTGGAGCTTCCACGAAAATACGTGCAGGTCGATAACAAAATTGTCCAGCATTCTCGAAAGCATGATTTGCTAGAGCGAGGGAAACCTCTTTGCTATTCACATCAGCTGCCACGAGTGCTGGAGATTGACCTCCGAGTTCGAGCGTTAGGCGTTTGAATCCAGAGGCTGCAGCCGTAGCGATACGTCGTCCAGTGTCGAGACTACCAGTAAATGAAATCTTGGCAACAAGTGGATGGTCTATCAGCATCTGTCCTACAGCAGCACCTCCGGTGACGACATTGAAGAGATCAGGTTCCAGGCCAGCCCGGCTGCATAGTTCCGCCAACTGTAGAGTTGCAGACGGGGTTTCGGGTGAGGGTTTTGCTACAACTGGACATCCAGCTGCGAGTGCAGGCGCAACTTTCAGGCTCAACAAAGTCAGCGGGTAATTGAAAGGCGCTATTGCTCCCACCACACCGACCGGCTCAAGCGAAACAATGGTCTGTTCACCGGTACGCAAGGAGGGGAAATAGCTTCCAGCTAGCCGCAGCGCCTCAGAGGCATAAAAATCAAATACCCCACCACATCCCTCAACCTCTCTCAGAGCATCGCTTCTCGACTTCCCGGTCTCAAGTGACAGGCTTTCAGCAATGGTCTTAGCTTGGGTGCGAATAGTATGTGCAATCAGTCTCAGTCGTGCTGCCCGAGTATCAGCAGCTTCTCGACGAAGAGACGGCAACAGCGCATGTCCCGCGCGCACCGCACGATCGACTACCTCGGGAGGGGTAATTTCCAGAATCAGCAAAGTGTCGCCGGTTGCCGGATCAATTACCGGAATGCTTTCCTCAGCGCCTGTAATTGAACCTCCGCCGACGAATGGGCTTGCCCGGCGAACCATCAGTGAATCTTCTCTCGACTTGAGGTTAGATTGGACTCCAATGCTTTACAAAATGACGGCAAGACATCCTGCCAGTCACCGACTACACCGTAAGTGGCATACTGAAAAATGGGAGCATGTGGGTCGTTATTGACGGCGACAATATTACGAGCGTTGTAACATCCAGTTATATGCTGTATTGCGCCAGAAATTCCCACTGCGAAATACAGGTCTGGTGCCACTGTTTTCCCAGTAAGACCAACCTGCAACTGTCCGCTAACCCATCCTGAATCTACGGGAGGCCTTGATGCCGCAACTTGTCCTCCAATTAAAGATGCGATCTCCTCAAGTAACTTGAAGGGTTCCGGTCCACCCAGACCACGTCCTCCCGAAACAAGGATGCGAGCCTGGGTGATATCGGGTCCCTGGACCAGACGGTGCCGGTCCTCTGGCATAGTCTGAAGCGTTCCGAGATCTACTTGGGAAGTAAATAGCACAATCGGGCTCACATCAGAACCAGCCTCAGCCGCCGCCCAAATCTTGGGGTGCGGCACTAGCACGGCAGGCATCCTGATCATACGCAGTTTGGTCTCGGCGGCTCCACCAAACGTTGCACGAGTAATCTCTACTGTGTCGTTGGCGATGGCAGCCGCAGTGATGTCCATTGCCGCACTTCCATCCAAAATTGCAGCTAAACGTGCAGCAACTTCGGTACCCCAAAGAGTCTTGGACAACAGTATCGTAGAGACTGCTGTCTCGTTGCAAAGTTGAGCTAGTACCTCTGCATCGTATTCAGGCCAAAGTTGGTGCTCTGGAGCTTCACTTAAAACACGTACAGATTCTGCTCCATAATTGACAATATCCTGCGTGCAGCGACTTGCCTCTTCCCCGACGACTGCAATTGTGAAGGGTTCACCTGTTGCATCCTTTATTTGCCGGGCGAAGCTAACCAATTCACGAGACAAACTCGGATCATCGGTATAATCCTCACCGCTTATCATTATCATGGTGCCGGACATCACTATTTCCTCCAAAGATAGTCGATCTAGATTAGGCCCGACGACATCAAAACGGCCGCCAGTTGTTCGCCTTGACTTTGCCCGCTATCGCCATCGATAAATTGGCAGTTGCTCTCCTTGGAGCGCTCGGCTATATGTACGTCTACCAGTTCGGTTGATTCCTCGGAATTGACTCCAAGGTCTGATACGGACCAAACATTTGGTTGGCGCTTCATTGCTGCCATACGGCCCTTCATTGTTGGATAGCGCAATTCGCCCAACTCACTGGTAACCGTTACAACGGCGGGAAGCTTTGCACTCATATCCTGCCATCCGTCAAGAAGAACGCGACGAACCAGAACTCTTTCCCCTGTAACCTTTGCTTCGCGCGCAAGAGTTAAGCATGGCCACCTTAGATTCCTCGCCACACGAATCGGAACTTGAGCATTATCCCAGTCAGAGTCTTGGCGGCCGCAGATTACTATGTCCACCTGTGCCAGGCGAGTAATCGCGGCAGCCAAAATGGCGGCAGTTGATCGAGAGTCATGGCTGTCACCTGACGGACCGTCGACCACTACAGCATCGTTTACCTCCAACGCCATCAGCTTCCTGAGTACCTCCCATGGCACATGTTCGCCAACCGACAGCACAGTGACGGTAGAGCCAGGATTTTCATCTTTCAGGCGCAGAGCTGCCTCTAGCGCCTGTTCATCAAATCCGTTGACGACCCGCTGACCACCATCGCTTGGCACAACCCGAGATCGAACGGGGTCGATCGTAAGGTCTGTAGTGGGCAGCAGTGGGTCGACAACGATCCTCGCACAGACAACGATATGCACTGAGTTTTCCTCCTTATGCACTATCAGACTTCTACGAAACTCCGATAGCCCTTAGTACTGACGACCGGACATTTCCCAAAACTTGGGCAGTTTGAAGTCATTGGCTAGAACCTTGTAGCAGTTGTAACTACTTCCACGTCCTATACCAGCAGCTGAGTGAAGGTTTGACGAGCAGAGATAGAGATTCTTAATTGGGGTTCGGTAATCAGACAGCTCCGGAATAGGACGGAAGCGACCAAGCTGCGATGCTATCATGCTTCCTTCAGTCCAACCGCCCTCCAGCATGTCGGGATGCGATGCACCGACTTCGTAGGGACTGTAGATACGGTGCGCTATCACGTTATCCGGCGTCATGTTTGGGGCATAATGGCGCCATTGCTGGAGAGCCGCAGCCATGAACTCATCCTTCATCCGAAGCCATTCGCTCGGCGTGAATAGCCGCCGGGGAGCAGTAAATTCTTCGATAAGAACTGTATGTGCATCGCCGGGAGCTCGAGTGCGATCCCAAATGCTGTCAGGAGCAGTCAAGATGAATAGTTGCGATGGAAAGCCCAGCGTAAAGATTTCGTGCTGGTACTTGCTGGCGAGGTAGTCAGGATCCTTGGGACCCCAGTAGAGTCTGGGCTGAGGACCAACTTCAGGATTCGTTGCAGCTGCCGTGTATTGCGGCAGTTCGTGCATCGCCACATTCCCCCACAATATTTGCCCGCGGTCGTAGTGCACATTGTTCAGGCGGTGCCGGATCTTATCATTGACAGGATAATTCCTAGCTAGTCTTAGCATCGTCTGCGGCACTCCAAGGGAGCTAACCACGAGTGGTGCGGTGAATTGTGATCCGTCCGCCAGTTTGACGCCAGTTGCACGACCGTTTTCGATCAGAATTTCATCGACGTCCTGCCCTAAGAAGTACTGTACGCCCAACTTGCGGCCTGCCGACACTAACGCATCGGTTATGGCCTGGGTGCCACCAACTGCAATTGCTGCTGGTTCGAATGACAGAACCAGACTGAGCACGTGAACTAGCACCTGCAACCCCATGGGGTCATCAGGAAACGTACCACTCGAAGTCGGCGTAGCACGCATAAATAGGGTGCGCAGCTCTGGGCTTTCGAAGAAGTCGTACGCAAGTTGTCGGACTGACATGAATTGATGCACCGGCTCTAAGCCACTGTCCGGGTTTGTTACTAAAGCTTCCAGCGCATCAGGCGTACCCCAAGGTGTCGGAGCCGAAAAACGATGCTCGTGAAATGCAGCCTTCCAGTATCGGGTATATTTATCAAGCAGATCCAGATAAACATCGGCATCTCTTGTAGAGAACTGACGAATTTGGTCGTAAGTCTTCTTTACGTTGGTCTCTGAATATTCCTGGCGTCCGGTAACAGGATCAACCACGCGGTAGGCCGAGTATCCGATGAATGAGCTGCCGTCTTCGTAAATCATTCCTTCGTTTTGCTCAGGAAAGATATACGTCAAGCCTTCATCGCGAAGTTGAAAATCCTGATAGGCCGGATGGCTGTAAAAGCGGGTGAAGTGGGCACAAAAGTTTTGGCGAAATCCTGGAGCTGGCCCTTCCTCACTCCCAGCGCCTCCTCCCAACTCGGTATGCTTTTCTAGCACGGCAACCTGCATTCCAGCCTTGGCTAAATAACATGCCATTATCGTGCCATGGTGGCCACCACCGACGATAATTGCGTCAAATTTTGCTGCTGTCATTGGTAATCTCCTCCTGAAGCTAAAGTTGACTATTTCTTCTCATTCCGGCCTCGGGCAAGCCTTTAACAAGCCCTTGACCAGTATTGGCAAATCGGATTGACGATCGTTTATGTTTACAAAGATGAACCCAGGGGTTCGGATTCTGACGGCTATGTCGAGAATCGTTTGCTCAACAGAAGATCGATCAGATGATCTGTTGAATCACGCTGGGGGTCTTTATGCCAAGATCCCACATGACGCGTTGTGACAGGACGTACCTGCAGAAAGTGCAAGTTCGATCCACTGCCTGTTCCTACTCCGGACAAAGCCCATTCAATGTCCAGTGGTGTCCCATATTTTGTTTCAAGTGAGCGTCCGCGATCAGCCAGAAGCTCAAGATCACTGTAATTCAGACAGGGCACGCTCCGAAATTCTGGCAAAACCTCCTCTATAATCGTTCCGCCATCACGCCCCCGAACCACCTGAACATGCTTGGCACCGATTTCTTCGTGAACAAGATCCAGCGATTTTTTGTGAACAAGATATTGGTCGGGAGTGACCAATCCCTGAACCACACTTTCTCCCAGCCCCCAGTTGGCTTCAATGACCATCTCGAAGGGGTTACCAGTTGTCGGATTGATAGTGAAAAGCACACCTGCGATATCGGCAGCCACCATTTGCTGGATCCCCACAGAAATAGATACCTCGTGAAGGGGATATCCCATATTCAGTCGATAGGTGACTGCGCGTTCCGCAAACAGGCTGGCCCAGCAGCGTCGAACGTTAGTCAATACCTGGTTGATGCCAACAATTCCGAGAAAAGTATCTTGCAACCCAGCAAAACTAGCGTCAGGCATGTCCTCTGCGGTTGCACTTGAGCGTACTGCAACCTCTAATGAACCCTGGCCGACTTCCTGTGCAAGTTCTTCATAGGCCACAACTATGGCTTCAGTGATTTCGGATGGCATTTCAGTATCAAGAATTCGCTCACGTATCGATCCGGCCAAAGTTCTTGTATCGGCAGATGGTGAAGAGACCTCCACCATTTCTTGTATTTGCTTTCTCAATCCAGTGCTATCGAGAAAGTGCTCGTATGCCTGGCGAGTGATGGCAAAACCTGCAGGAACCGGTACACCGTCGTTCAGCATTCTCCCAAGACCGGAAAGCTTGTTACCAACGTCGTCGGAACGCGATCCCGAGCAGTCCTCGAACCAGCAGATAAAAGGTGTAGATGTCCGAGTCATTCTGCGGCCCTATCTTCATCTGGAAGAATGAAGACATGGCCGTGTGTTCCATCGATACGGATGCGTTGACCACTGCGAATTTTCTGTGTACCCTCGAAGACGTTCATCACCACTGGAATCCCATATTCCCGCCCAACGACTGCGGCATGCGACAAACTTGCACCCCGATCGACCACCACGCCTTTGAGGAATGCAAACACGGAGGTCCAACTCGGAGATGTCGTTGGCGCAACTAGGATATCACCAGGCTGAACATCATCGAGACGACTTTCATCGAAAATAACACGAGCGGTACCTTCGGCGATTCCCGGCGAACCGCAGGTACCGTAGAGATCTGCTTGAATATTCGGTTCCACCTTTGGCATAGACCCGACCACTACTTTCAAAGCAATGGGATCTTTGGTAACGACTAATTCCCCTACTGCTTGGTCAAGGCCAAGCGACCCAAGAAGTGGAGGGTTTTGCCGTGTTTGCCAAACTTTCCATTCTGAACGTCGCTCCTCGACCAACCCTTGTAGACGATGAGCTTCCGGAACCCACATCACGCGCCGGATATCTTCCGGGATTAGAAACAGTGCATCCTCGGGATCTTCGATCGTACCGGCGGCTGTCAGTCGCTTTCCAATGGCTATCACAGTACGGCGAATCATTGCGTGAGTGTAGAGATCAAGATAGTGATTGTGCTCCTCACTAAAGCTTCCAGCATGTTGAGCTGCTGCTAGTAAGAGGTTAAACCAGTCGCGATCCTCTGACGGGATTCGTGTAATGACAGTATTGAGGGTCTCCTCTCGATCTTTTATGAGTTCGTTACGTTTGGTGTCGAGTTGGAATGTATCCCCGGCTGAAAGAAATCGTCTTACAATTTGTATTGCTGGTGTTGGATCTTCCACCCAGGATGGCATGTTGATCTCCGCCATGCGCTGTAGCCGCCAACCGTCTTCATCTAAGAATTTACGGAAATCTGAAAGCCAGACACTTCCTGCTTCGCTTTCCTTCAGGTGCCGAATTGCGGCAGAAGTGTCGTCCTGATCCAGCATGCTAGACAGACCTTCTTTATTGGCGCGCTGGGAGAATTCCCACAATCGCCGATCCACCTGAAATACCTTGTTGTCATAGCCTCTAACCAGTGCATGAAACTCCGGTGTTGTATCGTCAATACCCAGCAGTTCTTGACAGAGATCTTCAAACAAAGAGTAGACGGAGTAAATTCCGTACATCATGTACATGTGTATTTCCCACATGCGTCGAGTTGTGTCGACGGTTGACTCGAGCAGTTGCAGTAGCTCGCCATTGCTCGCCGTTTCCGTGTCGACTGCTTTTAGCTCTTCATATCTGCCAAGCATCTCTTGCTTGAAACCTGTCCAAATATTGTCGTAGTCTTCCAAGAACGGTCTGATCTGGACACGAAATACTTCCGTGCGATGACGAACTACCTCTGGATCGGAAACTCCATAAACAGTTAGATAACCGCCCCCATCATTGAATCTCCAGTCCCACCCCCGTGAGGTTGGCAGATTCAATATCTCAGCACCATATTGCATTCCATGCCTGCAAAAGTTCACCCAGAACCAGCCAAACATGGGAGTCCATGGCGGAACCGAGTGGGTGCCATCCAAGAACCAATACGGTGACTGAGTTAAGTCATCGTCAGAAAAATCTAAGCCAGGTACCATTAGCATTGGTATCCGCCCCCCCTTATAAGTGCACTAAGCCTTGACTTCCAAAGTCAGCTTGGCTAGTTTCGCCAAGTGGTCTGCGCCATTGTTACTAAAATATCAGTACGTAGCGGTCATGTCACGTACGACGTCTTATATCACGACAAAGTTACAGGATTCCACTAATCGTGTCAACTCGATATTTGAAAATTTTTTGAGTTGAGCCTCTTCCGTTTTCATTTATGCTCGGTTATGTGTGAACGGCCATCCTGCAGCTGGCCTGTCGACTATGGTACTCCGCCTCCGCCCAGATCGGTGGGCGTCACCCAAGATGATCCATGAGACGGCTCGTGTTGTACCAGTACACGCAGGCGAAGGTGACCCCGTCGAGGTTCGAAAGGTTTATCACCGGCCCGGTTCGAAATAGCGAGTCCCCCATTACACACTCGGTCTTGTAAAGCCCGGCGTTGGTCTCGACTGGGGCTTCATGGGCTTCGCCTACCTAGCCAATCGACGGAATAAACCCACAAAAGGCCAGGATTTCCCCAAAGCGGATTCCAATATTTGCCTCTTCGAGACAGTGCTCGCCTCGAAGAGGCAGCAATTACGCCTTCGATCGGCTCCAATGGAGCCTGCCACAACGCCCCTATGGAGTCATTCGGGAGGAGAATGAAGGTCGAGTTGCTCAACCCGAGGAAATGGACCCCGGTCGTCAGACTCGCCATGGCGGACTAGATCAATAATTTCTACAACATCGAAAGAGGACACAGCGCCATAGGATATCTCACACCCAAAGAATTCGAAGCTATAGATTCATTTAAGAGCCCGTCTGTACTCACATGATTGTGGTCCAACTAACTGAGGCAGTATCAATTAATGGGGACCCTCAATATCGAAGAAGTGACCCGTCGAAAACAAATAAATGTAAGCGTGTTGCTCGAAAGAGACCAATGATATGGACAAGAATGCGGCAGCAGGCAATCCACTGGTTGATGCATAGGATAGTTTGTGAATCTTAACCTCATACATCATATGATGGGAGTTTACGCATGATTACGGCAACTGACATTTTGGAGATGATCCAGCGCGGAGAATTGCCACTCGGATCTGCGTTACCCAATGAGGCAGACCTTTGTATGCGATTCCAAGCCTCTCGAACCAGAGTGCGTGAAGCTGTTAAATATCTCCAGGGCAAAGGCTTTTTGCGAGTGGAGCATGGACGCGGAACCTGGATCGAACCGGTGGAACATTGGGATCTCATGGATAAAGAACTGTGGGCTACCGCATTAACCGTTGGAGACCGTTTTGCACTAATTCGTGACCTAGTGGAGACTAGGCGCATGCTCGAAACTCGCATAGTAGAGTTGGCCGCACGCAACCGGAGCGCCGAACAGTTGCGAGATTTGGAACAAGACTTGATCACCATGGAAGCAGCCTTGACAGAATTCAACCCCTCTATTTTTAACAAGGCTTCGCGTCGATTTCACGATAAACTTGCCGTTGCAGCTGGGAATGTAATTCTTCTGAAATTGAGTAGGTCTCTTCACGAAGCTTTAAACATAACTAAACGATCCAGCTGGGACAATGTCGAAGTTTTACGGATTTCGTTTCGAGGACACCAAGCGATCTTAAAGGCAATTGAAGATGGAAATCCCGAAGAGGCATCAAAGGCAATACAGCTGCACCTTTGCGACTTTGAAACTTCTGTTCTTGAAACTGACTTGGCATCCTCGAACGGCTAAAACCTTAATGCTGACCATCTAACTTCTCCTAGCGTCCCCAGCCGCCAGTCCTATCGCCAGCTGGTGGCTCTACATAGAGGAACGAGAACTGGTAAAGGACTGCAGGTCGGCCATGCCAGGGAGGCGATACACCGCGGCGTCTGAGGTGTCGGCCTCGATCTCCTCGACAATACGGCGGTTGTTCGGTGTCTGTAACTGCAGGACGACGTGAGGGTGGCTCGGGCCGTCACGAAAATCGCCACTCCAATACTGAGGTCCGCGCCCCATCGCTCGGTCAGGCCCCTCTACGCAGATTCTGGCCAAGTCGCCTACGCCAATGCCGGGTAACTGTTTGGATGTCGACTTATGGCCCACTGCGCTCAAGGTGAGCAATCGCGCCAAGCTAATCTCGAATTAAGGCAAGCTCGGCAGATCCTAGAGATTCGTACCGCCGCGTTAGCGTCAGGGAATCGGTCCAGCGAACAGCCACAATCACTCGAAGACGACTTGGCTGTCATGGAAATCGCTGTAGCCGGACATAACACTGCCACGTTCAACAGGACTTCCCATCGTTTCCACGACCACCTGGCCATCGCTACAGGCAACGTGTTTCTGTTGAGAATAACTGAAGCCCTAGCTCAGCGGCTGGATTTGACAAAGCAGTTCAGCGATGATTCCAGGGAGGATCTGCATCATTCCTTCAAGGAACATCGGGCAATCTTCTCAGCCGTAAAAACAGAGACCCGAAGAAGCTTGGGCAGCCATATCACGGCATCTTCAGGATTTCGAACAGAGCGTCCGCGCCCGGGAAAACGGCCCCGATATCGGCATTTAGCTCCGGCGCAGGGATTTCACCGCCAAAAGAGAACTCCCTGCGAGCGTGGCATGCCAACTGGAAAGGCATTGGCGAGGCCGCAAAACCGTAGCTGGCTCTTGAAATAAAGCGCCGAATTCTTTAGACTGCGGCGTGAAGGTGGAGAATGGCGGGTCTCAAGGACGTGGCTGACATATGTCCCCAAAATTTAGTACGATTCGTTAAACAAAAGGCTAGCCAGATGCTCTGGTACCTAATTATCCAACTTGGTTAAATGATATTGCTATAGGGCCGAATATTTGATTTTCTGCTAGGAGTTGAGTCATGGCGACAATGTTGATTGGCACTTCCCAAGGACTTTACGCAAAATCCCTCGATGCAGATAAGGACTCCGATTGCTCGGTTGTCTTCAAAAACAACCGCGTGCTCGGCGATATTCGCTCACCCGTAGTATGCGACCGGGAGGATTCTAAACGATTCTATCTGGGTACAACCCGTTCTGGCATATGGCGCACCGACGATGCTGGAATTTCATGGACCGAAATAAACAATGGCCTGGTTCATAAAGAGGTCTGGTGGTTGGCCCAGCAGCCTGAAACTGGTCATCTGTACGCCGGAACCGGCCCTGCAAGCTTGTATAAATCGATTGATCAAGGCGAGCACTGGGATGAGTATGACAACGTCTTAGCGTTGGATGGCCGGGCTGACTGGAATCTCCACTTGCCGCCCTACTTTCCCCGGATACGAAATATCGCCTTCGCTCATAACGACCCCTCCGTCATAGCTTGCGCAATTGAGGAAGGCTGGCTTATTCGAACGTCTGATGGTGGTAACAGCTGGTCAACAGCGAGAAATGGGCTTCACCAGGATGTGCACGCGGTGACAATCATGCCTGACGATCCACATATAATCCTTGCTGCCACAGGCGGCGGGTTGTACCGAAGCACCGACTCAGGAAATACTTTTGGCCACTGTGCGGGATTGGACAAACCATATGTGACTCATGTTCTAAGCAACCCAAAAGCACCCAAAATGGTATTCGCAGTGGCTTCAGACAACCGGCCAAGTTACTGGAAAATGGACGAAGGCGCCGGCACTGGTTTTTTTCTTAGCTCTGATTCCGGAAAGTTGTGGTGCGAAATCACGGCGGGGATCCCGCCCTATGTGCATGCGGGGTCATACGCGGCAACCTGGGACCCGACTGACGAACATATAATTCATGTGGGCCTGGATGATGGTTCAATTTGGCGCGTAGATCTCGACGGGAGTGCAAGTCTGTGGCAAACGGGCTTTCCCGCGGTTACGGCAATATCCGTTACCAGATAATCACCGGCAAACCGCCACAAATTATCGTCCATTTTTCAACAGCTCCTAGCTGTCGACACGTCAAAGTTTAAAATGCCCGCCAACACTAGGTACCTGCTGTGTTGGCAAAGCGGGTGCTGGACTATACATCGGCACACCAAAACAATGAGACCGCGGCAGACAACTAAACCTGTGCAGGCTCATCAAGGCCTTCCTCGGATACGGTCAAACCGGGCGTAGCTGTAAGGTCATCACGCTCTTTTATCCTCTAGGGTCCCGGCTCTCGAAAAAGCGTTCTCCCAAGTCCCTGTCGCTTCTTTGACAGGGTTCGGGGTGCGGTGTAGCATGCCTAGCTACGGAACTGCTCGGGCCTTGGGGGGCTAAATCAGCATCACGAGTTCCGTCGAGAAACACTGGGGGAGCGCTATGAAGCGTGTTTCTATTGACGTAGGCGGAACTTTTACCGACTGCCTGGTCCTTGACGAGCAGGGTAGACTCCGGGAGTTCAAGTCTCCCACCACACCTGCAGACCCCGTAA
>DAHVRV010000019.1:0-46373 GCA_027322285.1 Actinomycetota bacterium
CTCAGAAAATCTTCGCCCGGATGGCGAAGCCGGTCTTGAATCGTCTCTATTAGAAATGCCCAGAAGTCGCCGTGCGCCTCCTCGCTCGTCTCTAAATCAGCGTGGACAAACTTTCGAACAAGCTCCCGATTCCTTCGCCTTGTCTCCTCGTCAAACCCTAGAATGCGGCCCAGAACCTCCTGAGGTATCGGCTCTGCCAGATCCGCGACGATGTCAAACTCCCCGAGTTGGGCAATGTGGCCTAAAAGATCCGCCACGCTTTCCCGAATGCCGTTTGAGAACTCGCCCATCCTCTTCTGCAGAATTGGTGCTTGCATAGCTTTGCGCTGCCTGGTGTGCTCCGGCGGATCGGTTTCGATGAGACGAGTCCTTGGCTTGTCGGTCCAGTTCTGCTTGCCGATCTCAAGGGCATGGCCCGATGAAAGGTTACGGTAATCCAGGGCAGCTGCGCGGACTTCCTTGTAACGCGTCACACACCAAAATCCGCCGAGAGCTTCGCTGTGAACAACTGGGCCTTCCTGGCGCATAGCCCTATAAATGGGCCAGATATTTTCCTCCGTAATCCGGCGATCCCAGGGATTGAACTGGCTCAACCCCCATTCCGGCTGCAAATTTGCCTCGCTCTGCATGGTGATCAATTCAATTTCCCCCGCAATTCAGATGACTACTCCGTGTAGCTAATCTCGGCGGGATCGACACTGAATAATCTCCAAAACATCGCTTTCACCGCTCTAATTAGCCGACTTTCATTTGCCAAACTACCATTTTTTGACACCTTTGGTGCCGAGGCCCGAATCATGAGCGCCACATGATTACATAGCGGGCAGCGCTAAGAGGGAACAAATTGCCCCAGGAGTCAGGATTGTCCGGCAGTGACGGGACCAAAGGCTCAGTCGTCCACCAACAGGCCCGCCGAAGTCCCAAAACGCCATATCTCGCCGCATACCGTCAGTTGCCGGGTGAAGACCAGACTGTCCCCGTTGACCAAGGAGAACTGGCACAAGTCGTTGGCCAAAGCAAGGGACTCCGCCGCAATGTCTGGCAGTGCTGAATACGGCACCGTTTCGGCTTCTATTCGCAAATTGCAAATCTGCTGGGCGATGATCTCGTCTTCGGTAACCTTGCCAAGCTCCTCGAGCAGCAGAGATAATTCACCCGCAATGTAGTGCCACGTCATAGCTATGGCATCTCGCATTTCATTGCCAGCCCCGGCAGGGCCGTTGTGACGACCCTGCCACATCCATGCAATCAAGGATCGACTGCCGCTTTGAACTCTGGCTTCATGCCGGGTTCAAAACAAAACGCTCGGCGGCTGCAACCACATTTTTCTATTCGGCGCTTCCGAAGGCCTTGATTTCGTCTATTTCTGAAGGCGACAACTCACGCGGAACATCGCCTTTGGCCAGTTTCTCACTTTGCACATGGTGGCGGATGCCTTCCACCACCTCGGCATTGGCGAGGGTCGTCAGATCTCCAGCATCGGTGAAGTTGGAAATTCCGGCAATAACCCTGCGCATGATCTTCCCCGACCGCGTCTTGGGCATGTCTTGGACAATCCAGACATTTTTAGGACGCGCGATCTTACCGATCTCAGTCTCGATGGCCTTGGTAACTTTATCCGAGATCTCCTTGCTCGGCTGAAAACCTGGCTTCAGTGAGACATACATCTCAACGATGCGGCCGCGCAGCTCATCTACAACGGGAACTGCGGCTGCTTCGGCAATTTCCGGCACGGTCAAGCTTGCGGACTCGAGCTCCTTCGTGCCTAACCGGTGGCCGGCCACATTGATAACATCGTCAACCCTGCCGAGAATGCGGAAGTAGCCGTCTGCCGCCTTAACCGCTCCGTCACCGGCAAAGTAAGGCCAATCGCGCCAATCCTTGCTGTTTCGATCCTTGCAGTACTTCTCGTAGTAAACCTGGACGAATCTCTCGGGCTGTCCGTAAATCGTTTGCAGTATTCCGGGCCATGGATTACGGATGCACATGTTGCCTGCCCTGCCGCTTCCGGCCTCCACCTCATTTCCGTCTTCATCCATGATTACCGGGAATACGCCCAGCACTCCGGGTCCGCAGCTGCCCGGCTTCATGGGCTGAAGTCCAGGAAGAGTACTACCGAGGAAGCCGCCATTTTCGGTCTGCCACCAGGTGTCGACTATGACAGCTTCGCTCTTGCCCACGACATCGTGGTACCAGCGCCAAACTTCAGGCTCGATGGGCTCACCCACAGTTGTCATGTGCTTGAAGTGGTAGTTGTACTTTGCCGGCTCATCCGGTCCCAATTTTCGCAGCATCCTAATGGTTGTCGGCGCAGTATGGAATATATTCACGCCCAGCCGCTCCGCAATGCGCCATGCCCGCCCAGCGTCTGGATAGGTCGGCACTCCTTCGAAGATCACCGTGGTCGTGCCCAGGGCAAGCGGGCCATAGACAATATACGAGTGGCCGGTGATCCACCCGATGTCAGCCATACACCAGTAGGTGTCTTCGGGATGAATATCTTGATAGTACTTCGATGTCCCCGCAACATAAGAAAGATAGCCACCGGTGCTGTGCTGACATCCCTTCGGCTTGCCGGTGGATCCGCTGGTGTACATGAGAAACAGCGGAGCCTCGGCCGGCATTGAGACTGGGCTTACGATCTTGCCCTTGTAATCCTTCAGGATTTCATCCACAAAGAAGTCGCGGCCTTCAACCATTGGAGCTTGTGATCCGTACTTGCCGGGATATCTGCGCCAAACTAGGACCTTGTCAATGTCGAATCCAAGGTCATGCGCAGTCGCAATAGCCTCATCTGCTTTGACCTTGTGGTCGACAAGGTCACCGCTTCGATAGTAGCTGTCCATCGTGACCAGCACATGGCTGCCCGAGTCGGCAATTCTGCCGCCGCAAGACGCTCCGCTGAAACCAGCAAAGACTTCGGAGTGGATCACTCCGAGTCGTGCGCATGCCAGCATAGATACTGGGAGTTCAGGAACCATGGGCATATGGAAAGTGACGCGGTCACCGGTCTTAAGGCCGCAGAAATCCCTTAGTAGCGCGGCAAACTCATTAACCTGATGGTACAACTCCTGATAAGTAATAGATTTGATATCTTCATTCTCGGGTTCAGGGGCCCAAAGGATTGCCGACTTATTGCGATTCTTCTCAAGATGACGATCGATGCAGTTATACGATGCGTTCAACTTTCCGCCGACAAACCACTTCCAAAATGGCGGATTGCTCGAATCCAAGGTTGTGTGCCAGTAATGATCCCAACTCAGCAGATCAGCGTATTCCTTGAAACACTCCGGGAAATTTTCCTCGCTGAACCGGTCAAGAATAGCAGGATCTGACGCATTGGCTTGTCCGATGAACTTCGCTGGCGGATAATATAATTCCTCTTCACGCCAGTGAACTGCAATCTGTGCTTCAGAGACCTGTTGTTCCTCTTCTGTCGACATATATCGACCTCCCCGCGCTCTACTGAGAAAACAGCGACCTAATTTTATTGCTATACCAGTAAAAAGTAAATAGCGGAATGTAAAGAGAAAGCACGGAAACGCAACTAGCCGCGAAACTGAACCAGACTTTAAAGGCATCCTATCCACTAGCAAGAATGCCACATCGCCAATTACAGTCTCGTAAATGACAAGCGGGTCTGGCAGATTAATATCCGCCGCATTAAACGCTTTAGGGCAGAGCTGCTAGCTCTGCCCTAAGCGGCCAGACCAATAGTCTGGAAGATTTATTATTAAGCTACCTTGAAGTCGCCCTTCATGTAGCCCGGATTGCTCATCACCCAGCTGCCACATGGAATGGCGCAGTACCAAGAATAAGTTCCAGCGGCTTTCGCCGTGAAGGTGAACTTCGTTGTTGCCTCAGGAGCAATCGTGATGTTCAGCCCAAGATCCGCAACCGTAAAGGTATGCGGCATGGCATCCTTGTTCGCCACAACTACTTGTACCTGTTTGCCAGCTGAGACGCTGAACAGATCTGCGGCTCCCTTGCCGTTGGGACCTACAAATGCGGGCTGGGAGCCTTGCGGAGTAGTAATGTCCTGAATTGTCAGGTTGATGACCTGGGCCGACCCTGAGGCTCCATTTGCTGACGGAGTGGTCATCCATGGCGCGTTACCATCGACGGTGGCCACTTGGCTTGCCGCGGAAGATGCGCCGCCACAGGCGGCCGCAATGCCTCCGATCACTGCCAGGCCAGCTATGGTCGCCGCTTGGCGCGTAAATAATCTTTTCTTCATATTTGCACCGATCTGAATCATCTCAGTCCTTCCCAGCTTGGCCGGGATCCACCGACGCGCTCGCCAGGCGAGGCACACGCCGAATCACCAGGACAAGCGAGCCGAGAAGTAAAATCCACACCAGAGCGAGAACCGACAAAATGGTCTTAACGAATATCCCTCCCTCGGAGCCGAGCGGCCTTGCGTACTCAATGACACTCTGGGGCACCCCGGGGGGATCCTTCAAAACTTGGAACGACTTGACGACGCTTGGCGTGCTGACAGCATCCGAAGAACCTAGAGCAGCTCCAAAAAGTTCCGTACCGGTCCATGTCGGAGTATAGGTGAGGGTAGCCTCGCCGGCAGAGTTTGTGACTGAGGTGCCAAGTGCCATCCATCCGTGGCTAGAAAACTCCTGAGTCTGGACAAAAAAAGTCACGCTCTGTCCGGTAACCCCGGATCCCGCCTGCGCAGACAGCGCCAGGTTAACTCCGTTAGCAGATACAGTCTGCACTGATAGATCAAGCACAGCGCTGCTTTGCCCAGTGGCTGCGACAGCAGTGCCTGACACTACCAGCACCGAACCAATCGTTGCCGCTGCAGCAATGAGCCATCTCGAAAGACTTTTCATAATTGCACTTCCTTTTCAGGCATTCCCACTCCGTTGCCGTTTACATGGCCGTTGCCGTTTACATGGCCGTTGCCATTTGCATATGCGTATGCTGGCACCTGCTTTTGTGCTGCCAGGGTTTCTTTGGAAACTTGCTCCACCGACCCAAGCTCACCCATCTCCTCCATCTCGTCAATTGAAAGAACGGGGAGAAAGCGGAACAACAGCATCAAACCCAAAGGTATAGCCGCGACGCCCGCAATGGTGATCGTGATTGATACCCAGGTGAAATGGTACGTTCCCCAGAAGCTTCCGATTAGAGGCTGGGTTACTGGAGGAAGCACGATAACTATTCGCTTGACCCATAACGCGATTACCACGCCAACGCTTGCCACCGTCATGCCCTTGATGTTTCGCGTCTTCTTCACAGCCACCAGCACAATTGGAAGGACCTCGCCAAGAGCCACATAGAACCAGAACGGAATGGCATATCGACCGGCAATAGTTTGCCGTATCCAGCCGCTGGTGATTCCCGTGTAACCTTCCGACAAAAGATCAGCAATGGTCAGGTACGCGTAGACCAGTCCGAGAGCTGCCATAATGTAACCAAGCCGGATAAAGTGCCGCTTGGTAATGAACCTCTCTAGGTGATATCCCTTCCTGAAGGCTGACGCCACGACGATGACCAGCGCAGTGCCGGAGTAGAGCGCCGCAATCACGAAATAAGGAGGAAACACCGACTCCATCCAACCCGGCCGGCTAGTCGTCGCAAACGCCCATGCCAGCACCGAGTGAACCGATACGGCAAGCGGAATGATTATCAGCGATATGAGCGTGAGAACCGAGTGCAGCAGGCGGCGCTGGCGTTCGTTTCCCATCCACTTCAGCGATAGCGCCTTGTAAATCCTAAATCGCGCGGGCCGATCGGCTCTGCCGAGTGTCTTGTTGACAATGGCCATATCGGGAACCAGCGGCAGGTAGAAAAAGATCACTGTTGCCAACACGTATGTGCTGATCGCCATGAAATCCCAAAACAGCGGCGAAGAGGTGTTCACATAGATCGGGATCTCCCAGAAACGTTCCGGCCTGCCAAGGTGCGGAAAGATGAACAGCGCACCGATCATAACTGTGACCAAAGCCGTGCCTTCGGCTAGTCGAGTAAGCGGCGCTCGCCAGCTCTGGCCGGTCAGGCGCAAAACTGCCGATATGACCGCGCCGCCATAGCTCACTCCAATAAAGGTAACTACATCAACAATGTAAACTGCCCAAAATGCCTGATCATTGTAGCCAGCCGAACCAAGACCATGCTTGAGCTGGTATATCCAGGCACCAATGCCTGCCAGCACTACTAGGCCCAGCACCGTTACCGAAAGTTTCCAGGCTACGCTAACGCGCCCGATTGTCGGCTTTATAGCGGCCCTGCGGACATCCGCGGCCCAGGCTTTCTCTGCTTCTCCGTGGCCATTCTCATTAAGAAGGGCACTCTCGTTCATATCTGTCTCTTTCACGATTCCTCCCTACTCTCTAAGACTTAGCTGTTGATGCATCGGCATTAAGGTTCTGGCCGTGTCCCAATATGTACCAAACCCGGGGGTGTGTATTTTGCTCGGGCTTGAAAGTGACAGCATTGTTGTCATCGAGGAACTTTGACAGTTTCACCGTCGTACCCGCGCTGTTGACCGCCACGTCCGTTTTCAGGTCGCCGTTATAGATGGCGCCCATTTGACATCCTGCAGCACACTCTGAAAGCAGGCCGTGGTTCAGATTCCCAACGCAGAATGTGCACTTCCCGACTGTGCCCAGACGCTGAGGCACGGGAAACTCCGGAGTAGCCTCAACCGGAATCGGAGGATATTTCACGTCTGAATTCCAGTTGAAGTATCTGGCCTCGTAGGGACACGCGGCCATGCACATGCGGCAACCGATGCAGCGGTCCTGGTTCACCAAAACTACGCCCTGCTCCTGCCTGAAGGTCGCATGCACCGGGCAAACATGCAAGCAAGGCGGGTTTTCGCACTGCATGCACGGTCTTGGCAGGTGATAGGTCTGTCCGGTAGTGTCGGTCAGCTCGAAAACCTTCATCCAGGTCTGATCCGGAGTGAGGTAGTGAGCTTTCTGACACGCGGCAGTGCACGATCCGCAGCCGTTGCACATGCTTAGATCTATTACCATTGCCCACTGGTGAGTGGGGGGAGCCTGGGTGCTTGCCATGTCGGCTGCGCCACTTCCGGTCATTCCACTGCTGCCGGTCCAGTTGTTCGTCTTTGGAAGGCCCTGTGCATATGCGCGGTAAGAAAGTAGCTCAACGCCGGTGCCCAGGACTGCAGTGGCACCTGCCACCGCGCCGAACATTCCAAGAAATCGTCTTCTTGATAAATCTTTTTCTACCTTGTCGGCCGGCTCTTCTGCGAGCGCAGCTGGCATAATCGAACAAGCTTGCCCATCTGCCGGAACTGCACATGATTCCGCTGGAATCAAATCAAGTCCGTCTGAAGCTTGTTTCTTGCTCTTTGAAAGCTTCCTCATTTAATATCATCTCCTAGGAAGTTCTCGTCATACAACGTAACCACCTCCTTCTAACCGATTAAAACTGCTGGTCAACGCCCCAAAGCAAGGGTCTTGCACGATCTTTGATCACGTCACGTTGATATAGCCCTGCATCCATCCCGTGGAGTTCATTGCCCCTCCCATGCCTGTTGATCCGCTTCCGCAAGGAGCTTCACACTGCCAGAAGTACTTTCCTGTCTTGAGGACTTGGAATGTGAACTCGACAGTGATGCTCTTTTGCCCGGAAGGAACAGCTGGGATAGGAATGTTTATCAACAAGCCCGGAACCGTGAGAGTATGAGATACCAGGTTGTTTGCGATCTCTGTAACGGCTTTGCCGTTTACCGTTTCGTTTCCCCCGTTCACCAGACCAAAGGTCGGGTCGGACCCCCAGACATGTCCATAAGGGGAAACCGGCGACAATGGCGCAGTGCCATCGTCATAATTGACAATTTTTAGATCTACCGTTGATCCAGCAGCAAATGTGAGGTCAGAGGGAACTATTTTTGGCCAGCCGGGCTTTCCATCCATCTTTCCCGTTTGGATGACCATCTGTTCGTGAACAACCGAAGGGCTGACAGCCGAAACGTCCTTTGCCGCTGTCGCCGACGTGGAACCGGTACAACCCGACAGCAGCAATGCTGCTGTAGCGACCGCACCCGCCGCTCCAACCTTGGCTACCTGCCTGCTACTAAACGCTGCAATTGGCTTCGAGCTTCCTTTGATCGTCCTACGCCTCTGTATGAGCTTCATGTCCTACCTGCCTCCTTGACTGCTTCTCTTGTTTCACACCCATGGCCGCTGCAAGAGACCTGCAGCGGCCACGGACTTAATTATTCAGACAGGGCGCGTGGGAACTGGGGCGCTAGGCCACACGCCCTGCCTGAATAAGCCTTAGGACACTGTTATGTTGCCTTCCATCTGGCCCATGGTCGCCATTGCGCCGCCCATACCGTCAGCTCCGTCTCCGCAAGGAGCAAAGCAGTGCCAGGTAAAGGTGCCGGTCTTCGACGGCGTGAAGGTGAAGGTAACTGTTGTCGTCTTGGCACCCTTCGGAACCGGAGGAATCAAAACATTGACACCAAGTTCCGGCACGCTGAACGTGTGAGAAATGTTGGCGTTCGGTATAGCTGTTACCGGTGAGCCGTCTACGGTTTCCGTGCCGCCCTGAATTGTCTCGTAGGTGGCAAGGCTGGCCGGCAATGGAGCCGGGCCGTCATCGACACTGGTGATTGTCAAAACCACCGGTGAACCTTGCTTAATGGTGATATCCCCTGGTACAAATTTTGGATAGCCCGCTTTACTTCCGCTCGCACTTTCGGTCAGAAGCTGCAAACTTACGTTCTGGGGGGCCGCCGTTGTGGTTGGTGCCTCAGTAGTTGCAGCTGGCGCCTGAGTAGTGGGTGCTGCGGTTGAGCTAGTAGATGATGCAGCTGTGGATGAGCCGCAAGCTGCCAGCAGAGCGCCGACTGCCAAAGTGGCCAAGCCACCCGCGACCGCTCCTGGCCTAAGGTATCTCCCTGAAGAAATTGCCATTTAAACCTCCCTAAATTAGGTGACGGAACGGTCGATCTTTCCTGCAAAGCTCTAACTCGTTAATCACGTCATGGGTAATGCTAAGAATGGAAGGAACTCGGACTATCTGCAATACCTCAGTGTTGATAGCCGAGATACTACGGTACCGTACCCGTATGATTTCGGCACTGAACCTGACATATAGCCATCTACTAGGAGTTACGTCGATAACCAATATCACGAAAAACACCGTGGAATTTCCTGGACCCGGAATTTCCCACGCCGGAAGACTACTCCGCAATACAGTGGCACCACTAGGAGCACGCCAGGCTTCTACGCAAAACAATCCAATTCCCCTTCTGTTTCCAATTTGCGTTGGGGCGCACTTTGCAAGAATTGCCTGGACCTGATTCAGTACACGCTTTCCAATTGGTCAATAAATAACCGATCATCTGCCAATATCCCTGGTAGCGGGCGTTGCAAAACAGTTCGATGGGCGTTGGCCTGGAGTTTCTCGCTGATCCGGCCCCAAATGCGCGGATACCTCAAATTGACAAACTTCAAGCTCCAAGGCGAAAATGAATGTCAGAACAGATCGAAGTCGATCCTGTCCAGGAGGTGGAGCAGTGCACGCCGAGCCCATTACGGGGGGAATTCGCAAGGCAGCGCCGAGAACGAACCTCTATGAGATATCTCACCTGCCGGACCCGTGGCAAGCGATGACGACGGAACTAAAGCCCCCAATGTCACACCAGGATGCTTTCCTGGAGGCCTACCGCTGCCTGCTCTGCGGAGGACCGCTCACTCCGGCACCATGCATGTTGGCCTGTCCTGTTAAAGTGGATGTTCCAAGTTTCATAGGAGCCATTTCCGTGGGTGAGCCGAATGAGGCGGCAGAGATTATTCTCAGCGAAAACCCTTTGGGAGGAACTTGTGCCCGCGTCTGTCCCACGGAGGAGTTGTGCGAGGGAGCCTGCATTCTGAACTCCACCCGCCAGAGACCGGTAGATATCGGACGTCTCCAAAGGTATGCGATTGACCATATTTTCAGTGACGGCGACCTCTTTGTTCCTCCCAGGCCGGCTCACAACGGGAAAAAGGTCGCCGTCATAGGGGCAGGCCCAGCTGGAATGACCGGAGCTTTTGAACTCGCGAAGCGGGGATATAAGGTCACGTTGATCGATTCCAAGCCAGCAACGGGCGGCCTGGCGCGCAGTGGCATAGCACCCTATCGCCAGCTCAGCGATCCCCTAGACCCAGAAACTGCCCGGCTCTGGGAACTGGGGGTTGAATTTCGTCTCGATACTCCGGTGGACGACAAATTGCTGAAGGAACTCGAAACTTCATATGATGCAATTTTGCTGGCTGTAGGAATGGGCAAAGGGGCGTCCACTGGTTGCAAGGGGAGCAATTTGGAGGGAATACACCTCTCCCTGCCGTTTATCGAAAAGATCAAGTCGGCCAACCTCCCCAAGGTTGGAAATAGAGTGGCGATCATCGGAGCGGGCAACACTGCCATAGACGTTGCGAGACAATGCGTAAGACTGGGTGCCAATGAAGTCACCATCCTCTATAGGCGCAGCCTTGAGGAGATGCCCGCTTATGCCGGTGAATACCAAGAAGCAGTCGAAGAGGGAATCCGTTTCGCCTGGCTTACCAGTCCTCTCCAATACCGCGGCAACGGGCGGGTCAGGGCTATTCAGTGCTCGAAGATGGAACTTGGCGAGCATGACCCGTCGGGCCGGCGAATGCCGGTCCCAATCCAAGGTTCAGAATTTCTCCTCGAAGTCGACACAGTGATTGAGGCAGTAGGCCAGACGCCGAGAACCGACTTCCTTGCTTTCATCCCAGACCTTGAGGTTCGCTCTGGACTGATAGTGGTTGACCCGGAAACTGGGGCCACGTCCAATCCGCTTTATTTCGCAGCGGGCGATGCTCTAAATGGAGGAGCTACGGTGGTGGAAGCGGTCAGGATGGGAAAAGTGGCGGCTTCGGGCATCAATGCCAGCCTGTCAGCGCAAGGCAAAGTCCAGTGAATAAGCCATTGCCGCAAAAATATCGCTCGGAGAAAATGTAGGATTCCTTGCTGAGGATCTAGTCGCCACTGCGAGCGGTGGAAACTTCGCGGGTCAAACTCGAGAGATGACTCCAAAGAACTTTGCCGCGCTCGCCTGTGCACACATCGTGGCATCCGAAGTCAGCCCATCCAGATCTACCGCACTACCCGTCTTGGCCGCAATGGGTTTGGGGTACCCAGTCAACTCCCAAAGAAACAACAGCTTTAGGTCCGGAAATCCGAGAATCAGTCTCGGGCACTCTGTCCGCTGGCCGCCGCTTCCTGCTGGAACGAAGGATGGTCGCGTTCTAGTTCAAATCCTCTGACGGGAATTGACGCCTTCACTATGGTTCCGCCGGAGATTGACGATTGCAGGTCGAGTCCGCCGCCAAGAAGCCTGGCACGCTCCCTCATCCCAACTACGCCAAGATGCTCGCCCGTATGCTCGTCAAGCTTGTCAGGATCAAAACCCTGGCCATTATCGGATATTTCGAGTTGCAGAGTATCTTTATCGAACCCGACAGATACCTTTAGAGCTCTCGCATCGGCATGCCGGGCCGCGTTGCTAGCGGATTCCTGGACAATTCTGAAAGCTCCCAGCTCGACTTCAGAGGGAAGGCGCTCTGGATTGCCAGACACCTCGATAGAGACCAGAAGCCCGGTCTGATCTTCTAGATCGGCACAGAAGCTCCTGAGCGCTGGCACCAGGCCAAGCTGGTCGAGTGCGGGCGGCCGCAGGCCAGTCACTATGCCTCTTAGTCCGGTCGCGGCGTCGAGCACATGCTGGCGCAGCTCCAGGAGTGTCTCCTCCAAATTTTCAGGCGGAACTGGATCTTCTGCCACCATTGCCAAACGCCTGGACAAATGCATCAGTACCTGGAGAGGCTCGTCATGAAGCTCCCGCGACAAACGCAAACGCTCCTCTTCCTCGGCACGAACAACAAGCTCTGCGTAGTGCCTTATCCGACGTCCCTCACTGCGCTCACGAGTAATGTCCTCTAACACCACCTGGATCGCGCGGTCACCTCTTCCGGTAGTCAAACGGACCAAATCCACCCTATAGTCATGGCCGTCCGCCATTGAGATGACTCGGCCGGAATGATCCTCCGCGAGGATGTCAATGCCCAGGATTCCTCTGTCTAAACTGCCCACCACATCGGCGCCGAATGCCATATGCGCCGCAAAATTTGCGTCCAGGATCGTCCCAAGCTCGTCAAAGAGAAGGATCGGAGCGCTATTGGCATTGAAGAGTTGGCGATAGCGTTCTTCAGCACCGGCGAGTTCAACTGCCGCGCTCTCCACCCTTGCGCGTGCCATTCTTTCTGCTTCCACCCGTTGACCCACGAAAAACCCCACGGCGTCTACAAGGACCAAGCTGACCAGATCACTGCCAGAATGTCCTCGGTCGTGGGAAAGCATCAGATCCGGAAACCAAAGCACCGTCGCCCACAACCCGGTGGCCGCCGAACCGGAAAGCCCGTATCTCAGCGCCGCGTAGCCAACGGGAATGATGAGCAGGGCGACCGGAATCCCATCCGGAAATGCGGTTTCATGGCTCCAATGCAAATCTACGACCAAGTGCAGGGCAGCTATCAGGATTACCGATGCTTGAAGAATCCAGAATTGGAGCTCATACGAAGGAGGGTGAGCGGCGCGCCGCAACACCGTCATGTAGTCAGTGTGTCTCTGTCTGCTCATCGCGTTCGTCCAAAGGAATTAGATGCCGGCTAAGCGCATATAGCGCCGCCTCAGTTCTGGAAGTGGCTCCAAGCTTTGCCAGAACATTGGAAACATAGCCCTCCACCGTCCGAAGGGTCAGCCCTAGATTATTGGCAATACCCTTGTTCGTCAAACCCTTGCCAAGAAGCCGAAGTACGTCTATCTCTCTTGGCGTCAACTTCGCCTCGTTGACTTCATGGTTTGACTGCCTGCGGTGTGCCAGACGCAATGAGATCGATCCGCTCAACACGAAATCGCCTCCTGCCACAGTCCTGACGGCATCAACGAGTTCTCTTCCAGTTGCCGTCTTGAGCAAGTATCCGGCCACGCCTAGCTCCAATGCTTCGGCGACATAGGCATAGTCGTCATAGGCGCTCACAACTAAAACTCTTATCGTCGGATGCTTCAACGCCACTAGGCGCGCGACCTCAAGACCGCTCATATCGGGAAGGTTGACGTCAAGAAGCGCGACATCAATTCCCAGACGATCAAACAGCAAATTGGCCTGGGCACCCGTAGAGGCTTGGCCCACCACGATCATGTCAGCCTCGCGCTCGAGCAGCTGAACAGTCCCTTCGCGCACCAAGGCATGATCGTCGACGATCAAAACCCTAATCTGACCATGTTCGCGAATCGAATTGGTACGGGTATTAACGAGCGGATCCACAGAACGATCCCTCACTAAATAGCATTAAAAGTCCACCAGCGTGTATAGGCACTTCAAGTACCCCTTATCATTTCCAGCTGTGGATAATTGATCAATGTAATCAATCCTATCCACATCCAATCTCCGACACCAACTTCAGCACTCGCAGGAGTTACCAAGCTCTAGGAACTTAGCCCCGATATCGGAGTGCCGTCGCAATGGAGAAGTTGGAAGCCCACCGCACGAACAGAACGATTCAAATCTGTTCCAAGATTGACTATTTGATTCGGTTACTTAAAAGTCCACTCCTTCTGTGCAATAGCCATATGGCTAACCAGCAGCCGCCAACGCTTCCAAGTCTGCGGACCGACTCGCCAAACATCACTACCGCAATCATTCTACCGAGAAATTCCCGTAGACGACTTGCAAAGACCTCAAGACCAGGGAATACGGGTGTCAGTACCGTGGAATTTCGTAACGGTTATGGTAGTTACAGGCTTAGTTGTCCATTACGGCACCTTTACTATGAAACTATGTTCAAAGTGTTAGGGAAAAGCTTCGAAACGGATTCGACAAGAAGCTTCATCGTTTGTCCGAAAATCCAAGCTCCACCCGCATTTTCGAACCAAGGGGATGGGGGGCAGTACGATCTCCATATTGACGAGCTAAACAAAGTTCCCACAGATATCCACGCTTCGGCTGAAGATGCAAAAGTCGGGCCGCATGGGTTGAACTTGAACAAGCATCTGCCAATGACACTATCTAATAGTGACAATGGAAGTGCCTTTCTGGCTCACAATGCCGGTGCAATTCACGCCGAAGGGGATAGTGACACGCAAGAAAGAAGGCCAAAATGAGACGCAAGACTTTTGATACTCTGGTCAGTCTTACCGGGATGCTATTGGTGGCAGTGTTAATCGTGGCTGGAGCACTGCTTACATGGGGTCACAACTACATCAACAGCCAGGTGCGCAGCCAGCTATCTGAGCAGCAGATCTTCTTCCCTGCCCAGTCAGCGTTCGCCAACCCGAAAGCGGGTACCGAGATCACCCCCAGCATGATTCCTTCGGTATCCCAATACGCCGGACAGCAGCTGCTTACCGGACAGCAGGCTGAAGTCTATGCCAACGACTTCATAGCGGTGCATCTTTACAACATGCCTTATCACGGCGTCTACTCGAAGATCAGCACAGCAGCAAGGGCAGCAACCCCTGGCAGTACGCAAGCCACAAGCCTCGCGGCCCTTGACCAGACCTCGTTCCAGGGAACTACCCTTCGAGGAATGCTTCTGAACGCTTATGCATTTGGAACCATGGCTGTGATCATGGGATGGGCGGCCGTGGGAGCATTCATAGCAGCAGCTATCATGCTCTTGCTGTCGATACTGGGTATGTACCACGCCAGAAAGGCTGACCCGACAGATGAGATCCTTGCCGGCCTCTCGAAAACCGAGAGAAAAAGTCTGGTAGGGGCAAACGCCTAACAGCAGGATAAAACGAGCAGGCTAGCTCGCAGAGCTTAGCGCCAGCTCATCCTGGTCGGTATCTCAAAGAGGCAACTTCAAGAGATTCGGCCAGGATGAGCTATTTTAATTAAACCGGGTCGCACAGGCGGACGGTACCAAAACGTTGAATGCCCTTGCCAACTTTTTTTCTAATTATTACAAATTAAGTCAACTTTAATTCCCGATGTTTGAATTCCTGACTATAATGATAGGAATTATGGGAATTACATCACAGATATCGAAAACGTTCACTTTCCCGAACCCGGTCAATGAAGTTTCGGCGAGGACTGTAGCGGCAGGAGTGGTAGTGCTCGCGGTCACCACCATAGTGACTGGAGCTCATCTCCTTGTGCTGGTCCTGCTCTACGGTTTCGCAGCCAGAGTAGCAGCGGGTCCCAGATTCAGCCCGCTCGGCCTGCTGGCAACAAAAGTGATCGTGCCTAAGCTGCCGTTAGAGCCAAAGATAGTCGCCGGCCCTCCAAAGCGCTTCGCACAGGCTATCGGACTCACCTTCTCCCTGGCTGCCACAATCGCCTACCTTGTCATCGGATCCTCGGTTGCAGGAAATGTTATTCTCGGCGCATTGACGGTAGCAGCATTCATGGAGTCCGCGCTCGGCCTATGTCTGGGATGCAAGATATTTGGAGTCCTGATTAGGCTCGGCCTCATTCCCGACGAGGTCTGCGCAGACTGCGCAAATATTTGGAACCGTCAAAAAGCGGCAGCGATCTGATATCTCGTCCAATTTATTTGGAACTCGATCATTGCCTGTTTTGGCAGGCAATGATCTTAGATAGAACAAGATTGCGAAACCATTCCCATCTCGAGAAGCGGGCAAGCAAAACAAACTTTTGGGCGATTATTGACTTCTATTACCCAAAAAGTCATAATTATTATTCAACAAGAGACTAAATTCACGAAACGGCATAGTTAACCGCCATTCTTACCTCTAATGTTGAACTATGTTGCGTAATCCCGGCTCTAAAGAGATGCTCTCAGTTGCGAGGAAAGAGGTTCCCGCTGACATCTCGGTTATAGGCGGAAAAGTGTTTTCTCCCGCAACCAAAGAGTGGATCGAAACGGGACTTGCGATCAAAAACGGATTCATTGTTGGCTGGGGCGAGCACGAAGCGCACGAAATCATCGATGTCCGAGGAGCCTACATAGCCCCGGGATTTATAGATGGATACGCAAGCTTGGAGTACACCAAACTTTGGATCGATGCTTTCGTGGATGCGGTGCTGCCGCATGGGACTACAGCGGTTGCCTCGGATCCCTACCAGCTCACCAGTGTCTTTGGAGTCCGGGGTATCGAAGAGCTCGCAGGGGCGGCAGACAAACTGCCCTTCACCTTCGGTATTTACGCCTCCAGCTCGGCCCCGTCGTCGCAATTCGACAGCACCGGGGAACACACTGGAGCCATTGAAATAGCCAGGCTCCTCAGAGACTACGGTGCAATCGGAGTCGGCGGTCTACTGAACCAGACAAGAATCATCAATGGAGAAGACGACGCGCTAGCGAAGATCGCTTCCGCGAGAGGGCTAAGAGTCGTCGGCCACGCTCCGGGGGTCTCGGGGTCCAACCTTGACGCCTACCTCAGTGCCGGAGTCGAGTCGGACGTAGCGTGCCTTAACTATGATGAAGCTCTGGAGAAGCACCGAAAAGGCATGTGGATTTTCCTTCGCCACGGAACGATCCGCAATAATATCGAAGAGCTTCTTCCGCTAATAAAAAAGTACGGCTCTAAAAATCTGGCGTTTGGCACCGATGAGCGGGATCTGGAGACACTAGCTGCCAACGGCCATATTGACGACTGTCTCAGAATTGCAGTCGAAAACGGTATTTCGCCGGAGGATGCGCTGATCATGGCGTCCACCAATCCGGCAGAATTTCACGGCTTCAGCCGCCTGGGATATTTGAGCCCCGGCTATCAGGCGGATCTGGCAATTCTTCCTAACCTTGTGGATTTCAGGCCGTCAATGGTTTTCCAGAAAGGAACCCTTGTCGCCCGCTCCGGAAAGACGATGGTGTTCACGGTTCCCAAGACATCTCCTCCTCCGTGGATGCTCGAGACAATCCAGATAGACTTGGCAAAAATAGGGCCGGAAAGCTTTTCACTGCCACAAGCCAAGGGCCAGCTTGTGAAGGTCATTTCCCTTGGCCAGAGCAGCTCTACGGTCAAAGAGGTTAACCGGGAGTTCCGTGCCGATGACACCTCCATTAGCCGGCTGGCCATTCTTGGCCGAAAAAGTCTGGGCAAAGACGTCGGCATTGGCCTAGTGGAAGGCTTAGGACTCACGGAGGGCGCAATCGCCTGTACCGTCGCCCGGGGGCCTCACAGCCTGATTGTCGTGGGCTCGAACTCCCCAAACGGGATAGGGGACATGGAAATTGCCGTCGCAACCCTGATCCAAATGGGCGGAGGACGCGTAGTAGTCAAAAATAAGGAGATCATAGCCTCAGTAAGCCTTCCCATCGGAGGCATCATCTCCACTCTTGGTGCGCCAGAACTGCTAAAGGAGCTGCAGGCTTCTGATGCCGCGGCAAAGAGCGTAGGAACGACCCTTGATCACCCCTTCGCCTGCTTGGACGAGTTGTCGCTGGCGGTAATGCCCGAACTTCGAATTACAAGCCTTGGCTCGATCAACGTCGTCAACCTAATCAAGGCGGATCCGCTTCAATCGAACTAATCCGTTCGAAATCCTAGCCTCGTTCAATCAATCGCAGTTGTGGTAGCCTCGTCAAAGCGGCTATTGCCCGCGCTCAGTACAAGTCGCAGACCTCGGGAGATACAATGGAGCAGGCGGTAATCATCGACGTCGTTCGAACACCTGGCGGAAAAAGAGGCGGCAGACTCTCCGGGTGGCATGCAGTAGATCTAGCAAGCGAACCTCTAAAAGCACTCGTCCGGAGAAACGATCTCGACCCGGAACTGATAGAAGACGTGATAATGGGATGCGTCACCCAGATCGGTGAACAAGGGGTCAACATTGCCAGAAACGCGGTTCTGGCCGCCGGATTTCCGGAATCGGTCTGCGGTACCACTATCGATCGCCAATGCGGTTCGTCGCAACAGGCAGCCACATTTGCCGCTCAGGCCATAATGAGCGGATCGCAGCAGATCGTCATCGCGGCTGGAATTGAATGCATGACCAGAGTACCCCTTGGAGCGAATATGTCCAGTGGACCTGGGATGCCCTTCGGGCCAAAGATGAACGAGCGATACCACGCTAGTGGCGGCATCGTTCCTCAGGGAATAAGCGCCGAAAAGATTGCCGATATCTGGCACCTCACGCGCGAAGAACTCGACGAATACTCCTTCCAGAGCCACATGCGCGCCCAATTGGCGACAACAGAGCATCGTTTCGACAAAGAAATCATCCCAATTGCGGTCAAAGATTCCAAGGGGAGAGAGACCGGCGAGATCCTCGGATTTGACGAGGGTATCAGGGGAGACACTACGCTCGAGAAGCTGGCCGGTCTCAAACCAGCCTTCACGGAGAACGGCAAGATAACCGCAGGCAACTCTTCACAAATTACGGATGGCGCGTCGGCAGCACTGATCATGTCCGAATCAATGGCCAGCAAACTGAACCTGAGACCAAGGGCCCGGTTCGTAGCCTTTTCCCTTGCAGGCGTAGACCCCATTACCATGCTGACCGGCCCGATACCGGCCACCCGCAAAATTCTGGCCAACAGCGGCAAAGCCTTGGAAGATTTAGACCTCATCGAAATCAACGAGGCTTTCGCCTCGGTGGTGCTGGCATGGGAAAAAGAACTGAAACCAGATATGGATAAGGTCAATGTAAATGGCGGGGCAATCGCTCTGGGGCACCCGCTTGGCGCCTCAGGTACGCGCCTACTTGCGACACTCCTGAATGAGTTGGAAAGAACGGGAGGAAGGTTTGGCCTTCAGACGATGTGCGAAGGGGGAGGACAGGCAAACGCCACGATAATAGAAAGGCTCTGAGCGCGCTACTGATATCTAGTCGCCAACCAAAAACCAACAGCCAAAAGAACCAGACCGCCGAGCAGGTACCAGTTCGATGCGCCGCCCGGAAGGATTGTCAGATAATTGACGATGATTAGAAGCACACCCAGGGCAAGGAATGCGAACATCGAGATCGGCACCCATTTCGGCGAGTGGTAGGACTTTGGTCGCTCCGACTTGGGCGTGTATCTGCCTCTTGGCGCCTTGGCTTGCTTGGCCGCCTTTTCCTTCTTGGACGACTTGGATAAAATTTTAGGCCACTGAATCACACTGGCTAGGATAGTAGAGCACAGCCAGCAATGGGTTAATGCGGAGCAATTACCATTAAAAAATGGGGAAACGTGCTAGTAAAAGAACAAAAAATAGTCGTTATTGATAACTATGACTCCTTTGTGTACAACCTGGTCCAGTACCTGGGAGAATCCCGAGCTGAACCGATTGTCTATCGAAACGACAAGGTGACCGTGAAACAGGTACTGACACTGGACCCGGACGCGATCCTCATCTCACCCGGACCTGGGATCCCGAGCCAGGCCGGAATTACCGAGGACCTTGTCCTGGCAGCGGCAGAATCTGGAATCTTCGTCTTCGGGGTATGCCTAGGTCACCAAGCCATCGCAGAGGTGTTCGGCTCCAAGGTGATAAGGGCGCCCTATCTGATGCATGGCAAGACATCGATGATACTCCATGACGGCAGAGGAGTATTCAAAGACCTGCCAAATCCGTTTAGAGCCACTCGCTACCATTCGCTCATCGTCGAAAAAGAATCGCTCTCCCCCGATCTTGAAATCACCGCAACCAGCGAAGACGGACTGATAATGGGCATAAGGCACAAAACGCTCCCGGTCGAGGGAGTGCAGTTTCATCCCGAATCCATATTTACTGACGCCGGAAGAGACCTAATCCAGAACTTCCTTGATTTATCGGGCAGATCGAGACCTGACCCACTGCTTTAAGGGTTACCCAGCAGGCGGAGCGGTCGTCGTCGTACTTGGAACTGTAGTGGTTGTGGACGATGAAGGCGCCGTAGTCGTGGTCGAAGAACTCGCCCCTTGCGATACCACCATGTCGACCGGAGTATTGGGAGCAACGTTCGTGCCGGCCACCGGATTGGTCGAAACCACATCCCCACTTGGCACGGAAGAAGACGGCTGGTAAGTCACGGATCCCATCGTAAGATTGTGCGAGCCCAGGGTATTAGCGGCCTGAGCCAAAGGCTGGCCGACAACGTTGGGAACCGGCACCTGGGATGGGCCATTCGATACCCCAAGAGTCACGCTTGAACCTTTGGGAGTCGGGGTGTTCGCAGCGGGAGACTCCGAGAATACAGTCCCCGCAGTAGCGGGATTGGTCGAGTAATCGGTTGTTACCAGAAATCCGGCACCCAGTAGGGTCGACTCTGCTGAAGCCAAGGGCTGGCCGACAACGTTGGGAACCGGCACCTGCTGAACCCCCGAGCTAACTACCAGTGCAACCGTAGTTCCCTTTGTAACCGTGACTCCAGCATTGGGATTTTCTGACAGGACTGTCCCTGAGGATTCGTTTGAGGTCTGCTTGGTGACCGTTGACTTTAGTCCGGCATTTGTCAGGGCCGAAACCGCGTTGGCCTGGCTATCACCGACCACCGAGGGCACCTGTACAGTAAGGACGGCTGCCGGTCCTGCAGAGCCGGAGCTGTAGAAGTACTTGGCACCCAAGAGCAGCGCCCCGAGAATAACGACTAACAAAATAATACCAATAAGCAGCCAGTTAGGCCCTTGCCGCTCTTGATCGACCGCGGTGATCGGCGCGGTACGGATCATCGTAGTGGGTTGCGGCCCGCCGCTGGATCTATCGACCAAAGGCAGCGCCTGAGTGGCATTCGGATCAAAGCCAGCAAGTGCCACAACATCTTTATGGTTTAGAAATCTTTGCAAGTCCTCGCGCATCTCGAGAGCGCTCTGGTAGCGCGCAGATGGATCTTTTGCCATGGCCTTCATCACGATTGCTTCGAGCGCCTCAGGAATTTCGGGCACCAGCGTCCTTGGATGCACCGCCTCTTCACGCACGTGCTTGTAGGCAATAGAAAGCGGGCTGTCTCCCGCAAAGGGAACCTTGCCGACCAGCATTTCATACAGGACGACACCCAGCGAGTAAACGTCGCTTCGGCCGTCGACTGCGAGCCCCTGAGCCTGCTCCGGAGGTATGTAGGTCGCGGTTCCCATCACGGCCCCCGTTTGCGTCAGATCTCCGTCGGCCGTTGCCGCCCGGGCGATGCCGAAATCGGCCACCTTTACTTGACCATCCTCAGTAAGGAGCACGTTGGACGGCTTCACGTCCCTGTGGATCACTCCGTGCTTATGCGCGAATGAAAGCGAGGCAGCAACCTCGGCGGCGATTGAGGCTGCCTTTTGGGGTTCAATCCGCCCACTCTCCTGGATCAAAGAGGCGAGGGTTACGCCGTCGACGAGCTCCATGACGATGTAATAGGTATTGTCCGCCTCTCCCCAGTCGAAAACCGACACGATGTTCGGATGAGACAGGTTAGCTGCAGCCTGGGCTTCCCGTCTGAACCTCTCTACAAAGGATACGTTTACAGACAGCTCCGGGAAGAGCACTTTCAGTGCCACCGGCCGATCCAGCAGCTGATCCTTTGCCATGTAGACTTCGGCCATACCTCCGCGAGCGATCTTTTGGATCAACTCATATCTACCACCGTATGGCTTATTTTCCGTTGGGAGCATCGCTTCTATGTGCCTTATCTCTAAGCTACGAAAGCCCTAGGGCTGTCTGAATCATCGATTTTACTATCGGTCCTGCATACAAAGCACCAGTTGAGTTTGCAGCAAGGCCTTTCTGAACCGGAATTACCACTGCAATAGCAATTGTTGGATTCTGGGCTGGGGCAAATGCCACCATCCAGTTCTCAGATCCGCCTGCAGAAAGGTTGCTGGAGGCCACCAAATTTGTCTGAGCGGTTCCCGTTTTGGCTGCGATTTCAACGCCGGGTATCGCTATTCCCTGGGCGGTCCCGTTCTTAACGACGCCGACCATTAGCTGCGTCACCTGCGCGGCCGTGGAAGGCGACGTAGCCCGTTTCCACAGTTTGGGAATGTAGCTGGTCACAATCTGATCCTGGGAGTTCCTAATCTGGCTCATCAAGTGGGGAGACATGATGTTTCCCTTATTTGCAATGCCAGCACCCACCAAGGCCATTTGGAGCGCTGAAGCGGAAACATTTTCCTGTCCAATCGCAGAATAGGCCAGCCCAGGAATATTTCTGGCGAAAGTGCTGGCCTTGGGAAACTGCGCTGCAGCAGCACCGGGGATATCGAGCGGCGGAGTTTGATCGAAGCCAAATGAGTATGCTTCGTTGTACAGGTTTTGAGCACCCAATTGCATACCTATCTGTGCAAATGCCGTATCACAACTCACTGCCAACGATACCGCAAGTGAGCCCCCGCAACTCTCGTGAGCATAATTTGAGAGCGTATTGACAGTGTTGGGCAGATTGATCTGGGTCTGATTGGGAAAAATTTCGGACGCTATCTTCGGCGAGTGGTCAAAAATCGCCGATGTGGTGATAATTTTGAACGTCGAACCCGGAGGGAAATTTCTGCTATATGCCCAGCCAAGCATCGGCTGGCTTGGGTCGCTCTGTAACTTCTTCCATGCAGCCTCCACCTGGCTGGCTGAATGCCCTGCCAGCAAATTTGGATTGTAGGTTGGATTTGAGTACATGGCCAAAATCGCGCCAGTGGATGGATCAATTGCGACTACCGACCCCTGCAGCGACCCCAAAGCTTTGGCGGCTTCGGTTTGAAGTTTTGCGGAAACAGTCAGTACAACGGTATCAGTCACCAACTTTTGCTGGGCCGAAAAGATATCAGACAGGGATGTGAGCTTATTTTGATGAGCCACTAGGTACTTGTTGTAGCTTGACTCGATACCGCTGGTTCCGTATATAAGTGAATCGAATCCGGTTATGTCGGCGTACAGAGGGCCGCTAAGGTACTGCCTTTGATAATGGAACTGATCCGCCACCGGCACTGATCTGACGAGAACAGCACCATTTCTCGCCACAATCATTCCCCTTGGTTCCGCATTGACCGATGAAGCAGTGAGAGCATTTCCCGGCTTGTTATCGAGACTGCTGGCCTGAACTACCTGAAGATTGTTGAGTTGGAGAAATAGAATACCAAACAAGACAATTAGAAAGATCCCAAGTCGTCTTATCCGTCTATCCACTTGCACCAGCCACCGTGGTTGTCGGTGAAGCATTCGCAGCCGTAGTCGTGGGTGAAGTGACAGACACGGAACTTATCTGCTTCGACTCATTCACAAGGTTGGTCACGTAGACAGTTGCAGCTGAAAGCGAGGACTCGACAATTCCCTTAGTCAGATCGGGCAGGTGATACGGCGCCACTTGCTTCGTGGTAAGTTGCGTATCTTCCACCAAGCTTGGGTTGTACCACAATAAGCCGCCCGGGCGGCCACGGTAGATCGCTACATTTGAGTGATCAAGACCCACGAAATAGGAATGATTGGCATAGATGCCAATCGCGCTCACTCCGAAGGCTACCACTACTACGAGCACCAGAAGAAAGACCAGGCTTCTCAGCAGCGAGCCAAGACGAAACCTTCTCTCGGTCGTTCGCTTTGGGAGCGGCGTAGGTATTGCTAGAAGTTCCGGGGACCGCGGGGCGGAAGATGAAATTACCTGATTTACCTGATTTACCTGATTTACCTGATTTACCGGGTTTACCCGTACCGCCGGACCTGTGAATTTCCTAACATTTTCTTGCCCTCGCCGATCTTTTGCCTCGTCGAGCTTCTCTTTCTGGATCTGAGTGACAGCGATGAAACGATCGCGTTCCACCATATCTGCTCCGAAGGAGTGCGTGGCGCTTTGCAAGCGCTCTCTCAGCTTTGTCTGGCTTGGCAATTCCACAATTCTGGTCTTATCTGCTCCAGACAGCAGCGACGGAGCTGAGGAAACACCCTTGACCTGGACTACTATGCATGTCACGTTGTCAGAACCGCCGTTTGCCAGTGCAACTTCAACAAGTTCCTGCGCCATCGATTCGGCAGATTCGGGCTTGGCCAGGACCTGGCCGATTTGAGGATCGGCCATCTCGTTGGTCAACCCATCACTACACAGCAGATATAGATCGTTAACTTTTGGGTCAATCGTCCAATGGTCGATTTCAACATCCGGGTCCACGCCCAGGGCCCTGGTAAGGATGTGTTTGGCCCGATGGCTACCTGCCTGATCCTTGGAAATGTCCCCCGACTTCAGCATTTCCGAAACCAGGGTGTGGTCATCAGTCAACTGATATAGTTCGCCAGCCCGGAAAAGGTACCCGCGCGAATCCCCCACATTTACCAGATCCAATTTATCTTTGCCATTATTGGCGACTGACAAAAGGCACAGTGTCGTCCCCATCCCAGCCAGCTTGGGCTCATTTGATGCCTTGGCAAGAATTGCTGAATTTGCTTGACGAACGACTTCCACAATGTTCGAATACTCTTGCGAATCAGAAAAAGCATCTTTGAAAACATCGATAGCAAGTTTGGAAGCTATTTCACCGCCAACATGGCCACCCATGCCATCGGCGACGGCAAAGACTATCCCATCCGCAAGGTAGGAATCTTGGTTGTTTTTTCTGATGCGACCAGTGTCACTTGCCACACCCCAAGAAAGTGAAATCAAACGTTAACCTCAAATATGGTCTGGCCAACCTGTAATCGGTCTCCTGACACAATAACCTGAGGGCCGGAAATTTTCTTACCGTTGACAAAAGTTCCGTTTGTAGAGTCTAGATCCTCAACATAGTATCCATTTGAATGTTCGTAAACCCTTGCGTGCACGCTGGATGCAAAGGTGTCTTTGGGGATTGCAATATTACAGCCCTGTCCTCTGCCAACGGTTATGACGCCAGTGATATTGAATTCCGTCCCAGATTCCAGCGAGGATCCTGACGCGACGCGAAGCATTGGCGCGGATCCATTGGAAAGTACCTTTGCTCTTGCCCGTTGTGAACTTTTGGGCTGAGAAGCCACCGGAGCCGGTGTGGGCGCTGAAACCATTACCGCACTTCGCTCTGGCCTGGATTCAACCCAGATAGCCCGCAGCACCCGTAGAAAAAAAAGCCATATTAATGCAATCAGCAGGTATTTGAACAGGTTCAGCAGCGATACCGGCATACTAGTTCTCCACGAAAACGATATGGGCAGCACCTATAATAATCTCGTCTTGATTTTTCAATTCAGTTCTTGCCACCTGTACCCCATTCACGTAAGTACCATTGGTGGAACCCAAATCGGTCAGAATTACCTGGTCCTGATCTATGAACACTTGCGCGTGCTTCCTTGATACTTTGGGATCATCAATAACTATCGTCGAACCAGGCATGCGGCCGATACTGAGCGCTTGCTTCTCTATCGGGACCTTATGACCATTGGGAAGAACCAGAGAACCGCCAACCAAATAGTTCACTTCCTCATTGAATTCGGGTTCTACAGAGAAGGTACTCGGTTTGAACGAAGGCTCTTCCTTTAGACTCACCTTGACCGGCCCTGGAAGACGATAATGATTCTGAGCGCAGTGATCGGCGGCTAGTTTCTCTAGTTCGCTGCAAATAGTGGAGGAAAATCCCTCGAAATCCTCGTAATCACGAGAAGATAATACTACCTCGAAATTATTGGGAGCAACCACTCCCTTGACTCCAAGTCTTCGCTCGATTTCGATTTCACGAATGAGGCGCCGTCCTAATTCCGCAGGTTGTAGACCTCTTTTGGAGGTTCGTGCAAACGCGCCCTCTACTAGACGCTCGATTCGAGACTCGAAGCTAGAAAGACCCATACTTATAATCTACTAATTCGAGATCAACATAGGTGTACATGCCCGTTCAACTGGCGTTCAGCCGACCTTAAACGAATCATCCCAACAAGTGCGATTGTAAATCTCAAATCCGCTAAGGTAGTTTTGCTAACGAGCGTAGAGCTCTTATTTTTGGGCGAGTGGCGGAATAGGCAGACGCGCAGGATTCAGGTTCCTGTATCCGTAAGGATGTGAGGGTTCAACTCCCTTCTCGCCCACCAAACAGCGGTTATTTCTGCGAAGCCGGTTCGCTCCGATTCCGCTCAGTCCATCTCCCATTTTCCGGCTATTCCAAGATCTACGAGCACACAAAGCCTGGCTGAAGCCTTCTTACCGGCGAACCTCCTATGGTCACGACTGTGCCGCCAACTAACTGAGCAATACCTTCAGAGAAACTAAAGATGGCCCATAGGCCCCAAAAAATATTAGCTCCGCCACCGTACAATAAATAGTTATTGGCTTCGAGCTGTGGCAGCGATCAATTGTCACCTTCTAGATGACTGTGCCGAACTGAGAAGCACCTGGCGGAACCTTACTGCCTAGTTAAAATATCAACCGCCAGCTATTGCGACAATCACCAGAAAGGGCTCGTCCCCATTCGCCACGGCGAGCGGCAATGGCAGATCCATCGGCTGATGAGAGAGGTCCTCTCCGCAGGCAAAGAACCGTACGAACGGCCTGCGCCTGGTCGTCTGAGGATCGCGCAGCGCGCCTTTTAAGGCTGGAAATCGCAATTCCAGCGCATCAAGCACCAGCTGCTGCGTAGGTTTTCCGTTGACGCTGAGTTCAACTTCACGTTCTGCGCCAGAGAGACTGCGAAGGTGGTCGGGAAGTCTGACTCGGATCATTTTAGAGTCTGCACCTCTATCGAAAGAACCGGCGGGAGGTCACGAACAATCGCTTCCCAACTGTCTCCCGAGTCGCTCGAAGCGTAAACTTGACCCCCAGAAGTTCCAAAATATATTCCGCAGCTGTCCAGCGAATCCACTGCCATTGCGTCGCGCAGCACGTTTACATAACAGTTTGACTGGGGCAATCCCTTGCCCAACGGTTCCCACTCAAACCCCCCGGTCTTGCTCCGAAAAACCTTGAGGCTTCCGTCGACGAAATGCTCCGAGTCGCTCTTGATGGGAATTACGTATATCGTTTCCGGCTCGTGGGCGTGGACGTCAATGGCAAAACCGAAATCTGTTGGCAAGTCTCCGCTGATTTCATACCAGTTCTCCCCGCTGTCATCGCTCCTCATCACGTCCCAGTGCTTCTGCATGAATAAGACCTCGGGACGCGACTTGTGCATAGCGATCTTGTGCACGCAATGTCCAACTTCCGCTGTTGGATCGGGTATGTAATTTGACACCAGGCCCTTGTTCGCGGGCTTCCACGTCTCACCTTCATCATCTGAGCGAAAGACCCCGGCAGCCGAAATCGCGACGAAAATCTGCCCGTTGGATTTGGGATCGAGAACAATGGTGTGCAAGCACATGCCACCCGCTCCAGGCTGCCATGAGGACCCGGTTTTGCTATTTCGCAGCCCGGCGAGTTCCTTCCAAGTCAGGCCGCCATCCTTCGACTTGAACAGCGCCGCGTCTTCGACACCTGCGTAAACTTCATCCGGATCCAAATCGGAAGGCTCCAGGTGCCACACTCTCTTGAACTCCCATGGGCGCGGAGTTCCGTCGTACCACTGATGGGTCATAGCCGCACCGTCATAGGCGAATTCATTTCCCACCGGGTCCCAGGTAATTCCGCCGTCAATCGACCGCTCCAGGTGCTGGCCAAACCATGGGCTGGACTGCGAGGCGTAAATGCGGTCAGGATCTACGGGAGATCCCTTCATATGGTATATTTCCCAGCCCGCAAAGTGGGGTCCAGCAATGCTCCATTGCCTTCGCCGCTCGTCGGAACTCAGAATGAATGCCCCCTTGCGCGTACCAACCAGTACCCGTACTCCAGCCATTCCCCCCCCGAACTGTGCTTCAATAAAGCACCGCGAACCAAGTAAGTATTAATTTGAAACTAACGCATGCAATTTACTTTTTCAATGATAATTTCGATGGCGAACTGGGAAATGCAACAGCGATTGCGCAAACAGTACCAGCTGCAGGCCCCACTGTTATCGCAGCGATCTGGCATGGGGCAGGCTTACTGACAAACATCGTCCTATTTCAGAAAGTCCTGCCCTACAAATCAAGAGTTGTAAAAGCCCTGACGGGCATTCCTATTCCATTGTCGCACGAACGACGAGCAAAGAGTTCAAAGGCTGAGTGCCTGCTCTAGGCCCAGCCTAGAACGCGCAATCTGGTCCGAGTCTTTCTTGGAGACGTAATCGGGATCATGCGCGTTTGCTCCGGGTACGCTCTATAGGGCTGGGAAATACCTTAGGGACAAACTTGCACCTTGCTCTTATCGCATCTACATTTGCCATCATCTTCTTGGCGGAACTTCCGGATAAGACGATGATCTCATCGATCATCATGGGTTCCAAGTTGGCACCATGGAGGGTGTTCCTTGGTGCGTCGGTGGCATTTCTCTTCCAGGTGACCATCGCCGTATCCATAGGCGGACTGGTATCGCATATTCCAAGGGAGCCGCTTGAACTCGGGATTGGTTTCGGCTTTCTCATAGGGGCAGGACTTATTGTCAAGGACATGAGATCCGGTGAAATCGACAAAGAAGAAGTGTTGGTCCGGGAGATATCAAACGAACACTTCTGGTCTCAGGTGTTGGTCGCCTTCGGGGTAATTTTCATCGCCGAATTCGGGGACATAACTCAGATTGCCACAGCGAATCTTGCTGCCAAGACGGCGGATCCCCTCTCGGTCGGTATAGGTTCTCTTCTTGGCTTATGGGCGGTCACTGGACTTGGAATTTACTTCGGATCGACGGTGCTCTCAAAGGTCCCGCTGAAACCGGTTCAGATCGCAAGCACGCTTATCATGACGGGTCTGGGAGCGTTCAGCATCTTAAACGTCCTACTGTAAATGTCGCTCTAGCCAAACGGCCAAGCTACGCGAAATGATAAAGTTATAGCGACCTCAGGTCATAACTAATCGAAATTGGCACAATCCGCTGCGGCTAAGCGTAAGGGAGCTAATGAACATCGGGCTTGGGAATCTCATCGAGGGAGCCTCCGCTGCTCACGTTGAAGAGTGCCGAAAATTCTATGCCGCAAAGGTGGCATCCGGTGGCCAACAGGCACCAACCAGCCATGAAGAGCTTCGTAAAGCCCGTAACAAGCTGGCCGCAACATACGGGAGCGGACGCGCCATTGAACTCATTGCGCGCGCCGGCAAGAGAAAGGTACCAGTTAGGGTGACGAACCCCAGCTCCGGAGAATCACGGGCGACTTACCTCGATATCCACGGCGGGGGCTTCTACATGGACTCGGCAGCCCGAAATGACGTTCGAAATGCTCATCTGGCCGATGCGCTAGCAATGAATGTAGTTAGCGTCGAATATCGTTTGGCACCCGAGAACCCCTGGCCGGCGGCGCCAGACGATTGTGAGACCGCCGCCCTATGGCTCGTCGAAAAGGGTCAAAAACAATTCGACACGGAGCAAATCCTTATCGGCGGAGCCTCGGCGGGCGCAACCCTAGCCATGACGACACTGTTAAGGCTTAGAGACCGGGGCGTGGTCGACCGGGTTATCGGTGCTGTGCTGGCATATGGCGCATACGACCTCAGCGGACAGTCTCCAGGCGGCCGATTGTATTCCGATGAGTGGTTCATTCAGGCATACGCCGGACACATACCAGATCGAACCGTTCCTGACTTGTCTCCCCTCTACGGAAAGCTTGGCGGCTTGCCGCCGGCGCTAATGCTCGTTGGTACGTTGGACTTGCTGCTGGAAGACAACCTCGCCATGGCGGCGCGACTGTCAGCCGCTGGCAATGAGGTCGATCTTCGGGTGTTTCCGGAGTCCATACACGGTTTCATGTCTCACCCGACTGCCATGGCCAGATTTGCCCTGGCTGGTGCTGAAACGTGGCTTGCAAGTCGATTAGCTTAACGGTCGCAACCAAGTTTCCGCCTAATCAAAGCTGAGTCCCTGCCAAAGGCCGTCAGTCGCCCAAATCCAAAAATTGCTGGAAGATACTCTGTGACGGGTAACCGAATCTGCCAAAAAAATATCGGCGCTTAGTATTACAGTGCAGCTCGAGCTAAGGAAAAGCGGAACGGGAAGACCGAGAGGAAAAGCACTGGCCCGCCGGCCAGGGTGCACCTCTACTTGGGTTTGATACAGAACAAGTTGGCGGAGAGGGAGGGATTTGAACCCTCGGACCCGGTTTCCCAGGTCAACTCATTAGCAGTGAGACCCATTCGACCACTCTGGCACCTCTCCAAATTGCACTAGCGACAGTGTAGGAGATAATAACAACAAGACACGCAATAGACTGCTGACAGTCTCTCAAAGTCAAGTTTATCCCTGAGGAGCGGTCTCCACTATACTTCCCCAGGTTGCCGACAAAACAACGGCCATTCCAAATAGCTGGAAATAGCGACGCCCAAGCCATAGGAGCGACAATTTGCATGCCAACACCCATGTCATGACCTTTCTTCAAGCAGTAATAATGGGATTATTGCAAGGAATTACCGAACTGTTCCCCATCTCAAGCCTCGGTCATTCAGTTATTCTTCCCCAGCTCGTTGGATGGACTCAGATTGTCAAGGCTCAAAATTCCGATAATTCCTTCTTCTTGGCATTTCTCGTGGGCCTTCATGTGGCAACCGCTGCTGCGCTTTTCGTCTACTTTCGCAAAGACTGGATCAATATCATCAAGGGAGTCATAGGAACCTTTTCAACCCGCAAAATTGAAACCCCGATCCAAAGGCTTGGCTGGCTGCTTATCGTAGCAACAATTCCAGCTGGAATAATGGGTCTGCTTTTCGAACACCTGTTTAGGACAGTGTTCGCAAAACCACTCTGGGCGGCATTCTTTCTCTTAATAAATGGGATAGTCCTGTTGATAGGTGAAAAGAAACGCAAAGAGGCAGAAAACTCTCCAAGAAGAGTCCACTCAAAAGGCGGACTGCACCATCTTAGAAAAGGTCATCGCCTGCTCGACACTCTGGAATTCAAAGAAGCTGGAGCTATCGGCGTCGCTCAGGTATTCGCCTTGCTAGCAGGTATTTCACGATCTGGCATAACCATGGTGGCAGGCCTAGTCGGAGGAATGGACCACGAAGATTCAGCCAGATTTTCATTTCTGCTGGCGACTCCTATTATCCTGGCGGCCGGACTTTACAAACTGCCCAGCCTCTTGGGTCACAGCGCTTCGGGCGTTCGCCCGCAGATTCTCATTGGGAGCATTGCCGCATTTGTAGCGGCGTATATTTCAGTGGCATTCCTCGTAAAGTACTTCCGTACCAAGAATCTCTACCCTTTTGCAATCTATTCCATGGTTATTGGAGCCATTATGTTCGTGCACTTCCTGTAATGACCTATCGCCTAGCACGCTAGTTTTTAGTGTGACACATTCAAGGAGACTAGAAAACTGACTCTCATCTACATAGGATTGTTCGCAATTCTCGGCGCTTGGGCAAGATACGGACAGACAATTGCGGTGCAAGACATTTTTGGAAGATCCTTCCCAATCGCGACTCTCAGCATAAATGTCATTGGATCGTTCCTTATGGCGTTTATTTTTACGGTGACTCTCGAAAAGATGCACGTATCAGGGCCAATAAGAACTGGGATGCTTACTGGCGGTGTGGGCGGTTACACAACCTTTTCGACCTTTTCGCTTGAGATGTACTCTCTCTTTCAGGCAGGACATCTGGCCAAAGGCGCCGCTTATATGATTTTGTCCGTCTTCCTGGGACTATTGGCGGTCATACTTGGTGTATGGCTCGCAAACCGATAGGGGGTCCCAATGCCTGAAATGACAATGGTAAGAATCTACGTGCTTGAAGGCGAACGGAAACACCACAAGTCAATGGCGGATGAGATCTTCGACCATTTGTACAAGGAACACAAAATTAAGGGAGTAACCCAATTCCGGGGCATTGCGGGATTTGGAGACCATGGCGTAGTGCATTTCATGGATCTGGCCCACATTAACGCCCATCTGCCTATCGTGATCGAGTTCTTCGACACTCCCGAAATCGTTGAGCAGGCCTTGGTCTGGATAAGAGAGCTAATAGATGCAGACAAGATTGTCAGCTGGAAGATTCAAGCCGGCTGAACCTCCCTGGCCGCAGGCCGACGGCACCGATTAAGGAGTCGTCTGACCGCAAAAACCGGATACAAAGCGCTTCTAAACCGATTCTCTAGATTTTCCAAAGATTAAAAACTTCAAAGGCGACTTCGCTATCACATTCGTGATTCGACTTATGATCGCGTTTCCAATTGGCCGAAGGACCACTACCACCAGCGCCCCAAAGACCAATCCCCCAATCACGTCTCCCGGATAATGGGCACCGACATAAACCCGAGCAAATGCGAGAAAAAGGCCGAGTATGGCTGCAATGATCCCGGTGGGTGCATCCGACAAGAGCAAGCCGATGATAACCGCTCCAGCGACAGTTGCATGATCAGAAGGAAAGGTAAAGTCGTTTGCTTTGGGAACCAGCACTTCGACGCCTCGAATGGCATAGTAGGGCCTAATACGGCCGACCAGATGTGAAAGTGGCTGATTTAGGCCTAGCGCGATCAAAGTACCGGCGGCCACCCAGAGAGCCTTGTCAACCGAGACCTTGGGATTTTGCGCCTTGCGAGCCCTGAAGTAGCTCCACAAAACCAAAACTGCCAAGAGCACTACCCCGCCATATAGTGCGTAGTACTTCATGAATGTATGCGCGAAACTGGTCTGACGCGCAAATTCGTTTACATCCAAGTAAAAACGCCGATCTAGGCTGGATAACGAACTCATATGAAATCTCCTTCTGCGGTTCGGATGTCAGGTCCCCGCGTGGCTTTCGGTAGTCAGTATCCCGCTATAACGCTAGAACATTGCAGGCTAACACAAGCATCAAAACCTTCAGGTCCCCTTCATTTTTCAATTCCGGTCAAATTATCTTTCATAACTATGACACCACATCTTGCTATCTTTTTATAGCTGGTCCCGGTTGGCATCGTCATCAGGTGTTCGCGAAATTCCGCAAAGACTTGCCAAGCTGAAACTGTCGAACTGCACGTTAACTTGGATATCCGCTGGGAACAGCAGATATCGACTCTTTCGGATCTCAGCCAGCCAATAAGCACCAATGAGTACGAGCGCGCTGCCAGTTGTGCTGGTTTAAGCTACAGCTCAACGAACCTTCCAGTCATCGTCCTTTCCCAGATTGCTCCGTAGGTCCGTTGAAGCGCTCTGGTTTCCCGATAACCAAACTGCGCCATCTGGGGCCCGATTCGATGAATGCACAGTCAAATTTCCATCCATGCACGGAGGTAGGCTGCCAAATTCACGTGAAATTTGGTGTCGTCAGTTCTTGCAGGAAACGCGAAAGCCTCGGAAGCACAGATGTGTTGCTGACAACCGCAAAGCAAACCCATTTATTGTCGTCGCGCCACATTGTAAAAGGCTTCCACTGGCGTGGCACCCAGTACTTCCAACACTGAGTACAAACTGGGGTCGCGGATCTGCCAAACAGAACATTGCAATAAAGACAACAAGTCGCGCTACGTCTCCCGAATGCAAGCTGCGTTTAGCTCCCAGAAAAACTCGGCCAGCTGCTAGGCGACGCCGATTCTGTGCAGCGCATCGCAGAATCGCTTCCTTTTGGGAAGCGAGTTCCGGATACCAAAGTCTGTGGCTCCGCGTGATCAGATGTGGATGGCGTTACCGGGATGACCTCAGCGTGCCGAGTTGATAGTGGCGGCAATCATTTCAGGGTCGGCACAACCCACTACCCATTCGTCGTAGCTTGCACCCGAGAATGTGACCCGCACGCCGCGCGGGGTGTTGTGGTGGACCGACGCGAAGATCTTCTTATTGACACCGCGGACTGATCCCACCTCGACGACACCGGCAATCCGGGTACCAGCCTTAAACCCTATGATATCGGCCGACCGGTGAGCATCATCGAGCACCTCGACCCCAACCACGGCTGAGAGCGACACCCGCAGATCCCCATGGATTCCCTCGAGCTTCTCAGCTCGGGAGAGGTGCAAGACCAACTCACCGCCTTCAACCACCAGCTCTGCCATCGCAATCTCCCCTCACCGTCTGCCGCTCATCCTCCCGGAAAAGACAAGCCGCGAGGTCATCTTACCGGCCTTTCTTCAACCATATGGGAGGTTTCTCGCCTCAAATCTGGGAGAGGTTGTCCTGACTCGGAATACCTGGATGGCCGACAATTGCTAATTACCGCTGCTGACGAATTCTAAGAATCTCACCCGGTCCATATCTCATCGCGGAGACCCCCTTCTAGCCATTACCCAGATACCGGCTGCGCCTGAATGGCAACTCGAAAGAATTGGCCCCCAATCTTACGACAACTTGCCTCAAATCCTCTCCCGTGTCATTCGAATATCGTTCCGTCTAAGTCCCGGAATCTCATCCAAGTCATCTTCTCGATTGGCACAAAATAATTCTCGGCCACGTCGTAAGTAACCAACCCCGTCGAGTCTTAATTGGCTTCGAGGAGCTGTCAGCAACGATGGATCTTGAGTCCTAGGCTCGGAATCGCAAACGACGCTAGCCAGAGCGGCAGGAATCTCTTTCCACTGCAGTTGAACCTAACCGTTTGACCATCACTTACCTCAAATGAGCGCTTCTGACTCGAGTATCGGCCTCCGCGAATTTGAAGGCTATGGTGCCCGGGCGCGACTTGGGTCTCATAGGTCTCGTGTAATTCATAGGAGCCGACACGCTCACCGTCGATGAACACCTCGTACGTGCCGCGCCGCACGTCCACGCCGATCGTGGTTCGCGTCAATACAAGCGTTCCCGACATCTTTGGCTTCCTTTCTCCTTGCCATTCGAGCCTATCCTCGTCCCGTAATTGGACTTTCAAATTTGTTTACCCGTAATGAGCCGTTCCCGGTCGAAGATTGCCGCCACAGCCCTCCAGCCGAGAACGTCGACAAACAACAACCCGGCGGCAAGTCCCAGTGCCAATCCAAGGGTGGGAACTATTACGTTGAAAGACATCAAAGCGACGATGCCAAGCGGAGGCAGGCTGGCAAGCACACCGAGTTGCTGGGCAGCGCGCACGTCAAGCGAGCGTGCGGAAATCGCGATACCTGCCCAGATCGACCAGCCCGCTAAAAGCGGCGTAAACAGAAGCTGAACAAGCAAATGCGGGCCGCTGAATATGGCTGAGGCGACTCCGGGCTTGGCGAAAATCGCTGAAATACCGAGGAAGACACCGAATACGACGTAAGCGATTCCAAGGGTGGGTACGAGCACGGCGAGGGCTTTGCCGACCAAGAATTCCTCGCGGCTAATTGGTGTCGTTAGAATCGGCTCAAGGGTTCCCTGTTCGTGTTCGCCGACGACAGTGTAGGCAGCTAGAACCGACGGCACCATAGCTGGGATCATGAGCATGTAAAGTAGCGAGAGCCCAATATGTGCGGTGAGCTTAGCATTGCTGGTAGAGGCGTTGATGAGCAAGATCTGAATCGTCGGCAGCGTCACGAAGATCACCGGAAAAAATAGCATCGTAAGAATAACAAAACGGTTACGGCGATAGTCCATGAGTTCCTTGCGAAAAATTGCGCTTGTGCGCCTCCAATTAAAGCTCATCGCCTTTTCGCCTCCACATCCTCCTCGACGAGTTCGAAGTAGACCTCCTCAAGCGAGTGGTAGGATTCGGCAATCGAGAGGACGTCTGCCCCTGAATCCACTAGAGCACGGATCACAACAGGAGCTGCAACATCGGGATCTGATACTGTCAGCAGATATGAATTCGATGTCTGTTGCGCCCAAGCCTCGACCCCGGACAACCCACTGAATACTTGGCCCGGATCACTTAAGCCCGTTCGGAGGCGAACTTGCAGGCTTCTCGTAAATAACTGTTGTCGAAGCTCGTCTGGCCGACCCACTAGTTGAATAGTCGTATTCAAGATTGCCACGCGGTGGCAAAGTCGTTCGGCCTCCTCCAAACGGTGTGTAGTCAGAAAGATCGTGACGCCACGCTCACGAAGCGACGAGATGAGTTCATGCACGTCTCGGGTGGCAACCGGATCAAGTCCTGAAGTGGGTTCGTCAAGGAAAAGAATCTTCGGGTCATTGAGCAGGGACCGTGCGAGTGCAACTCTTTGGCGCAGACCCTTCGAGAGTGAGCCGCACAGGTCGCTTGCGCGCGCAGTTAGGTTGACTGAACGCAAGGCATCGTGGATGCGATTCTTTGAATCAGTCAAACCATATAATCCGGCAAAGCAAGCGAGATTCTCCGTGACGGTCAAGCGCTTATAAAGTCCCGGAGATTCAGGCATGATCGAGATCAGCTTCCGAATAGCTTGGCCGTTCTCTGCGCTCAATGGGATTCCAGCTACGGTAGCTGACCCAGATGTCGGACTGAGCAGAGTGCCAAGCGTTCTTACAGTTGTAGTCTTACCTGCGCCGTTGGGGCCCAGAAAGCCGAAGACCTCACCGTAACCGACTTCAAAGGATACGTCGTCAAAAGCAACGCGATCATCGAAGTGCTTGCTTAGGTGATCAACTACGAGTGCCATTTCTGCGGTGCCCCCAGGGGGCGCAAATGGGGGCGCGGCAACCACAGGGCCTGTCGGCGGCAACTCACGGTTTCCCCATGTCACAGGCATGCACCTCTGTTGTCAGATCAGATACGCCTGCATCTTAGCAGAAGGCTGACCGTGTGTACTTTTTTCCATGAACATGGCTGCGGCCCTGCCTCCCCAGGGAAACAATGACGCATTTATAGACTTGGCATGGCGAACGCAGATTATCCATGAGGCAATCGACACCTGCGCAGAAGTCGCCTTGCAGTGGCATCAAACGCTCCCACGGCGCCAGAATCAGCCTGGGCAAAGGGCCGACTGCCTCCCGCCGTGTCGGCAAGGACGAGTTACTCGAGGGGGAAGGCCGGCACTATTTTGAACGTTTTAGCCGTACCTTCGGATTCAGAAGTGCTACGAGGGTACATCGGGTCTAACATTGGATTCGTGCGGGGGAACCGCAGCAATATGGTGGTCATTGCAGATACTGGGCGATACGGTCTCACAGAAGAGAGCGATCAAATGTACCTTGGTTGTGCGAATACTAGCGAATTCGCAGGTGCGCCAGAGAACGTGCTTTGGATCAACCAAGCTGAGCAAGATCTGCGCTCCGACTTCGATCCCAAGGTCATAACAATTGCTATTCGAGAGGACAGCGATGACGCGCCGCGATACCCCGCTCAAGTTCGGTACATGGATGTCGACAAACATGGGAGCGAGAATGAATATTTTCGATCCTGAAGAGCGAGTCACTGAAAGGAGCACAAATTGCCGGCCACACTTAGGTTAATGCGCCAAGGCTACGGAATCGAGCTCAGACGGGGGACATTCGAGATCGTGCTTGACGGTAAAGATACCGGGAAGATTAAGAATCACGAAACCGTAGAAAAAACAATCGAACCAGGGCATCATGAACTTCAAATACGAGCGGGAAGATACTCCAGCCGTGGCTACTCCTTCAACATATCCGATGGAGATGAAGTCAACCTTCGGTGTCATGGCGCAATGATCTGGCCACGATACGTTGTATCAATATTCAAGCCGGATCTCGCTATTTCGATCAAGCGGGAATAGAAATTGGCTGAGTCTCGTAACAGAAGGATCACCTGCGCGAAGCTTAAGCTAGCCGCCACCTAACCCGAAGTTCAGGTTTTCAAACCTCGGCCTAACCCAACTGGCCGCCTAAAGACCAATTATGGACAGATAGGGATTTCCAACCCAAGGCTCTCGAAGACCTTGCAGCACAAACCTTTACATTGAAGATCTTTTTGCATATCGAGCCATAGGTTCTGATGAACTCATGATTATCTAGGTTGTGCTGAAACATCTGTCCATTCCAAATTTTCTATGCGCCATTGGAAAAGGATCAATGCTCGAATCCCAGAAGCGATTCGATTTGCCAAGCATCTGGGAACTTACGGAAGCAACGTAGTTAACGCATCATCCCAATCGACCATATAATCTCCTTACGAACTCGGGATCTTCGTGGTCGACAATTTTTGCTTCGATATCGAGACTGGTGATCTCGTCGATTTCCGCATCAGATAGTACAAAATCAAAGACATCGAAGTTTTCTTCGATGCGCTCTTTATGCACTGATTTCGGGATTGCCACAATACTTTTTTGGAGATGCCATCGCAGAACAATCTGACCAATCGTCTTGCCATAATTTTCAGCAATCTTGCCCAGTACTTTGTTGGTAAAGATGCCGTGATGGCCCTCGGCGAACGGCGCCCAGCCTTCGTGCACGATGCCGAACTCCTGCATAACTGCTCGAACCTCGGCTTCCTGATTAAACGGGTTCGTCTCGACTTGGTTCACTAATGGCACGACGTCATTCCCCAGTATCTTCCTATTGGCGAGTACAAAGTTGGTTAATTTGGCGCCACTGAAATTTGAAACGCCGATAGCCCTCACTTCACCAGCTTCGTACAGCTCAGCCAACGCTTTCCACGCGCCAAAAATATCGCCAAATGGCTGGTGCAGAAGGTAAAGGTCAAGGTAGTCAAGACCCAGTCTGTCTAGCGACGCCCTGTAGGCCTTCTTTGCTTTCGCATATGAAGCATCAGCAATCCAGAGCTTGCTCGTGACAAAAATATCGTCTCTTGCGATGCCACTCTTCTTGATGCCGCGGCCAACAGCTTCTTCGTTTTGGTACGACGCTGCCGTGTCGATCGAACGATAGCCGATTTCAATCGCATCAAGTACGCTCTGCTCAGCTTCTTCGTTGCTCATCTGAAATACGCCAAAACCAAGGAGAGGCATTTCGTTTCCGTTTGACAACTTAATACTCGGAACTTTATTCACCATATCTGTCTCCTAAATCTTGCTTTCGAAATATCGCGCTTGATCGGACAATCAAGGCGGCCACGATCTAACGATTTGTTATCGCAGTTTTTAATGAAAGACCTTTTGGCAACACTACTAAAGTTTGACGGAAGCCCAAACTGGTGACTCACAAAATTGCCAATCTGAAACCTACACTATGACCATCATGGCAGGTCCATTGTCTTAACTAAAAAACACGGATTCCTTTGCAGCCTACCAAAGCCTCGACAATCTCGACAGGGCAGACAACAACGAAGGTGCTTCCCTGTTTTTGTCACGCATCAGGCATGGAGTTCCTTCGCCGCATCTGGGTGCGCTTGGAGATGGGGAGTCCGCCCGCTAAATTCCCCTCAGTATCTGACTAGGACCGGCTGTGACAGGGGTGTTGATATTATTTTCTTCACGCAAAACAACACATTGGCGGCTTTGATCCCTACCAGCTAACGGCAAATATCGCTAGAATCGGCGAGGGCAGGGGCCCGATATATTTTGTTTTCCACAACTCAAAAGATACAGGCGTCCCTGCTTCTTGTATCCCTGCTCCGGCTCCAAGCTTGCGTATTAAAGATTCTGCCCCCACTGAAGCTGAAGAGCCCGTAATCTTGGCAAAGATAAAATCGCACATCAAGCACGTGCGACGGACGGTTCTGAGACAGTTTCCGGGGATACCGCTGAGGTGCAGGGTTCTCATACGGATACCTTGGTGGAGATGAGGGGACTCGAACCCCTGACCCCCTGCGTGCAAAGCAGGTGCTCTACCAGCTGAGCTACATCCCCAGAATTTCGACTGGTGGGGCTAGCTGGAATCGAACCAGCGACCTCAGCATTATCAGTGCTGCGCTCTAACCGGCTGAGCTATAGCCCCAATCGCCCTAGACAGACTAGATGGCGATTCTAAAGGTTCGTGTCATCTAAACCAACGAGGATGGAGATACCTCCAATGTATTCTGAAGCGAGATTGAAAAGCAGCGTACAAATAAAAGTCAAAATCGTCGCAATAAGTACCAAGACGAGACCAAACGCACCTAGAAGAATAAGGATGCTCATCCCAGATACGTGATAGGTACTAGACCCGATCAATTGATCAATAAAGTTATTCAACTTAGTTATCAGGCCAGCAGACGCGGCGAAGTTCCATATCACGGACCCCGCTATAAGAAGCACAATTAGTAACGCGATATAAAACAAAAATGCTACCTTGGCAAGAGATACCGCAGAAACAGCAAGAATCTTCCGTCTCTGAACACCTCTCACAGATCTGCCACTTACCGTTTTTCCCAAAGCTTTTTTTCGTACCCCAGATCGGAAAGTCGAGCTATTCCGTGATTGCCCTCTCCCAATCGTCTTTCCAACTGATGAAGCACTCATATAAATCCAGCTAAACCTTTCTGTCAGGCAATTTGCCGCCATTTCAAGTAAGCAAGCCGCCTTGCGTCAAATTAATGACTTTCGGAAATCATAGCCAATGATTCATAGCCAGATGTATATCACTCATCAATATCAACTCCAGTAAGCACTGGCGCAACCGAAGCTACTGTCTCGCCGGCCGTAAGATTGATGATGTGAACTCCCGTGGCATCCCTTCCCTGTAGAGCAACCTCGTGCACATTCGTTCGTATTGTTATCCCAGCCGACGATACCAAAAGAACCTCGTCATCTTCAGAAACGGTAAAGGCAGAAATAAGCTCGCCTTTTGCCTGCGTCAATCGAATAGCCCTAACCCCCTGACCGCCTCTGCTCTGAGCTGTAAATAGGCTCACCTTGGTCCTTTTGCCGTATCCACCCTCAGTCACAAGCAACACCTGTAGATCGTCTTGTGCAACCAGACAATCTACAACTTCGTCTTTAAATCTCAGCTTCATTCCCCGGACACCCGATGCGTCTCGGCCTACTGACCTAACTTCCTCGAGTGAAAAACGAATTGCTGAACCCATCCTTGAAAACATCAACAGATCGACAACCTTGGGGGCAACAATGACCCTAACCAATTCATCACCATCTCTCAAGGAAAGAGCTATGAAACCGTCACGCCGGGATTTGTCATACTCCGAAAACACCGTCTTCTTAACCAACCCAGCCTTGGTGACGAATACCAAAAAGGTCTCGTCGTCATACGACCTCGTATCAAGCACGGTTGCAATTGTTTCGCCCGGTGAGAGTGGCAAAAGGTTTACAATCGCCGTTCCTCGCGCTGTCCTATCTTTGACCGGGATTTCATGAACCTTGAGACGGTATACCTTCCCCAAGTTGGAAAAGAACAGAAGATATGAATGAGTCATTGTATTTATAACCTGGGTCACCAGATCTTCCTCTTTGACTTTGGCGCCCTTCACTCCTTTTCCGCCGCGGCCCTGTGTTCTAAACGCATCCGAGGACATGGCTTTGATATAACCAGACTTGGTCATCATCACAACCATCGGCTCATCTTCAATCAGATCCTCAAGACCGATTTCACCAATATCGTTGGTGACTTCCGTACGTCTCGGCTCGGCGAATTCCTCCTTGATCGCTCTCAATTCAGTCTTGATGACTTCATGGAGCCTCGTAGGATCCGCGAGGATGGCTTCAAGTTCGGCAATTGTTACCAAAAGGGCAGCCATTTCATTCTCGAGTTCGGATCGTCCTAGCCTTGTCAACCGCCCAAGGGTCATATCGAGGATATGGTTGGCCTGGATCTCAGAGAATAGAAATGGCGCGGCCATCAACCCGCTTCGTGCTGCCGCCCGGTCATCCGAACCTCTGATCAAGGCAATGACGGCATCCAGTTGATCTATACAGCGGAGAAGGCCCTCAACTATATGCGCACGTTCCCTGGCTTTGCGCAGCCGGGTTTGAGTCCGCCGGGTAACCACTTCTACCTGATGAATTACATACGCCGTTAGTGCTTGAGAAAGGTTGAGGGTTCGCGGGATCCCGTCGACCAGCGCGAGCATGTTGACCGCGAACGATCCTTGCATCGGCGTGTATTTAAAGAGATTGTTCAGTACAACGTTGGGATTGGCATCGCGCTTCAGATCGATAACAAGTTTGTTGACCCGGCCAGCTGAGTCGTTTTGAGTCTCCCTGATTCCGTCAAGAACCTTGGAGTTTACAAGCTCGGCAATCTTGCGTTCAATCTGTTCCACAGATGTCTGATATGGAATTTCAGTTACCACTATGCGGTAGCCACCGGTTTTGGTAGTTTCGATATTGGCTACTGCCCGAGTTTTGATTGACCCTCGGCCTGTTCGATAGGCATCATGGATTCCCTGCCGTCCAAAAATCTGACCGCCGGTAGGAAAATCCGGGCCGTGAACAAAGGCCATCAATTCATCTGGGGTAGCCATTGGATTGTCGATCAAATGGATCGCCGCATCTATGACTTCAGCAAGGTTGTGAGGCGGGATATTTGTCGCCATGCCAACGGCTATTCCTTGCGAACCGTTCACCAGGAGGTTTGGAAATCTCGATGGAAGTACTTCCGGCTCTTGTTCAGAACCGTCGTAGTTGGCAACGAAATCCACCGTGCCTTCATCAATGCCAGCCATCAGCTGAAGACTTATCGGCGCCAGTCGGCATTCCGTATATCTCGAAGCCGCTGGACCGGTGTCCGGATCGGGCGAGCCGAAGTTGCCATGGCCGTCAATCAGAGGGTGCCTAAGCGAAAAGTCTTGCACCATTCTGGCGAGAGCGTCGTAAATCGCCGAATCGCCATGGGGGTGGAATTTTCCCATCACGTCGCCGACCACTTTGGAGCACTTGACGTGTGGCCGGTCCGGCCTCATGCCTTCCGAGAACATCGAATACAAAATCCGTCTGTGGACGGGCTTTAGACCGTCCCGCGCATCAGGAAGAGCTCTGGAGACGATCACCGACATTGAGTACTCCAAGAAAGAGCGCTCCATCTCCTCTTGTATTTCGATCGGTTCGATTACCCCAACAAATAGCCCGTTGGGGTCATTTCTGTTATCAGGACTCAATTCGTTTCCTCTTTATTACGAGTTAAATATCTAGGAATCGTACGTCTTTCGCGTTGGTCTGGATAAAACGCCTCCGGGACTCAACATCCTCCCCCATCAAGACTGAACATACGTCATCAGCGAGAGCCGCTTGGTCGACGCTGATTTGCAGCAGCGACCGCTTCGATACATCCATCGTGGTATCTCTAAGCTCATCAAAGTCCATTTCGCCAAGCCCTTTCAGACGCTGGAACTCGGCTCTGTGGTTTGGGTGCTCCGCTAGGAAAGAAGTTTTGGCGTTCTCGTCTTTGAGGTACACTTTTTCTTTGCCTACAAGGGTGGAAAAAAGCGGCGGCTGAGCGACATACACAAAGCCTCCCTCCACGAGCGGCTTCATTTGACGGAAGAAAAACGTCAGAAGAAGAGTGCGAATGTGGGATCCATCAACATCGGCATCGGCCAGAATGATGATTTTATGATAGCGAATCTTCGTCAAATCAAAATCGTCCGCCAAACCCGCCCCTATTGCTGAAATCAAGGCCTGGATTTCCGTGTTCTTCAACATCTTGTCGACTCGGGCGCGCTCGACGTTGAGGATCTTTCCGCGAATTGGAAGAATCGCCTGGGTCCTCGGGTCCCTGGCATCTTTTGCCGAACCCCCGGCAGAGTTTCCCTCGACGATGAAAATCTCCGATTCGCGAGGATCCTTTGATGAACAGTCAACAAGCTTCCCTGGCAACCCAGCTCCCTCTAGAGCTGATTTACGCCTTGTCAAATCCCTGGCCTGGCGGGCGGCAACTCTGGCTCTTGCCGCGATAATTGCTTTTTGGACTATCTGAGATGCTTCGCGGGGATTCTCTTCCAGCCACTCCGCTAGTTTTTCGTTGGTTGTCCTCTCGACTAATGATCTGATCGAGACGTTTCCCAGCTTTCCTTTTGTTTGCCCTTCGAACTGAGGATTCTGGAGCCTTACCGCGATTATCGCTGTCAGCCCTTCCCTTATGTCTTCGCCTTGCAGATTTTCCTCTTTTTCCTTTAGTAGATTCTTGCCTCTGGCGTATTTGTTGAAGACATTGGTTAGAGCCTTGCGAAAGCCCTCTTCGTGCATTCCTCCGTCAATAGTGGCAATTCCGTTTGCGTAGGAGTGAATCGACTCGTAAAATCCCGTGTTCCACTGAAATGAAATTTCTACTTCTTGTACATCCTCACTCTGTAAGAAATAGCCTACTTTTCTAAAAAGAGACTCTTTGGAATGATTCAAATGGCGTACGTAGTCGACAATTCCGCCGTCGTATTTGAAAACTACGGTTTGCTCTCTGCCGGCTCTTTGATCTTCAAACTGGATTTCCAGGCTCTTATTCAGAAAGGCCATCGTCTGCAGTCTTTCCGTGATTGTCTGAGCACGAAAATCTATCTCTTCGAAAATTGTCGGATCTGGCCAGAAGGTTACAGTTGTTCCGTGCTTGATTGCCTTTGACTTGCCAACCATTTCCAGCGGCGCCATGGGCGTGCCGCCATTCTTGAACTCCATCTGATAGGACTTCCCGTCCCTGTTTATCTCGAGCAACAGTCTTTCCGAAAGCGCGTTTACTACCGAAACTCCGACGCCGTGAAGACCCCCCGACACCTTGTAGCCGCTTCCGCCAAATTTTCCTCCGGCATGGAGCATCGTCAAGACGATTTCTGCAGCGCTCTTGTTCTCGTATTGAGGATGCTCGTCTACGGGAATTCCTCTACCGTTGTCTGCCACCCGGCATGATCCGTCCGGCAATATTGCGACTTTGATCTTGTCGCAATATCCAGCCATGGCCTCGTCAATTGAGTTGTCGACCACTTCCCATACCAGGTGATGCAGTCCAGAAGGCCCGGTAGAGCCAATGTACATTCCCGGCCGCAATCGAACTGGTTCAAGACCCTCCAAGACTGTGATAGCTTCGGCGTTGTAATCGTTCATGTTTGCTTTTGAATCATCTTGAAGACCGGCGTTTATCGCCATTTCGAATCGACCTTTCGGCATAGCTGTAGTTAAAGAGAAACCGCTGAATAGGGTGGGAAAACTCTGTCTTCAGTCTAGCCGAATTGCCTAAAACGTCGGGCATAACTGGCTCCGGTTTTAACTTCTAATTTGTCCACTACCTGCATCTTTAGAAAACCATTGATGAGATTTGCGATCGACGGGCTACTAAGCGACAACTCTTTTGCAACTGTTGCGTTTGCTGCCGCAACTATTAACGATCTGCCCTCTATTGACAACGGCTTGCTCTGTGTCGCCAAATACGGGCCAACAATGTCCCACCACCTATCGAACACTTCATGGGTGGAAGTGTTCGCGGGCATTCTCATGGATTTTGCCAGCGATTGGAGAGTTTCATCTATGCGTGGAATTTCTTCGTCGTCTGGTTTCTTTATCAAATACATGACAGCTCGATATCGTCTGAAACTAAAGAACCGCTCACACTAAATGGTATCAATTATCGCTCCGCTTTTTATATGTATTTCAACTGTCGGTTCGATAGTTTTTGGGATATTTCCCGTCGTAGTCAAGATTGTCTGAGCCGCCGATACGGAGCCAAGAATTGCTTCGCTGCGTTGGGTGTCAAGCTCTGAAAATACGTCATCGAGCAGAAGAATCGGATCTTCGTTCTCCTTATCCTTGTAGAGTGAGTGAAATGCTACCTTAAGGGCGTAGGCAGCGGTTCTTTGCTCCCCTTGCGAGCCATTGTGCCTAACCGGGTGGCCGTCTAAATCTATCTCCAATTCGTCTCTGTGGGGCCCAGTACCGTTCACTTGCCTTCTTAAGTCATCCTTCCTGCCGCCAACCAGCTCTTGATAGAGGTCTCCAGTCCAACTGCAGTTGTAAGTCAGCGTCAATAACTCTCTGCCTCGGGAGATGCTTCTGTACGCATCAGCGACATAGGGCGCGATCATAGCCAGCAAATCACGTCTCAGCTCAACCAGCTTCGAACCATAGAGTCCTAGTTGCTGATCCCAAACATCCAAGGTGGAAGCAACGTCTGGGCTAAGTTGCCCGCCGCTTTGTTTTAGAAGCATTCCCCTTTGTCTCAATATCTTTTCCACATTGGAAATAATTGATGCTCCTCTTGGAAAAAGCATCGAGACACATTGGTCTAGAAAATCCCGTCTGAGCGAAGGAGCTCCCCGCACCACCTCTATATCTTGAGCTGCGAATACCGTTACCGGAATCGTCTTGCTGATATCAGAAATTTTCGAAAGTGGTTGCTTGTTTAGCGTGAAGCGGTCCCGCCCACCCTTTTTCATTGATGCCTCGACAAGAATTTCCCGATTGGCTGAACTCTCGAAATTTCCTCGAATTATGGCTTCGGCCCCCGTGTAACCAATCATGGATTCTTTGGAAGCTCCCCGAAAAGACTTTTTCGTTGCAAGGAAATTTATCGCTTCCAACAACGACGTCTTGCCTTGCCCGTTGCCTCCGATTATCACAATCGCGCCGGCTGACTTCGGCTCAAAAATCAAGTCTTTGTAGTTACGGAATTCGTGAAGTTCAAGTCTTTTGATGAACATCCGCTCAGCCTATAAAAATGGCTAGAACCTAATTGGCATCAGAAGGTAGGTATAACTGTTGTCGTCAACATTGGAGATGCATGCCGCTTTGTTCATCTCTGTAAATTCCATCGACACCCTGTCTGAAACAACTCCTTCGGCTCCATCTAGAAGTAGATCGGGGTCGAACGCGATTGTGAACGGCTCTCCGATGAACACGCCGTCTAGGTCTTCTGTGGCTTGACCTACTTGTGGAGATCTAACACTCAACTTCACTGAACTCTCTTCTATAT